>JAYWHR010000082.1:0-23808 GCA_043777675.1 Comamonadaceae bacterium | reverse complement strand
GTAGTGGTCTAATAAAAACAGACAGCCCGATAGGTTGTTAAAACTGAAATGGCACAAACCGTGAGCAATCCGAAATCGAGAAGAGTGTTCGACACCAGCTTCAAGTTGCAAGTCGTCCAAATGATCAAGGCGCAGGGCTTGAGCATCGCCCAAGTCTGCAAGGACATGAAACTTGGAGAAACCGCTGTCAGGCGCTGGCTGGGCCAGTTTGAAGCAGAGCAATCAGGGCAAAGCGGCATTGGCAAACCGTTGACCGCAGAGCACCAACGCATCAGGCAGTTAGAGATGGAGAACAAGCAACTCAGAGGCGACGTAGACATCTTAAAAAAAGCGTCGGCCTTCTTTGCCCGGGAACTGCGATGAGCTACCAGCTTGTTGAAGACCTGCAAAAGAAGGCTTGCCCCCAAGTCGCTGTGAGCCAATCGTGCCGCGTCCTTGAAGTCAGCCGCTCGGGCTACTACGCAAACGCCGCAGTGATCAAACAACGCATAGCCGAGCGGGCGTTGTGCTCTGATAGCGTACACCTCAAAGCGGCCTTTGCCGCAAGTCATAAAGCGTATGGCAGCCGCAGACTACGCACTGCCATGGCCGAGCGTGGCTTGGCGCTGGGCAGACACCGGGTGCGCACTTTGATGAAGCTCAATGGCTTGCGGCCTGTTTGGCGGCGTAAGTTCGTCCATACAACTGATAGCAAGCATGGCCTGGCTGTCTCGCCCAATGTGCTGGACAGACAGTTTGAGCAAGCGTTGCCCAACCGAGTCTGGGTGGCCGATATCACCTATATCCGCACGAAAAGCGGCTGGTTGTACCTAGCGGCGGTGCTGGATTTGCACTCGCGCAAGATTGTGGGCTGGGCGATGGCCAATGCAATGCCAGCTGGCTTGGTGTGTGCGGCTTTGCAGATGGCTATCATTCAAAGAAATCCAGCGATTGGGCTGATCGTGCATTCAGACCGGGGAACGCAATACGCAAGCAACGAGCATCAAGCGCTGCTGACGAAACATGGCTTGATCGGCAGCATGAGCCGCAAAGGAAATTGCTGGGGCAACGCGGTCATGGAGCGCTTCTTCTTGAATCTGAAGATGGAGCGGGTTTGGCAGAGAGATTACGCTAACCACAGTGAAGCCGCAAACGATATTGCTGACTACATTGTTGGCTTCTACAACAGCATCAGGCTGCACTCAAAACTGGGTAACCTGTCACCCAACGCTTTCGAGCGTGAATCGACATCAAAAAAATCTATCAAACTGTCCTAAATTACTTGACCACTACATACTTATCAGGCAGCCAACATACGGCTACCGGCAACTTTGGCGAAGATGAGATGGATGGCGGGGCGGGCGATGATGTGATCACCGGCGAAGGTAACGACGATTTGATTCTGGGCGGCAATGGCGATGATGTGATCTACGGCGATCGAGGCTTTGGCCAAGATGTCAAAATTACTGACCACGGCGATGATGAAATAGAAGGCGGCTCGGGCGATGATCTCATCATCGGCGATGCAGGAGACGACATCCTAAGCGGCGACGCAGGAGACGATGCTATCTACGGAGACGACATCACACGAGAAGGCTCTACCTACCGCTTTGAAGACAAAGACCATGGCGCAGACTGGATCGATGGGGGCGATGGAGCTGACAGGCTGGTCGGCGGGGGCGGCACCGATGAGATTTGGGGCGGCGCGGGAGACGATGTACTCCTTGGTGATGGCGATGGCGTAGCTGTTGCTTTCTCTGGCGCAGATGTACTCTATGGCGAAGAAGGTAATGATTATTTGCGCGGCGACAAGGGGGACGACAAACTCTACGGCGGCGCAGGCAATGATTTGCTGGAAGGCGGCGATGGGGATGACACGCTGGAAGGCGGGGCGGGGCAAGATATTCTTAAAGGGGGAAAGGGCAATGACACCTTTGTGTTTGATGCGGCAGATGCGGGAGGTGCGCCACGAGCGCAAGCTGACGGCAGCGTTACCTACTCACCGCATTTCTTACAGATTGAAGACAGCGAAGGCACAAACACCCTCAAGCTTAAAAACACCCAGTTGAGCAATGTGACAGTGCAGGTGTTTGATGAAAAGCCCAACGATGTGTATCTCGTGATAGGCGGCGAGTTGGCGATGGTCAATGGCCAATTGCAAGGCACACCGGCTGTGAGCTTTACGATCATTAAAGATGGTTTGCAGGGCAAGGCGATTAATAAGGTAATTTTGGAAGATAGCGTGGATGGGCAATTGCAAGCGCAAGAGATCAGCTTGCAAGGATTGGTAGGCACCCAACTCAGCCATATGTTTGACCGCGCGAGCAGCAAAGATGGCGAGCTGTTATTTGCTGGTTTCTTGAACGACACGCTCACAGCACAGCACAAAGGTGTGACACTGCAGGGCGGGCGGGGCGATGATGTGTTGTACGTAGATGACGATGCGCAAGATACCGTGGTGAGAATAAATGAGGGTGATGGGCAAGATACGCTGGATGGCTGGGGCACAGGCACGGTGATTGAACTGGGTGCGGCCTTGAATTTAGCGGATGCGCGGTTGGTGCAAATTCAAGAGCGCATCGAAATCAGAGCGGTAATTCCCGCTGTGCTTGACCCTGTCTCTGGAGAAGTGATTACAGCGGAGCGGCCCGCTGTGATGGGGCTTGCGCAGAGCGTAAGGCTGCTGCTTAATGCCGATGGAAGCCAATATCTCGCGCTGCAAGATGGTATGGCGATTCTGGATCCGCAAAACATTTATCTGAGCAGCATCAAGGATGCGGCAGGTAGCACCCTGAGCTTTGCGCAATTGCTGGCGCGAGGAGTGCAGATTCAGGGTTTGGATGGGGATGAGACGACGGTGGGCACGGCCAACGATGATGTGTTTGCTGGCAGCAGTGGGCGCAATGAGCTCTACGGCGAGCAGGGCAGTGATAGCTATGAGGTGGCTGCGGGCTCGGTGGTGCTGCTTGATGATGGGCAGGGCGCGAACGTGATTCGCTTCATGGGGCAGGCCAGCTTAGATGATCTGAATGTGGATCGCCAGACGGGCACGAATGATCTGCGTCTGTGGTTTGCCGATGGCACGCAGGTGCTGCTGCGCAATGGCCTCAACCATGCGGGTGCTTGGCAGGTGGCTGTGAGCCCAAGTGCTGGCGGCGGCACGGCGAGCATGCCTTTGGCCGATCTGTGGAAGGATTTGCTGGGTATCCAAGTAGAGGGCAATCCCTATGATGCGAATGATTTGATCGGCTCCAAGGGCTTTGATGAGCTCAAGGGTGGTGGCGGGGCGGATCGCTTGCGTGGCCGCGCTGGCAACGATATGCTGCAGGGCGGCGATGGCAACGATATGCTGGAAGGCGATACGGGCGATGATGTGTTGCAAGGTGGCCAGGGAGACGATAGCTATCGCTTTGCGCAGGGCGATGGCGTGGATACGATCATCGATGTGCAAGGGCGCTCGCGCATCCTGCTGGGCACTGGGCTCACTGCGGGCGCTATGCAGGTGGCAGCGGATGAATCGAGCGGAGATCTGATCTTGAGCTGGGGTAGCCAACAAGTGAGGATGCCTGATGGCCTAGAGCATGCGGAATTTGATCTGCAGTTTGCCGATGGCAGCGTGATGGATTTTCGGGCGGTGATTGGCTTGCTGCCCGTGCCTGCGGATGGCAAGACGATTTCGGGCGATAGTGGCAACAATGTGCTCTATGGCACGGTTGCCGGCGATTTGCTGCTGGGGCGCGCGGGGCAGGATACCTTGCATGGCTTGGCGGGCAATGATGTGTTGCAGGGCGGCGGGGGCTATGACAGCTATGTTTTCAGGCGCGGTGATGGTGTGGATAAGCTGCTGGATGAAGAAGGCCTTTCCAAGCTGGTGTTTGCCGCCGATGTGAATCTGGCGCAGGTGGTGTGCTTGCGGGTGGAAATCGATGGCGCTTGGTATATGCGGGTTCAATATACGGCGAACGATGCTGTGTTGATTCCGGTGACGCAGGAGTTTGATGCGCTTCGCTTTGAATTTGCCCAAGGTTCGCTTAGCGGCGCTGAGCTTTTGCTGCAAAGCTATGAGGCCGGCAAGCTGGTAAGCGGCACAGCGTTGGATGAAACGATTCTGGGCTGGGCGGGCCATGATGTGCTCTCAGGAGGCGGCGGGCGCAATACCCTCATCGGAGGCAAAGGCAACGATTCCTATCAAGTGGGCACGCCGGGCGAGGTGAGCTTCATTCGGGATGAGCAGGGCAGCAATACGCTGGCCTTTCAAGCGGCCATGGGCTCGCAGCTGCACTATCAGCGGGTGCAGAATAATTTGCTGGTGCAGGGCGAGCACAATGTGGGGTTGGCCGATGCGACAGCCATCATCGAGAATTTCTTTGGCAGCAGCTCAGCTTGGCAGATCAGTTTGAATGGCGGCGCTGCGCAGGATTTGCGCAGCCTGATCACGGCTGAGACGCTGACTTCCACACCAGCGCAGCGCCGGGATCTTTTCTATGGCGGCATGCTAGGCGCTTTGCAGGAATGGACTTTCAATGGCGGTCTGGCTGTGAAAGTGGGTCAACCACTGGTTGGTAGTGATGAGAATGGCAATACTTGGGATATATCTGTCGCGCGCAATCGCCAGCAGCTAGAGAGCAATGCCAGCGATATCGTGCTGGATGCGCAGCACAGCGTGATTGTGACTAACGAGATCACTGGGCAGATCACAAAGACATACGCGTTCACGCGGACGTGGACTGAATATGTGGAGGCTTATAGAGTCCAGATGCTAGATAAGGTCACTTGGGTGCCCGGTTACTACACCATGATTTATCCAGTGGACGATTGGACTAATTTCCGGGCTAGTAATGCATCGAGGGGAAATCCGCTAGGCATTCCGCCAGCGCCGTCGCCTATCTTGGTATGGGTGGCCCCACGTGAGGTTATCATTCCGGGCGAAATGAAAATCTACTACCGCGAAGAGACGCGTTCAGAAACGATTGTGACGACGGAGACGAAGGACGTTTACCACAATCAAGGCATCGTGAATTTGATCACGCAGGATTTGCGAGCGGGTGATGGCAACAACACAATTACGCTCAAGGGCGCTGCGGCGCTGGTGGATGCAGGCGGTGGTGATGACGTGATTTTGCGTGAACCGGACAGCCAACATAACAACGCGAACGGAGATGGCAGCAGAATTTTGTCTGGCGATTGGTTATTTGGCGGGGCTGGTAATGACAGCATCACAGCTGGCACAGGTAATGATGAATTACTGGGCGGCATGGGCAGCGATCAGCTAGATGGCGGCAAGGGCGGAGACACCATGATCGTGGATCGCTTCGATGCGGGATGGGATTTGGTGGATGACTCTGGCGTGGAGGCTATTGATGTTAAATTGCGCAGCGGATTGTATGGACAGTTGGATGCAAATCTTGTGAATGCTCTCAGAGAAATCGCTGTTGAATACAGAAGGGTTGACAACTCTTCGCCCTGGACGATGGATGATCAAGAAGGCTCAGAATTCGGTATTGACTGGATGACAGCCACAGTATTGGCAACCAAGGAAAATCTGGAAAAACTTTTGGCATTGGATCGAGATACAGCTACGGCGAAACCTTCCGAATACTATTCGGGTTACCCGACATATATCAATATGTCTTCGCGAAGATTGGATGAGCTGATAGCTTTATCCAAGGGCGAGAGTAATTTGAATCTGGTTGACTTTGATTACTCGCGCTTGCCTTTGCCCAGGGAGATTGCATCAGTTGATGCACTGTTTGCCCTAACGCAAGACAGCGTGACTATCAGCGGCGTTTTGCCACACGAAATTTTTGCAACTGTGAGTCGGCAGTATGTACGTGGTGCGATGCGGTTGGTAGCGCAATTGAGCTGGGGCGATGGCAATGTGCGGGTGGTATTGTCTGAGGCGGGCGCAGGCAGCATACCTAGAGGTGTTGCACCTTTGAGCACAGGCATCGATATTTTTGAATTTGACAATGGTGCTCGCTTGACTTGGGCTGAGCTGGCTGCTCAGTTGCCAGCAGGGCATTTATTGGAGGACTTTTCGGCCTCAGCATTCAGAAACCAAAGCTGGACAGCGCTTGAGGACAATGCCTTTGCGCGCACTGTAGAAACGGATTTAGCCGCCACGTCTTCTAGGCGATTTAACTTGGCGGATGGAAGCACAATGCCAGCTTGGCTGAACTTGAATGCGCTCACTGGGCAACTCACCGGCACGCCAGAGCAGGCGGCCGTGGGCGATCTGCGATTTGATGTGGTGGTGGACAGCGGTGCGGGGCAAACGGAGATTGTGCGCGTGGATTTGAGCGTTCTTAACGTCAATGATGCGCCGGATGCAGTGGGCACTTTGGCGGCGATCACGCTGGCGCCGGGGCAGGCTTTGAATTGGGCTTTGCCGCAAGCGGCTTTTGTGGATGTCGATCCGGGCGATGTGTTGTCTTATTCGGTGAGTTTGCCTGATGGGCAGGCTTTGCCGAGCTGGTTGCGCTTGAATCCGGTGACGGGACTGTTGAGTGGCACACCGCCGGATACTTTCACAGGTAGCTTGGCGCTGGAGATCACGGCGCGCGATCTGGCGGGCGCGACGGCGAGCCAAGCTTTCACTTTGGGTGTGCCAGTGGCTGCGGCGCAATTCGTGCCGGTAGAGGATGTGAATAGCTTGACGGAGGATGCAACGCAAATTTCCGGTAATGTGCTGGAAAATGATGCGAATCCTTCTAACTTCACACTCGCGGTCAGTAATGCTGGTGTGATTGAGGGCGTGGCGGGCACGCTAACGCTTTATGCGAATGGGGATTACATCTACACGTTGCGTGATCTGGCAGCTTTGCAAGCATTGCAATCGGGGCAATCGGTGGCGGAGAATTTTGTAGTGTCGGTGCGTAATGCAAGCAGCACATCCGGGCTTACCGTGCCGACAACTTTAACGATTGCTGTGACGGGCAGCAATGATGCACCTGTGCTTACGCAGCAGATCAGCAGCATGAATGCAACCGAGGGCGCAGCTTTTTCGATGACGCTGCTGCCCGGTTTATATACTGATGTCGATGCGGGCGACAAACTGACTTTTGCGATGGCGCTGGCCAATGGGCAGGCACTGCCAGCTTGGCTGCAGTTTGATGCAAACACGGGGCAGCTCTCGGGCACACCGAGTGCTGCAGATGCAACGGGCGCGGCGGGCTTAAGCTTGCGGGTGACGGCAACAGATTTGCGCGGCGCAAGTGCGAATACAACCTTTAGCTTGACAGTGAATGCCGCTGGCCCAGTGATCTTGGTGGGCACGAGCGGCGCAGATGTGCTGATGGGTAGTCAATTCAATGATCGCTTGGATGGCGCTTTGGGCAACGATTCTCTCGTGGGCAACGCGGGCGATGACGCGCTCATTGGCGGCGGGGGAGACGATAAGCTCGATGGCGGCGCGGGCGTGGATGCGATGACAGGCGGTGTCGGCAATGACACTTATGTGGTGGATACCGCGCTGGATGTGGTGACAGAAACCTCCAACCAAGGCACAGACACGGTGCAAAGCACTATCAGCTACACCTTGGGCGCAAACTTGGAGAATCTGCAATTGCTGGGCTTGGCGAATCTGGATGGCACGGGCAATAGCTTAGCAAATCGAATTGAAGGCAATGCGGGCGATAACAAGCTGGCTGGCGGCTCTGGCAATGACATGCTGCTGGGCTGGGCTGGTGATGATTGGCTGCGTGGCGGCGCGGGTGCTGATCAGATGCTGGGCGGCTTGGGAGATGATTTGTATGAAGTGGATAACGTTTCTGATCAAGTGATTGAAGCGGCAGACGAAGGCATAGACTCGGTGGAAACCAGCGTGAGCTATATCTTGTCTGATCATGTAGAAAATATGATTTTGACGGGAGCGCTGGCCGTGAATGCAACGGGCAATGCGCAAGATAATATTTTGCAGGGCAACAGCGCTGTCAATATTTTGTATGGCTTAGATGGTAAAGATGAGCTCAATGGCCGCTTGGGTGCAGATATTCTGTATGGTGGCAAAGGAGATGACGTTTACTTCTTTGAAGATGATGTTGATACCGTGGTGGAGCTCTCTAGCGAAGGGCGCGACGTGATCATCAGCCGTCATGACGCATCTTTGGCCGCGAACGTAGAGGATGGCGTGCTCGCTGGGAATGCCTTGCTACTGACGGGAAATGCTTTAGACAACGTATTAACCGGTACAGCTAGTGCAAATACTTTGGATGGCGGCGCGGGCGTGGATACCTTAATCGGCGGCAAAGGCAATGACACCTATGTCGTGGATCAACAAGCAGACACCATTGTGGAAAACGCCTCCGAGGGCACTGACGCCGTGGTCTCTTCGGTGAGCTATGCTTTGGCCAACCATGTAGAGAACCTGAGCTTGACGGGCTTAGCCGAGGCGGGCATGGGCAATGAGCTGGCCAACCGATTGATAGGCAACGCCCTGTCGAACAAACTATGGGGGGACGCTGGTAATGATCAGTTAGACGGCGGCGCGGGAGCGGATGTGTTGTTTGGCGGATTGGGAAATGACATTTTCTATGTGGATTCTGCGGATGACATCGTGGTTGAGAAAACCGCAGAAGGCACAGACAAGGTGCTTGCTTCGGTGAGCTACGCCTTGGCCGACAACGTGGAAAACTTGACGCTGACAGGCACGGCAAACATCAATGCCGTGGGCAATTCCGGCAACAATGTTCTTGAAGGCAATGCTGGCAACAATGTGTTATTTGGTGGGCTGGGCAGCGATACTTATGTGTTTGGTCGCGGCAGTGGGCAGGATGTGATTGTGAATTTCGATTCGGGCTCGCCATCGTCGGATCGCATTTTGCTTGGCGCGGGCATTAGTGCTATGGATCTTCGCTTGGTGCAGCAAGGTCAAGATTTGGTGCTTAGCGTCAACAACACCACGGATCGACTGACAGTTACTAATTACTTTGCGAATGCAGGACGAGGTGCTAATGCATTAGAGCTTCTCCGATTTGCGGACGGTACGACCTGGCGTTATGCGGATGTGTTGTCGCGAACTGTGCTTGAGACAGGCAACTCGGCTGCGCAAGCTCTGCCAGCTGGCGTCTTAGCAGGCAATCCTGAACTATTGTTTGATGCGATCAACCCTGCCGCTAGCAAGCCCAGCGATGATGCAACTGAGCCGGCCAGTGTGGCTGATTCCATTGCGGCGAATCGCGAGCGATTTGAACAAGGGCTGAAAAACCTGCGCTTCAACACGACAGAAACTGGTACAAACAGCCGCTTCAATCAGATTCAGCAAAGTACATTGCCGTTGCTGTGGAATATCCAAGATGCTTCATTGCGCATGTATTTGGCTAAAAATACAGATGGGCAATTCTCGGCTGATATCTCGCTGGACAATCGCGCGACCAACGATTTGACTGTAGCCAAGAATTTGCTTGGCGCGGTGCAAGGGCCGCAGGGTAGGTTGGATGCTGTCGCGCGATTGGATCAAACAGCACAATTCAACTTGGCCACTTTCACGTGAGACCATTGATAATCCTGTGAGGCAGGCAGAGTGATGAGTCTGCGCGTTTTGCTGGCGACGGAAGCTTCCGAGGGGCTTGGGCATGTGGCTCCCTGGCGTGGTTTGCTGGAAACTCTGATTGCGCATGGGCATGTCGTGACGATGGCATGCCCGCAAGCAGCGTTGGCTCAATCGCTGCTCGGAGATACTGGAGCGAAGGTGCTGCAAGCTTGGTGGCCAAGCATGCATGCGAGCGCGATCCTTGAATCCAGCTATTGCTGGGAAGATTTGCTATGGAGTCTGGGTTATGGCAGCAGCAAGGCCGTGGCTGCTTGCACTAAGTATTGGGCAAGCTTGTTTGATTCGGAGAAGCCAGATGTGATTCTGGCCGACTACGCTCCTCTAGCCATGGTGATTGCAAAAGCGAGAGGAATACCTGTTATTGAAGCGGGTGGTGGTTTTTGTGTGCCGCCTGCCCGTGCCGGGCAACCGAGTTGGCTACCGCATATTCGCCAATTGAATCCAAGTTTGAAGCCACCTCAGGAATGGATCGCGAGAGCTGAGCATCGCGGCAGATGTATTGTGCAGGCCTTTAATCTTATCTTGCCTTCTGAAGCAGGACTGCCAGAATTCAATGCGATTTACCGATCTGCTTCAGTTCGCTGTGTGACTTCTTCGCAAGAGCTAGATCATTATGTGAATTGGCGGTTTGCGGATGATGTTGAGTATCTTGGTGCGCTTAAGCTTTCGAGCTTGGGGGTTGATCCCGATGCATCTGCACCCGACTGGGCTCGCGCGGCTACCAAGAGCTTGAAATTACTTTGCTATTTGAAAGAAAACACGCCGGGAATCGATGAAATTCTGACGCAATTGGTTTCCTCGATGGATTTGCAAATTTTGATTATTGGTTTGAGCCGCTCGCGGGTTAAACAGCTTTGCTCATTGCATGGCGAAGTACCTAGCCATATTCATATTTCTGAGCAAGCGCTTGATTTTTCTAAGGCGATTGGTCTAGCAGATGTATTTTTGACCAATGGGGGAATTCATTCTTTGTCTCACGCTTTGAGTAGTGGTAAGCAATGCTTGATAGTAGCTTCTCAAGCAGAACAGGCTTCAATGGCTGTTTTACTCAGAGAAAACCCATTGATCGGCATCATTGGTCACGCATCGCACCTTCAAGCGCAGCTTTTGCAGCTCAAAAGAATGGAGCGTAAACGGCAAGCTGATTTGTCCAATAACTTGTATAAAGCAGAATTAAGCTTGCTCGCACTGATCGACAAAGTGGCTTGCTGATATGACATTGAAGTGCTCACTAAGCGGCTTAGAATCCAGCCACTATGTATCAAGCTCTTATCACAGGTAGCGGTCTGTATCGGCCACCGCATCAAATCAGCAATGCCGAACTCGTTCTGGCTTTCAATGCTTATGCCGAGCGCTTCAATGCAGAGCATGCAGGTGCGATAGCTGCAGGCTCGAAGCAGGCGCTCACGCCTTCAAGCGTGGAGTTCATCGACAAAGCCAGTGGTATTAAAAATCGCTACGTGATGGATAAAGAGGGCGTACTTGATCCCACTCGCATGTATCCGCGCATTCCCGCGCGAGCAGATGATCAGCCCAGTGTGATGGCTGAGATTGCTGCTGTGGCCGCGCGCCAAGCCTGCGAGCAGGCTGGCATCAAGCCAAGCCAGATTGATGCGGTGTATTGCGCTGCGGCCAATATGCAGCGCGCCTATCCTGCCATCGCTTGCGAGATTCAGGCGCTGCTGGGCGCGCAGGGCTATGGCTTTGATATGAATGTGGCGTGCTCATCGGCCACGTTTGGCATTGAGCAAGCCGTTAATGCTGTGCGCAGCGGCAGTGCGCGTTGCGCTTTGGTGGTGAGCCCAGAAATCACCTCGGCGCATTTGGAATGGCGGGATCGCGATTGCCACTTTATTTTTGGCGACACCTGCACGGCTGTGCTGATTCAGCGTGCTGATGATGTGCCACAAGGCAATGGCTGGGCGGTACTGGGTACGCGGTTGGCTACGGTTTACAGCAACAACATCCGCAATAATTTCGGCTTCATGAACCGCTGCGAAGACAGCAACTGGCAAGAGCGCGATAAAACCTTCATGCAAGAAGGGCGCAAGGTGTTTAAGGAAGTGGTGCCGATGGCAGCGCAACACATTGAATCTCACTTGGCCTCGCTAGATATCGCGCCAACAGATGTGCGCCGCTTTTGGCTCCATCAAGCCAATTTGGGGATGAACCAGCTGGTGATCAAAAAACTCGTGGGCGCAGAGGCGGGCTCGGATGTGGCTCCCATCATCTTGGATGAATGGGCGAATACGGCTTCAGCGGGTTCGATCATTGCGTTTCATGAGCACTGCGAAGATTTTAAAAACGGTGATCTGGGCGTGATTTGCTCATTTGGTGCGGGCTATTCCATCGGTTCAGTGATTGTTCGAAAGCGGTAATACGCGGATTTTTACGCACGCATTTCTCGATAGGCCGAAGGCGTGAGACCCACGGATCGACGAAATTGCCGTGTGAAGGAAGCTTGATCGGCATAGCCGCAACCCAAGGCGATTTCGCTGATCGCTGCCTTCGTATTTTGTAGACGGGTGCAGGCCCATTCGATACGGGCGCGAATCACGTATTGGCCGGCGCTGATGCCGAAAAGGGCGCGGATGCGTTGATCGAGTTGGAAAACCGAGAGGCTCGCCATGGCGGCAAGCTCTTCAAGATGCAGTGGCGAATCAAGGTTGACGCCGATGTGCTCGATCACGCGAGATACGGCATCGGCTTGCACATCGGTGCCGATGGGCTGCTGAATATCGCGCGACAAACCAGCCAGCCCAATGATTCGGCCTTGCTGGTCGGTGAGGGCGATTTTCCATGTGAGGCACCAGCCGGGTTGGCGGTTGGCATACAGGTGCAACTCTAGTTGGCCGTTGATAGCCGCGCCGCCTTGCAAAATGCGCTGGTCTTGCTTGGCAAAGCTGGCGGCCAAGGGCTGGGGGAAGACCTCGCTGACGGTTTTGCCGAGTAACCCAGATTTTTGCGAGAAACCCAAGCGGCGCGCCAGTGCATCGTTGACGGCTGTGTAGCGCCCCTGCGTGTCTTTCAAAAAAAACACGATGTCGTGTACAAGGTCAAACAGAGCATCGCCACGGAAATTGCCGCTCTCAAGCAGCTGAGCTTCTAGCTGGTCGGGTGATTTGGGTGCTTGAGTGGGCATGACGAGGTCGATTATGCAATTGCTGCAGTACTTGCCCAAGTTTTTGGCAAGACAAGGCTTGCACAAGCTGCGACACTCGTTTCACATCAACGTTTTTTTATTTTTGAAGGAGCCTAGCGAACCATGAGCCTAAATATTTTTAGCGGCACGATTCCCGCTTTGATGACCCCTTGCACGGCGGATCGAAAGCCAGATTTTGATGCACTGGTGGAGACCGGGCAGCAGCTGATGGCGACGGGTATGTCTGCCGTGGTGTATTGCGGCTCGATGGGCGATTGGCCTTTGCTAACCGATGAGCAGCGCATGGAGGGCGTGGAGCGCCTTGTGCGCGCCGGGCTGCCCGTGATCGTCGGTACAGGTGCGCAGAACACCGCGCGTTCTTGCGCAATAGCTGCTCATGCCAAGGCTTGTGGCGCGAAAGGCTTGATGATTATCCCGCGATTGCTCTCGCGTGGGAGTTCAGCAGCAGCGCAAATCTCGCATTTCTCTGACATCTTGAAGGCCTCGGTGGACTTGCCCAGCGTGATCTACAACAGCCCTTACTATGGCTACGAAACGAAGGCTGATGTCTTTTTTGCAGTGCAATCGAAGTTTCCTCATCTGGTGGGCTTCAAAGAGTTTGGTGGCGCGGAATCTTTGCGTTATGCAGGTGAGCACATCACCGCGCGTGATCCGGGGCTCACCTTGATGATCGGTGTGGACACACAGGTGTTTCATGGTTTCGTCAATTGCGGTGCCAAGGGCGCAATCACAGGCATTGGCAATGTGTTTCCCAAAGAAGTGCTGCGCCTCGTGGCGCTTTGCCAGCAGGCCGCTCAGGGCGATGCGCTGGCTCGGCAAAGAGCGCAAGAGCTTGAGGCCGCAATGATGATGCTGGCTACTTTTGATGCGGGTGTGGACTTGGTGCTGTATTTCAAGCATTTGATGGTGCTGCAAGGGCACACGGCCTACACCTTGCACTTCAACCCGAGCGATGTGCTCACAGACAGCCAGCGTAACTATGCCACTGCGCAATTCCATCTCTTTAAAAATTGGTACGCCAACTGGGCTGGAAAGGCTTGATCATGGCGAAAATTAACATGCAGGTGATTGACTCTCACACGGAGGGTGAGCCTACGCGCATGGTGATTGCCGGCGGGCCGTCGCTGGGCAACGGATCACTCCACGAGCGGCGAGCGCTGTTTGCCAGTCAGTTTGATCATTACCGCAGCTTGGCCGCCAATGAGCCGCGCGGGTATGACGCTGTTGTGGGCGCATTGCTTTGCGAACCGGTAGATACGAGCTGCGTCGCAGGGCTGATTTTTTTCAATAACACAGGCTACATCGGGATGTGTGGCCACGGCACGATTGGCGCGGCGGTGACGCTAGCGCACATGGGGAAAATTGCGCTGGGTGAACACCGTTTTGAAACGCCGGTCGGTATTGTGAGCGTGAATCTGCGCAGCGCAAATGTTGTGACGATAGAAAACGTTGAGAGTTATGTTTCGCAGAGAAATGTGGAGCTGGATGTGCCCGGCTTGGGGCGCATCACGGGCGATGTGGCTTGGGGCGGTAATTGGTTTTTTCTCTGCCACAGCAGTCCATGTGAGCTTAGCGTTGCGCATATTGGCGAGCTCACGCGGCAGGCCGAGGCGGTGAAGGCGACGTTGGTGCAGCGTGGCATCACGGGGGAAGGTGGCGCAGAGATTGATCACATCGAATTTTTCGGTCCACCACATGCAACTGACGCCAGTAGCCGCAACTTCGTGCTCTGCCCCGGCGGCGCGTATGACCGCTCGCCATGCGGCACGGGCACGAGCGCTAAGCTGGCGTGTCTTGCGGCAGCGGGCAAGCTAAAGCCGGGTGAGGTGTGGGTGCAAGAAAGCGTGATCGGCAGCCGCTTTGAGGCAAGCTACCGCGCAACGGCCAAAGGCGTGATTCCCAGCATCACGGGCCGCGCTTATGTGACGGCACATGCAACGCTGTTAGCTGATCCTGCTGATCCGCTCTTGCCAACAGGTTTTCGCAGCGCATGACGCAAGACAATCACACGACTGAGGCGGATGTGGCCGTGATCGGCGCGGGCATTATCGGCTTGTCTGTGGCCATGTATTTGCTGGCACAAGGCCGTAGCGTGCTGCTGATTGACCGCAAAGGCATTGGGCAAGAGACGAGTGCTGGAAACGCAGGCGCTCTGGCTTTTTCAGACATCTTGCCGCTGGCCTCCCCGCGCATTTTGCGGCAAGCGCCACGCTGGCTGATGGATCCTTTGGGGCCACTGGCGATTCGGCCCGGATATGCGTTGCAAATCGCGCCTTGGCTGCTTCGCTTTGGGCTGGCCAGCCGTCCCTCGGCCTATGCCGCCAGCACCCTAGCCATCACGCAGTTGATGCGGCTCGCTGCGCAAGAGTTTCATCAAATGCTCTCACAGGCGAATGCCTCGCACATGCTGCGGCAAGATGGGTCACTGCAAGTCTATGAAGGCGAGGCGCAATTTCAAGCGAGCTTGGCTGGTTGGGAGGCACGGACGCAAGCGGGGATTGCTTTTGAGCATGTGCGCGGAGAACGGTTGCGGCAATTGCAACCCGGTTTGGCCAGATCGATTACGGCAGCTACTTTTGTACCGCAATGGGCCACTGTGAGCGATCCGTTTGAGGTGTGTTCGGCCTTAGGTCGTCACCTTGTGAGCCATGGCGCTATTCTGCGCAAAAATGAGGTTCAACGCCTGACGCCAAGTGCAGGTGGTGTCATGTTGCAGCTCTCGCAAGGCAGCGCCATTCAAGCCAAGCAAGCCGTCGTTGCCACAGGTGCATGGTCGCGCCAGCTCGCCGCTGGTCTGGGCAACGCTGTTCCCCTAGAAACCGAGCGCGGCTACAACACCACGCTTGCCTTGGATGCATTTGATCTCAAGCGGCAGATCATCTTTGGCGCTCATGGCTTTGTGGCCACGCCCTTGTCTACGGGCATCCGCATTGGCGGCGCAGTTGAGCTCGGTGGGTTAAAGCTACCACCCAACTTCACTCGCGCATCCAACATGCTTAGCAAGGCATCGCGCCTGCTGCCTGGTTTGCGCACCGAAGGCGGCAAGCAATGGATGGGCTTTCGCCCCTCGTTGCCAGATTCTTTGCCAGTGATTGGTCATTCAGCGGCGACGCCTCGCGTGGTTTACGCGTTTGGACATGGACATTTAGGCCTAACGCAGAGCGCCGCTACGGGAAAACTGGTTTCTGAACTGTTGGCGCAGAAAAAGCCGTCGCTACCCCTTGAGCCTTTTAGTGCGAACAGGTTTTAGCTCGGTATCTAAGCTGGGGGTATAAGTCATGACGTACAGAAAAAGCGTTATAATTCAAGGCTTTTCTGCTCAACAGCTTCGTCTCAAGCAGTAAATCACACGACAGTGGCGATGGTCGCTGCTGATCGCAAGTTCTACCCTCCTTACAGGAAATATCATGACCATCAACAAGGCAGAAATTGTCAAAGGCAACGCGCGCGGCGCGGCTGATACTGGCTCACCGGAAGTGCAAGTTGCACTGCTAACCGCTCGTATCAACTACCTCTCCCCGCACTTTAAAGAGCACGCAAAAGACCACCATGGTCGCCGCGGCTTGCTGCGTATGGTTTCCCAGCGCAAGAGCATGCTCAGTTATTTGAAGCGCAAAGATCCTAGCCGGTATACGGCGCTGATCGCTAAGTTAGGCCTGCGCAAGTAATTGCACCGTATGACAAACGCCTGAGACTGCACCAGCGGCCTCAGGCGTTTTTTACTTTGAAAAAGGCTTTTGACCTTCAAAAGCTTTTTCATTTTTTAGTTCCCCGGAGAATTTGAAGAAACCGTGAGCGAGAGCTGTGTCATTCCAAAGGCTGTTATTCGTACAACCCAAGCCTTTGACAACCCTTGGAATGGCATCGCGTTCATGCGTCTTCAAAAATCTCTCCCGTCAGTGCAGGGCATGCACTTTTTAGATGATTTTGGCACTTAGCCGGCGTATTAACTGCGTTGAGTGCTATAAAAATCATAGCAATTGTAAAGAGAGACTGATCATGACGATGTTTAATAAAGTCACCAAAACCTTCCAGTGGGGCCGCCATACGGTCAAGATGGAAACTGGCGAAGTGGCTCGCCAATCCACCGGCGCTGTGTTGCTGGAGATGGAGGGCACTGTCGTGCTCGCCACCGTGGTAGCCGCGAAAACGGCCAAACAAGGCCAAGATTTTTTCCCCCTCACAGTGGACTACATCGAGAAGACGTACGCCGCGGGCAAGATCCCCGGCAGCTTCTTCAAACGCGAAGCCAAGCCTTCTGAGCATGAGACACTCACTTCCCGCCTGATCGATCGCCCGATTCGCCCTCTGTTTCCAGAAGGCTTTTACAACGATGTGCATTTGGTGATTCACACTTTGTCGCTCAACCCAGATGTTGATGCTGACATTGCAGCACTCATCGCATCGAGCGCTGCTTTGGCCATTTCTGGCATCCCATTTGCTGGCCCGATGGGCGCGGCTCGCGTGGGCTATATCAATGGCGAATACGTGCTCAATCCTTCGATGACGATGGTGAAAACCAGCAAGATGGATTTGATCGTTGCTGGCACCGAAGCCGCTGTGTTGATGGTCGAGTCAGAAGCTGATCAGCTGTCTGAGGAAATCATGCTCGGCGGCATCGTGTTTGGCCATGAGCAAAGCCGTATTGCGATCAATGCGATTCATGATTTAGTCAAAGAAGCCGGCAAGCCGTTGTGGGCTGAAGCTGGCACATGGAAGCCAGAAGTCAAAGACGAAGCGTTGACTGCAAAAGTTGGCGCGCTCGCTGAAGAAAAAATTAAAGCAGCCTACCAAATCCGCAACAAGCAAACCCGCACGCAAGCTTGCCGCGAGGTATATGCCTCTGCGAAAGCCGGCTTGAAAGAGCAGTGCGTGGAGTTTGATGGCGTGAAGGTCGACAACATGTTGTTTGACATCGAAGCGCGCATCGTTCGTAGCCAAATCTTGGCAGGCGAGCCGCGCATCGATGGCCGCGACACGCGCACCGTGCGCCCGATTGAAATCCGCAATGGTGTGCTCCCGCGCACTCACGGCTCTGCACTCTTCACCCGTGGCGAGACGCAAGCACTTGTGGTCACCACGCTCGGCACCGAGCGCGATGCACAGCGTATCGACGCGCTGGCTGGCGAATTTGAAGATCGTTTCATGTTCCACTACAACATGCCTCCGTTTGCCACTGGCGAAGTGGGCCGCATGGGCTCCACAAAGCGCCGCGAAGTGGGTCACGGCCGTTTGGCCAAGCGCGCTTTGATCGCAGCTTTGCCATCCAAAGAAGATTTCCCGTACACGCTGCGCGTGGTGTCGGAAATTACTGAATCGAATGGTTCATCTTCAATGGCATCTGTTTGCGGCGGCTGCTTGAGCTTGATGGACGCTGGCGTGCCGATGAAAGCCCATGTGGCTGGCATCGCCATGGGCTTGATCAAAGATGGCAATCGCTTTGCTGTTCTCACTGATATTTTGGGCGACGAAGATCACTTGGGAGATATGGATTTCAAAGTGGCCGGCACAACCAATGGCGTCACCGCTTTGCAAATGGACATCAAAATCCAAGGTATCACCAAAGAGATCATGCAAGTGGCACTCGCGCAAGCGAAAGAAGCCCGTATGCACATCCTTGGCAAAATGCAAGAAGCCATGGCTGTGGCCAATACCGAAGTGAGCGATTTCGCGCCACGTCTGTACACGATGAAGATTAATCCGGAGAAGATTCGTGATGTGATCGGCAAAGGCGGCGCCACGATTCGTGCGCTGACTGAAGAGACCGGCTGCACGATTGACATCGGCGAAGACGGCATGATCACCATTGCATCCACTGATGCAGCCAAAGCCGAAGTGGCAAAACAGCGCATCACAGAGATCACCGCAGAAGTGGAAATTGGCAAAATTTACGAAGGCCCGATCACCAAGATTTTGGAATTCGGTGCATTGGTGAATTTGTTGCCTGGTAAAGACGGTCTGCTGCACATCAGTCAGATCGCCTTTGAGCGCGTAGAAAAAGTCACCGACTATCTGCAAGAAGGCCAGATCATCAGGGTCAAGGTCATGGAAACGGATGACAAAGGTCGCGTGAAGCTCTCGATGAAAGCTCTCTTGGACAAGCCTGAAGGCTATGAAGAGCCAGCGCCACGCGAATTCCGCGAGCGCTCTGATCGTGGTGGTGATCGTGGCGGCTATCGTAACGATCGAGGTGGCGACCGTGGCCCTCGTGGGGATGACCGTGGCGATCGCGCTCCACGTGGTGACCGCCCACCGCGCGAAGACCGTGCACCTCGTCAAGACCGTGAAGGCGGCAATGGCGGAGAGCAGCAACAGCAACAGCAACAGCAGTAAATCTGTTGTGCGTTGAGTAAGATGCACGAATTGCTATTAAAAAAGTAGCATTCGACGCATTCATTACGCCGGCTAGACGCGTATATCGTCATTCAAACACCATGAAAACTGTAGAAATCAGCGCTTTCGGCGCACCTGATGTCTTGCGGCTGGCTGAGCGGCCAGATGCAGTTGCTGGCGCGGGTGAGCTGTTGATTCGCGTTGCAGCCTCTGGCGTGAATCGACCGGATGTGTTGCAGCGCACTGGGGGCTATCCCGTGCCGCCGGGCGCGAGCGATATTCCGGGCTTGGAAGTGGCCGGTGAGATCGTGGGTGGCGATGCTGCTGCGATGAAGCTGGCCGGTTTCAAGATCGGCGATCAGGTGTGTGCTTTGGTGGCGGGCGGTGGCTATGCTGAGCTTTGCGCAGCGCCGGTGGGCTCTTGCTTACCCGTTCCCAAAGGTTTGAGGATGCTGGAAGCGGCGAGCTTGCCAGAGACGTTTTTCACCGTGTGGAGCAACGTGTTTGACCGCGCCAAGTTGCAAAGCGGCGAGAGCATCTTGATTCAAGGCGGCACGAGCGGCATTGGTGTGACGGCAGTTCAAATGGCGAAAGCGTTTGGTGCGACGGTATACGCCACGGCGGGTAGCGATGAAAAATGCGCAGCGTGTCTGACGCTCGGCGCTGATCATGCAATCAACTACAAAACGCAGGATTTCGCTGAGGAAATCAAACGACTGACGGGTGCTGCAGCCTCTGGCGGTGTACTTTCAAACACTCAATCTGGTGGCGTCAACGTCATCCTTGATATGGTCGCGGGCAGCTATGTGGCAAAAGAGGTTGAATGCTTGGCAGAAGAGGGTAGGTTGGTGATCATTGCCGTTCAAGGTGGTTTGAAAGCAGAATTTAACGCTGGCCTCGTGCTGCGCCGTCGTTTGCAAATCACCGGCTCCACGCTGCGCCCGCGCCCGGTGGGCTTCAAAGCGGCGATTGCTGCAAATCTCAGAGAAAAAGTATGGCCCCTCCTTGAAGCCAGAAAGATCAAACCCATCATCTACAAGAGCTTTACACCCGCGCAAGCTGCACAGGCGCACACGCTCATGGAAAGCAATCAACACATCGGTAAGATTGTGTTGGATTGGTCGAAAACTTAGGGTTGTTGTCATGAAAAAATTCATTGCAGGCAATTGGAAAATGAATGGTTCGCTGGCGGCCAACGAGCTCTTGCTGAGCCACTTGCTTGCCGCCATCCGGCCTGCAGGCGTCTCGCCCGCATGTGACGTTGCGCTGTGCGTACCTACCCCTTATTTTGCGCAGCTGTCCAATCTGCTCAAACGCTCATTTTTAGATCAAAAAAGTGATGTGGCCGGCGTAAATACTGCGCAGATTGCTATCGAATTAGGAGCTCAGGATATCTCTACGCAAGACAGCGGTGCGTTCACGGGTGAAGTCTCGGGCAGCATGCTCAAGGATTTTGGCATTCGATATGCCATCGTTGGCCACAGCGAGCGCCGCGCTTATCACGGCGAATCTAGCCAAACTGTCGCTCTAAAGACCAAAGCTGCTCTCGCCGCTGGCATCACGCCAATTGTCTGCGTTGGCGAGACGCTCGCTGAGCGCGAAGCCGGGCAAACGGAAGCTGTCGTCAAGCGCCAGATGGCTGCCGTGATCCACGATAACGGCCATTGCATCAGCGAAATCGTGGTGGCTTATGAGCCGGTCTGGGCGATTGGCACGGGTAAAACTGCCTCGCCCGAACAAGCTCAGGCCGTGCATGCCGTGTTGCGCGCCCAGCTCAATGCCGCCAGTAGCGCATCCAAGCAACGCGTACGCATTTTGTATGGCGGCAGCATGAATGCCGCCAACGCCAAAGACCTGTTGGCTCAACCCGACATTGATGGTGGCCTGATTGGCGGAGCGTCACTCAAAGCCGCAGACTTTTTGCAAATTATTGCTGCAGCCGGCAAATAATAAGCGCGAGCAGCTACTAAATTTATAGCATTAAAATACACGTCTCCTTGGAAATTCATCATGCAAGTTTTAACATCCATTCTTTTTGCCGTACAAATCATCTCCGCTTTGGTCATGATCGGCCTGATCCTTGTGCAGCACGGCAAGGGCGCAGACATGGGCGCAGCCTTTGGCTCCGGTAGCTCCGGAAGCTTGTTTGGCGCATCAGGCAGCGCCAATTTTCTCTCGCGCATGACGGGCGCATTGGCCACCGTCTTTTTCGTTTGCACACTCGGCTTGGCTTACACCAGCGGTGTGCGCCCCTCTGGTTCGGGCTCAGTGCTTGAAAAATCTGCAGCGCCTGCGACTGCTCCCGCAGCAGTTCCGGCATCTGGTGCCCAAGCCATTCCAACTGCTCCTTCTGGCGCGGCCGCTGTACCCACAGCCACCGCAATCCCTGCAACAGCGGCATCGGGCGCTCAGCCTATTCCTGCTCCTTCCAAATAACGCGCGTTTGAACTGGAAGATGCTATCAAATTTAGCTCGGGTGTACCCTGATTTGGGGCGGTTTTCGGGCTAAAATTCAATGTCGTCTGCCATCGGCAATTCCTCATGCTGGCAGACTTTTAAACATTAGCCGTCGTGGTGGAATTGGTAGACACGCTATCTTGAGGGGGTAGTGCCGAAAGGTGTGCGAGTTCGAGTCTCGCCGTCCGCACCAGATCAAAGCCATTCAGCTCGCCTTTTGCGAGTTGAATGGCTCCTAATCTTGAAAACCGGCTTTATTGCGTCGAATTGACCATGAACCTCGATCAATACCTCCCCGTGCTCTTGTTCATTTTGATCGGTGTCCTCGTGGGCGTGGTGCCCCAAGTGCTCGGTCGGTTGCTCGGGCCGGTTCGTCCCGACGCCGAAAAAAACTCCCCCTATGAGTGTGGATTCGAGGCCTTCGAAGACGCCCGAATGAAGTTTGACGTGCGCTACTACCTTGTGGCTATTTTGTTCATTCTTTTTGACCTCGAAATCGCCTTTCTTTTCCCTTGGGCAGTTGCGCTCAAAGACATTGGCGCGGTCGGCTTTTGGTCGGTCATGGTCTTTCTTGGCATCCTGGTTGTGGGGTTTATCTATGAGTGGAAAAAAGGCGCGCTCGATTGGGAATGAAAATCAAGGCTTCTCACGCTGCGCGACAAAAGGTTTTGTATGTCACTTGAAGGTGTTTTCAACGAAGGTTTCATGACCACGAGCTACGACTCGGTGGTCAACTGGGCCAAAACAGGCTCGCTGTGGCCAATGACTTTTGGCCTAGCGTGTTGCGCTGTTGAGATGATGCACGCCGGTGCTGCGCGTTACGACCTGGACCGTTTCGGCATGCTGTTTCGCCCCAGCCCGCGTCAATCTGATTTGATGATTGTTGCCGGCACGCTGTGCAACAAAATGGGCCCGGCCCTGCGCAAGGTGTATGACCAAATGTCAGAGCCACGCTGGGTGCTGTCGATGGGATCATGCGCCAATGGCGGCGGCTATTACCACTACAGTTATTCAGTCGTGCGCGGCTGTGACCGCATCGTGCCGGTTGACGTGTACGTACCTGGTTGCCCGCCGACGGCCGAAGCGCTAATGTACGGCATCATTCAACTGCAGCAAAAAATTCGTCGCACCAACACGATTGCGAGGGCTTGATGCTTGTCATGACATCAAAGGCACCCGCGACGGCCGAGCAAATCGGTGCTGCCGTATCCAGCCTGCTGGGCGAAAAACTTAAAAGTATCAAAATTGCTTTTGGCGAAGTCACCGCCACCGTGGTAGCCACTGATTACCTGGCAGCGGCAACGCTGCTGCGCGATTCAGTAGACTGCAAATTTGAGCAACTGATTGACCTGTGCGGCATTGATTATTCAGAGTACAAAGACGGTCAATATGACGGCTTGCGTTATTGCGTCTCATCGCATTTGTTATCGGTCAGCCTGAATCAGCGCCTGCGGCTCAAAGTGTTTTGCACGGACGACGACTTCCCGGTAGTCGATTCAGTCAACGACGTTTGGAACGCAGCCAACTGGTTTGAACGTGAAGCGTTTGATTTGTTTGGCATCATTTTTGAAGGCCACAACGACCTGCGCCGAATATTGACCGATTACGGTTTCATCGGCCACCCGTTCCGCAAAGATTTCCCGACTACCGGCAATGTTGAAATGCGTTATGACCCTGAGCAAAAGCGAGTGATTTACCAGCCGGTCACCATCGAGATGCGTGAGATCACGCCTCGCGTGATTCGCGAAGAGAACTACGGTGGAGCCAGATCATGATGGTACTTGCAGCGTACGTGACTTACCAAGCAAACGCCGTGGAACCGGCTTTGCCAGGCCATAGGTGTTGCCCCCTTGAGGGGGAGGCGGCCAAAGGCCGCTTCGGGGGGGAGTCAATCTAATGGCTGAGATTAAAAACTACACGCTGAATTTCGGCCCACAACACCCCGCAGCACACGGTGTGTTGCGCTTGGTGCTGGAGCTTGACGGCGAGGTCATTCAACGCGCTGACCCGCACATCGGCCTGCTGCACCGCGCCACTGAAAAGCTGGCCGAGAGCAAAACTTACATCCAATCGTTGCCCTACATGGACAGGCTCGACTATGTGTCGATGATGTCGAACGAGCAAGCCTACTGCCTGGCGATTGAAAAATTAATCGGTGTTGATGTGCCGGAGCGCGCGCAATACATCCGCGTCATGTACGCCGAAATTACGCGCCTGCTGAACCATCTGCTGTGGCTGGGCGCGCATGGCTTTGACTGCGGTGCGATGAATATTTTGATTTACTGCTTCAGGGAGCGTGAGTCACTGTTTGACATGTACGAGGCCG
>JAYWHR010000081.1:0-1958 GCA_043777675.1 Comamonadaceae bacterium | reverse complement strand
TAGCAGCATGGGCTTGGCGGAAAGCTTATCGCCGTCGATTTCAAAGCGTGAGATTTTTGCTTTGAGCTGAGTGATATCAAGCATCACAGCTTTGATTGAGCCAACCGCGGGAGCTCGATCTATGAAGTTGAGCTGGGGTGCATCGAGATTGATGTCGCCGAGTGTGATTTTCCAAGGCCTTTTGGCCAGCATTTCCTGTCGTGGCACGTTTGAGTTGGTAGCGGCGGCGTCAGCTTTAAGCCAATCTTGCGCCATCCAGCGGCCTTGGCTTGAGCGTTCGATGCGGGTTTGTAGGCCCGTGACCGCGATTTTTGCGAGATTGACAGTTTGCGCAAGTAGATCAATTTGCCCGCCAGCTAGGGCGAGCAGCTTCATTTGAGCCAAGCGTTCCTTGCCCTGCATCAGCTGGGCATTGGCCACTTCTACCTTGGGCAAACTGACTTGGAAAGCTTCTTTCTGACCTTCACGAGTCGCTTGCCAAAGCACACTCGCCTGCACATCGGCCACGCCAGTCAGCATGGGTGTGAGTACGCCCCCGACATAAGCGCTCAGTTGCGCTAAGGGCAAGCCAGTCAGTTGCGCGCTCACGCTGGCCTTCGCATCCGTGGCTGTACCGCTAAACGTCAAACTGCCCTGCGCCACGAGACTACTGCCTACAAAAGCAATTGGTTTGTCAGCGGCAAAAGGCCATACGATTTGATTAGCTTCGATGCTCAGGGATTGCGCGGCGAGCGCAGCGCGTGGTTGCGTGCTGTCGTCGGCCCAAGTCACCGAGCCTTCTTTCAAAGCGATGCGCTCAATGCTGATCTGCCATGGGCTAGAGATTGGTTTTTCAGAGTCTTTTGGCCTATTTGCCGGCATAGAATATGCGCGGAGTGCTTCTTTTTTAATAGCAGATTCAGATGAACCCCCCAAATTGAGTTGCCCAACTGCATTGCGTCGAAGCTGCAACTGCGGATTTTGTAGTGTGATGGATTCAAGCGTAACGATGCCAGAGAGCGGTTGAATATCGCGAGCCACGATACTCACATTCTTCATCGCCAACAAGGGCGCTTTCAAGCCGTCTTGCAGCGCTACGTTATCGGCCTGCAATTGCCCAGTGATGCGTACGGCGGGCTTGGGGGTTTGCTCAAAGGCCACAGTCAGATCGGCGCCAATCACGCCAGATACCAGCTTGACTGGCATACCCGCTGGCAAATATGGAAAATAGGGCGCGAGATCCAGCGCGCGAATGGCGAGCTTCGCATCTGTCTTGCGCGTTTGCACGAAGGGCGTGCTCTCGCCTGTGCTGTCAAAGCGACTGCCATTGAGCGCAAAGGCCAAGCGCGGCTGTGTTTTGACTTCTCTTTGCGCCGCCAGCGTACTCAAAAAAGGCAGGCTGAGATGCAAATCTGTGATCTGATGCTCTTTTGCGAATGGCCGGTCTTCAAATTTGAGCGCCACATCTTTCACAGCGATGTTGTAAACGGCGAATTTGGGCAGTTCATCGCTGGGTTGCTTTGCTTCGGATCGCGATGCTATTTTTGCAAGAATATCGTCGAAATCATACTTACCGCCACCCAAATGCGCCACGCTGCCGCGCACGCTCTCGATCTGCAGGCTGTCAATCACCGGTGCTAACCGAAGCAGGCTTTGTAGCTCGGCATCAACATACGCCCGCCCTACTCTGAGCTGCTCACCCTGCCCGCCAGCGCCTGCGATCACTATATCTCGCAGCTCCAGCTCTAATGTCCAAGGTTTGAAATTGATCGTGCCAACTGTAAGCTTGCGCCCCAGCTGCTCCGAGGCGATTTTCTCGGCCTGCGATTTGAGCAACGGTGGCACGATGACCCAAGCTAGCGCCCACAGACCAAGCAAGCTGGAGTTGACCCCATTTCACGGACACCTTATCGTTACGAAACAAGGAGTCCAGAATGTCCAGTCCGAAGAATCACAAGCCGCCGTATCCACCAGAATTT
>JAYWHR010000080.1:0-24332 GCA_043777675.1 Comamonadaceae bacterium | reverse complement strand
CACCAAGTGATTCAAGACTGTTAAATTCGCCTCCCAACCCGGCTCTATCACAGTGGTCGCATTTTTTTCAGCAATGATGGCAGGGCCCTGTACTGAGTCGCCAGCTCTCATGTCTTCACGCACCACCAGAGCAGCTTCATGCCACTGATTGCCAGAATACATCCGTACTGTTTCACGAACAGGTACTTCGCGTTTTGCACGCATCTTAAGTTGCGGCTCTGCAGGGGCATCACCACCAATGATGGCCTCGACAGACACTGCTTCTACCACCATCGCTTTTCCTTGCATTAAAAAAGCATAGCGCTGTTTGTAGGCGTGCTCGAATGCAGCTTCAATGGCGATCAAATTACCCAGCGGCACGATCAGCGCCGTATCTGTACCTTCGTATTTAACATGCACTCGCTGGTGGACGATGATGTCTCCATTGCCAAGCTGTTGTCGCGTTAACTCGCTCGTTGCGGTATCTACCAACAGGGCTAGCTTGTGGCGTATATCGGGCATAGCTTGCTCGGTCAGCAGTATCTCAATCGCCTGCTCTCGAATCACGTTTTGATCAGCCAATCCCATGCCGTAAGCGCTGAGCACACCTGCAAGCGGGTGCACAAAGACGCGGGTCATGCCTAATGCGTCGGCTACGAGACAGGCATGTTGCCCGCCTGCACCACCAAAACACTGCAAGGTGTATCGAGTGACGTCATAGCCGCGCGCAACTGAAATCTTTTTGATAGCGTTGGCCATTTGCTGTACAGCAATATTGATGAAACCTTCTGCAACTTCTTCAATACTTCGTCCAACTTGATGTGACATGATGCTGAATTTCTCAAATGATGCTTCATAACTCAACGCTTCATCGCCACGCAAACCAAACATTTTTGGAAAGTAAGTTGGTTGTACCTTACCCAAAATCACATTGGCGTCTGTCACTGCCAGATTGCCACCACGCCGGTAACAAGCGGGGCCAGGATTAGCGCCAGCGCTTTCTGGACCCACGCGAAAGCGTGCTCCATCAAATGCTAGCAACGAACCGCCACCCGCTGCAACAGTGTGGATACTCATCATCGGTGCACGCATACGCACGCCAGCGACTTGCGTTTCAAACTCGCGCTCAAATTCGCCCGCGTAATGGCTCACATCGGTAGACGTACCGCCCATATCGAAGCCAATGACTTTGTCAAAATCCGCAATTTTTGCCGTCCGCGCCATACCCACAATGCCGCCCGCCGGCCCCGACAAAATGGCATCCTTGCCTTGGAAAGCGCGTGCATCTGTGAGGCCACCCGACGATTGCATGAAAAACAGTTTCACGCCCGGCAGCTCGCTTGCCACTTGGCTCACATAACGCGAGAGAATCGGTGACAGATATGCATCCACGACCGTCGTGTCACCCCGGCTCACAAACTTCATCATCGGCGAAGTTTTGTGGCTCACACTGATCTGCGTGAAGCCCACCTCTTTTGCAATGCGCTCTGCAGCCAGCTCATGCGCGGTATACCGATAGCCGTGCATAAAAAGAATAGAAACTGACCTTAGCCCCCTTGAATACTGCGCGAGAAGCTCCGTTTTTAATAGCGCTTCATCCAGCTGAGTGATGACTGCACCATCCGCACCCACCCTCTCCTGCGCCTCAATCACTGCGCTGTAGAGCAGCTCAGGCAACACAATATTGCGGTCAAACAAACGCGGCCGATTTTGATACGCAATACGCAGCGCATCGCGAAAGCCCATCGTCGTCACCAGCAAAGTTGGCTCGCCTTTGCGCTCCAGCAGCGCATTGGTTGCCACCGTCGTGCCCATCTTCACGCATTCCACCAAATCCGAGCGCACCAGCTCGCCCGGTAGCAGCCCCAGCAAATGCCGAATGCCCGCTACTGCCGCATCTTTGTATTGCTCGGGGTTTTCAGAAAGCAGCTTGTGAGCCACCAGCGAGCCATCGGGGCGCTTGCCCACGATATCGGTGAATGTGCCGCCACGGTCAATCCAGAATTGCCATTTTTGATTCATGATCTTGTTCACAGAGAAGCAGCCGCTCGTGCCGCTTGGTCATACACGCCAGAGAGTACCCGCAGTAATCTTGCCAACTCTCCAATATCTCGGTTCAGCGAAGCGTCTGCATGTAGCGTTTCGATCAGGCATTTTTCGCGAACTTCACGATACCGCTGCACATGTTCCATGCCAAGCGCAGTCGATGCATAAGTGACGTCTTTGCCGCTTTTATTGGATTGCACAACGCCCATGCCTTGGAGCTTTTTGAGCGCGTAGTTCACTAAATGCGTGTCTTCGATGTTCATGATGAAGCAAATATCGGCCAAGCGTTTGTCTCGCGCACGATGCGTCACGTGATGCAACACCAACACATCGAGCGGCGTGAGATCGCGCAAGCCTGCAGCCGCCATGCAATGCACCACCCAGCGATGAAACGCATTGCCTGCCACGATCAAGCCAAACTCAAACTCACTCATCTCGGCACTATGCTCTGAGACGAGATGGGCAGACGAGACAATCGAGACTGATTTTTTAGCAGACTTTTTTGCAGCTGATTGGGTGGTCGAATCATCTTTCATTTCGATGATTAGACATCAAATCGTTGATAAATTGTCAACACTTAGGGCAAATACCGATGCTGCGACGCATTGGCGCGGCTACAGTTCAATTTATCAACAACGCAACTCACGGAGCCATCATGAAGCGCAGAATTTTTACCGCCATTGCGGCAGCTGCCACGCTGCTAACCAGCTCATTCGCCCAAGCCCAAACCAAATGGGATTTGCCATCGGCCTACCCCGCCGCCAATTTTCACACTGAAAATTTGGTGCAATTCGCTGCCGACGTAGATAAAGCCACTGCCGGCAAACTCAAGATCACAGTGCATCCAGGTGCATCGCTCTTTAAAGCCAACGAGATCAAGCGCGCTGTGCAAACCAACCAAGCGCAAGTTGGCGAGATCTTGCTCGCGAACTTCCAAAATGAATGGCAAATCTTTGGCGCAGATGGTTTGCCATTTCTGGCAGACAGTTATGACGAAGCTGCTAAGCTTTGGAAAATTCAAAAGCCGATGTTAGAGAAAAAACTTGCCGAGCAAGGCATGAGCGCGCTTTACGCCGTGCCATGGCCACCGCAAGGCTTGTATTCGAAAAAACCGATTGCTTCAGGCGCAGATTTGAAAGGCTACAAATGGCGTGCCTATAGCCCCGCTACATCGCGCATGGCTGAACTGCTTGGCGCGCAACCTGTCACGGTGCAAGCGGCTGAGGTGAGCCAAGCTTTCGCCACTGGCATTACCGATAGCATGATGAGCTCAGGCTCAACCGGTTGGGATGCCAAACTGCACGAAAACGTCAAGCAGTGGTATGACTTGCAAGCTTGGCTTCCCAAGAATGCCGTGATCGTCAACAAGTCCGCGTTTGATGCGCTTGATGCACCTACCAAAGCGGCTGTGATGAAAGCTGCTGCGGATGCTGAAGTGCGCGGCTTCGCAGCCAGCAAAAAGGCCAATGGCGAGACGCTTGATAAGCTCAAAGGCGGCGGCATGGCCATCTTGCCTCCGAGCGCTGCTCTGAAAGCTGATATGAAGAAAGTTGGCGACACGATGCTTAAAGAATGGCTGGAAAAAGCCGGCCCTGAAGGCAAGCAACTCGTTGATGCATTCTTGAAGTAAAGCCAATTTAAGATGCGCAAATTCCTTAATGCACTCTATGACGGAGCGGCCGGCCTGGCCGCTTTTTTCATGGTGCTGATGCTGATCATGGTTTTGGCTTCCATTGCCGGGCGAGAATTCGGTTTTTACATTCGCGGCACAGATGCTTATGCCGGCTACTTTATGGCTGCAGCGGGCTTTCTGGCTCTTGCTCACACGCTGAAAAAAGGCGAACACATCCGCGTCACTTTGCTGATCACCAAGCTAAGCGGTACCCCGCAAAAAGCGATGGAAGTTTGGTCGCTCTTTGCAGCGAGTGCTTTGGCAAGCATCGCCGCTTTCTACGCCGGCAAACTGGCTTTTCAAAGCTGGCAGTTCAACGATATTTCTACTGGCAACGATGCCACGCCGCTGTGGATTCCACAGCTCTCCATGGCGATTGGCACACTGATTCTGGCCATTGCCTTCATCGACGAGTTGGTGATGGAGCTGCGTGGTAAGCGCGTGCAAGTCGCCTCGGCTGAATCACTGCATAACGAATAAAAGGGGAACGTTTTTATGAATATATTTGCCAAAATTTTTATCGTCCTGACACTTGCAATCTCTGGATTGGCTGGATGCGCTACCTCTGGCAGCGTCGGTCCAGTTAGTCCTGCAAACTTCAAAATTTCGGGCGCGTTTGTTCAGTGGATTGATAACCCTGCAATGTCCTTCAAAATACAAACAGTAGCCGTTGGTTATGGGGGAGTAACTCCAGTTGCGCAACCCCCCTCTGATGGAATGAGGAATGCAGCTCGAAACTACATGAGCGGCATAACAGGTTTAATGCGGCAATATTCAGTTGAGGATATGGAGGCTGCACTGACTAGCAAAGGTATCATCAAAGGCCAAGCTCAAACAATTACGATGACTCCCGTAGATGGCACCTATGGTGGCGCGGAAGTATTTGTCATCGTTCGGGTCGACGTTTACGACAATTCCACTCGTCAAAGATGGAACGGGTTTACCAAGGTAACTTCTGGGACATTGGTGAGCGGCCCAAACAACAACCCACCAACTCGCGAGTTTTCGAAGTCACTCGCGTCTGCTACGCTAGAAACCTTACGACAAGCGAATATGTTGAAGTAAATCACGACTTAAAGCGAAATAGTTTTAAAAATGAGTGATATCGGCATTTCAATCCTTCTTGTCGTCTCGTTGTTCTTGATTCTCGGCAGCGGCGTATGGATCGGGCTCACGCTATCTGTCGTAGCTTGGATTGCGATGCAGCTTTTCTCTAGCCGTCCCGCAGGCGATGCAATGGCCACCACGATTTGGGGGTCATCAAGCAGTTGGACACTCACTGCTCTGCCCCTCTTCATTTGGATGGGTGAAATTTTGTTTCGTACGCGCATCTCGCAAGACATGTTTCGCGGCCTCTCCCCTTGGATTCAAGCGCTACCGGGCCGCTTGCTGCATACGAATGTGATCGGCTGCACGATATTTGCGGCAGTCTCGGGCTCTTCAGCGGCCACTTGTGCCACGATTGGCAAGATGACTTTGCCCGAGCTCAAAAAGCGCGGCTACCCCGACGACATTGTGATCGGCACGCTCGCTGGCGCAGGCACACTTGGCCTCCTCATTCCGCCGTCAATCATCATGATCGTTTATGGCGTGACGGCTGAAGTGTCCATCTCTCAGCTATTCATCGCAGGCGTGTTGCCCGGTTTGATGCTTGCCTCACTTTTTTCGGGTTACATCATTTATTGGGCGCTGCGCAACCCCACACTCGTGCCACCACGTGATCCTGTGATGAGCTTGGGAGAAAAGCTCAAAGCATCGAGCAGCTTGATCCCCGTGGTGTTGCTGATCATCGCCGTGCTCGGCTCGATCTATGCGGGCATTGCGACGGCGACGGAAGCCGCAGGCGTGGGCGTAGTGGGCTCATTCGTGCTCGCAGCCACACAGCGCAGCCTCAATTGGCAATCTTTCAAAGATTCGCTGATGGGTGCCACGCGCCTGTATTGCATGATCGCGCTGATTCTTGCCGGTGCATCTTTTCTCACTCTAGCTATGGGCTACATCGGCCTGCCGCGCCATTTGGCAGAATGGATCGGCAGTCTCGGCCTTTCGCAATTTCAGTTGCTCATGGCGCTGATGGTGTTCTACATCATCTTGGGATGCTTCTTAGATGGCATCAGCATGGTGGTGCTGACCATGGGCGTGATATTGCCGACGATTGTGAAAGCCGGCATTGATCCGCTATGGTTTGGCATCTTCATCGTCGTGGTGGTGGAGATGGCGCAAATCACGCCGCCCGTGGGCTTCAATCTCTTCGTGCTGCAAGGCATGACGGGCCGGCAGCTGACCTACATCGCTCGCGTCACGCTGCCGATGTTCTTTCTGATGGTCTTGGCAGTGATTCTGCTCTACCTGTTTCCAGGAATCATCACTTGGCTACCCCAGCAGATGAAAGCTTGAGGCAGCTTGAAAGGCAAGGGGATTTATCCTGCTTGCTTAGCGCCCATCAAGAAGTCCGTTTTACCTAATTCCACACCGTTGTGGCGTAACAGAGCATATGCAGTGGTGACGTGGAAAAACATATTCGGAATGACCCAATGCTTAAGGTAAGCCTCGCCCTTCATAGTGCGCGTGCTGCCATCGCGGCCAATGGGAAAGGTGATGTCCTTGTCTTCCGTGCCATCGATTTTTTCTGCGGCCACACTGTCGATGAATGTAATCGTTTTGGCAATTCTTTCACGCAGTTGCTCAACCGTTGACTCTGTATCGTCAAATTTTGGTGCCTCTACGCCGGCTAGGCGTGAAATACCGAATTTACTGGCATCGCACGCAATCAGCACTTGGCGCGTGAGGGGCAGCATGTCTGGTGCTAAGCGTGCAGCCAGCAAATTGGTTGGGTCGTACTTTTTAGCCTCTGCATGCGCCTGAGCTTTCACTAGGAAATAATCAAGGTTGCTCAGCATGGATTTAAGAATAGGCGCGCTGGCCGAAGACATGGAAATAGTCATGAGAAAAGCTCCAAAAGTTATTATTTGAAACGAGGATGGTAGCCGCAAAGTCGCTAACTTGCAGGCACAATTAGCAGATATGAATATTGTGATCCTAGATGACTATCAAGATGCTGTGCGCAAACTGCCCTGCGCATCAAAACTAGATGAGTACCAAGCCAAGGTCTATACCAATACGGTCAAGGGTATCGGCCAGCTTTCTGTGCGCCTTAAAGATGCAGACGTGATCGTGCTGATTCGAGAGCGCTCGCATTTGCCACGCCAGATCATTGAAAAGCTGCCACGCCTAAAACTCATTTCACAAACTGGACGTGTGGGTGCCCATATTGATGTGAATGCCTGCACCGAACGTGGCATTGCTGTGGCTGAAGGCGTGGGCTCGCCTGTGGCACCAGCTGAGCTGGCTTGGGCTCTCATCATGGCTGCTCAGCGTCGCTTGCCACAATACATCGCCAATTTGAAGCATGGTGCTTGGCAGCAATCAGGCTTAAAAACCGCATCCATGCCAGCCAATTTCAACCTCGGCACCACGCTCAAAGGCCGCACCCTTGGGCTCTTGGGTTTTGGCAAAATTGCCCAACTCGTTGCAGGCTACGCCAAAGCTTTCGGTATGGAAGTCCTCGTATGGGGCCGCGAGACGACGCTCGCCCGCGCGCAAGGCTTGGGCTTTGCTACCGCTGCCAGTAGCGAGGATCTTTTCGGTCGTAGCGATGTGCTTTCGCTGCATTTGAAACTGAACGAAGAAACCACAGGCTGCGTGCGCCTGCAAGATTTATCTCTCATGAAACCCACCGCTCTTTTGGTCAACACTGCCCGCGCCGAGCTGATTGACCAAGATGCGCTGATCGCCGCTCTTAATCGTGGGCGCCCTGGTATGGCTGCTGTTGATGTATTTGAAAGCGAGCCGATCTTGCAGGGCCACGCCCTGTTGAGATTAGAGAACTGTATTTGTACGCCACACATCGGCTATGTGGAACAAGACAGCTACGAACTCTATTTCGGCGCAGCGTTTGACAATGTGGTGAACTTCATCAAAGGTCAGCCTACAAATATCGTCAATCCTGGTGCGCTGCAAGTTCGCCGGTAAGTGAATTGTTCATGATATTGAGGGGCTTTTGGCATCAGCATCTGTCGTTGAGAGGCGAAGTCATACTGCGTGAGCAGGTAGCTTTAGTCTGGCGCAATTTGCCGGTTGCGCTCATCGCTTCGTTTTTCACATCGTTAGGCCAACTCTGGTTCATGTGGTCGCAGGTGCCGCTGTGGGCATGCATGGCGTGGTTTGGATTCAAGCTTCTCATCATTGCACTGATGTTTGGCATTCAAAAAATTGGCGAGAAACAATTCAGTTTCATTGATCAAGCACGCGCTCAAATTGTTTGCCTAGGCTTATTGGGGCTGGGCTGGGGCAGCTCTATCACGGTAGCTGCTGTCTACGGCAGCGATTTAGCCGTGGTTTACACCCTTCTTGTGGTGGGAGGCGTCAATTCAGGCGCTCTGGGCATCTGCGTCGCTTTAATGCCCGCAGCGCTGGCTTATCTGCTCGCTATGTCGTGTACCTTACTGATAGGAGTATTGGGGTTTGCCAATCCCACCTTTGCACCCTTAGGAATTTTCGTAGCGATTTACGTGATGATGAGCTTGATTCAGGCAGCAAATGCGCAGCAAGCCGCAGAGCGAAGCATCGTCATCAAGCTTAAAAACGTCGATTTGGTCGACAAGCTACGTCACGAATCGCAGCAAGCGCAGGCGGCCTCCGAGCAAGCCCACCTTGCACAAGAAGCAGCAGAAACCGCCAACAAAGACAAATCAAAATTCCTAGCCGCTGCCAGCCATGATCTGCGCCAGCCGCTCCATGCGATGGGCCTGTTTTTAGAAGCGATGAGCACAGGCGATCTGAGCGAAGATCAGCGCAAAATCCTCACGCATCTGCGCTCCGCTTCTGACTCGACCAGCGACATGCTCAACACCTTGCTGGATTACTCTCGCTTAGAGGCCGGCGCGGTGCAAGTCAGGCCGCGCTCGTTTGCCCTGTCTAACGCCTTGCGGGATTTAGAGCGCGAATTCGGCCTACAAGCCAGCGCAAAAAGCTTGGAATACCGCAGTCGCCACACCACGCTAGCCACCTATGCTGACCCGAGCTTGGTGGATCTGGTGCTGCGCAATTTGATCAGTAATGCGATTCGATATACAACTCGCGGCAGAGTTCTCGTGGCATGTCGCAAGCGCGGGCAAAGCGTGGTGGTGCAAGTGTGGGATACCGGCCCTGGCATTGCAGCAGATCAGCAGCAGGCAGTGTTTAAAGAATTTCATCAAATAGATAACCCAGAGCGTGATCGGCAAAAAGGCTTGGGGCTGGGTCTAGCCATCGTCAAGCGCTTGTGCGAGGCGATGCAACTGCAGATCAATTTGCGCTCTGTACAAGGCCAAGGCTCCTTGTTTGAGCTGGTGCTGCCTTTATATCAAGGCGTGCTCAAAGGCGATGCTACCGTTGTGCCTGCGGTCAGCTGCACAGGCTTGCGTATCATGGTGATTGATGATGAAGCGGCAGTGCGCGCGGGTATGCAAAGCTTGCTTAGCTCTTGGGGCTGTCAATACACAAGTTTTGAATCTGCGCTTGATGCATTGGGCGCTCTGGCGGTGTTGCCAGACGAGCAGTTACCGCAAGTGCTGATTTCAGATTACCGCTTGCGTCAGGGCCATACTGGGGCTCAAGCCATCGCTCAAATACGCGAAGCCATACAAGCGCGCGGCGTATCTGCCAAGCTTCCAGCGATCATCATCACCGGAGATACTGCTCCCGAACGCATCAGAGAGGCTCAAAGCACTGATGCTTTGCTTTTGCACAAGCCGGTGTCAGCACCTGTATTGGCCAAAGCGCTCTCTCAGATGGATCCTAGGTCGCAGGCCAGCCCAGAATAAAAACGCCACGAGATCCTGCATCCGAATCCCGCAGCGGATTTGAGATGCCGAAAGCCAAATGGATCACTGCGCTCAATACCCCCCCGAGGACACAGCCAGCCTCAAGCAGCTGATGCTGCAGCTTGCCCACGCTTAACATCCACCTTCTGCAACACGATCAAACCGATCACGAAAAGCACCGTGGTGGATGCGATAGCGATGCGCTGATTGCCGCCCGTGACCCAAGTGATGGAGCCATAGGCGAGTGGGCCAATAATGCTGGCTAGGCGCGTGGCGAAGCCCCACAAGCCATAAAACTCAGCCAGCTGCGCTTTGGGTGCAAACATGCCGGCCATCGCGCGGCCTGCTGATTGGCTCGATCCCATGCATACGCCCGCGAGCGCTGCGGCATACCAGAAACCGCCCTTTGTAGTGGTGAGCGCAGCGATGATGCAAGTAGCGATCCAGCCAACGAGTGTGATGCCTAGGCCAAGCTTATGGCCGACGCGATCTTGAAAATATCCGAAGGCGAATGCGCCAGCTGCAGCCGCCAGATTGAGCACAAAAATCAACACCATCGTCTCTTGCGGCATGAAGCCGATCACCTGCTCGGCATAAATCGCAGCGATCGAGATTGCCACCATCACGCCGCCTTGATAAAACACGGCGCAGAGCATAAGCCACATGAAATCCTTGTATTGACGGGCGTTTTGAAAGGTGGTTTTAAGCTGGATGAAGGAGGCTTTGAAGCCGCTTGTCTGAAGCGCATTTGGATTAGGCTGGGCGCGCTCGTTGAGCAGCTTGAAAGTGACAAGCGCCGAGCCGCCATAAATCACAGCAGTGATGATCATCGTCACAGGGACGAATTTTTCCGCAGGAATGCCCTTGCCTTGCGCCCACAGCACATAGCCCAAGCTGATGCCTAAAGCGAGCATGCCGCCGAAATAGCCAAAGCTCCAGCCCCAGCCGCTGACCTTGCCCAATGCTTCTTGGCGTGCGAGCTCGGGCAGAAAAGCGGCGGTGAGCGATTCTCCGTAGCTGTAAAACATATTGGAGACGACGATCAGAAAGAAGGCCAGCGCTACCGTGCCCGGCCCTGTGAATGCGAGTGCTGCAGTGCTTATCACGCAGCCTGCTGTAAAAATCATAAGGTAGCGCTTCTTCGCTGCACGTAGATCCGCCATGGCTCCAATGCTGGGCATGGTCAGCATCACAATGGCATACGAGATCGACAGTGCCAGCGTCCAGGCAAACGTGGCCCATTCGGCCTTCTGCGCGATCCCGCCCACAAAGTAAGCTGCATAAACTGCGGTGATCACCACCGTGGTGTAACCTGAGTTGGCAAAGTCATACATCGCCCACCCAAACACCTCACGCTTTTTTACACCCGGGTTAAGTGCGTCTTGACTAAAGATGGCCATCTCGGTCTCCTGATTGAATCAAGCGCTATTTTGTATGTAAAGCAAGCGCAAAATGCCATGTCGTATTGAAAAATTCAGAATTCAAAGCTGAACTTGTCTTTTAAACTCAGTCCATGGCCAAACTGTATTTCCGCTACGCCGCGATGAACGCGGGCAAATCTACCGCTTTGCTGCAAGCAGCCTTCAACTACGAAGAGCGCGGCATGCGCGTCGTTTTGCTGACAGCAGAGCTGGACAACCGCGATGGCCACGGCAAAGTTGCGTCGCGCCTTGGACTCTCACGCGATGCACTGACTTTCAACACCACACAGTTCATGGCCGAGCGCATCGCGACTGCTCAGCAGCAAGCTTGGATTTCAAAGTTAGCCTGCGTGCTGATCGACGAAGCGCAATTTCTCACGCGCCCCCAAGTCGAGGAGCTGCACCGTTGGGCGCATGAAAACCGCACGCCAGTGATGGCGTATGGCCTGCGTAGCGATTTTCAAGGCAAGGCATTTGAAGGCTCAGCAGCGCTGCTTGTGCTTTCCGACGATGTCGAAGAGATGAAGACGATTTGCGATTGCGGCAAAAAAGCCAGCATGAATGCGCGCTTTGATGATGAAGGCAATCGCATCATGCAGGGCAGCCAAGTGCTGATTGGCGGCAACATGCGCTACCGAGCGCTCTGCCCAGATTGTTTTTATGGTGTTATTTGAAGCGTTTTAAGCAGATAGCCGGCATAGAATATGCGCAGAGTGCTATTATTTTTATAGCGAATGCACAGGCAAAGCTTGCAACGCCTCATACACGCGCATGGCAGCATAAGCATCATTAGCTGCGTAAATGAGCTGGCTTTCGTTCAAATTCGGCAGAGCCCAATTGCTGGTTGAAGCTTTCTTGGATTTGATAAATCTCTGCTTAAACATCACAGCCACCGCCGATTTCACGCCCAACTCTTTGCGATAACCGAGCTTGCGAAAAATCGTGTTGATCTCCACTATGCCGCCTGGCTCCACGCCAAGTTTGCTGCGGATGCGCTTCTTATCGTCCCCCAGACCAAATCCCGCCTTCACCTTAGACTCATCTGCGAGCAGCTGCGCCGCCACCGCGCAACACTGCGCATCGTGCAACTGAAAAACCCAAGCATGATCATGAGTGGCCAATTGCAAAATATGCGGCCCGGTAGATACCTCACCCACACGAAACGTGGGCTTAGATTCCGTATCAAAGCCCCAAGCGTTTGTCGCTTGCAATCGCACAGCAGCTTCTTGCGCCTGCGCCCCGCTGCGCACCAGCGTGATGCGAGACATCTCCAACCGCTCAAAAAGCGGTAGCAGAGCGATATCGTCGTTGCCGGGCGGCTGAAGTTGGGTGTTCATGTCGAAGATGCCGGGATAAAGTCTGGGGAAGATAGGCCGTATCATCACCTATCCCAAGGATCACCATGAAAAAAATTTACCCGCTGGCCATTGAAGGCAAGCATCCTGATCGGATTTTGGATGCGATCAAACACGATATTCGCAAATACATTAAGCGCGAGCGCAGCCGTGCTTTGCTACCCGGTGTCGATTTTTGGGATTTTGATTGCCGGGTGGGTGCTACAGAGCTTGACTCGGCGATTGCGCATGTGGCCGAGCTCAATCGTTTAGTGGATGCTGTAGCACAAGCCGGCGGGACGGGCATTTACGTCGAAATCTTGGCCAAGCACGGAAATCGCAAGGCAAGTGCTGCACAACAGGCTTGAGACCCGCGCTGAATGCTTCAACTTTTTGGGTCATTGTCGGGTTGGGTACGCGCCTGGCTCGGCATGCTTTTTTGCATGCTCCACCTGACGGTTTGTGCGCAAGCCAGTAGTTTGAGCAGCGCTGCGCCAGTGCCCTCGTCGAGTTGCTACACTGCTTCTTTTGAGATAGCGCCTGACTTGCCAAGTACGCTAACAGTGCAGGAAGTTGCAGCACTGCCAAACGAGCGCTTTAAACCATTTGACTCAAGAGCGACATACGTCATAGGGCGAGACAAACCGCTTTGGTTGCGCTTAAAGTTAGATTCGGATCAGTTGGCGGCGTCAAAATGGGTGCTGGAGATGCCCAGCGTGGTCGTGGATCGATACGAGGTGTACCAGCGCGATGCGCAAGGCATTTGGCAACAAGCCGCCGCTGGTGATTACGTGGCTCATGCAAATTGGCCGCTGAAATCGATTCGCCCTCGCTTTCCACTTAAAACCGCTATCTCAGGCACCCATGAGGTGTTTATACGCATCGTGCATTTAATGCCAAGTCGGATAGCGCCAGTGATTGCCGATGCTGAAGCAGCAACTAGCGCAGATTTAAGCCTTATTTTGTTGATGGGCGCCCTTGTTGGCCTGTTTAGCGTGTTGATCATTCTCTGTACACAAATGGCAGTCACTTACCGCGATTCGACCTATTTTTGGTATGCGGGTTATTTGCTCTTCACCATGTTGACAGCACTATCTTATTCTGGTGTGGGGCAATATTTTCTCTGGTCAAGTGCCACTAAATTCTCAAGCGATGCCGTAGCATACTTTCAGTTGACTGCGTTCGCTTTTAATTTGCAATTCGTCAATGCCATGTTTGGCAGCCGCTTAGGCGTTGCCCACGGCTGGGTCACCCGACTATTGATCGCTACTTGCACAGCCTACGTGGCGAATATGCTTTTGGGCGCAGAGTATGCAAAGACGGCGTCGATTTTCATGACGATTGTGATGGCCTCATGCGTCTTTATTGTTGGCACAGCCTTATTAGCATGGAGAAAAAAAATACCCTACAGCGGCTATTGGTTCTTGATATATGGACCTTTTCTCGCCAGTATTGCCTTAGCAACATTTGAAAACGCAGGACAGATTAGTTTGCCTTGGCTGCCACCCAACTTACCACTGATCACTATCATGATCGAAGCCATGGCGATGATGTTTTGCCTCAATGCATTCAGCCGTGAACGGCACGCACAAGCCGTGCGTGAACAAACGGCTGCTCAGCGCGACCCCCTCACTGGATTTCTCAACGAATCAAACTTTATACAGGCAGCAACGGCTGCATGGCTGCGCGCAGGCCGCGCGGGCGGTGAAATCACCATCGCCTACGTGCTTATTGAATCAAGCGAGCCAGACCTCAGCACAGTGCAGCTGGAAGCCCAGATACTACAGATTGCACGCAAGATACGCGTGACAATGCGCGAAAGCGATGAGTTGGGTCGTATTGGGCGCAATGTACTTTCAATAGCGATGCCGAATGTGCAGCCGGGTGATTCACTGAACGCCCGGCTATCACGCTTAGTGGCTGTGGGCTCGAAGTTCGACTTAAATAGCAACGCCGATCTTGCAGTTAAATTAACATTGGCAGCCGCATCACGGCGAATCACAGCCGACAGTTTCGAGACGATCAATAAAAAGCTACGCGCACTGCTTGTCAAAGATAGTGAAGAAACACCGCGTACTATTCGATTCCTAGAGCCTTGATACCGAGTCAGCGTGTAATCACCCGAAGATAAAAATCCCGAAAAATCATGCGCCGGCTTTTGTCTTCGATCATTTTCCGCATATTCACCCTGTGTTTCGCGTTAATAACGGCTGACGGTTATGGCTCGGCACACGCTCAATCCAATACCCACCCGACTCTGGCTGTGGTGCCACTAGATATTTCGAAAATCTCCGGTAGCGTGGATTCCGCGCCGCTAACAGTCGCTTTCGGCCTCAATGCAGCGCAGACCATTGAGGAGGTCGCCGCATTGCCCAGTCATCGATTTGCGCCCTTTATACCAAGAGCCACGTACCCTATCTCAATCGACAATCCGCTTTGGCTTCGCATTCAAATCAGCGGGAGCCAAGGCCTAGAGACTCAGTGGCTTTTGGAAATGCCCACGGTTATCGTGGATCGATATGAGGTGTATCAACGTGATGCCTCTGGCGCTTGGCAGATGGCAGCGGCAGGTGATCGAGTTCCCCATGTGCAATGGCCCGCCCGCTCGCTTCGCCCGCGGTTTCCTTTAAACGTATCCAACGCAGGTGTTCACGATGTGTACATCCGAGTCATACATCAATTGCCGGCCACCATCCAGCCGGTTATTGTGAATGCAACTTCTGCCACGCAGCGCGATGTTTCGCACACGCTTTGGTCTGGCCTGCTGGCGGGACTGATGGCAGCACTGCTGCTCATTTGTTTGCAAATGATGCTTTCTTACCGAGACTGGACCTATTTGTGGTACGCCCTGTATTTGCTTGCTACCCTGCTGTCTGCCATGGCGTATTCAGGTGTCGGGCAGCAATTTCTTTGGCCAAATGCCAGCAAGTTCGCAAGCGATGCGGTGGTGTATTTCGTGCTGTCTGCGTTTTCATTCAATTTGCTTTTTGTGAGCGCGATGTTTGGTAAATGGCTGGGGAATGCGTATCGGCGCGTCACGCTGCTGTTGATTGCAGCTTGTGTTGGCTACATGCTGCTGACAATTTTTATCGTTGAATACGCGCAAGCTATCCCGTTTTTTATAGCGATCACGGTATCGATCAGCGCCTTTATTCTTTTTACAGCAGTCCAAGCTTGGCGCAAACGTGTGCCTTACAGCCGCTATTGGATTCTCGTGTATACCCCTTACGTGGTGAGCATCGCCTTGATACTGGCGCAAAGCACTGGGCAGATCACGATGCCTTGGCTGCCACTCAATACCCCCATGCTAGCAGCAATGGTAGAAGCTATAGCGATGATGTTTTGCTTAAACGCCTACAGCCGCGAAAGCCATGCGCAAGCGGTGCGTGAGCAGGTGGCGGCGCAGCGCGATCCGCTGACTGGCTTTCTCAACGAATCTCGTTTTATTGATTTGGCCAACAAAGCATGGCTGCGTGCGAAGAGTTCCGGGCGTGATATCAGCCTAGCCTATGTTTTGGTGGAGTCGAAAGAACAAAACTTGAGTACCGTGCAATTGGAAGCTCTGATGCTGCGTAGTGTGCGCATGGTGCGCACCGCCATGCGCGAGCGCGATGGTGTCGGGCGCATTGGGCGAAACGTACTGGGCATTGCGATGCCAGATGTGAAGCCAAGCGATGCACTCAATGCAAGCCTCTCTCGCTTGGTTGCGCTCGGTTTGATGCTGAACCCCAATGAAAACAACATGCAACCGCTGAAGTTTACGGTTTCAGTTGCTTCTTGGCGAATCAACTCAGAAGATTTTTACCTGATCGATAAAAAGCTACGTGCCTTGCTCATCAAAGACAGCGAGGAGCGCCCACGCACGATTCGGTTCTTGGAGCCTGAGATGCCTCACGCTTGACATGCTCAGCGCGATCAAAGCAGGTCGCGTGATCCGTGAAGATCAAAAAATGCATTGCAAGCTATCAAAATCATAGCACTCTGCGCACACTTATTGCCGGCTACCCGCTTTTTTTGCATCAAAAACTGCGTCGATGGCTGCTTTGTAAGTCGGCAACACATCCCGGGCCGCACTCAGACTCATCAGTAAGTCATGGAGCACACCGTCATGCACACCATAAATCCAGCCATGCACCGTCACGTCTTGGTCGCGTGCCCAAGCATCCTGCATCACCGTGCTCTGCGCCACATTCAAGACTTGGTGAATCACATTGATTTCGCACAACATATCTAAGCGCTGCTCTTTAGGCAAAGCAAACAGTCGCGCCGAATGTATATCGCGAACATCTTGAATATGCCGAATCCAGTTGTCTGCCAGCCCGATCCGCACGTTGCCCAAGGCAGCGTGCACACCACCGCAGCCGTAATGCCCACACACAATCACATGCTCCACTTTGAGCATATCCACCGCGTATTGAATCGTCGAGAGCGCATTCAAATCCGAGTGCACCACCACATTGGCCACATTGCGATGAACAAATACTTCGCCCGGCTCTAGCCCTGTGATTTGATTGGCAGGCACACGGCTATCGGAGCAACCCACCCACATGTAGCGCGGGTTTTGCTGTTGACTCAAGCCCGTGAAGAATCCAGGCTTGTCCCGCTCCATCGAAGCGGCCCATTGTTTGTTGTGATTGAGGAGATGGCGAAGTGGCATAGCGATTCAAACACTTTCAAACATTTCGCGAAGAATTACCAAGGCTGGCTCGGGATCAATTGCGGTCATTTTTCTAATCAAGCGCGATTTATCGATTGCACGTATTTGATCCAGAGCTACAGAGCTGTTTTGCTTTTGCAGCTTGATCGTGAGCCTTGTCGGCCAAGGGCGAATCGTGCTTGTTATTGGCGCAGCGATCACGGTGAGTAAATGCTCATTGGCCTCATTGGGCGAGACGATCAAGCAGGGCCTGCGTTTGTTGATTTCACCACCTAATGTCGGATCAAGATTCACCCACCAAATATCACCTTGCTGTGGCATGGCAGGTTTAGGCATCAGCATCTTCCCATGCATCAGACAGCGGCAAATCGCCCCACAAGGATTCTTCTACAGCTGGCGAATATTGAAAAGCCTGCGCCCAACCATCGCGCGGCTTGCGCAATGGCCTTAAAACGATACTTCCGCTGAGCGTTTGAATATCTAGCTTGGCCGATTTTTCCAGCGATAATGTATCCAGCACCGATTTAGGCAACCGTATGCCTAAAGAGTTGCCAACTTGAATGACGTGCGTTTGCATAGCGTACTCCTCAAAAAAGTAATTACATTGTAATCACTTTACGCCGTCTCAGCAAACAACTCCCGCCCAATCAGCATGCGGCGAATCTCGCTGGTGCCTGCGCCGATTTCATAGAGTTTGGCGTCGCGCCACAAGCGGCCCAACGGGTATTCATTGATGTAGCCGTTACCACCGAAGATTTGAATGCCGTCGCCAGCCATTTTGGTGGCGTTTTCTGCGCACCAGAGGATCACGCTGGCGCAATCTTTGCGCACTTGGCGCACATGCTCTGTACCGAGCATGTCGAGGTTTTTGCCGATTTGATAGCAGAAGGCGCGGCCTGCTTGCAGGATGGTGTACATATCGGCCACCTTGCCTTGGATGAGCTGAAACTCGCCGATGCTTTGGCCGAATTGCTTGCGGTCATGAATATACGGAATCACGTTGTCCATCACAGCTTGCATGATGCCAATCGGCCCGGCGGCGAGCACGGCGCGCTCGTAATCCAAGCCGCTCATCAATACCTTCGCTCCGTTGTTTAAGCCGCCAATGATCTGGCTCGCAGGCACTTCGACGTTTTGAAACACCATCTCGCCCGTGTGCGAGCCGCGCATGCCCAGCTTGTCGAGCTTTTGCGCTGTGGAAAAGCCTTTCATGCCTTTTTCAATGATGAATGCCGTGATGCCGCGAGCATTGAGCTCAGGCTCTGTCTTGGCGTAAACGATCATCGTGTCAGCATCCGGCCCATTGGTGATCCACATTTTGCTGCCGTTGAGCAAATAGTAGCCACCCTTGTCTTCTGCTTTGAGCTTCATTGAGATCACATCTGAGCCTGCGCCGGGCTCGCTCATGGCGAGCGCGCCAATGTGTTCGCCAGAGATCAATTTAGGCAGGTATTTTTTGCGTTGCTCTTCCGTGCCGTTGCGGCGGATTTGGTTGACGCAGAGATTGGAATGCGCGCCGTAACTCAGGCCAATGGAGGCCGAAGCGCGGGAGATTTCTTCCATGGCGATCATGTGCGCCAAATAGCCCATGCCTGCGCCGCCATATTTTTCTTCCACCGTGATGCCGAGCACGCCAAGCTCGCCCATCTTACGCCACAGGTGCATGGGAAATTGATCGTTTTTATCGGTGTCGTGTGCCAGGGGCGCGATCTCGGCTTGGGCGAATTCGCGTACGGCATCGCGCAGTGCATCGATGTCTTCACCGAGTTGGAAGTTGAGGCCGGGGAGGTTCATGGCAATGTTCCTAAAAGGTTATGGTCTAAATCAAATACAAATACCGGACGCAGAAGACGCGAAGGTTACGCAGAGGACGCAGAAAAGAAATTCTTAGTTTTCAATACTTCTTTGCGATGTTGATCACCGTGGCTTGCATGTAGCCGCAGGTTTTGCGCACGCCGTCTTTTTCGTCGAAGAGTTCAGCGGTGCAAATCGTGAGCGTGCGGCCAGCTTTTTTGACTTCGCCGATGCAGACTACGCGTTCGCCGACGGCTGATGAGACGAAGTTGATTTTGTATTCCACTGTGGTCACTTCCATGCCTTCGGGCGCTACCGTGAGCGCGGCATAGCCGCAGGAAATATCGGCCAATGTGCCGAGTGCGCCGCCGTGAAACGCACCTTGCTGCTGCAAGACTTTGTCGCTGCGCGGCATGGCGAATTCCACTTTGCCCGTTTCTGCAGAGATGAACTCAAAGCCGAGGTTTTGCGTCATGCCTTGACGCTTGAAGCTTTCTTCAATTCTTTGATGTAGCGCGTTCATTTGCTTTTCTCGTTTTTAGCTAATAGCGCCTTGGCTTCTTTCTCATGCGTCTTGATTTCATCCAGCTGCACTTGCAGTTCAGCCAGTTGCCCTTCCATTTCGCTGCGATGCGCTGAGAGGACAGTCAGGAATTTCTTGAGCTGCGGGCCGGTGTCGCGCGGGCTGTCATACATATCGATGATTTCTTTGGCCTCGGTGAGGGAAAAGCCGAGGCGCTTGGCGCGCAGCGTGAGCTTGAGGCGCGTGCGGTCCTTCGCGCTGTACACCCGTGAACGCGAGCCCGCGCCCACGCGCTCGGGCGACAGAAGCCCCAAGTCTTCGTAGAAGCGAATGGCGCGTGTGGTCAAATCAAATTCTTGCGCGAGATCGCTGATCGTGTAGGTCGTCATGTTGGAGAGTTGCTGCAGGTGACAGTGCCAATCGCAAACCAGTATTAAGCTTCAACGATTGACGTTTACGTAAACGTCAACTATACAAGAAATTGATGAACACCCATGAATGCTCTCGAAGCTCGATTGACCTATCCGCTGGACACGCCCGCTGGCGAGACGCTGCCTGCAGGCAGCCGCGCTTTAACTGTGGCGCAAGGCGTTAAATGGATTCGCATGGCACTTCCCTTTGCGCTGAACCATATCAACCTCTGGCTCTTGCGCGATGAAATCGAAGGCAAGCAGGGCTGGACGGCAGTCGATTGCTGCATAGATCGCGCGGAAAGCCGCGCACAATGGGCACAGATTTTTGAAAACGAGCTAGAAGGTCTGCCCATCTTGCGCGTGATCGTCACCCACATGCATCCCGATCACATTGGCCTAGCGCATTGGCTGTGTGAGCGCTGGAGCACACCCGATCACACATGCATGCTTTGGATCAGCGCCACTGATTTCAACGCCGCTCGCATGGCTTGCCAAGTGGCCGCTGGGCACGGCGGCGAAGCGGCGGCAGCTTTTGTGGCCTCGCATGGCATGAGCAATCCAGACTATTTAAAGCAAATCCGAGAGCGTACTGGCTATTATTCGCAAATGGTGCCCAGCGTGCCCGCAAGCTATGTGCGCATCATGGATGGCATGACAGTGAAAATTGGCGGCCATGATTGGCATTGCATCTCCGGCTACGGCCACGCCCCCGAGCACATCGCCCTCTCCTGCCCCTCGCTCAAGCTCCTGATCAGCGGCGACATGATCCTGCCCCGCATCTCCACCAATGTCAGCGTGTATGACTTAGAGCCTGAGGCGAATTCTCTCAAGCTCTTTCTTGACTCCATTGCCAAGATGAAAGCGTTGCCCGAGGCCACGCTGATCCTGCCCAGCCACGGCAAACCCTTCATCGGCCTGCATGAGCGCATTAAGCAACTGGAAGACCATCATGCCGAGCGCCTAGCTGAGGTGGTCGAAGCTTGCGCCAAATCCCCGCAAACTGCTCACGACATCGTCGCCATCATGTTCAAGCGCGCCCTTGATCTCCATCAGCTCACCTTCGCCCAAGGCGAGGCGCTGGCGCATTTGCATTTGCTGATGTTTGAAGGGCGGCTTCATCGCAGGAAACAAGACGACGTGTATCGATTCAGTGCGGTTTAGATAGCCGCCAAACTCGCCCTAGAATCTGAGATGCGTTGAATACTGCGGTGATAATCACTATAAAGTTGATAGCACTTCGCGCATTATCTACGCCGGCCACCCTTCATTTTTACTTAAAAAAAGTCTCACCGACCCATGCGCTCATTGTTAGCCCTGCTCAAGCTCACCCGTTGCAGCCTGCATCTGCTGCATGGCATGTGGACCATCCTCACGCGCTTCTCCAGCGCCACGCATGAGCAGCGCTCGCAGCACGTGGCCGATTGGTCAAAGCGATTTCTTCAGCTGCTTGGCGTAGCCGTCAAAGTCAATGGCCAGCCGCTACAAAAAGGCCCGCTCATGGTCGTCATCAACCATGTCTCATGGCTTGATATTCTCGTGATGCTCGCCGCGCAGCCCGTGTGCTTCGTCTCCAAATCTGAAGTGCGCCATTGGCCCATCATCGGCTGGCTCGCCACCAATGTCGGCACGCTCTACATCGAACGCACCAAAGCCCGCGATGCCCTACGCGTCGTCCACCAAGTGGCTGAGAATCTGAAAGCCGGCCACCTGATTGGCATCTTCCCCGAAGGCACCACCAGCAACGGCAAAACCGTCCTGCCCTTCCACGGCAATCTCCTGCAAGCTGCCATTTCTGCAAGCAGCCCCGTGCAACCCGTCGCCCTGCGCTTTTTAGAAGCTGACGGCACGCTAAGCATGAGCCCCACCTACGTGGGCGACGACACCCTCCTCTCATCCGTCTGGCGCATGCTTCGCGCCGATCCCGTCACGGCGCAGCTGGATTTTTTAGAGCCCATGGAAAGCAGCGGGATGCAGCGCAGGGAGTTGGCTGAGCGGTTAGAGAAGCTGATTTCTGCGCGTTTGGCTGGGTAGTCTTCACTACAAATTTCATAGCGCCATGCGCAGGCTCTATGCCGGCTACTGGCTGATTTTTCTCTCAAATCTGTGCTTTTTTTGGCTTACTGGGCGTATCGCTCTACCGTATGTACCTGCGGCCTACTGCCGGGGAGTTCGCCCATAAAATTTTTCAAAACACACGTGACTGCGGCCTCAGTGAACTGAAAATGGTTTCCACGCGCAGTTGCCAAAAAATTTCTGATCCAACCGCCCAACGCTCTCCGCTTCGGAGTTGGCTGGCTGACAGAAATACCGTACGTCGATGCAGTGGTTTCAACTCTCCCACGGAGCGATCAGCAGGCAATGACCGTCAATTCCTTCACCCGCTCAAAATCACGCCCATTGGCTGTAACGACCGGGATTTGGCGTAATTTGGCAGTCGCTGCGATCAGTGCATCGGGCAGTTTTAAATTGCAATCGCGGCGAATACGCGCCGCTTCATCAGCCACTTGCACCGTGACTTCCAATTGCTCAAACCCGCCCATACCCGATAGCGCCGCCTTAATGGACGCTGGCGTATGCGACGGCCAAGCCAACACTTCTGCTCTGGTAATCACCGAGATTGCGCCCGTGCCCGCAACAATCGCTTGCTGCATCAAAGCAATGGATTCGTGGGGTAATGCATCGTTGAAATACAAAATGACAGCACTACTGTCAAATGAAGCCTTGGCAGCCATCAGCCCCGCCGAGCGCCATCAGAGCCGGGCACTTGAGTCTGATTGCGATCCCAATCGCTGCGAAGCTGCTCCAATTGCTTCAACAAATCTTCTCTGCGAGATGAACCCATACAGCCACGCGCTTGCAAGAACGCCTGCGAATAATCGACCGCAACCCTAGCCTGCCCATCAAGCGCAGGCCGCTCCATCACCACCAACACACGTTCGCGTGTCAGTGGTTGAGGCGGCTCGTCCAGCCAAATGAGCTGGGAACCATTGAGTTCGGCTTGAAACGTTTGCAGCATGTTTGATCCTTCGACGCTTGGCGTTTTGAAGATAAACGCATTGTAAATCGCTTTGCAAATTCCAACTTTTACATCGTTTGACGTGTGGCTTCTGCGCTTAACGCGTTTCGCTCCACCAGTTACACCTGCTGCCTACAGTCGGGCAGTTCGCACATAAATTTTTTGCAAACACACGCGATTAAGGCAACGGCAATTTAGAAATGGTCTCCACGCGCCTTCCAAAAAATTTCTGATCCAACCACCCAACGCTCTCCGCTTCGGAGGTACCTGGGTAACGTTAGTGCCAAGCGGGCGACGACGGCAGGACGCCTCGCCCGGGCTGGTAAAAATGTACCGTGCACCACCAACATGAGCTTGGTGCTCTGACGTTGGCGCTCCGCTTGAGCGAGGAGTGAGACCTTACTGGGCAGTTATTGCGTTTGTAGGCGGGTCAGGGTTCTTCACGCCGAATGGAACGTGCACCGAGGGGACTACTGAGCTGGCTGTCTTGAGGTGGCCAGACTGGTCGTCAAAGAAGATGTGGGGCCTAAGTACTGCAAGGACTTTAGCCTTTTCAATCCCACCAAGGAAGAATGCGTCGTTCACCATTACTCCCCAGCCCTTCAAAGTATTGAGAGCGCGCTCATGCGAGGGTGCGTTTCTAGCAGTAACGATCGAAACCCGTAGGCGGTTGTGATACTCGCGATCACCCTTCCTGCGCAATTCCTCCACGGCTTGTATTTTCGAAATACGAACCAAAAATTCTTTAAGTGGGCCGGGATTGTGTGGCCGCATAACATTCCGCACTTCATGTTCGTGAAACAGCTGAAGATCGTTGGTCTCATGCATCACAGTCTCGGACTCGTCGTCAGTGATGACGCCGTCGAAGTCGAATGCAATTCTGAGAGCGTCATCTCGCTCATCGTCGATTATTAAAGATTCAAGTACTTGCCCTGCAGCAAAGCCAGCCCGAATTGCAGATGTGACATCTGACTGGTTTGCTGAAAGGAAGAGAGAAATATTGAGTGCTGGTATGTAATCGAAGGGAGCCTTTCCTTGTATAAAAATGGCGCGAGTCATCTGTATTCCATAGTGCTCGATCGATTTCATAACGCGTAGACCAGTGTCTGGGTCATTTCGTGAAAGAAGAATTACTTCTACAAGTGAGTCAACTTTTGCATCTGCGCTAAGGTTGTTAAGCGACAGCAGACGTCTAATGAATGAGAATGCGATGCCTTTAGGCAGTGGGCTATTGAGATGTTCTTCTTGGAACTTGCGATAGTCCTCTTCTCCTTTGCTTCGAAACACAGCGTCAGGGTCCGTGAGATCGAACATCGCACTGGACGCGACGCCGATTACAAGCCTAGTGCCAAGGTCGTAGGACATATAGTATTGGGGTAGAAAAAGTGGTGGATTTTGAAGAGTAACGTACTGCACATCGCTAAATATGGGGTACAAAAATGGAGTTATGGTGTAAGTTGAGCATCAAAAATCACAATTTTTGCATGAATCATCAAAGTTGGTAAGTTTTTACAGTGTAGTGGTCAAGTAATTTAGGACAGTTTGATAGATTTTTTTGATGTCGATTCACGCTCGAAAGCGTTGGGTGACAGGTTACCCAGTTTTGAGTGCAG
>JAYWHR010000079.1:0-82424 GCA_043777675.1 Comamonadaceae bacterium | reverse complement strand
CCGAACTTGGCTGCAAGCACGGTTGTAATCGCTGCGGTCAAGGTGGTTTTGCCGTGGTCGACGTGACCAATGGTGCCGACGTTGACGTGGGGTTTGTTACGTTCGAATTTCTCTTTTGCCATGATGGACTTCTTTCAAATGAACATGCCCGTGTGAGGTTTAACGTCTGCATCTTTGTGCGTGCTCTCAAGCCACGGGCAGCTTGAGGCCAAAAATCGCAGACAGGGATAAAACTAATTCAAAGTCCGGACGCAGAAGAACAGCCAAAGATTTGATTTTCGTTTTTGCGTCTTTTGCGTAACTTTTGCGTCTTCTGCGTCCGGATGTTTGTTTTCTCTACGAAGACCGATTACTTAGCGCGAGCGCTCATGATGGCTTCAGACACGTTACGCGGGGCTTCCGTGTAGTGTTTGAATTCCATTGTGTAGGTCGCACGGCCTTGGCTCATGGAGCGCAAGGTTGTGGAGTAGCCGAACATTTCAGACAACGGCACTTCGGCGCGGATGGCTTTACCACCGCCGACCATGTCTTCCATGCCTTGCACCATGCCGCGGCGGCTGGACAAATCGCCCATCACGTTACCGGCGTAGTCTTCAGGGGTTTCAACTTCCACGCTCATCATCGGCTCAAGAATCACGGGGTTGGCTTTGCGGCAGCCTTCCTTGAAGCCGAAAATCGCGGCCATTTTGAACGCGAGTTCGTTCGAGTCCACATCGTGGTACGAACCGAAGTGCAACGTGACTTTCACGTCAACCACTGGGTAGTTGGCCAACACGCCTTGCGTGACGGCTTCCATGATGCCTTTTTCAACCGCAGGGATGTATTCACGAGGAACCACACCGCCTTTGATTGCATCGATGAAGACGTTACCTTTGCCTGGCTCATTGGGCTCAATCTTGAGCACGACGTGACCATACTGGCCTTTACCGCCGGACTGACGCACAAACTTGCCTTCAGCATCTTCCACCGTTTTGCGGATGGTTTCGCGGTAAGACACCTGGGGCTTGCCCACGTTTGCTTCTACGCCGAATTCGCGCTTCATGCGATCAACAATAATTTCCAAGTGCAGCTCGCCCATACCGGCGATGATGGTTTGGCCAGATTCTTCATCGGTGCGCACGCGGAACGATGGATCTTCTTGCGCCAAGCGATTCAGGGCAATGCCCATCTTCTCTTGGTCAGCTTTGGTCTTGGGCTCAACGGCCTGCGCAATCACAGGCTCAGGAAATACCATCTTCTCCAATGTCACGACGTGATCTGGATCGCACAGTGTCTCGCCCGTGATGATGTCTTTCAAGCCGATGCAAGCAGCGATGTCGCCCGCGCGGATTTCGTCCACTGGCTCACGGGCGTTAGCGTGCATTTGCACGATACGGCCGATGCGCTCTTTTTTGCCTTTGATCGGGTTGTACACGCTGTCGCCAGACTTCAACACGCCAGAATACACGCGCACGAAGGTGAGCTGACCCACGAATGGATCGGTCATCAACTTGAATGCAAGCGCAGCGAATTTCTCGCTGTCATCAGCGCGGCGGGTCGTTGGCTTGTCATCCTCATCGGTGCAAGGCACAGGTGGGATATCCACTGGGCTTGGCATGTATTCGATGACAGCGTCAAGCATGGCTTGCACGCCTTTGTTTTTGAACGCAGAGCCGCAGAGCATCGGCTGGATTTCGCAGGCGATCGCGCGTTGGCGGATGGCAGCTTTGATCTCTAACTCGGTCAGCTCAACGCCTTCCAAGTATTTGTTCATCAGCTCTTCAGAGGCTTCAGCAGCAGCTTCAACGAGCTTTTCGCGGAACTCAGCGGCTTTTTCAGCCAAGTCAGCAGGAATGTCGCCATAGGTGAAAGTCACGCCTTTATCGGCTTCGCTCCACAAAATGGATTTCATCTTGACCAAATCGACAACACCGGCAAAGCCTTCTTCTGCGCCGATGGGGATTTGCAAGGGCACAGGGTTGGCCTTCAGGCGCAACTTCATCTGCTCATAAACTTTGAAGAAGTTCGCGCCAGTGCGATCCATCTTGTTCACGAAAGCCAAACGTGGTACTTTGTATTTATTAGCCTGACGCCACACGGTCTCAGACTGAGGCTGCACGCCGCCCACAGCGCAGTAAACCATGCAAGCACCATCGAGCACGCGCATCGAGCGCTCGACTTCAATGGTGAAGTCCACGTGGCCAGGGGTGTCGATGATGTTGATACGGTGCTCGTCAAAGGTCTTACCCATGCCAGACCAGAAGCAGGTGGTGGCAGCCGAGGTGATCGTGATGCCACGCTCTTGCTCTTGCTCCATCCAGTCCATGGTGGCCGCGCCATCGTGCACTTCACCGATTTTGTGATTCACGCCGGTATAAAACAACACACGCTCGGTGGTCGTGGTTTTGCCTGCATCGATGTGTGCAGAAATGCCGATGTTGCGATAGCGATCAATGGGAGTGGCGCGTGCCATAGTAGATATCCTTTATGTACAAAAACTGATGCCGCAGAACTCTTTGTGAGAGCAACGCGGCGTAGCGAGCGGGATGAGATGCTAGGCGCGGGTGGCTAAAAACCGGAGTGGCCTTTAGGGCCATGAGGATTTATAGACGGGCCCCGCAACGACGCAGATCGCCCGCGCAGTAGCCGCCCTTAGAAGCGGAAGTGGGAGAAAGCCTTGTTGGCCTCTGCCATACGGTGCACTTCATCGCGCTTTTTCATCGCGCCGCCACGGCCTTCCGAAGCTTCGATGAGTTCGTTGGCCAAGCGCAATGCCATGGATTTTTCACCGCGCTTGCGTGCAGCTTCTTTGATCCAGCGCATGCTCAGAGCCAAGCGGCGCACTGGGCGCACTTCAACCGGCACTTGATAGTTAGCGCCACCAACACGGCGGGATTTCACCTCAACCATGGGCTTGACATTGTTGATGGCCACGCCAAACAATTCCATAGGCTCTTTGCCAGATTTTTTCTCGACTTGCTCGAGCGCACCGTAAATGATGCGCTCAGCAACCGCTTTTTTACCGCTCTCCATGATGACGTTCATGAATTTTGAGAGCTCGATGTTGCCGAACTTTGGATCCGGCAGAATTTCACGTTTAGGGACTTCGCGACGACGTGGCATGGTTTCACCTCTTTGCTTCAGTTGGTATTCTTTGCAGATACCGCGAAAGTTTTATGAAAACTTTCACTTACTCGACTTTTTCTGCACGATTGCAGATTTGAGTCACTACGTTATTTCAATGCGCCACGCTTTGAAACAACACCTTTGATTTTTTGAGCTTGCGCTCAGGCAAATTTACTTGGCCTTCGGCTTTTTAGCGCCGTACTTGGAACGCGATTGCTTGCGATCTTTCACGCCTTGCAAATCGAGCGAGCCACGCACGATGTGGTAACGCACACCGGGCAAATCTTTCACACGACCACCGCGCACGAGCACAACAGAGTGTTCTTGCAGGTTATGGCCTTCGCCGCCGATGTAGGAGATCACCTCAAAACCGTTGGTCAAGCGCACTTTGGCAACTTTACGCAGAGCGGAGTTAGGCTTTTTAGGGGTTGTGGTGTAAACACGGGTGCAAACACCACGACGCTGCGGGCAGTTTTGCATCGCGGGAGATTTCGACTTGATCGTCTCAACCTCGCGTCCGTGACGGATGAGTTGGTTAATGGTTGGCATGGTTCTACTAAACGTGAATAAAAAAACGAAGAGTCGCACCGCATGGGAGCCATGCGGACGACCTCTTCACTACGTCGTCAAAAGCAGTGAAGCCTTCTATTTTAGCCTGAAAGCCCCGCATTGAACAAGACTGCAGAGCCAGCTGTGATGCAAACAGAGTGAAAAACACTGATTATTTAATCAGTTTTTACCGAAACACCACAGTCCGGCGGCCATTCGGTAGTACGCGGTGCTCACTATGCCATTTCACGGCACGGGCGAGCACTTGGCTCTCGGTATCGCGCCCACGAGCGGTGAGGTCATCGACCGTATCCGAATGATCCACCCGCGCCACATCTTGCTCAATGATCGGGCCTTCATCCAGATCAGCGGTGACGTAATGTGCTGTTGCACCAATCAGCTTCACGCCGCGATCATGGGCTTGGTAATAAGGCTTAGCGCCTTTAAAGCTGGGCAAAAAGCTATGGTGAATGTTGATCGCGCGGCCAGCCAGCGCTTGGCACATCCCATTGGAGAGAATCTGCATGTAGCGCGCCAACACCACCAACTCCGCGCCTTCAGCATTAATGATCTCGATTTGCCGAGCTTCAACCTGGGCTTTGCCGTCTTTCGCCATGGGAATGTGATGAAACGGCACGTTATAGCTCGCCGCCAATTGATAAAAATCGCGGTGATTGCTGATGATGGCGCGAATATCTAAACAAAGCAGCCCACTTTTCCAGCGAAACAGCAAATCATTCAAACAGTGCCCTTGCTGGCTGACCATCAGCACTGTGCGCATAGGCTGCTCGGCAGCATGGAGTTGCCAATTCATACCATAGCCTTGCGCGAAAGCAGTCAAATCCGAGCGCAACTGCTCCGGCGGCTGGCTGCAGGCAAAGCTGACGCGCATGAAAAACAGTCCGGTGTCGCGGTCGTTGTATTGCGCTGCTTCTTCAATATTGCCACCAGACCCAAGCAAAAAACCGGAAACGGCATGCACGATGCCCATGCGATCAGGGCACGTCAAGGTCAGGATGTAAGTGGGGATGGGCAATGTGGGCATCTTTGTATTTTCTAATATTTTTCAACAAAATACGCCGATAGCCGGCATAAAAGCTGCAGGGGTCGCTATTAAATCAATAGTGATCAGCTGAAAATCGCAAAAGATTTTTGCGGTTTGCGCCACTCGCGGCATCTGTAGGCACTAAAAGGCTCAAAGCACTTCACAAGCTCAGCACTACTTCAACACGCCAAACACCTTCTTCAAAATATCGCTGCCTGTGCCTACGGGATCTTTGCGGATTTTTTTCTCTTCTTCGCCAATCATGGTGTAAAGGCCATCGAGCGATTTCCCCGTGACATATTGCTGAACGTTGGCATCTTCTTTTTTCACCAAACCCATGCCCTGCGCCTTGCCGGCAAAAGCATTATATTTTTGAGCCAAGCCGACTTGCTCGGTGGCTTTGGTCACGATGGGTAGGAATTTTTCAGCCAACGGGCTACGGGTTTTTTCAGCGAAAAAAGTGGTCACGGAGGTGTCGCCACCCTTCAAGATGTTCTTCGCATCCGAGACATTCATGCCTTTCACAGCCGAGACCAGTAAATCTTTGGCAAAAGGTACCGCCTGTTCTGCGCCGCGATTCATGGCGATCACGAGTTCATCGACTTTCTTGCCTTGGCCGAGCGATTTCATCAATTTTCCGGCGTCATTGAGGAACCCTGGCAGTGGAATACGCACCAAAGCATTGCCTAGAAAACCATCTGTTTTGCCCAAGATACTCACTGCCGATAAAGCACCACGCTCCAAAGCCGTCTTTAAGCCAGCACTGGCGTCCCTGTCGGTGAGATCGCTGAAGGATAAGGCGTAGGCTTGCTGGTAGGCTGCAAGAATGCACATTCCGAGCACAGATGTTCCGGCTTGGTTAAACTGACGACGTTTCATGATTGTTGCTCCTTTGGATAAACTGATGTTGACTCTTGCCCCACTATCATTGCGATTGTCGCGCCGTTTAACAACGCTTGCACTGTTCAACGGCTTGGCGCTGGGGGCGTTGACGCTCAGCGGCTGCAACAACGTGTCAGATTTCACAGGCGCAGCGCCCGCATCAACCATGATTTTGCTGGATGGGAAGCCCTTCACCACGGAGGCCATGAAGGGCAAAGTGACCTTGGTGAATTTTTGGGCGACGAGTTGTACGACCTGCGTGGCCGAAATGCCCGAGATCATTGCGACTTACAACAAGTTTGCGCCACAAGGCTACGACACTGTAGCTGTGGCCATGAGTTACGACCCGCCAGCGTTTGTGGTGAATTTTGCAGAGAGTCGAAAACTGCCATTCAAGGTGGCCATCGATAACACGGGTGCAGTGGCCAAGGCTTGGGGCGATGTGAAGCTCACGCCCACCACCTATCTTGTGAACAAAAAAGGCGAGATTGTGAAGCGCTATGTCGGCACGCCAGATTTCGTAGCCTTGCATGCCTTGATTGGGCAACTATTGGCTGAAAAAGTTTGATTTTTTAGGCTATTTCGGCAGATAGCCGGCGTATTCATTGCGTTATGTGCTATCTAATTAGTAGCAAAGTAATTCATAAAAAAAGCCCGCAAGTTATAAACTTGCGGGCAGAAACAGCCGAGGAGGGCTGTCGAGGAGGGAGCAAATGAATTACTGGCTGCGGTACTCGTCGTGGCAAGTCTTGCAATTACCGGCATACGCACCGAATGCGGCTTTGATCTGATCAAGGTTGCCGGATTTAGCTGCAGCAGCCACTGCAGATGCGTCGGACGCCAGCTTGTCACTACCGGCTTTGAATTTAGCGCCATCCGTCCAGATGTTGGCTTTGGCTTTGCCGCCTTCAGTGCCAGCACCGAAACCTTGCCACGGCAGGCGTGCCATCGCAGCGATGATGTCGGCATTTTCTTGCGCGACTTTCGCATCAAACGGCACACGACCATTAACCATCGCTCCTAGGCGGCCTGTATGCGTACCCATAACGCTCAAGGCGCTTTGGCGATATTTGATAGCATCTTCTGGCTTGGCAAATTGCGCTTGGGCAGAAACGCTAGCCAGCAAAGTGCTTGTGGCTAGAAGGAAGGCGATGCGGAAGTTCATAGGTAATCCTGTTGAAGTGAGTTATGCAGAATAGAGGTTACCCCAAGATGCGAAGTTCCAACCAGAGGCACTAGGGCAATCCCTAGTCATTTCGTGGGGTATGTCATGCAGTTGCCTTCAAGACGGCACAATGCACTTCAGCCGACTTTACCGTCACACGTTGATCAAGGAATTACAGCATGCCCACATCCCACACCGTTCGTATTTGGGACTTACCCACCCGCCTCTTCCACTGGGCTTTGTTGGTGTGTGTCGTCGGATTACTGATCACCGGCAATCTAGGCGGCAGTCTGATGACTTGGCATTTCCGCTTCGGCTATGGCGTGATGACTTTGCTATTGTTTCGTTTCGTTTGGGGTTTGATCGGCGGCAAATGGTCGCGTTTTGCCTCGTTTATCTACGCGCCGAGCTCGCTGATTGCGTATCTCAAAGGCCGCGGCCAACCCGAGCATTCTGCAGGACACAACCCGCTGGGCGCCGGCTCGGTCTTCGCGCTCTTAGGTTTTTTGGCGCTGCAAGTGGGCACGGGCTTAATCAGCGACGATGAAATCACCAATGCGGGGCCGCTCACCCGCTTCGTGAGCAATGCCCGTGTGAGCCTGGCCACCTGGTGGCACAAAGATATTGGCAAATGGGTGATTGCGGCGCTGGTGGCGCTGCACATCGCTGCGATTTTGTATTACCTCTACAAGAAGAAAGAAAATTTGATCCGTCCGATGATCGATGGCGACAAGCACATGCCGCAAGCTGTAGAGCCCTCTCAAGACACGACGAGCAGCCGCTTGGTGGCGCTGGGCGTGTTGGCCATCTGCGCGGGCTTTGTCTATTGGGTGCAAAGTCTGGGCGCACCAGCTTTTTGAAAAAGTTTTAATATGGTGGATTGAAGGAATTGCTCATGAATGCTCGCGTACCCGGTTCCGTTTTAAACACCGCCGATGTTTTGGCTCACGCCAGCCGCGCGTGGGATGCCGACATCATCAGCCGCATCAGCGACTACATCACCATTCCTTGCAAATCGCCTGGCTTTGATGCTGATTGGCATGCGAATGGGCATATCGAGACTGTGCTGGTTGAAGCGGCCAATTGGGTGCAAGCGCAAAAAGTACCGGGGCTCACGCTGGAGGTGTTGCGCCTGAATGATGCGCATGGCAAGCCGCGAACACCCGTATTGTTTTTTGAAGTACCGGCATATCAACATACTTCTCAGCAAACGGTATTGATGTATGGCCACTTAGACAAGCAACCCGAGTTCAACGGCTGGCGAAATGATCTGGGACCTTGGACACCTAAGCTAGAAACCGGCTCGGATGGCGCAGCTCGCCTCTACGGGCGCGGTGGTGCAGACGATGGCTATGCGGTGTATGCCAGTATCGCGGCCATCCAAGCACTGAAAGCGCAAAACGCGCCGCATCCGCGCATCGTCGGCTTAATCGAGACTTGCGAGGAATCCGGCTCGTATGATTTGCTGCCCTATGTGGATGCACTCAAAACAAAGCTCGGCGATGTCTCACTCGTCGTCTGTCTCGATTCCGGTGCAGGCAACTACGATCAACTTTGGCTAACCAGCAGTTTGCGCGGCATGGTGAGCGGCACGCTAAGGGTGGATATCTTGACCGAAGGCGTGCATTCGGGCGATGCCAGCGGCCTCGTGCCATCAAGTTTTCGCGTCATGCGCCAAGTGCTCGATCGCTTAGAGGACAGCGCCACAGGCCGATTGCTGCCGGCAAGCTTTCATTGCGAAGTGCCGAAAGATCGCTTGGCTCAAGCGCAGGCCACCGCCAAAATTTTGGGCGATGAGGTTTACAAACGCTTTCCTTGGGCGCATGCCGATTGCGGTGGTTCTACCGCGTTTGCGCTGCCTACGACAACAGACCCGGTGGAGGCGCTGATCAACCGCACTTGGAAACCGACTCTGAGCGTGACAGGCGCAGAAGGCTTCCCTGCACTCAAAGATGCCGGCAATGTGCTGCGCCCCTACACCGCCTTCAAGCTCTCGCTGCGCACGCCGCCTTTGGTGGATGCGGTAGCTACGATGCAAGAGCTCAAAAAATTGCTGGAAGACAATGCGCCCTATCAAGCCAAAGTGACGTTCCAAGGCGGCGGCGCGGCCAGCGGCTGGAATGCCCCTGCTACAGCCCCTTGGCTGCAAAGCGCGGTCGATACGGCCAGCCAAGCTTACTACGGCGCGCCCTGCGGCTACATCGGCCAGGGCGGCACGATTCCACTGATGAACATGCTGGAAAAGGGCTTTCCGAAAGCGCAAATGATGGTTTGCGGCGTGCTCGGCCCTAAAAGCAATGCGCATGGGCCCAATGAGTTTTTGCATGTGGATTACGCTAAAAAAATCACGGCGGCAGTAGCCAGCGTGATCGCTGCGCATCCGGCCGAGTGACGAATCACCCGATGTATGAAGCAAGAAGTTTATCTCTCACCGTTCACAGCAACAGATGGCGAGAACATTGCGATCCATGACTGGCCTTTGCCCGAGCGCTGGCCAGAGCAGGCTGTGTCGGGCACGGCAATCATCGTGCATGGCTTGGGTGAGCACGCTTTTCGCTATGCGCATGTGGCGCAGCGCCTAAACATCGCCGGCTACCATGTGCGCGCTTACGATCAATATGGGCATGGCGAATCCGGCGGTCTGCGCGGTGGCCTGCCTAGCGACATGCGCTTGATTGATGATTTGGCTGATGTCGTGGATGACACGCGACGCAAAATGCGTCCAAGCCACAAGCTCGTGCTGCTAGGTCACAGCATGGGCGGCGTGGTCGTGGCTTCGTTTGTTCGCCAGCAAATGCGGCCGGTAGATGGCATCATTTTGAGCTCACCAGCCTTGAACCCAGGTTTGAATATTGTTCAAAAATTCTTACTAACAACGCTGGCACGTATCGCGCCGGATATGCGCGTAGATAACGGCTTGGTTGTCAATATGCTGAGTCGCGATCCTGTATTGGTGGATGCCTACAAGAATGATCCTTTTGTGCATCGCAGAATCAGCGGCCGATTAGCGCGTTTTATTGATGAAGAAGGCGCGCGCTGCATCGCGGCGGCGCCGCAATGGTTCACCCCGACGCTGTTGCTCTACGCTGGCGCGGATGCTTTGGTCAGCCCCGCAGGTAGTCGAGCATTTGCAGCGGCAGCGCCATCAAAATGGGTGCGCGCTCGCTGCTTTAACGAGATGTATCACGAAATCTTTAACGATCCAGATCGCGCTCAAGTATTCGACTCGATGAAGGCTTGGCTTGATGGCCTGAGTGCTTAATCGGCAGAGGACGCTACAGTCTCGTTTTGAGCCGCCTCCCAATATCGCTTGGGCACATGCGTCGTGAGCCGCTCAATCACCAAATCAGCAATGTCATCGTTGATCTCATGCCCTGCAAACGGAATCACATCGGCTGTCACGTCGGCGCCGAGTTGCACCAAGCGCTCTGCTGCATGAAAGGTGTGTGCATAGGCAATCACGCTGTCTTGCTTGCCGTGAATCAGATGCAGTGTGCAATTGTCGGGAGCAATTTTTGGCAAACTGTTAAAGCGTCCGGAGAGCGCCACGATACGCGCAGCCAGCAAGGGCTGATGTTGCGAGCTCTCCAAAGCCATGATTGCGCCTTGCGAAAAACCGACCAGTGCAGTTGCTTGAGGGCTCACGCTGAAAGCGCTTTGCCATTGCTGCACAAGCTGCTGAAACACGGGCAGTGCTTGCGCGCTGCGCACAGGGCGCTCGCTTTCAGTGATGCCATCCATCGGATACCACTGAAAGCCAGAGCTGTGCGGACATTCTTGCGGTGCTTGCACGCTGACCACCGCGCTTTGTGGAAACTTCCGCGCAAGTATCTGGCCCAGTGGCACCAGATCATCGGGCGCTGCGCCAAAGCCATGAAAAAGCAAAAACAATTGCTTGGCTATCCCGCCTTGTGGCGGATGCACGATAAGACTCACACAACGCCTCCCAAATTCTCACCGAACACAAAGCTATCCATTGAAATGATGCCATAAGCTACGCCACCTTCGAGCACGCGCGCCGATGCTGCTCTGCCAGCATTCATGGATGCACCCATAGCCACAAGAAGCGGCTGGTAATGCTCATCCGTGGGATGCGCGCGCATCGCATGCGGTGCTTCTTCAAAAGTCCGCGTTAGTCTTTGTGTGTCACCTGCAATCACAGCCGCGCGCACCCAACTCACAAACTCCGGCACATAAGAAGCGACCGGCGTATCCATGATGCGCCCTCCGCGAAATTCGCTGAGGTTGTGCGTCAAGCTGCCCGAGCCGATGATCAGCACGCCTTGGCTGCGCAAGCCACTTAATGCTTGCCCATAGGCCAAAGCTTGGGGCAAAGACAAGCCGATCGGCAGCGAAATTTGAAAAACTGGCACATCTGCATTGGGGTACAGGTAAGTCAGCGGAACCCAAGCACCATGATCTAGGCCCCAGCGATCTGTCGCCACTGGCTTCCATCCTGCATTTGCTAGCAATTTAATAGCGTCTTGCGCATGTTTTATGCCGGCTACTCCATTATTTACAGGGTATTTCATCTCAAAAAGACGCGGATCAAACCCGCCAAAATCGTGAATCGTCTCCGGCCTTTCTGCGACGCACACCACCGCACCTGGCGTCATCCAGTGCGGCGAAATGATAGCAATCGCTTTGGGGCGCGGCAGTTCTTTCCCAAGCTGCGTGAGCAAAGAACCCGCAAGCCCGGGCTCAAGCGCAAACATGGGCGAGCCGTGAGAAATAAAAAGGGTCGGTAGTGGTGAAATTGTGGATGACATAACGCAAGAGTTGGCAGCACAATCGTCAATCACAAGGTACAGCCCATGAAATATCTGTTATCGCTATTGTCTCTGCTTTGCGCGATAGGCGCTGCGCAAGCGGCTGACTACACTGGCCCGTTGTTTGACGCGCATCTGCATTACAACGATGAAGCGCAGGCTGCTCATCCCATCGCAGATGTGCTTGCTCGCATGCAAAGAAGCGGCGTTAAAGCCATCATCGCCAATTCGCGGCCTAACGATGGCACGAAAAGTTTGGCGGCAGCCAAGGAGCAAACCGCCAAGGCGGGCGTCACGGTGATCCCCTTCATTCGCCTGTATCGCAACCGCGCAGATTACGACAACTGGTTTCGCGATGAGACGATCTACGCCATGGTCTTGGATGAATTAACCAAAGGCACGGCCTCCGGCTCGTACAAAGGCATTGGTGAATTCCATCTCTATGACAGCCAGAATGCCAATGGCGCGGTAGCTGCCAAGCTCATGAAACTGGCTGACGAAAAGCAGCTCTCCGTGCTGGCGCATGTGGACGATGTGGCCATTGATTTGCTGATGGCGCACACGCCCAGCAAAGGCCAAAAGCTCAAGCTCATCTGGGCGCACACCGGCATTGGCGGCGCTTCGGCAGAGCGCGTGAGTACGCTCATGAAAAAGTACCCCGGCCTAATGGGCGAGCTGTCTTATCGCCCGGGCTTAACAGACGGCAATGGCCAACTCAGCGCCGAGTGGCGCGCACTCATCACAGAATTCCCTAGCCGTTTCATGATCGGCTCAGACACATGGGTCAATCAGCGCTGGATGTATTACGACGATTTGATGAAAGGCTACCGAGTGTGGCTGGGTGGCCTGCCGCCCGATGTGGCGCGCAAAGTGGCTTGGGAGAACGGCGCTACTTTATTTGGTTTGAAGTAAATTCAAGCCACTTCGTACGAGCCACTGCATAATCTGCGGCCACAGCTTTGCACCCACCTCTTTGCGGAAGTAACCCATGTGGCCGATCTGCGCTACGCCGAGTTGTGCAGCGGTGATGTCGATACGCTCAACTTGGGTTTGGGTGTAGCCAGAGAAGAAAGCATCGCGTGATTTAGGTGGTGCCCATAAATCGTCTGTACTCACGCATGCGGCCACGGGCATGCGCACGCGATCGAATTTTTTGCAAATAGCGCGGGCATCCGGTGCAGGATCATCGAAGAAATAGCGCGGGAAGCTGCGCCAGCGCTTCCAGTCTCGATACACGCCCATCGGTATGTCTTCGCCCAAGCTGAATTTGCTCATGGGCTGGTAGCCCACCAGTGTGGTGGCAATCGGCCCGAGCACATTCCACAAACACCACACCTTGATGCGCTCAGCCAGCGGCATCCAGCCGGCCCAGCCTGCGCCCGAGCCGCAAAAGTATGCGGCTTTGATCATGCTCGGATCAGGCAATTGCCCCAGCGCATGGCCGCCCAAACTGTGGCCAACTAAGTACACCTCGCCACGCTCGTGCGCATATTGCACTGCAGCGCCTAAATCTTGCACCGACCAATTGGCGTAATCCATTTTGAAGCCGTTGAGCGAACCACTTTTGGAGTCGCCAATGCCGCGATAGTCGGCCACGATGGCCAAGAGGCCTAGGCTGGAGGCGTATTCGCAAAAGCGTTTGTAAAAGCCGCGCGGCACGGCGGTGGCGCAGCCGATCACGATGTATTGCGGGCGACCTGTGATCGGATCGATAGTTGCTTGGTCGGGGGTGTAGAGAGTTGCAGCAAGCTGGAAGCCATCTGCGGCAGTGAGGTTGATGTTTTTTGAGGGCATACCTCAATTACAAAACGATAAATCCATATCCTCTGTCTGCGAGGCGACCTTTAATGCTCGATTTGTCACCCTCGCGTCCGTGCGAGATAGCGTTTGCGCCAAAAAAGCAGGCCCAAAGAAGCAGCGGTAAGTCCCATCAACGCGAGCGCCCACCAAAAGCCATTCTTGTCGTGGATGATGGGCAAGAATTCAAAGTTCATGCCGAAGATGCCCGCGATCAAATTGAGGGGCAAAAAGATAGCTGTCAGCGCTGTGAGCGTTCGCATGATGTCATTTGTGCGGTTGCTTTGTGCAGAAAAATGAATCTGCACTACGGTTTCTGCAGACTGCTCTAAGCGCCGCGCATGGTGCAGCACCCGCGTAATGTGCTCCATCACATCGCGTGCTCTGGCCATCAGTTGATCGCGCTGACTTTGCGCTTTGGCCGCATCTGCATTAAATGTGAATAGCGGTGATTCTTGAATGGTATCCAGCCATTCCTGGATGGCGTCGTGCTGCTCATCACACAGATCTTCCAATACATGCAATTGACTGCGTGCTTTCATCAATGCACCCCAGTTGTTAAATTGCGATGAAGGTTTGAGCAACTGCGCTTGCCAATATTCGAGTTGGGAAGACAATTCTTTTCGCAGATCAAGATAGCTGTCCACCATCACATTGATCATGCGAAGCGCCAAATCCGCCGGGCTGGTTGGAATGCGATTGCGGGCACTTGTTGCATCCACACCGGTCTTGGCATCTTCCAAGAATCGCTGCACGAAATTCTTGGCTGAATAGCAGCCTCTCGGATGCACGCTGATCAACAATCGATCAAACAGCGCAAAACCTACGGCTTTGGAGCTGATGCTTTTGAAATTCAGACCTTCTTTGCTCTGACGATTCTGCTTGGCATGGCTTTTTGTGGCTTGGCCATGATAGGCATGAATCGCTGCAGCGTGCTCTTGTTCATGCTGCATCTCAGGGGGCGTGGCCAAGCGCCGAAAAATAATCAAGTCGTAAATTGATGTGAAATCGTAATGCGATGGATGCTGCACATTTTGCAGATCTTCCACATGCACATCCAGCAATGCCGAGCCCCCTAGCTGTTGCGCTGCTCGCTGAATCAGACTTCTGTGCTGCTCATAGTCTTCGCGATCCAAGTAAAGCCAGACAAAACCCTGCTCTGGAGCGCGCTCAGGCAAGGCATCCAAGAAGCGCAAACTATCTGCGGTAAATTCTAAAATCTGCATACTGTGATTATTGTTGAAAACATCAGTGATGAACAGTTCTTCATTGAATTCTCAAGTAAAAATGGCACTTAGCCGGCTACGAGCCTACGCAATCTGCTATTTAATTTATAGCAAACAACGCATGTTTTACGCCGGCTACATGCCGTAATTGCTTTAAGTTTTACGAAATAGACCATCTAAGCTCTTATCCCAAGTGCTTGCGGGCAACAAACTTTGCAATTGCGAATCTGGCAAGGCAAACGTACTGCGCAGCGCTTGCGCGAGGACTGCACGATAGTCGTGATGCGCGGGCAGATCTCGGTTGTCATTTAAGTTGCCACGCGCCAAGCCCGTCCATTGGCCATGCACTTTGCCGCCATGGACTCGGTTACCGATCAACCAGAGCGCGTTGCCAAAGCCGTGGTCTGTGCCCTTGGTGCCATTCTCGGCAGCAGTGCGGCCAAATTCGCTCATCACGATGATGAGATCGCCCGCCTGATCAAACTCACTGCGCAATTGCGCCAAGCCGCGAGCAAGATTGCCCAAATTATTGGCCAATGGCCCTAGCGCGTTGCCTTGGTTGGCATGCGTATCCCAGCCGCCAGCAGATAAGAAGCCTAAGCGCAGCCGAGGATCGTTGCGCATGAGGGTGGCGAGGTGCTGAGCATCAAGGGCGAGACCGACTGGATCTGCTGCACCATTGCTTGCGGCTTGCATTTGAGCTTGCTGGGCGCTGCTGGTCGGCGGCGTGCCGTCTTTGTCGAGCATTCTTCGCTGAGGATTGGCCATACCCACCATCTCTGCATTGGTGTTGGCCGTGCGCGTTGTGCGCTCATTCATCAGCTCTTGGGAGGTTTGCATCCGGCTGCCTGCGCCCTGGCGGAAGGCTTGGGCTATGGCATCATTTCCTGCATACAAATCCATCAAGGCGCTGCGCTGCTTGTCGTTGGCCAGCACACCGGTGCGGGAGGCGGCATCTCCGCGCGGAATGAGCTTCACAGCAGCTTGGCCAGAGAGGATGGCAGGGTTAGCCTCACCGACACCCAAGGCTGAGCCTGCGCTGCTGCTGGAGAGCTTGTTGAGCCAACCCACCGGCGAATTGCTTTTCTCGAGCAGGCCAATCTCCATCAAATACTGCGCATCGAAATGCGAGCGATTGGGCGCAGATAAACCGGCGCTTGCGACCACGCCGAGCGAGCCTTCTTGCCACAATGGCATGAGAGGCGCGAGAGCGGGATGCAAAGCAAAACGTTCATCGAGCTTGAGCGCGGTAGCTCGTGTGCCATCAGGAGCGGCCACCGAGATGTTGGGGCGCATCGCGTAATAGTCGCGGTCTGCGTACGGGACGAGAGCTGAAAGGCCATCGTATGCGCCGCGCAAGAACACCACAACTAAGCGGCCTTGCGCTAATGAACCGCTAGGAGCGCGCTGGGCGAAGATTGATCGAGCTGTCAAACCACTGGCGCCTAATGCCATGCATTGGGCGATCCAGCTGCGGCGGTCAACATGGAGAGCGTTGTTCATGATATTTTCCTTACTTGCTCATGAATTCAGGCGCTGCGAGCAGCAAACCCGTGCGCATGTTCACACCGGTTTCTTTGGCAATTCTCTCGCGCGTGGCTTCTTTGTAGAAGGTTTGCAAAAAGCTGGGCTCATTGATCCGGGGCGCAATACCAAAGGCGTAATCGGCTCGGCGTGTGAGTGCTTCAGGTGCGAGCCACGTGGTGGCATTGGTTGTGTAGCCATCTGGCGTTTGCCAGCCGTGCAGTGGCTGGCCAGCTTGCGCTAAGAAGCCTGTCGTTTGCCGCAGATTCTGATTACGACTCACTTCATCTTTTACAAGGCCACCGGCAGCAAGACTAGAACAGGCGTAATCCAGTGGTGTTTTGAAGAGGGTGTTGCCACTTTCCCAGAAATCTGGCGATTCGATCAAGCTCTTCAGTACCGCCTGGATATCGCCGCCGGTTTGCGTGAAGGTGCGTTTGAGTTTGTCGATGAGTTCTTTGCTTGGCCTGTCCGCTACAAAAAATGTAGCTAGCCGCGCAGATACTCTTTCGGCTGTAGCCGGATGTTGTGCCAAAAACCTTATCGCTGCGATACCCTGCGCCTGCCCGGTTTCATTGAACGTGCGGCCCATGATGGTTTTGCCGCCTTCTTCATGCGCGCGTGGGCGAAACAAGAAGCCTTGACCACCGCTGACATCGACCGACCAACCGGTCAGCACACGCGCCAGAGAGCGCACATCGGCTTGCGTGTAGCCGCCATTGACGCCCAGCGTGTGCAGCTCCATGAGCTCGCGTGCGTAGTTCTCGTTCAGGCCGCGCACCGTGCTGCCTGCTTGATCGAGATAAAAAAGCATGGCGGGATGCTGCGCGGTAGCTAGCAGTACATCTTCAAACTTGCCCAAAGCATGTGGGCGGATAGCAGCGAGCAAGTAGTTGCCCACATAAGGGCGCACCGTGCCTTTGCCGATGAACACATTGAAATGATTGAACCAAAACTCCGTCATGCGGGCGAGCAACGGATCTTCTAATTCTGGATTGCTGCAGGCTGCCAAACGCCATGCGCCGACGGCCAGCTGCATATCGCGCGAGTAATTTTCCGGCTCTTTACCGAGCGTAGGCGCTGAGTCGCTGATGATGGGTGCATTGGCCATAGAGGCGTTAGCACGCAACTCCTTGCGTGCCTCACGCTCCTCGTGATAGCGAGCGCTGACTTGTTGCTGATCAGCGGCCAATATTTGCACGGCGGCAGGCAATTGCGCAGGGCGCTGGCTAGCTTGGCGAGCGGATTCTAGCTGCGCAAGACTCCAAGCTTTGGCGCTGGGTTGAGCTGCAAGGGCTAGCGCTGGCGTCGGGCCGTAGCCCAAGCGCGAGGTGGCTCGCCAGATGGCTGCGGGGCTGTTATCGGGGAGGGCTTGGGCGAGGCCGCTCGTGCTAACGATGAACTGACTGGCCAGCAAGCTGGCCAGCAAGATACTCTTGTTCATGGCGAATCTCCTGTGCTTTCCTAACGCGGTTGGGCAGGAAGCGTTGGCATGGTTTACACAGCTTTACGGCGCTTTGCCTGCCCACCAAAGAACTCAACCCAAGAAAAATGCCCGGCGAGCCGGGCATTGGGGGTCAAGCAAAGGCAGCAGATCAGTTGACCTTGACCAAACGCCAATCGATGCGGTTGTCAGCGCGGTGCACCACATCAATGTTTTTCTTCATCGCCCAAGGGATGATTTGATTATGAAGTGGGATGTGCGAGACATCTTCATGAGACAAAATCAACGCTTTTTCGATCAGATCGTTGCGATTTTTCAAATCGGTTTCTTTCTTCATCCGCTCAATCAACGCATCCATTTGTGGATTGGAATAACGGCCAACGTTGTAATTGCCATCGCCACCCACGCCCACGCTGCGCACCAAAGATTGCAAACTGTACAACGCGTCAAAAGTAGGCACGCCCCAACCCAGCATATAGATGCTTGCTTCAAAGCGCTGAATCATTGGGAAATACGTCACCAGCGGCAAAGTGCGCAGCTTGGCCTTCACGCCAATCTTGGCCCACATCGCTGTGACGCCTTGGCAAATTTCCTCGTCGTTGATGTAGCGATTGTTAGGGCACGCGAAATCCACCTCGAAGCCATCTGGGTAACCTGCTTCCGTGAGCAATTTCTTGGCGGCATCCACGTTGAACGGGTGGCGAGCATCTGCCTTTTTCGTCCAACCATTGACTTGCGATGCGACTAGTGTGCCAGTCGGCTCCGACAGACCGCGCATTGTGACTTTATTGATCGCAGCAATATCAATCGCCTGATAAAGCGCTTTGCGCACGCGCACATCTTTAAGTGGATTTTTTCCCTTGATGTTGGAGCCTGGCAGCTCGGCGCGGAATTGATCCATGCCAAAGAAGATCGTACGGTTTTCTGGACCTTCCATCACTTTCAGGCTCGGCGCAGAGCGCAAACGCGGCAAATCTTGCGGGCTTGGGTCAAGCGAGAAATCCACCTCGCCAGAGAGCAAGGCAGCGCCGCGAGTGGCTTCTGATTTGATCGGGGTATAAACGATTTCGGTCACATTGGTGGTAGCAACATTGGCTGCCCAGCCCCACCAATTGGGGTTTTTCACGAGCACAAGCTTCTGATCAGGCTGCCATTCTTTGACCATATACGCGCCCGAGCCCATCGCATTGCGGTGCGCAAAGCTCTCATCTTTGGTGCGAATATCTTTTGGCTCAACCGATTTGTTTTTCTCAGCCCACGCTTTGCTCATCACGCGCAGCTCGGTGAGCTGGTTGATCAACACAGGGTTTGGCCCTTTGAGCATGATGTCTACCGTGCTGTCATCGACCTTCACCGCTTTATCGATGCCTTGGGCATAGACGCTGAAGTTAGACGTTTTGGCCAAGGAGCGCATGATGGAATACACCACATCGTCTGCCGAGAGTGCAGAGCCGTCAGAAAACTTCACGCCTTTGCGCAAAGTAAAGCGCATTTGCGAAGGATTGACCAGATTCCAAGCTGTAGCAAGTGCTGGCTCGGCTTTAAAAGTCTTGCTGTTGTAATAAACCAGGGATTCATAAATGGCAGCATGCACGCCATTGCCGAGGCCATTGTTTTGCGAATGGATATCCAGCGTCGGAATATCGCTGGCGCTCGTCCATTTGAAAGTCTTAGCAGCAGCCGTGCTGGCCATACCGGTCAGCACCATGCTGGCAGCAACAAGGGAAAGGGATAGTTTGATCTTCATCGTGACACTCTCATGCCCAAAGGGCGTTGTACAGGAAAGTGATGATGCAGCAAGAAGTGCGCCACTTGTGCGAGGATTTACCCCGAGATGAGCGATTGAAAGTTGTCGCTGCGAAGACGAAATGGTTTTAAAAAACACCAACATCAGGTTGAGTTGGGGCTGTCAAGCTAGTTTTTGCGCCACCGACAGCAAGCGGTCATAAAGATCCGCGAATTGTGGCATGAGCGTCAATGCAGCAACGAAGCCATTACGATCATAAACATGGCTCAGGCGATTGCGCTCGTCAACTGCGCTGATCAGCAACTCATAATCTGCCACATCGAAATATCCTGCAAGAAAACAAGCCTTGATCACTTTCTTGGGTGTGGATTCCTCTAGGCCATCGAGTTCTTTCAGGATAGCGCGCCAGGTTTTCCAGCAAAGCTCAGTGGTGTATTCAAATTTTTGGATGCAGCCGTTTTGCAAGCCATCCAGCAAAACATCGTTGTTCAGATCGGTTGCTGTTTGCGCCCAATCCAACCTAGCCAGCAGACCAAAACTTCTGACAGCCTCCGCCAAAGCTGTCAGTTTTACATCCATCGCACGACACTCTGCTTGACTTGTTGCTCGAAATAGCCTGCCTTCAATGGGCTAGAAACAATATCGACATGAAAGGGCACAAAAGACGCGTCAATCACATCTATCAGTGCAGAAATCTGCGCGGTAGTCATGGGTCGGTCAATCCAAAGATCAAAATCTGAATTCCAACGATTGGATGCATTAGCACGTGAGCCGTAAAGGTAAATCGGCGTATTTGCTGGCAAGCTGTGTTGAAGTAAATCCTGCAAGAAATGAATGCTGCGCTGCGTCAGTTGCTCTTGGCTATTTTTGAGGAAGGTGGCGGCTTGCAGGGCAGATACTTTCATGTGGATGAGTCTATCAGATGGAGGGATTCTTCGTAGCTCATGTGCATCACTTCGCTTTCAAGCTCACGGGCCCATACCAAGCCGTGGCCTTGGACTGCGTGTTGTCGGTATCCGTCATGAATGCAATGCCGGTGAGCGCGCCTGGTTCTTCGCCGAAGGCCTTGATGAAATCTGCTCGGATATCTCGCTCGTAATCGAGCCATTTGCCGAGATTTTTTGCGCCAGACTCCACCACCAGCTTGCGAATTCGATCTGTGCGCGGATTGGTGATGACTTCACCCACAGCTGTCTCGTTGCACCACACATACATCAACGTGGCATAGGGAAGCTCTTCGCCTGTAAGCGCAAGCGAGAGCTCTGAGAGCATTTTGTTTTTTGCGGAAAACTTGCCACGATCACCATCGAAGCTCAGCACAATGCGCACCACGGAATCCTCCGTCTCGCGCTCACCCATGTTTGCCGTTGGAATCAACTGAGGCGATTGCCAAGAAAATTGCAGCATTCCTAACGCTTTTGCCTCCAAGCGCAGCCTCTGACGAAGCATGCTCACTGAGCTATCAGCAACGGCTTGAACTGCCGGGCGATTTTGGTGCACAGTCGATTTGAAGAGCGTTTTACGCTTACCCGGCAAATGCATGGGCTGCCAAATTGCTGGCGAAAAACCCGATGAGCTTATTTCTAATTGTGCCGTTGCTATTTTTTCATTTTGCGGCTTTTGCAGGACACAAGCCCCCAGAGCCATCAAGGTACAACTAGCAAACAAGACTCGGGCACAGAGACTATTTCTCAACATATCACCTTACATATTCTTTAAAGAATGCAAAAAAGCCACCCAGATTTCTCTGAATGGCTTTTTAATGTTTCTAAATCGCTGCGGATACTAGACCCGCATCAAATTAGAACGTGTGACGCATACCAACAGCTGTAACGTTGGTTTTAGCTGTTGCAGCACCAGCGCCGTTTTCAACTTTGGTGTTCTGCAAACCAGCATAAGCAGTTGTACGCTTGGACAAAGAGTACAGTGCTTGCAAGCCAACAGTGTTGCCCTTAGCGTTAGTCACGCCAGCCGTAGAGTTTTTGGAAGTACCATAACCCAAAGCAACAGACACTGCACCTAGTGGAACAGTCACGCCAACTTGCATTTCTTGGTCTTTATTGCTGCCGGTCCACTTAGATGTATTGAAACCAGCATTGATCTTGGCTGCACCGAAATCATAGCTACCGGCAATCAAAGTGTGATTCAGTTTGAAGTCGCCTGGCACTGGCGATGGGCGAACTGCTTTTTCGCTTTGGTAACCCAAACCAACCATAACTGGGCCGTTTGCGTACTGCACTTTAAAAGCCGTCAAGCTATCAGCACCAAGAGCTGCAGTTTTGTTTTCGCCGAGACCGAAGCTAACGTTTGCAGTCAAGCCGCTCATGTTTGGCGTCTCATAACGAATCATGTTGTTTACACGGAATGTGTAGTTCGCACCAACGGTGTCCCAAGCGCCAGCACCAGCAGTAGCAGAGAAGCTGGTGTGACCTAATGCATCTGTACCGCCACGGATTTCGTCATAAGAGCTGTACTGACGTCCCAAGCGCAGATTACCAAAACCACCGTTCAAACCAATGAATGCTTGACGGCCAAAAATTGCCACTGCGCTACCAGCTGGAGCTGCAGGAGTCTTGGATTGTGCACCAGCGGCACCAGTCAAAACACCAGAGTTAGAATTGGTGGTCACACCGGTGTCAAGACCAAAACCGTTCTCAAACTGGAACTCGGCTTTTAGGCCGCCGCCCAGATCTTCAGAACCGCGCAGACCGAAACGGCTGCCATTCAAACCACCAGAATTGAGAACCATGTTGCTAACTTTAGCTGCGCCGATACCGGAGCTGCTCTGGCCGAGCCATACGTCGCCAACACCATACAAAGTCACGCTGGATTGAGCGAAAGAGGAAACAGCAGCCAAAGCTGCGATTGCTACGAGAGTCTTTTTCATTGAGAATTCTCCAAGGTTAAACATAGGGCTCCGGTGTGTGACTCATTCAAGAGCCACCAGAGTCCCGGGCCAACCTCCGTTTCGGGAAGTTGACTCTATTGGACACGATTGACGCCTGAGGCGCAAAGAAAGCTGCCTATTTTTCCGCTTTTATGGCAGATTGCGTTGTCTGCTTGCAACAGTGCATGCGGACATGCCTAGCAGACGAGTTTGCTTTGCGGGTTTTACCTGAGGCTAAGTAATGTAGATCATATTGTTCTACAATTGTTTGATGCGAATTTTAGGAGGCATTCATGCAAACCATCTCTATTCGGCAGGCCAATCAGAATTTTTCTCATTATTTAAGTTTGGTTGAGCGAGGCGCGGAATTTATAGTGACCAAGCGGGGCAAGCAGGTGGCTCGCTTGCTGCCTGCTGTTGTTGTTGACGGCCTCAACGCACTTGACGCGCGCTCGAGATACTTGGAGATTAGTCAACAACTGGATGCAGAGCTTGCGAAATTACCAAAAGTGAATTTTGGTGGCCCTTACGATAGAGACGAGGCTTATGACTAAGGTCAACGCGCCAGAGCGTAAGATTGAGGCGTCGATTTGCAGTTTGGATTCCAATATTTTGCTCTATACGTTGGATGAGAATGCGCCAGCAAAACGGGATGCAGCTGTGCGTTTGCTGAAATTAGCGAGATTTCACAAGTGGCCTCTGTCTGGCCAAGTAATCGGTGAGGTGTATCGCCGCGTACAAGGGCGTGGCTGGCAATGGACGCACGGTCAAGCCAAAACTTGGGTTGACTTGCTGCTGCGACATAACACTGTGCTGCCTGCGAGTGCCGAGAACTATTTGAGTGCTTTGAAGTTAGCCGGCAATAGCAACCGCCAATTCTGGGACTGCCTGATCATTGCGAGTTGCGCTGCGCATGGGGTGAAGCGGCTTTACACCGAAGATACAGGTGCAGAGCCTCACACCATCTTGGGTGTAGAGTTGATCAATCCATTTTTTCGAGAGGATTGGGATGATGGCCTCGAATTTTCCTGACTTGGCTGTGCAGGCGCTTGACAAGGGCTTGCGCACTTTGCTGGCGCAGCCTCTGGCAAGTCGCGCAGCACCTGCAGAGGCCACTTTCGATGAAAAGCGTGTTGAGCTGAGCGCACGCGAACGCCAGCACGCCGGCGCCTTGATGCGGATCAATCATGTCGGCGAGGTGTGCGCGCAGGCGCTCTATGCTGGCCAAGCGTTTGCCACTCAAAACGAAACGCTTCGCGCTCAGTTCGTAGCAGCGGGCAAAGAAGAAGGCGATCATTTGGCATGGACGGCAGAGCGCCTGCAAGCACTCGGGGCTCGCGCTTCCCTGCTCAATCCACTTTGGTATGCAGGATCGTTTGGGTTGGGCGTGTTGGCCTCCCGCTTAGGCGATGCGGCCAGCTTGGGCTTTATGGTAGAGACGGAGCGGCAGGTGGAAGCTCATTTAGATGCCCATTTAGCACCGCAAAGCGAGGGCGGGCTACCCGCAGCCGACACGGCCTCTCGCGCTGTGGTGGCTCAGATGCTGCATGAAGAAGCTGAGCATGCCCGCGAAGCCGAAAAAGCGGGGGCTAGCGAGATACCTGCACCTGCCAAAAAGGCGATGCAAGCCATGGCTCGTTTGATGACGCGGACTGCTTATTATCTTTAGTTGCTCTGTTTTTAATAGCAGCTTGCGCAGTATATTCGCCGGCTACAGCGCGATTTCGCTTTAAAAATGGATCAAGGAGTCGTTTGATCCAATCGTTTGAGGCGCTCGCTTTTCCAATACACATCATCGCCGCCTTCCATGCGATTCAAAACGCGCGACAAAACGAAGAGCAAATCGCTCAAACGATTTAAATACAAGCGCGGTGCATCGTTGATCTGCTCTTTGGCATGCAGCGCCACCACCGATCGCTCTGCGCGGCGCGCCACGGTGCGGCACACATGCGCGAGCGAGGCCGCGCGGCTGCCAGCGGGAAGAATGAATTCCAAGAGACGCGGCAATTGGGCGTTATGAATTTCTAGCGCCTCATCGAGCTGGAGCAGCGCTTCTTTCTTGAGCAGCTCATAGCCCGGCACAGCCAGCTCACCGCCGAGATTAAAGAGCTGATGCTGCACGTCGATCAGCAGCTCACGCACCACTTGCGGCATGCGCTCGCAGAGCAACACACCGAGATGGGAGTTGAGCTCATCCACATCGCCTACGGCTTGAATTCGCTCACTGGCTTTGGAAATACGCGAGTTGTCGGCTAAGCCAGTCGTGCCATCATCTCCGGTGCGCGTGGCGATTTGAGTGAGTCGGTTGCCCATGGTGTGCTTAAAAGTTCAAAGAACACATTGTCGCAGCAATAAAAAAGCGCAGTAGCCGGCATGGATACTGCGCTATTAGCTATTAATTTTATAGCATATCAACAAACTAAACGGGATACACCTTCACTGGCCGCGTTGCCACCGGGAAGCCTGCTGCGCCAAGCGTGTCGGCAATCGCTTTGTTGGTGTCGAAATAGACTTGCCAATAATGATCGGTGTGGCAATACGGGCGCACGGCAAGCTTGGGGCCGAATTCATTGAACTCGATGATTTCGACATCCACACCTTGTTCGGCTTTGGTGTTGGCCACCTTAGCCACGGCTTCTTTGAGCAGCGCCACGGCTTTGTGCATATCGGCGCTGCCTGCAAGCTGGGCGGCTAAGTCAACACGGCGAAATGGGTTGTGAGTGAAGTTTTTGATATCACCACCCATGACTTTGCCATTGCCCACGATGGTGCGCACATTGTCTGGTGTGTTGAGCGTCGTGCCAAAGAGGCCGATTTCCACCGCAGTGCCTTCCACGCCTCCCACCGTCACGTAATCGCCCACTTTGTAGGGGCGCAAAATCAGCAAAAAGATGCCGGCAGCAAAATTACCCAGCAAGCCGCTCCAAGCTGCACCAATGGCAACGCCCGCACCGGCGATCAAAGCCGCGAAGCTGGTGGTTTCCACGCCGAAATAACCAAGAATCGCCACCACGAGCACGATGTTGAGCGCTACGCTGATGAAGCTCACCAAATAGTTTTGCACCGTGATGTCGAGCTTTTGCCGCGTCATCGCCGCGCCAATCATTCGGCAGGCCAGGCCAATCAGCCAGCGGCCGATGATAAAAACGGCAATGGCGCCGAGAACTTTGAGGCCAAAGGCCAAGAGGATGGGTTGGGCTTGGTCGAGCCAAGAGGTGACTTTGTTGGTGTCCATAGGAATCCCTAGAAATAAATGGAAACGCGAACATACCTTGAAATCTTGCTGCACGTCAATCGCATTTTCTCCATTGTCTGTAGCGAGTCCGTAGAATGAGACTTGACGCACGCTCATGAGGTGCGAATGCATCAAACTTTGGAGACATCTATGAACGCACCGCTTCCAACGCATCTGCTCCCGCAAATCCGCCAGCGCGAGATTCCTGGTGGCTTCATCGACGCTTTGAAAGCACGCTTCGGCGCAAACTGCTCCACAGCGCAAGTGATCCGCGAGCAGCATGGGCGCGATGAAAGTGCGTATACGACCGTGCCGCCGCCGGCTGCGGTGGTGTTTGCTGAAGAAACATGCGATGTGGCCGATGCCGTGAAGCTCTGCGCGCACTACAAAGTGCCGGTGATTCCGTTTGGCGTGGGCTCTTCACTCGAGGGGCATTTGCTGGCAGTGGAAGGCGGCATCAGTATTGATGTGAGCCGGATGAATAAAATTTTATCGGTGAACGCAGAAGATTTAACGGTCACTGTGCAAGCCGGTGTGTGCCGCATTGCACTCAACAACGAGATTAAATCGACTGGCCTCTTCTTCCCGATTGATCCGGGCGCAGACGCCACGATTGGCGGCATGAGCGCCACGCGCGCTAGTGGCACAAATGCCGTGCGCTATGGCACGATGCGGGAGAATGTGTTGGCGCTGGAAGTGGTGACGGCGCAAGGCGAGATCATCCGCACCGGCACACGCGCGAAGAAATCCTCTGCGGGCTACGATCTCACGCGCCTTATGGTGGGAAGCGAGGGCACGCTGGGCATCATGACTGAGATTACTTTGCGCCTGTATCCGATTCCAGAGACAATTCAAGCGGCACTCTGCTCTTTTTCCAGCATCCGCGAAGCGGTGGCTACCGTGATCCAAATGATTCAGCTGGGCGTGCCGATTGCGCGCGTGGAGCTGATTGACGGCAACACGGTGCGCATGGTGAACGCCCACAGCAAAACCACGCTGGCTGAGCAGCCTACGCTGATGCTGGAATTTCACGGCTCACCGGGTGGCGTGGCCGAACAGATTGAGACGGTGCAGGAGTTGGCCAAAGATCATGGCGGCCAAGCCTTTGAGTGGGCGAGCACGCCCGAAGCCCGCAGCAAGCTCTGGCATGCGCGGCACAACGCCTATTTTGCCGCGATCCAAAGCAAGCCCGGCTGCCGCGCGATTTCCACCGACACTTGTGTGCCCATCTCGCGCCTAGCCGATGCCTTGCTCGATTCGGTGGACGAGGCCGATGCCAGCGGCATTCCGTATTTCTTGGTCGGCCATGTGGGCGATGGCAATTTCCATTTTGGCTATTTGATTGATCCCAACAATCCTTCTGAATTTGCTAAAGCCGAGCAGCTCAATCACAGCTTGGTTCACCGCACCTTGGCGCTGGGTGGCACATGCTCAGGCGAGCACGGCATCGGCTTGCACAAGCAAGACTTCTTGGTGAGCGAAGCAGGAGATGGCGCAGTGGCTTTTATGCGCACGATCAAGCATGCGCTCGATCCGCTGAACATCATGAATCCGGGCAAGATTTTTAGCTGGTGATGAGAATGTGGTGTGCCCCTGTCTTCAGGGTCAGCAGCTTCGAAATAATGTCCCGAGATTGGGACACTTATTCAATCGATAAAAAAAGCGGCGCTTCGATGGGGTCGCCTGAATACACCATGCAGCAAGTCGCTATTTACTCACCCCAGAGAGCAACACTTCCACGCGGCGGTTGGGCAAAAGGCATTCTTGCAACTCTGCGTTGGTGCGGAATTTAGCCTTGGTGCATGCGTCGATTTGCTGGGTATCTGCTCTGTACTCGGCGCTGATGAGGTTGGCGGAGACCCCTTGGCTAAGCATGTAAGTGCGCACCGTCTCTACGCGATCTTGGCTGAGTTTGGTGTTGTAGTTGGCATCGCCCGTGCTGTTGAGGCGATCTGCGTGACCGATGAGTTTGATGCTGGCAACGGAGATGCTAGCACCCTTGATTTGCGCAATCAATGCATCGAGCTGGTCTTTTGTATAGGGGCGAACGTTCGATAGATCGCGCTTATCGAAGTTAAACAGCACATTCGCAGAAGCCTTCACCATGACTGGTGCTGCAACGGGTACCGGTGCGGGCACGACGACTGGAGCAGGTGGCACAACACGCGCGACAACTGGCGGGGGCGGTGGGATGCATGCCTCCGCGGCGCGCTGAGCATCGCCAATCAGATCTTCTGCAATTTGCACATAAGGCTTCGCATGACGCCACTGCTGCTGATTAAATTCGTTCCCCGCGTGCACGAGCTCAACCTCTGCACAAGCCGTCTTTTGCTCAGCGCAGCGCCAGCCTGCATGGGCTTTGAGCTTGGTAGCCGCATCCCACAAATCAGGGCGTAGCTTTGCAGCATCGTTGATCAAGGGGCTAGCATTCGCTGGATTGTCTGCAGCAGTAACCATGCCGCCTTTCTCGAAATAGTCGGTGATCTTGAAAGACTCTTCAAAAGCGAGCCGGGGAAAATTGCTACGGTCGTTGCGCGTGTATTCGTGCAGGCTCACATCAAGCCAACATTGCGCTTTGGCCAACCCGTAGCTTGCGACACGATGACGCCCTGTGTCGTTTAAAGCTTTGATGCGGGTTTGCTGCACTGAATAGCTCTCTTGGTCCCGATAAATATCGCCATCGGTGATGGACTGTTTGACGGCTGCTTGGGTAGAACTGTTGGATTGCTGCCCTGCGGAAGTGGCGCATCCCGCAACAAGCAGCGTGCACATTCCGGCAAAAATCAATTCGAATTTCATAGATAGCCTCAAGCAGAATTTGGGAAATTTAAAAAAATGGAGATGCCTTACGGCTTAGCGATCAAGCGCACGATTCACAGATTTCGCCTCACTGCGGAAAACGTTCTCATCGAACTTGAAGCGCAGACGGAGGTAGGCACCACGGTTCGTGTATTCACCAGCCGTCAAATCACGATCCGAGAAACCCGTCCAGTTGAATCCGCCTGACAGCCACAAATCTTGGCGAAGAAGATAGCCCACTTCGATGCCGGCTGCATATTGGCGACCTTTATCACCCTTGAGGCCTTGGAACACGCTACCCATCAGACTGACATCCCAATTCTCAGAAATATCGTAAGTCATACGACCACCAACTAGGATGGCGCTGAAGTTGTCTTGCACAACACTGGCGTCAGGATTGGTAAAACTACCGTTGGAGTATTTATATGCCACGCGCCCACTCAGCCACCACGGGCGGCTGGGATGGTAAGTGGTATGTGATGAGACGATATGAACGCGGTAGGTATCCTCTGGCGTAGCGATACTGCGCGTATCGCGCTGCGTTTTGTATTCATAACGCGCTAGCGTGTTGAAGCGGTTGTGATCCACAGGCCGCCAAGCCAGACCAATTTGCAAGCGATCTTGCAGTCGATTTCCGTTGGAGTAGCTGTTGATAAGAAGATAGTTGCGGGCCAAAAAAGTCCAATCCCGATCCATCTTGCGAGCAACACTCAGCGTACTGAGATATTGATTCTCTGTTTGATCACCTACCGCAGTGGTATCGTCAAATAGCTTGCGCCACTCGATACGGCCCGACACTTGCGTGAGCTCACTGACCCGATAGTCCACGCCAGCGCCGATTGCAACGGCGTGACGAACACTGCCTTGAAGAGCGCGTAAAAATTCTGCATTCGTTGTGAAAGCCAAGCCCTCTCGGACATTCCAAGTGTTACGTACACCCGTTGCCAATTGCATATCACGCGTTGCTGCCGCTGATCCTGATAGGGCATCGCGCAGTCGGTACTCGCTAAACAATGTCCCGCCTTGCATGTAGCTGGACTCAACGCCGAAACTAAGTGCATTGCTCTTATCATCAGGGTTGAGTGCGCTGGCAGAGGTCAGGCCGCGTTGGTGCTCATATCGACCATAAACTTTTGCGCGCTCAGCGATTTGATACTGCGCACCGAGGGCAAAGCGTCGCTGAGATTCATTGCCAAGCTCCACTTCTCCGCTCAGACCCCAACGCTCATCTGGCGTCCATTTGAGACCTAAACGCACACTGGTCGCTTCGCGATCCATCGTGTTTGTGGCACCCGTAGCAGCGGGCGTGTTGCTGATGCCGCTTGCCGGATTCACGCTGTTGCTCGTACCAAAAAATCCACCACCGCCAAATGGATTGCTGCTGATCGTTGAGCTACCCACAAAACCTGCATCTTCGCGAGAGCGTCGCACCGCTGCATCAGCTTGAAGAGTAGGTGTTATTTTGAGCCTCACACCCACGGCCAACGAGTCACGTGCCGGATCATCAGAAGCACTGCGCTGTTGGGTGCGGTTGATCTCACCATATATTTGGGCACGCTCGTTTAATTGATACGCCGCTTTGGCGCCTGCATCGGCCTTGCCTTCGCTAACAGATGCGGTCGGATTATAAAAATCAACATCTGACTTCAAGACCCATGCGGAAGCTTCAAAAGCTTCTTTTTTGTGCGCGATTTCCAAACGCCAAGCATTGCCAGTACGATCATCCTTCACTTCACCCGCTGCGCCAGACGGTGTAGTGGTAGACATTCCCGCCGCAAGGTAGCGCGTTGATTGCGAACGTGCAATCTCAGCTACAAATCGCGTGTTTTCAGTGATTTGCACAGCAGTGTTGACGCTGGCCAGTGAGTAGGGCGACAATGGGTTGTCATCGCGAGCGAGGCTTCCACCCACTTCCCAACGTGAACCCAGTTTGACTTGGCCATCTACCCCATAAGCCGCGAAAGACGGGCCACCTTGCTCTACCTCGTAGGTGATTCTCAAAAAGATAGGGTTGCCATTGCTATCTAGCGAAGGCGCTGGTGATTTGAGCAAAATGGCACCACTGAAAGGCTCAAATGTGTAATCCTCCAAGCGGATCAGTGACAGAACACTGACTACCAAACCCAGTTGGTTGCGCTCGCGCGTGATGAGCTCTACTTTTTCTGTGCCTTGCAAACCTGAACGAGAAGCGACATAGTAAGGCCCAGAGGTTCCGTTGCCGCGATACTCTTCCACCACTTGCTTAAGACTGTCGTGAAAGTAATAAGCATTGGCGAAGTAACCGGTATCTTCGACATGGCCTCGCAGGCCAGTCGCAGTACGGTTGTAGGCACCCAGATTGCGAAGCTTTGCACCCGCAACGCTACCGCCGCCGGTGAGCTGACTGAAGCCGTCGCCGGTGTTGAAGTCGCCGTACAAGCCGTAGGTTTTGCCCTTGTCCAACCGGACGTAAATGCGGTCGGAGCTTTTTGCTTCGCTGCCACGCAACGCGCTGTCGCCATAAACGGGATACACCTCATCGGCGCGAGGATCGCTAAACAAGCGCGATTTGCGCTCTTTGTCGGAATCTGCAGCGACTGTGATTAACCAATCGTTCTGGAGAGCGCCTTTGACAAAAAAAGCACTCCGCACGCCGTAGCTGCGCTTGCCATCGCTGGTGCTGTTGACCCAGCGACGCAACTCTTTCTCAAATCCATCGTCGATGCGAGTTGGCGAAATATTCCCTTTGCTGCGCGCAGCAACGATGCCCTCCAATAGACCTGCCGCCACGAACTCACGTAGCTCAGGCACATAGGAAACCATGCCTTGAGCAACTGCTGAGCCCATCGTCACACGCACGCGAACGTCTTGCGGTTCAACAGGTGCGAGCAACGTGACGACTACAGAACCATTTTTTAGCTCGACTTGCGTGCCAGGGATCACGCGATCTGCATCGCGGCGGCCTGGACCCAATTCATCGGTCTTCGCGCCATCAATCACTACACGGCCGCCACTGACTTCAATCGTGGCGTAAAGCTTGCCAGTTGGGTTCAGAATTAGATTGCCGTTGGTATCCAAAGCTCGGATCGTGATCCGGTTGGAATTCACGCCGTCTGCAGGCAAGTTGTTTTTCTCTACTTCAACCACCAAGCGTGCGACTTGTGCGTTGGCGCGGTAGTCTACGCTGCCATTGGAAGTGCCCGGGAAAACTTGTGGCGCTGTGCCCACGGGCGGTGCGGTGGATTCACCACGATAGCTGCCGCCCGCCGGTGGAGTTTGCGCCATGGCTAGGCTCTGGATCAACAAACTGGCAGCGATAGCTAGCGGAGAGAGCATGGAGAGGCGTTTCGTTGTGTTCATGGTCGCCTCCTTATTTCATTAAACGGATATTGCTGCCGGGTGTGTTGCTGCTGGCAGCAGGCAACTGGGGCATAGGTGAATTGTTTTCAGCATCACTTTGAAGTGGCGGCGCTCCTGGAGGCCTATTCTGGATCAACGGCTGATTGGCGCTATCTGTTCCCTGATCAGGATAGTTGGCACTCTTACCTTCGAATTTCAGGGGTGCGCCGGTTTTGCGTTCGTTGTCAATCGAACGCACCTCGCCTTGAGCTCTGCGCGCTTTAACCTGCTCAAGTACGGTGTTCGAGCAAGAGCCAATTGCAAAGTCGGCTTGTTGCATCTCACCATTCTTCAAATCTAACCACAGGCTGTCTGCGTTACCTAAATTGCGGTTGCTGGTCGTCGTCAGGCGTGAGCCTCGTGGCAAAGTGAGTTGATCAACCTTCAAGACATGACTCTTGGGCTCAAGGCCGCACAAGCTGTATTTACCCTCGGAATCAGAGATCAAATATTGGCCGTCATTCAGATAAAGGCGCACGCCGGGTACGCCAAGTTCTTCGGCATCCTGAATGTGGTTGTTGTTGCAATCGACAAAAATTTTGCCAACGATACAAGCATCACTGGTGAAGACGCCGGGGTTGACCTTCACTTTGGCTTGCGCAATATTGGAGCGGATGACACCAATAGACGTTGCTTGCGCACGGTTGATGCCATCACCTTGCATAGAGCCAACACCGACTCGCACGCGATAGGTCAATTCCAGCTCTTGGCCCACATTGAATGCGCTACCGGGCAATGGAATGTTGTAAGTCACAACAGCGCCGGGAGCGCCGAGGATGTTGGCAACAGGGATGGCCTGCGCAGCTGCTCCTGTCGGAACTGAGGCGAAAGAACTTCCGGGTATCAGCTTGAAGCCTGCCGGCATGCTGTCAACAACACGCACTAACGGCAAAGGAGCATTTCCAGATACGTAACGCACCTTCACCGTGTATTTCACAGTGTCTCCCAGCTCTACGCTAGCCTTAGCAGCAACTTTGCTGATGAACAACACTGGTCGATTGCTAGACACAAGGGGGATGTGATTATTCAATATATCTCGACTATTGCTATTGAGATCAAAAGTTTGATACCAAGTGGTGGGGTCTGCCGCCTGTGGGGCATTGCCGTGCGGGACAATCAACACAGGCGCATTCGGTGGCCGATTGGGCGGCACAAATGGTGTCGGCTGCGCGGGAATGGCTGGATCGGCAACGTAGCCAGCAGGCGGCGTTGTCGTGATGCCGTATCTGCACGCTGGCGCGGTGGGATTAAGCAAAAATTGATAGAAACCATCTGCGCCAACCGTTTGAGTGGCATTCGCTGCGCCACCCACCAAGTCAGTCGCTGCATTGAAGCCAGGGCAGGAGCCAATCGGTGCAAAAGTGACCTGAGCTCCGGGGACAGGCAGACGCGTGTCTGAATCGTAGACCACACCGGATGGATCCACAGGCAACGACTGCTGAGGAATATTGGTGTTGGGTTGCAGCGTCAAGTTCGTGAGTTCACCGCGAACGACTTGCGACCCGCCAGGCACGGGTGTGCCGGCCTCTCCGTTAACGGCGCCACCAAACACTGCGCCGCTTGGTGCAACGAATCGGATGCTGTAGCCCGCGCCAACCTCTTGACCGGTGAAGCTGTATGACCCGTTCGCGTCCGAAATCGTTGAGGCGACGAGTGTAGGTGTGCCACCGCCAACTGGCACACGATAGAGCTGCACACTCCAGCCAACCAGTGGGGGCTCTCCCGCATCTTTGATGCGGTCATGATTGTTGTCGCGCCACAAGCTGCCCGAGACTGCTCCATTGCGAGGTACATCACCGAAGTTATTACTAACGCTGTCTGTGCCTGACGGCAGATTGATGGCAGAAATAACGTTGGTGTTTGAGCCACCTGTGCCGCCGGTACTACCTGGCGTAGCAGCGCCATTACCGTAGATCGCAGGCTGCGTTTCAGTGACTGTGTAAGTCCCCGTCTTGAGATCATCAAAGCGATACGTGCCGTCTGCGGCAGTCTGTGTGGTGCGCGAGATGCTCTCGCCATTGGCATCCATGCCAGCAAGCGTGATGGTGATGCCTCGCAAGCGCACAGTTTCGGCTGGATTCAAGGATTGATCACCGTTGTTGTCTAAATAGACCAAACCACTGATGCTCGAGAGCGTGTCGGCGAAATCAATGCCTGCTAAAGGCGCGCCGCTCACAGTGAATGGGCGCACATCGGTGACGGAAGGCGCAGACAAGGTGGGCGTAGAGCCATAACCGGCAGGCTGAGACTCTTGCATGAAATAGCTTCCGGGCGGTACTTTGACGAAGGTGTAGTTACCGTCGGTAGCTGTTGTTGTTGTGGCGACGATATTGCTACCCATGCAAGGCATGGCCGCCGTTCGACACAAAGTAACGACGACCGCATTCATGCCATTGCCTGCTGGCTCATCTGAGCTGCCGTTGCGGTTGCGGTCAAGAAAGACGCGACCCGATACATCAAAGCCTTCCACTTCGCCAAAGTTAAAGTTTGTGCCGATGACTGCAGGTGCACCCGTAACGACAGTGCTCGGCGGTGTCCAGCTAACGTTGTCGATGCGACTCGCTAGGCTGTTGGCTATACCAACGCTGCTGCTGCCTCCTGTACCGCCAACTGAAAAGCTACCAACGGTGGTCGTCCCATCGCCCAATGTCGTCGTTCCCGTGTTGATTGAGCTTGGTTCGACGATGTAATAGCTTTGGCCGGTTGCTGGCGCGGGCACGTCGTCGAACTGGTAGAGACCTGCGGCTGTGGTGGTGACAGTCGCAACCACTGAGCTACATGCTGCATCACGGCACAAGCGCACGAGCACATTGGGTAAACGCGGATCTGTTCCATCCAGTGCACCGGAATAGTTGGCATCCCAGTAAACCGCACCACTTAGGCGAGCGCCGGTTTCATAGAAGTTGATATTGTTAATCGCAGTGGCTGTGACGTTGATCGGCGCAGAAACATTGGAAGAGCTTGATGCATAACCAGACGGTTGATCTTGCACAACAAAATAAGTGCCGGGTGTCACGCCACTGAATGTGTAGGTACCGCCCAGTGTGCTGGTCGTCGTGGCAATGACGTTGGATCCCACGCAAGGCTCTTGATTGGTACGGCACAAGGTGAGCGTCGTTGTCACCGGCAAAGGCACATCGCCCGAACTGGTGGAGCCATTGAAATCGCGATCCAGGATCACATTGCCGGAAATACTGTTGACGGGAAGCTCGCCGAAGTTGTAATCCGTGCCGTTTGCTGCTGAACCATTGAACGGTGCCACTGTGGGCGTCCAGCTGATGTTGTTGATGGTGCTGGCCGGGTTGTTGGCCGTGCCTACGGGCGCAGCTGCTGCACCTGATACTGACAATATGCCAACCGTTGTTGTGCCATTATTCAAGCCTGCTGGTATGCCGCCTTCCTTGATGAAGTAGGTCTGGCCGCTCGGAGGTGCGGGCAAATTGGCAAAGGTGTAGGTGCCGCTGATTGACGTCGTAGTGGTTGTTTGCACAGGTGTTGTCGTGTTGCCAGACAAATACAACTCCACAACGACACCGCCAAGACCCGAATCGCCCGCGCTGGATGCGCCGCTGGCATCATTATCTTGGTAGACGCGCCCAGAGATGCTGGCAAGCGTGTCGGCGAAGTTCACACCAATCACAGGAGCGTCGCCAGAACGCGTGACAGCCTGCACATTGGGCGAACTAGATCCGTAGCCTGCAGGCTGATCTTCGATGACCCAGTAGCTACCAGCGGGAACATTGGAGAAGTTGTAAGTGCCATCTGCCGCTGTTGTGGTGGTTGCGAGAATGTTCGAAGGTGGGCAAGCGCCAGCGCCGGGGTCGGCACTGCACAGGGTGATCATCGTCGCGCCATTGGAGAGTAGAGGAGTATCTGTAACTGAGTTGTATGTACCTGTCGTGCCATTGGTGAAGTCACGATCTACAAACACACGGCCACTGATGCCCGCCTCTGGCCGTTCGCCAAAGTTGTAGCCTAAGCCGATCACCGGAGTTCCGATGGCTGGCGAAGTTGGCATGACAAAACTGATGGCGTTAATGGTGCTGTTGCCCGTGAACGCTGGGCCTTGCTCGCCCGCCACGGTGCTGCCATTGATCATCGAGGTGCCGCCGGTCAAAACGCCGACAGTCGCCGTGCCGTTGGCTATTGTGGTGAGCGGCGCGAGGCTTTCATCTTCGACAATCACATAACTGTTCCCGGCGGGCGGAGCAGGAATGTTGGCGAAGGTGTAGCTGCCCGTCGCGAGCGACGTGGCCGTTGCCCAGGGGCTTGATGCACAAGAGGCACTTGTCTGGCTGGTTAAACACAGGCGCAACACGGCCCCCACAATCGGCGTATCGCCCGCATCTAACACACCGTTTGCGTTGTTATCGTTGTACACCGTGCCGCTGATCTGCGCTGCCGTCTCCAAGAAATTGCGATCCGAGGCGCTGGTCGTCGTCAAGGTCACCGGGACTGTGTTGGCTGTGCTAGATGCATAACCAGCAGGTTGATCTTCAACCACAAAGTAATTGCCGGGTGGCACATCATTGAATTGATAGTTACCCGTAGTCGCATGGGTCACCGTGCTAGCGATGACTGTGTTGCATGCCGCATCTGCGCATAAACGTACAGTCGTGGTGACGTTGGGCAGGCCGGTCTCGCCAAGTTCAAGTGTGCCGTTGGCATTGTTATCTAGGATAACGCGCCCTGAAATCGACAATCTAGGCACTTCACCAAAGTTGTACCCTGCACCAGCAGCGCCAGAGCCGAGCACAATCGCCTGCACGCCCTCTCCAGCACCGGATGCAGCGCTTGGTAGCTCCGTGATCACAGCGCCTACGACGGCAGTTGGCGTACCAGACAATGCATAACTGACAGAGCCTACTGTGACCGTACCATCGAACACACTCGGCGTAGCAGGCTGAATTTCGCGCACTTGGTAAGTACCTGGGCGTAGGTTCGCAAAGCTGTAAGAGCCGTCAGGACTCGTCGTCAAAGTTGTCGTTAGGGCGACCAGCTGTCCCACATCATTCGTACCCGTCAGTTCAATGGTTACCCCTGTTATGCCCGGCTCGGCTCCTAGATCACGAGCGCCGTTTTGATTCAAGTCCAGATAGGCAAAGCCTTGCAAGCTAGCCGCTCTCACTTCAGAAAAATCGTAATTTAAGCCTTGGCTTGCAGATGTAAAGACGATGCCCGTCATGCGATCTCGCACAGCAGGTGTCGTTACATCGGTAGGCGAGGTTGCCCCCGGTGTGGTGGATGCGCCGCCCGCGTAAGGCGTGAGTGAGCCCAGAGACTGACGGCCATCCAAGAAGCCGGCAGGCTGCGCCTCTTCCAGCGTATAGCCCGTGCCATTTGGTGCAGGCACATCATTGATCACCCACAAGCCAGTGCCTGATGTGACTGCTGTTCGGGTCATGATATTGCCACCGGCGTCCGTGCCTGTGAGCATGATCGTTACACCGCCAATGCCTGGTTCACCCGCTTGGCAAATACCGTCGTTGTTATAGTCTTCACAAACACGACCGGACAAATCACTGCCGCGCTCGCCAAAATTATTGCCCTGTGATATGCCTCCGGGGCCAAGACGAATGCTGTTGATGCTGGGGGTCAATGCGCCGCCTGCTGCTGCGCCTGCAGCAGGCGTGATGCTGGGGGTGTCGCTGGTGCGCGGTGCATACTGTGTGCCTAAAGCATTTGGACCTTCCACACTGGCGCCAGTGTGTGAATAACCTGGAGAGTTGGCCACGAGTACGTTGTAATCGCCCGGCAACAATCCATCAAAGGTGTAGGTTCCGCTGGCGTTCGTTTGCACGACGCGAGAAACCGGATTCCCCAAAAAATCCGTGCCGCTCAGAGTCACGGTGACGTTGGGCAAAGTCACTTCACCGCCCTGCTTACTCACATTACCATTGCTGTCAACATAAACGACACCAGTAATGGTGCCGGGTCGGATCTCGCCAAAATTATGCTGCGATTGCCCTTGTCCTTCCACCAAAACAACATTGGTAATAATGTCCGTGGCAGTGTTTGTCGTCCCTGTAGCTACGGGGTTGCCTGCAGTCGAATAGCCCAACGCGCTATTGTTAGCCTCTGAATTGGCCACAACATTTGCCGCAGCTTGCGCGCCCGCGGCGTTGCCTTTGTGTTCTTTGCCATCAAAATATCCAGCAGGCTGTATTTGCGTCAACGTGTAGCCAGTAGGATTGGATGGCGGGACACTGAACTGATACAAACCGTTGTTATCAGTGTTGACAGTGATATCTACGAAGTTGCCGTCAAAGTCCGCACCCGTCAGGCGCACAGATGCGCCTCGAATACCTGGCTCACCTGCATCCTTTTGGCCATTGTTGTTTAAATCTTCATACACAAAACCAGACAAGCCCGTGTTCACAATTTCGGTAAAGTTGTATCCAATCGGGTTGCGCTGCGCACTAGAGCCAGCGGCTGGAACCAGCACACCACTGATTTTGTTTTCTTCAGGCGAAGCGCCAAAATTTAGTCCTGAATTTATTGCTGTTGTTTGAGGACCCGTAGCTATCACACCCCCTGCAGAACCAGCTTGTTCGGTGTAATCGCTAAAACCTGCCGGCTGTGTTTCGACGATGGTGTAGTTGCCTGGCGGCACCAAAATTTCCCAGTCACCGCTGCCATTCGTCAAACCCGTCACAGGATTGGCGCAATCTGCATTTGCTGCAGGTGTGCCACCGCCAATGTTGCTACCAAACGCATCCACGCCACAGATTTTGATTGTGACGTTTGCAATGGCTGCCGTGCCGGGGCAGTTTTTGGAGGCTGCATCAGCTTGGCTCGTACCTTGCGTCACTTGACATACCTTGCCCGAGAGCGAGGTTTTCAACACAGCAATCGTTGATGTCCCGTTGTTGTTGTTACTGACACTGTCTTTGCCCAAAGGCTTATCGTTTAACGGATCGAGGCCTGGCTCAATCACAGCCGTATTCACTAAACTTGTTGGATCAAAGCCCGCTGCTTGCACGGCTGCCCAGTTGGTCACTTGCGTGATAACTTGAAGCTGGCCGGAATGCGTGGCCGCAGGCCCGGCTGAAAAGTCTCCGCTCGTTGAATTGGCATTGCCGATATCACATACAACTGTCGTTACGCCCGAGCAAGAGACGGGATAGTCACCTGACGTACCGGGCAAGCTCGTACCGATTTTGACGAAGCTGGCAGACACAAACGTGAAGCCTGGTGGAAGGTTTTCCGTGATGCGAACCTTGCGAATCGGGCTAGGGCCGTTGTTGTTGAAGGTGATGTTAAATTGCGCCGTCTGGTTGAGATTGACAGGGCTTGGCGTGATCGTCTGCTTGGCTGAAATAGCCAAATCAGTAGGCGCGAACCATGTGGTGTTCTCCGTCGCATTGCGTACTTGGTCTTTGTCGTAATCGACCGTTCCTGGCAACGTCATATCAAAAGGCGCCTCATTGGATGCGCCACGAATGCGGTTGGGTAGAACTAAATTGCCACGAATAGTTGGTGATGCAGGATCGACATCAAACGTTAAACGCCAAGAAATACTTTCACCTGGCAGCATATAGCGTTGCGCCACAACGTCGGACATATCACAACGGATCATCCCCGATAAGGGAGAATTGTTCGTGCACGTTGTGCCTGAGCTCGGTGGTGTTCTTCCGTCAGTAAAGCTGGTTTCAAAGACGGCGCTGGTCAAATTTAAGGTGCGCGTTGCGCCGTTGTTGACGACGGCACTCGTTGCGCCAAAGTTGGCTACATTGCCAGAAGCTAGGACAGGCTTGAGATCGACAGCATGTACCCCAGTGATCTTGGATACGCCACTGTTGACCATAGTCACACGGTAGCTAACTTGGTTGGGATAGCTTAAGTTATCACCAAATAAGCCAGAGCCTGAATCCGTTTTCGACATGATCAAGTCAAAGCGCGGCGGGGCGACTTTGACTAGCACTGAGTTGGTGTTATTCGTGAGGCTACGTTCGACCTCAATCGCACGCGTCGTGGTGATCTGCGCAGTATTGGTGTAACCAGGCATCCCACTAACAGGCACGCTTAGAGGCAAGCCATTGCCTGGGTTGATATAGCCCGGTGAGCCAACGCCGTCGCTGAAGCCATCGGCGCTATTAGCAGGCTGTGCATAGGGAAACAATGGGCGCACAGAAATCACGACTTGAAATTCTTCAGTACGTGCAAACGGTGTCGTACTCAAGTCACATCGAACCGTCGTGCGTCCTACTGCAGGGGTATTGGCCACCAACACGCAAGCTTCCCCTCGCGTATTGATTGGGGTACCAACAATTTCCCAACGTGTCGTGTCGATCACATCTTCGACGCGCGCTTGTTGAGATGGATTCGGACCCAGATTACGATACGTAAAAACATATTGGCCTAACTTACCGACTGGTATTGGGTTAGGGCTCAATGCTTTGGCTGTGACTTGTAAATCCACCACGGGATTGACAACCGATGTGGCTGTGGCCGAGTTGTTTGCAAACCCGCTAGATCCCGGCACGTCATCCGGCTCGAGCAAGTTATTTGAATCAGTGTTTGCAGTATTGACGAATGTGCCATCCAACATACCGCGCGCTACTCTGACGTAAAGCACGCGAGTTGCATTTGGAGCCAAGCTCTTCAAATTGCAGCGAATATTTGAGCCCGTTAAACTGCAAGCCTCCCCGGCTCCAGCGTTTAGCACAGGCGCTAATGTAAAGGCTTGGGGGCTGGGAAGATTCTCACCAGAGGTGCCCGTGATACCCCAGTACATGGGCAATGTATCTTCAATGAAATAGTCAGGCGCTGTGCCGTGGGTGTACACGGCCGGTGCGCCACCCCAAACCACGCCTGGGCGATTCGGGTTTTCATTTTTCACTTCCATGCGAAAGCACAGTGCATTGTCGTTGGTGGCGATGGCAGCCAACGTTTGCGCCGTCGCAAAGCCTGATGTGCTGGGATCGCATACTTGGCCAGCAGTTAGCGTTGCAACAGTTTTCGTGATTTGCAGATCACCGGATGAGACTGCGGCGTTGATGTATTCGATTCCCCGCGATAATTTGCAATCGTTGGCATATTCACTTGCTGGGCCATTGACGCCGCTTGCACCTGTACGCTCTGCTGGCTGCGGGCCGGTGGAAGGTGACAAAGAGAGTAGATCTAGAATTTGTTGCCCAGCGCAGACTTGAGTTGCCGGGCCGCTGCCTGCTGCAGCCGGGCTGACAGGCGCAGTACTGGTAAAAGTTGCGGGCACGGTGCTTGCGCCTACTGGCAAGGTACCGACGCTGTTGCCTGTGTCAAACAAAAGACGCGTGCCTTGCACGCTACAGTTTTGCCAAATACCGATTGGCATCGGTGGGCAAGTCGGTACGCCTGTTCCGCCATTTTCTTGTGGCGCGATATTGCCGAAAGCACGCAGTGGTGCGCTGGGGCCATAAGTGACCGCCAGTGGGCCATTGTTTTGAATGGTGACCCCGCGTAAGATCGTGGCGCCCAGCGGCACTTTTCGGGCACCAACAACAGGAATGATTTCTAAATCAGCGTACGGCGCAACGACCTGATATGGCAAGCTACGCGTGTTGTCGGTAGGATTGGAGTCTGTGAATCCTGCAGGTGGCGTGACCACTGCTTGATTCACCCCCGTCGTCACCGCTGGTAAAACCGCTGGGTTTGTCAGCGGGATGTTAAAGAAGACCGAGCTTCCCGCATTAAGGGGAGCTGTCGTCGTGCAAGTCATCACCGGCGTGGCGAAGACGCAGCCGGCGGGTGGCGTACCCACGGCGAATCCCTGAGCGATCATGCCGCTGAAGTTGTCGGTAACCGTTGCGCCTGCAGGTAAGGGAGCGCTGCCTGCATCCAAAGATGCGCCAATGCGCACCGTTGTCGTTCCGTTGACTGCGGCCGTTGCCACTCCTGCTTGCCCTAAGAAGCTTTTTTCTGCGCGAACATTGCCACCTGCTGAGACATTGAGTGTTTTGACAATCGGGCCGTTGTTCTCTGGCTTTGGATCACTCACGTTTGACGTGATGTCATTACTTTCTACAGAAGCGTCAATGGCCACCGTGCCTGCTGTTGCAACGATCACACCGGGGATGCGAATATCAGGCAAGCCCACTGTATTGCCGCTGGGATTGCTGGGCACAGCCGCGATCAGAATACAAGTGACCTTTGCGCCGGTCACGGTGCAAGTCCAACCCGGGGAAGCGGCGCTGATCGCTGCAGCGGATGCATTCTGGAAACCTGGTTGTAAGTTGAACTCTGCTTGCACTTGGCCTGCAGGCACTTCATCTAATCCGTTGGTCGACACCTTCGCGGTGAAGGTGTAGGGCGAACCCGTCGTCACGTTCTCAGGAGCAACTGGACTGACTAAGATGCTCAGGTCGTTAGCCGCGTTGATTTGCGCGAGTGTCGTACCAACGTCATTGCTCGTATCCGAGTCGCCAGGATAAGGTTGACAGTTGCTAGGGGCTACAGGGTATTCTGTTCCAAAAGTGTTATCTATACAGGCAGAGGCGCTGTAGGCTGAAGCGTTTGGAACTACCGCGCGACCGACGAACGCGATTTCCTCACTCGTACCTGCGCCGGCGATTGCACCGTCGGGCAAAGTGCACTGCAAAATCTGAGTGCCGGCAGTTGATGGGCTGGCGGCAGCCGCACCAACCAATACGCAGTAGCTTGGAATGCTACTTGCAACAACAGCGATGCCAGCAGGTACCTGTATGCTCACGCGAACAGGGATGCCAGGCGTCGGAGCATCACCCACGCTGCCCACGCTCACGCGGAACATGGTGGTCATACTGGTGGCCAATGGCGTTGGCTGATTATCGTAATTGAAGGCAGAGATATTGAAATCTGATGCTGCCAAAGCGAATCCAGCGTTGACCAGCCCGGCAAAGACGAGCAAGCTTGCGCGCCATAATTTGTTCGATCCCATGCCAGTTGTCCTCAATGCAGTTAAATTTCTCCAAGCAGCCATCGCTGCTCAGTTTTTCTCTAGCCTGCATTAAGGCGTACAAGGCCCTGTTCAAATTGCTTTATTTAATACAATTTGACGCATATGTGAATAAATTCACGTGTAAGTGTTGCAGATAAGCACTCGTCAGATAACAGTGCTTCACCCATGACACACTCAGTCATCGCAATGCCCGTTTGCGTGACAAAGTTTAGGGCCTGCGTAGCCGTTCGATCAAACCATTGAGCTCTTCTAACGAACCAAACTGAATCGCTAGCTCACCTTGTTCTTCGAACTTGCCGTGGCGTTTCACGCGTTTTTTCACGCGAATATCCACTTGTGCTGTGAGCAAATCAGACAGCTCTTCTTCCACGCGCTTGATATCGCGGGATTTCTCTTTGCCCGGCTTTTGAGGTGCGAGAGAGAATTCTGCGGAGAGCTTTTTCACCAAGCTTTCCGCTTCGCGCACAGACATTTTTTTGGCCGCAATTTGACTGGCAGCGGTGATTTGGTTGGCGCGATCCAAGGCAAGCAGGGCTCGCGCATGACCCATGTCTAGGTCACCGGCCATCAGCATGGTTTGTACCGGATCGGCCAAATTCAGGAGGCGAAGCAAGTTAGATGCAGCGCTGCGGCTGCGGCCTACAGCTTGGGCGGCACTTTCGTGAGTGAGCCCAAACTCTTGAATCAGGCGTTGCAAACCTTGGGCTTCTTCCAATGGATTGAGGTCTTCGCGCTGGATATTTTCAATCAGCGCCATCGCTGCGGCGGCTTCATCGGGCACTTCGCGCACCAGCACGGGGATGCTATCCAAGCCCGCTAAGCGAGCGGCGCGGCTGCGGCGCTCGCCTGCGATGATCTCGTATTTGCCCGCGTTTTTGCCATGAGATAAAAGCCGCACGAGGATCGGCTGCATGATACCTTGCGCCTTGATGCTCTCGGCCAACTCGTACAAAGCGCCTTCATCCATCCGGGTGCGCGGCTGGTATTGGCCGGGCACGAGATCATCGAGCTTTAAGCTGTGAGGCTGGCCGGGGTTGGATGCGCCAAAGTTGCTCACGGCTTGCGCAGGCGCATCTTGGACTTTAGGCCCGAGTAGGGCTTCGAGCCCCATGCCGAGGCCTTTTGGTTTTTTAGTGACCATGGGGTTTTGCTTTAAGGATGCCGCGCGGCATGTGCCAACGCTAAATCATGAATTTGCTGGACGCTCAGATCCGGCAAGGCGGTTTGTCGCCAGTGTGTGTAGTCAAACTTCTCGCGCTGCACCAAGCTGACAAAGCGCTCTGCCTCAACTTCGCCTAACGCTTGAATCAAAGCGCGCATGCCTTGGGTTTTTACATCAATTTCTGCTTTCATACCAGCGCTCCAAAATGCTCAAGGCCTCAATGGGGGGAATGACTTGAATCTCTTTGATTGATTTCATTTTTCTCAAGAGTAGGTCATCTGTGGTGACCAGCATATCCGCCTTTGCCGTGATCGCGCATGCTACATGCAACGCATCAAAGCTCTTGATTCCGTGCTGTGCAGCGTAGCGCTGAGCCAGCGCTACGGTTTCTGCCCGAGCTTGTATGTGGTGGCTCGCGATTTCACGCCACAACTGAATAGACTCTAATCGGCTTGGTATGGGGTTGCGACTGTTTTCATAATCGAGAACATACGACCAGATCAGAGCAACGAGCTTTTGCTGAGCCAAGGCTTGAATCTGCAATTTCGCTTCTGTTTCCAAACGCACACGCATTTGACTTTGGTCGTCAAAGGGGCGGTTGTAGCAGCACAGATCGAGGTAAAGGGTATACACAAATTGGATTGTACCGATCCACTAACGCTCCAGCTGAGTGATAAGCGCTTTGCCTTGCGGCCAATCCAGGAGCCCGCTTTCTGCATTGATATGACCTTTGTCGCCCAGCTCAAAGAGCTCGCTGCCCCAAGCGGCGGCCATCGCTTTTCCCTGCAGGAGGTGACAAAACGGATCGTTGCTGGAGATGACGCAGATGCTGGGAAAGGGCAGCGGCTGCAACACGGGATGTCGCCAGCTTTTCATCCCTTGTGGGAAATCACCCCGCTGTGCATCGGGTGGGGCGACCAGCAATGCGCCTTTAATGCGATGCTTTTGCTTGGACAGCGCGGCCCACGCGGCTACTAAGTGGCAGCCTAGGCTGTGGGCGATGAAAATGATGTTTTTTTCTTCTTTTTTTAGAGTATTTTGGGCAGGTAGCCGGCGTATTTGTCGCGCGGAGTGCTCATCTATTAATAGCACATAATCTTCTAGGCGGGTGATCCAATCGCCACGCAATGGGTGCATCCAATCGTGTTGTATGACTCTTTGGTAGCCTAGCTGGGCTTCCCAGCGGCTTTGCCAATGATCGGGGGCGGAGTTTTGCCAGCCGGGAAGAAGGATGTAATGCATGTTGACTGACATTTTGCCTTTTTAGGGCACCTGGTTGCTTTGCGAGCAAGACAATCTTCCCTTGGATCAAGTCATCAAGGCTTGCGCAACGTTTTGCGCGGCTTCTTCGCCTCGGTGAAACGCCCGCCAGAGCAGCCGGGGCGGATGGCTCCATGTCCTCCGGCGGCGTTTTGGGTTGGTTTGTTTTTGGATAGTTGACTGCGCCGCCTCCCCCTTTACTTAACACCTTCCGCCCCGACTACTCTGACGGGCTTGGCTGGAGTCGTACAACTTATGAAGCCACTAAAACCCATGCTCGCAGGACGCGGCTTTGCGGCTGGCGTAAGTAAAGGGGGAGGCGGGCAACGGGAGTAACCGGAGAAGGCATCTCCAATCTCCGCCGGAGGACATGGAGCCAGCCGTAAAGCCGCGTCCTGCGGGCTACCGCCCCCAAGCGACAAATATCTTCACGCCGCCAAGCGCTTTTCCAAAGCAGCTTTCGCTGTTGTCAGCTCAACAGGCAAGTGATAAGCCAATTGTGTGAATAGCTCTTCATGTAATTTGAGCTCAGCGACCCAAGCAGCTTTGTCCATGCTGGTGACCTTGGTGAACTGTTCTTTGCTGAAGTCGAGGCCTGTCCAGTTGAGTTCTTCGTAATTGGGGCTGATGCCGAAGGCGTGTTCTACGCCCAGAGGGCCAGCCCCTTCCGTAGCGGCTTGGCCTTCGATGCGGTCGATCATCCACTTCAAAACGCGCATATTCTCGCCGTAGCCTGGCCAGATGAATTTGCCATCTTCGCCTTTGCGAAACCAGTTGGTCGTGAAGATTTTGGGCGCTGTTGCACCGCTGGCAGCGAGTTTGTTGCCGAGATTGAGCCAATGCTGGAAGTAGTCGCTCATGTTGTAGCCGGCAAACGGCAGCATGGCGAAGGGGTCGCGGCGCACCACGCCCTGTTGGCCGAATGCGGCGGCTGTCGTCTCGGAGCCCATCGTGGCGGCCATGTAGACGCCTTCTGTCCAGCTGCGCGCTTCTGTCACGAGGGGCACGGTAGTGGAGCGGCGGCCGCCGAAGAGAAAGGCATCGATTTTTACGCCGGCTGGGTTGTCCCACTCGGCATCCAGTGCGGGATTGTTCGTTGCCGCAACAGTGAAGCGGGCATTAGGATGCGCGGCTTTTGCACCTGTTTCTTTGGCGATTTGTGGCGTCCACTCTTTGCCTTGCCAGTCAATCGCGTGGGCAGGTTCATCGCTCATGCCTTCCCACCAGACATCGCCATCGTCGGTGAGCGCGACGTTGGTGTAGATCACGTCTTTGCCGAGGCTGGCCATGCAATTGGGGTTAGTCAAGGTGTTTGTGCCAGGAGCCACGCCGAAGTAGCCAGCTTCAGGGTTGATGGCGCGCAATGTACCGTCGGCCTGCGGTTTGACCCAAGCGATATCGTCGCCCACGGTGGTGACGCTCCAGCCTTCAAAGCCGGCGGGCGGGATCATCATGGCGAAATTAGTTTTGCCGCAGGCGGACGGGAAAGCGGCTGCAACGTGGTATTTCTTGCCTTGAGGATTGGTGACTCCCAGGATAAGCATGTGCTCTGCGAGCCATCCTTGATCTCTTCCCATCGTGGAGGCGATGCGCAGTGCGAAACATTTTTTACCGAGCAAAGCATTGCCGCCATAGCCTGAGCCGTAGCTCCAGATCTCGCGGGTTTCGGGGTAGTGAACGATGTATTTGGTTTTGTTGTTTGGCCAGCTCACGTCTTGTTGGCCAGCGGCGAGTGGTGCGCCCACGGTATGAACGCAAGGCACAAAATCGCCACTCACACCGATCACGTCATACACAGCTTTGCCCATGCGCGTCATGATGCGCATGTTGACAGCCACGTAGGGCGAGTCAGACAGTTCGATGCCGATGTGCGCAATGTTTGAGCCCAGCGGGCCCATAGAGAAGGGCACAACATACATCGTGCGGCCACGCATGCAGCCGTCGAAAAGCGGGTTCAAGGTAGCACGCATCTCCGCGGGCGCTGCCCAATTATTTGTCGGCCCTGCGTCTTCTTTTCTCTCAGAGCAAATATAGGTGCGGTCTTCCACTCGGGCTACATCGGATGGGTCGCTCCACGCGAGAAACGAGCCGGGGCGCTTGGCAGGGTTGAGTTTTTTGAACGTGCCTGCGTCGACAAGCTGTTGGCACAGCGCATCGTATTCTTCTTGGCTACCATCACACCAATGAATGGCGGCGGGCTTGCACAGCGCGGCCATATCGGCCACCCAAGCGATCAGCTTGGCGTTTTTCACGTAGCTGGGTGTCCCTAATTCGAGACCCATCATTACAGGTGCGTTCATACTCTAGGCTCCAAAAGTTAAAAATCAGATTTCGTCATGGCTCAGGGCGGCTACATTCATAAGAATGTGTCTGAGTGATGACGGAATCTGATGTCTGCCATTCAATTTTAAAACTCTGCCTGTGAGTTACCTGTCAGTTACTGCAAAAACTATGCAATCGAAGCATGACTTAATGCCGAAACGAAGAAGTTTTTTATGGCATTTGGCGGCGACGTGCGCAGCAGCCGCACCGCTCGGTTGGGCCGGTGCGCAAACCAGCCTCATTCGCGTGGCGGCAGCCAGCGATTTGAAATTTGCTTTGGCTGATCTGGGAGCACGTTTTGAGCAAGAAACCTATCTCAAGTTGGCGATCACTTACGGCTCTTCCGGCAATTTGGCTAGGCAAATTGAGCAGGGTTTGCCAATGGATTTATTTCTTTCTGCAGATGAGGATTTGGTGTTTCGCCTCGCCAAAAACGGGTGGGCGCGCGATGAGGGCGTGGTGTATGGCCTGGGGCGGCTGGCGTGGTTGCTACCAGCAAGTTCGGCGGCCGTTATCGCTGGTGATTTAAAAGGCTTGACCGCCGCTTTGGGCGAAGGCGGCAAGCTCTCCATTGCCAATCCTGACCACGCGCCCTATGGCCGCGCAGCTCGCGCGGCTCTGCAAGCGGCAAAACTGTGGCCACAGCTGCAAAACCGCTTGGTGCTGGGAGAAAACGCGAGCCAAGCCGCGCAGTTTGTCAGCACCGGTGCGGCGCAGGCGGGGCTGGTTGCATTGTCACTGGCTATCGCGCCGGAGGTGTCCAAGCGCACGAGGTATGGCATAGTGAATGCAGCGCTTCATCCACCCATCATTCAGCGCATGGCGCTACACGCTTCAGCCAGTGTTTCTGCGCAGCGCTTTTATGCCTACTTGCAGACATCAGTGGCAAAAAAAATACTCTCTGGTCATGGTCTCAGTTGATTGATTCACTATCGTTTTAATAGCTAGTCGCGCAATATGTATGCCGGCTATCATCACTTTTTCTCATATTTTTCATAAGATGCACAGCACTTCATCTGGCCCAGCCAATTTCTTCGCCCTTTGCGCCATTGCGCTGTGGGCCTTGCTCGCTTGGCTGGGCATCTCGCTGTCGCATGTGCCTCCTTTTTTGCTCACTGGCGTGGGGCTACTGGTAGGTAGCTTGATTGCACTTCCACTGTCTTGGCGGGGAGGCAAGCTAGATCTGTCGGGCTGGAAGATGCCGCTGAGCAGCTTGCTGCTAGGTGTCTATGGGCTCTTCGGTTTTCATTTTTTACTCTTTATCGCGCTGCGCCACTCGCCACCCGTGCAGGCCAATTTGGTCAACTATCTCTGGCCGCTAGGCATGGTGGTGATGGCGCCATTGTTTTTACCCGGTGTGAAACTCAGCGCGATGCATCTGCTGGCAGCATGCATTGGCTTTGCTGGCGCATGCATCGCCATTTTAGGAAGCGCGGGCGCAAATTCCTCCGAGGGTTTTGCTTGGGGCTATATCCCTGCACTGGGTAGCGCCTTCATTTGGGCAAGTTATTCGCTTTTAACGAAGCGTCTCGCGCTGCAAGGCAAGAGTTTTGCAACGGCCGCCATCGGGTTGTTTGGCTTGGTCAGCGGCCTGCTCTCACTGGCCTGCCATGCATTTTTGGAGGCCCGCGTAAGTTTGAGCGGCCAAGACGTGATGCTGCTCATTGCGATGGGCTTAGGCCCACTAGGTGCGGCTTTTTATTTGTGGGATGCCGCGCTCAAGCGCGGCGATGCGCGGCAAATTGGCATCTTGAGCTACATCACGCCGCTGGCTTCAACCGCCTTGCTACTGATCTTGACCGGCCAGCCGCTGACTTGGAGCATCGGCTTGGCAGCTGCCCTGATCATCGGCGCAGCAGTATTGGGAACACGTGCGAATTAATTCTGCATACGCTATTAAAATAGTAGCGTAGTATGTAGTATTTATGCCGGCTATTGGGCTGATTTACTTCAAAAACGATGAAAAATTAAATCGCTGACGGGCTCCAACCGAGCAAGCCGGCCACCCAATTCATCGCGAGGCCAGCAAGAGCGCAAGCTGCTGACGCTGCAATGATCGCGAAGATCCCAATGCGATGCGTATCTTTGGCGCTCTCCGCGCTTTGGCTGCCCGGCCATGCAAACAGCACGGCGGCTAGTGCGCAGACTGCGCCGAGTACGAAGGCTTGGCCGACCGAGCGCAACCAAGCCAGCGGCGACGTGCTGGCAAGAATCGTGACGAGCACGCTGCGCAAATCGCCCACCGCGAGCACGAGCTCGGCCAAAATCCCAAACACCAAACTAAGCATCACCAGCAGGCAAGTGCTGGCCGCGCAGAGAAAGCCGTGCGCCAAAATTTGCGGCAAAGCCAGCGCGGCCACATGCCGATCACGCGATGCCGGGTCTTGCGGAAATACTTGCGCGCTATTGAGCTCTACATAGCGCAGCGCCATGGCTGGTGCATTGAGCATCGCCAGCACTTGCGCGCACACCATGGGCGCGGCTTGCACCACCCAAACGGGCCAGAGGTTGGTCAGAATCGTCTCAGCTTGCTCGCGCAGAGAGGCAGGCAAGACAATGAAAATCAAAATCGCCGCGATCAAAGATAGGATGAGCACAATCGGCATCGTCTCCGTGAGCTCGCGGTGCAGCTCATTCGTGATGCGCTGACGAATCGCGGGCAAACGCCAGCAACCGTGATAGCGCCACAGGCCGCAGGCCGCATCCCAGCGCACACGCAGCGGAGAGACCAGCAACGCATTGACGCTGAGCTTGATGGGCTTGCGCTTCGTGGCATTCATTGCGAAGAGTTGTTGGGCGAGGTGGCTGTTGTAGGCGTGATGCTCTTGGTGGAGTCTGCGTTTTTCACAAACGTGGAGATGGGCCAAGTCTTTTTCGCGCCTTCGGTGATCACAACAGCATCTTCCGCTGCGGAGCGCGCTGCCCGCACTGCAGGCGGTACATCGCCCTTGATCTCTACAACCATTTGCTTGACATCATTGGTGATCGTTTTGATATTGTCTGCAGATGTTTGCACGCTGGTGAGCGCTTCTTTGACTTGGGCCAACGTGGGCGGGATCTCTTTTTCAAGCGCGGTAAGGCTATTGCGCGCCGCTGTAGCAGCAGCTTCGGCTTGGGCGGTGATTTTGCCCACGTCTTGCATCAGCCTCGCGCTGTCTTTATCGAGGCGCTGAGCCACATTACCCGCTGAATTGCCCATGGCTTTGAGTTGGCCGCTCATGGCCTCCATGTTGGCGAGCACGGTGGTGACTGAGCTGCGAATGTCTTTGCGCATCTCAGCAGCTTCGCCGGTGAGCTTTTTCGTGTCGTCCAAAATCGGCTCCATCTTGCCGATAGCCACCGCAAGTTTTTCGACCGCCACTTTTACGGTACCCATCACATCTTCAAGCTCATTGCCCACATCCATCGGCAGCATGGCGCCTTGGGCGAGGCGCTGGCCTGCGCGCTCGCCGGGCAGCAGATCGATGTATTTGCCACCCAGAGGGCCATCTCGCCCAAAGCGAGCGCTGGCATCTTTGCCCAAAAGCGGCATACGCTCGCTGGCGATACGCAGCCGCGCACGCACATTAAGTTGCGGATCAAGCTCAATGTCATCCACATCGCCAATTTTGAAACCCTTCAGCCGCACTGGCGTGCCAATCTGCACACCACTGGCGCCGGGCAACTCTACAAATACATTCGTCATGGGTGTAAACCAGCCTTGGCGCCAAGCAGATAAGCCCATCAAAATGATCGCTGAGATCACAGCCAGAAATAGCCAAAAGCGCCCGGGATTTTTGCGCGCGATTTCGGCCATGTCGTGATCGAGCAAAGCAGCAACTTCACCTTCTAAGGCGCTGGCAACAGAAGAGGGTTTTGGCGCAGGTGCTGGAGGGGTGGGCTCGGTCATACTGCCAGCATAACGCAAGCGGGGATGCCTTGCGCCAACATACGAAACACAGTGTTGCTCAAGCCGCTAGCGCGACACGCTCAATGGCTTGACTGCAGTTTGCGCTCGTCTTTGCGCTTGAGTCAGCCCGCCAAAGCCCCAATCGCTCGCGGGCAGCTCGCGCACTATCACGTAACTGGCTTCATGCAAATCGCCCAACATTCTTTGCAGCAGCGCATGTGCCGCCATGACAAATTGCTGCTTTTCTTGGGCGGTGTTCGTTCCTTGGGTGATGTCAAGCTCAAGGCAAGCTATCGGTTGCTCGCTGGCAGTGCCGCCTACGCAAAAGCGCGCAGCAGGCAGATCGTCGATCATCACGGCAGTGACTTCGGGGCGTTTATTGAGCACTCGCGCCGTCAGGGCAGTGAGTTGGCTGGCTAGCGCCTCATAGTGATGCGCGTTGTGAAGTGGCGCAATGCGCAGGCTCAAAGTGGGCATGGCTCGCTCGCTCAATACATGCGCTGGGCGCGGTTGCTGCTAAAGGGCATGCGTACGAGCCCGCTAAGAATATGATGCCACAAGCTTTGCATGATCTGCAATAAACGGCGAAATGTGCTGCGCATGATGTACTCCTGAATGTCGCTTCAAAATTGGCAGCGACAGATGGACTTTAAGTTTTTTCCCATGGTGTGGAAACAACACTTCGCGCATAATGCTTTTGCAATAAATGCAAAACAAACCATGGATTTAGACGACCTTCATACTTTCACCCGCGTGGTTGAACTCGGTTCGCTCTCAAGCGCGGCGCGCGAGCGCGATGTGCCTGTGAGCCAGATCTCTCGCTCGCTGTCGCGGCTTGAGACGCTGCACAAAGTGCGACTCTTGCACCGCAGCACGCATTCGCTTTCTCTCACCGAAGAGGGGCAATCGCTGCTTGATCATGGCAAGCAGATGCTGGCCAGCTATGCGCAGTTTGAGGCGGATATCGGCGGCAAAAGCCAAGTCTCTGGCATCTTAAATTTAGCGGCCAGCCCAGCCATGGCGCATTATGTGATCGTGCCCAGCCTAGCTGCGCTGGCTCAGCTGCATCCACAGCTCAGCATCGAGTTACATGTGGACGATCGCGCCGTCAATTTGGTGCAGCTCGGTATTGATGTTGCGCTGCGTACCGGTGATCCGGGCTCGGACACCTTGGTGGCACGCAAGCTTGGCGAGCTCGGACGCCGCCTATACGCCACACCTGAATATATCGCTCGGCACGGCGCACCCATGCGCATTGAAGAGCTAGAGCAGCATCAACTGATCACGAGCAGTGTGCAGCCAGCTTACAACCGCTGGCCTTTTGTGATGGCTCAAAATGCGATGGTGCATGTAGCCCGCGGTCGCTACAGAGCCAATTCCACCAGCGTGATGATGAGCATGGCGCTACAAAGCTTGGGCATCGTGCGCGCTGGCACAGCTATTGCCGAGCCCTTGGTTGAAAAAGGCCAGCTCGTGCGGGTGATGGATCATTTGGTGGATTGCCAAACCGTACCCATCAACGCCGTCATGCTCCAAGAGCGCCATCGCGCTCCCAAAATTCGCGCTTGCATTGATTTTTTCGCGCAATGGCTGGCGCAGTATTCATAGCTAATTGCTATTAATTAAATAGCAGTTAACGCATATTCTTTGCCGGCAAAGTGCCTAAATCGCTTTAAAAATCAATCCACGATCACAGGCACGCGCTGCGCAAGGGCGCACATCAACTCGTAGCCTACCGTTTGCGCTTGAATCGCTACTTCATCGATGCAGAGGATGGCGCCATTAGCGGCGCGCCCCCATAGCGTGACGCTGCTGCCAACGGCCGCAGCTGGCAAATGAGTGATGTCCACCGTGATCATGTCCATGCTAACGCGGCCGACCGTGCGGCTGCGGATGCCATCGATCAGCACGGGCGTGCCTTGCGTGTTTGTGCCTTGGGCGATGCGCGGGTAGCCATCGGCATAGCCGCAGGCCACGATACCGATGCGCATGGGAGTATCTGCGACATAGGCCGAGCCGTACCCAATGCTGTCGCCAGCTGCTAAATCTTGACACGCGATGATCTGGGCAGAAAGCGTCATGGCGGGCTGCAAATCCCAATGCGCAATATCGTGCTCAGGATAATCGGTGGAGCTGCCGTATTGAGCAATTCCCGGGCGAATCCAATCGGTTCGCAAGGCGTTGGCGCTGTAGCGAAGCGAGGCCGCGCTGTTGCTCAGAGATCGCTCTCCGGGCAAATCTTGTGTGGCTTCGTTAAACACGGCGAGTTGGTGTGAGATACCATCTTGCCCAAAGCGTTTGGCATCGGCATCGGAGAAATGCGTCATCAACGAGATTTCTTCAACTTGTGTGAGTGCATTGAGGCGAGTCCACGCGCTGCGGTAGCTTTGCGGCTTGAAGCCCAAGCGGTTCATGCCGGAATTCATTTTAAGAAACACGCGATGCGGCTCATGCGTTTTATGCGCGGCGAGCCAATCGATTTGTTCGTTGCGATGGATCGTGTGCCACAGGCCTAAGCGCGAGCAAATCTCTAAATCGCGCGCTTCAAAACAACCTTCCAACAGCAAAATAGGGCCGCGCCAGCCTAGAGCCCGAATGCGCTGGGCCTCATCCAAGTCGAGCAAGGCAAAGCCATCAGCGCCGCGCAAACCATCAAAAGCGCGCTCAATGCCGTGGCCATAAGCATTGGCTTTGACCACCGCCCAGACCTTTGCATCTGGCGACAGCGCGCGGCAACGTGCTATGTTGTGGCGCAAGGCGGCAGTGTGGATGGTAGCGAGAATAGGACGAGGCATAAGGGCGCACACTAGCGAAGAGTTGAAAACAGCTTATTCGAGTTTACCCGCGCACGGCATGTAAAGATTTGTCAAGTCCGCGTGCTATAAACCACAGTCACTGTTTTATTAGAGTACCTCATCCTTGAAGCGCGGTTTTTACACCATTATGTCGGCGCAGTTTTTTAGCTCGCTGGCAGATAACGCCCTGTTCGTTGCCGCCGTAGAGTTGCTACGCACCGGAGGCGAGCCTGAATGGCAGCGCGCGGCCTTGGTGCCCATGTTTGCGCTGTTTTATGTGATTCTTGCGCCCTTTGTAGGCGCGTTTGCTGACGCCTTGCCCAAAGGCAAAGTCATGTTCATCAGTAATGCCATCAAGGTGGTGGGCTGCTTGATGATGCTTTTTGGCTCACATCCTTTATTGGCTTATGCCGTCGTGGGCTTAGGCGCCGCGGCTTACTCGCCAGCTAAATACGGCATCCTCACCGAATTGCTTCCCTCATCCCAACTCGTTAAAGCCAACGGCTGGATTGAAGGGCTCACGATCGGATCCATTATTTTAGGCGTGTTGCTGGGTGGCCAACTTGTCGGCCACGCCCTTTCCACTCGCCTGCTCTTGATCGATATTCCCATGATCAATACCGGGATTGACACAGCGCCTGAAGCGGCGATTAGCGTCTTGATTTTCGTCTATGTGCTGGCTGCTTGGTTCAATACGCGTATCCCCGATACCGGCGTGCAAATGCGCCCGATGCCCAAGAATCTGCTGACTCTTTTGCCTGATTTTTGGATCTGCAATAGCACGTTGTGGAAAGACAAGCTCGGTCAAATTTCATTAGCCACGACCACGCTTTTCTGGGGCGTGAGCGGTAATTTGCGCTACATCGTGCTCGCGTGGAGTGCGGCAGCTTTGGGTTACAGCACCACGCAGGCATCATCTTTGGTCGGCGTGGTGGCCATTGGTACCGCAGTGGGCGCCGTGCTTGCTTCGATGCGCATGACCTTAGAACAAGCCACTCGCCTGATGCCGCTTGGCATCGCCATGGGTTTGCTGGTGGTGTTGCTCAATTTCATCACCAATGTATGGGTTGCCGCACCTTTTCTGATTTTGCTTGGCGCGATTGGTGGCTTCTTGGTGGTGCCGATGAATGCGCTCCTTCAGCATCGCGGCCACAATCTCATGGGCGCGGGGCGCTCGATTGCCGTTCAGAATTTCAATGAGCAGGCTTGTATCTTGTTTCTCGGCGCCTTCTACACGCTTGTGGCCACCGTCGATTGGTCTGAGTTTGCGGTTGCGCAAGCGTTGGATTTGGAAGATACCGATCCTGCGCATCTCTCAGCTTATTTGGCCATCACGCTTTTTGGGTTGATCGTGGCCGGGGTGATGTGGCTGATCAAGCGCTGGCATGCCAGTAACCAAATCAAGCATGCCGCTGAGCTAGAGCGCCTTTTAGCCATTGCTCGCAACGACAACCTTCACGGTTAATGAACCCATCCACGACAACGCTTGCTGCTTTAGGCCTCTTGTTAAATGCGTTTGCTTGGGGCCTGTCTTGGTGGCCATTTCGTGAGCTACAAAAATTTGGCCTGCATCCCCTGTGGTCGAACACGCTGATCTACGGCATCGCCGTCATTGCCATTTTTGCAGTGCGCCCCAAAGCTTGGCGCGGCATGCTTGCTGTGCCTGCGCTATGGGTGCTCGCTTTAGGCTCCGGGCTCACGAATGTGGGTTTCAACTGGGCTGTCACAGTGGGCGATGTGGTGCGCGTGGTGCTACTCTTTTACATGATGCCGGTGTGGTCGATGCTGCTGGCTTGGGCTATTTTGGGAGAGCGCCCAACGCGCGGCTCTGTGGCTCGCGTGGCTTTGGCTGTCGCGGGCGTGGCACTGGTGCTCAAAACCCCTGAGTCGCCTTGGCCTGTGCCGAGCAGCATGGCTGACTGGCTGGCGCTGATGGGTGGCTTTTGTTTTGCTCTGAATAACGCGATGCTGCGCCATTTGCGTGAAGTGGCGGCTGAGCAGCGCACTTTTGCCATGTTTTTCGGTGGCTTGTTTTTCTCCTTCGCCGTGGGAAGCATGGGAAGCGTGTTTGGCAGCATTGCGCCACCAGTGATGTTAGGCGGCTGGGGTTGGGCGCTACTTTTAGGCTTTGCTGCGTTTTTCTTGGTGAGCAATCTCACACTGCAATACGGTGCTGCGCGCATGAAGGCCAGCACCACATCGCTCATCATGCTCACCGAAATTTTATTTGCCACCGGCTCATCAGTATTGCTTGGCGCGGCGCAGCTTGAAACGCGCATCGTGCTCGGCGGCTGCCTGATCATTGCCGCAGCCCTTTGGGCGGCTTGGCAAGAGCGTTAGGCTTAACTCAGCCGCTGTACACCCGGCAACTCGCAAGCGTAGACCGCATTACGCAAAGCCGCAATCGCCTCATAGCGCGTGAAGCTACGCCGCCAAGCGAGCACCACACGTCTGGTGGGCGGGCTGCCTTCAAAAGGAATGTAGCGTACGTATGGCGTGGTATCGTTGCTTTTATTTGCTCTCTTTTTCGTAGCATTCTGCACAGATTTTGTGCCGGCTAGCTGGTCTTTTGGCACTGAAAGTTGAGGTACCACAGTCACTCCCATGCCCGCGGCCACCATGTGCTTGATGGTCTCCAGCGATGAGCCTTCAAAGCTCTTACTGATGCCTTCTGCATTGCTGGAAAAGCGTGCAAACTCCGGGCACACTTCCAACACATGATCGCGGAAACAATGGCCGTTGCCCAGTAAAAGCATGGTTTGCGCTTTGAGCTCTTCCGCGCTAATGACTTCGCGCGAAGCCAGCGCATGCGTCGAAGGCACGGCGATCATGAAGGGTTCATCATAGAGCTGCGCCATAGCAAGCCCCGTGTCAGGAAATGGCTCAGCCAAAATCGCGCAATCAATCTCGCCAGTGCGCAGCATTTCCAGCAATTTCACTGTGAAATTCTCTTGCAGCATCAACGGCATCTGCGGCGTGCGCGCAATGACTTGACGCACCAAATCCGGCAGCAAATACGGGCCAATCGTGTAGATCACGCCCAGCTTCAAATTACCCGCCAACGGATCTTTGCCGCGCTTGGCGATCTCTTTGATTTGAGAGGCCTGCTCCAGCACACTCTGCGCCTGCCGCACAATTTCCTCGCCCAGCGGCGTGACTGTCACTTCATTAGCGCTGCGCTCAAAGAGCTTGCATTCGAGCTCCTCTTCCAGTTTTTTGATGGAGACGGAAAGCGTAGGTTGCGATACGAAACAAGCCTCAGCCGCATGGCCAAAATGTTTCTCACGCGCGAGAGCGACGATGTATTTGAGCTCGGTGAGGGTCATGCATTGATTTTGCAGCAAAAGTGCTGGGATGTGGTGCTGTTGTATGCCATCGAGATGTGTCAATTGTTCGCTTGGAGACTACTTTCAAAGGCTAAAAGAGCGTCGATGACCTGTATAAAAGTCATATCAGCCAATGCCGCATACGCATATCCCCGCACTCGGGCTGTCCCGTTCATCGGCCTACAATCCGATTCACCTTACAAAAAGACGGCTGCAGCGACAAGTTGTACCGAGACAAGACATGCCTTCTATGAATGATAACGCTGCACTGATTCCCAAAGGAGTGAGCGATGAAAAGCGCCTGCAAGCTCGCGAAGAGCTAAGAAGAGCTGCTCTTGAGTATCACGAATTCCCGACACCAGGCAAAGTGGCTATCGCCGCCACCAAGACGCTAACGAATCAGCGAGATCTCGCGCTGGCCTACAGCCCCGGCGTGGCCGCACCTTGCGAAGAAATCGTTAAAGACCCGAACAACGCTTATAAGTACACCGCTCGCGGCAACCTAGTCGCCGTGATCACCAACGGTACTGCTGTGCTTGGCTTGGGCGATATCGGGCCTTTAGCAGCTAAGCCGGTGATGGAAGGCAAGGCCGTTTTGTTCAAAAAGTTCGCCGGCATTGATGTGTTTGATATTGAGATCAATGAAAAGCACGATCTCGATAAGCTCGTGGACATCATCGCTTCGCTGGAGCCCACTTTTGGCGGCATCAATTTAGAAGACATCAAAGCACCCGATTGCTTTTATGTGGAGCGCAAACTGCGCGAACGCATGAAGATTCCTGTATTCCATGATGATCAGCACGGCACGGCGATTGTGGTGGGCGCGGCTATTCTGAATGGCTTGAAGGTGGTGGGCAAAGATCCCAAGAAGATCAAGCTTGTCACCTCTGGCGCTGGCGCTGCAGCGCTCGCGTGCCTCGGACTTTTGGTGAAGCTTGGCATCCCGCGTGAGAACATTTGGGTCACGGATTTGGCTGGCGTGGTGTACGAAGGCCGCACTGAGCTGATGGATGAAGACAAAATCCAGTTTGTGCAAAAGACTGGCCTGCGCACGCTTGCTGAGGTGATGGAAGATGCAGACGTGTTTCTTGGCCTGTCTGCCGGCGGCGTATTAAAGCCTGACATGGTTAAGAGCATGGCGCCTCAGCCGCTGATCTTGGCGCTGGCCAATCCGAATCCTGAAATCTTGCCGGAAGAAGTGCATGCGGTGAGGGACGATGCGATTATGGCTACGGGGCGTACGGATTATCCAAATCAAGTTAACAACGTGCTCTGCTTCCCTTATATCTTCCGGGGTGCGCTGGATGCTGGCGCGTCCACGATCACGGTGGAAATGGAAATTGCAGCAGTGCACGCGATTGCAGAGCTCGCGCAAGCTGAGCAGAGCGAAGTGGTCGCGGCGGCTTATGCCGGCGAAAAGCTGGCCTTTGGCGCAGAGTATTTGATTCCTAAGCCGTTTGATCCGCGCTTGATGATGAAGATTGCGCCAGCAGTGGCCAAGGCCGCTGAGACGAGCGGCGTGGCGCTGCGCCCGATTGCCGATATGGAGGCCTACAAGCAAAAGCTGCAAAGCTTTGTGTATGCCAGCGGCACGACGATGAAGCCGATCTTCAACACTGCAAAGAAAGCAAAGAACAAGCGCATCGCCTTTGCCGAGGGTGAAGAAGAGCGCGTGCTCCGCGCCTGCCAAATTGTGGTGGACGAAGGCCTAGCGCGCCCCACCTTGATTGGCCGCCCCGCAGTGATTGCGCAGCGCATTGAAAAATTTGGTCTACGCTTAAAAGAAGAGCTCGATTACGATGTGGTGAACGTCGAGCAGGATCACCGATATCGCGATTTTTGGCAAACCTACCACCGCATGACCGAGCGCAAGGGCGTGACAGCACAAGTGGCAAAAATAGAGATGCGCCGCCGCCTGACTTTGATCGGTGCCATGCTGCTTCACAAGGGCGATGTGGATGGCATGATTTGCGGCACTTGGGGCACAACCAACATTCATCTTCAGTACATCGATCAAGTGATTGGCAAGCGGCCCGGCGGCTGCGATAGTACGCCGCAAGATGTACCCGTTTATGCCTGTATGAATGGCCTGCTCTTGCCTGATCGCCAAATCTTTTTGGTCGATACGCACGTGAACTACGATCCAACGGCCGAGGAGTTGGCCGAGATCACGGTGATGGCGGCAGAAGAGATGATGCGCTTTGGCATCACACCCAAAGCCGCTTTACTTTCACACAGCAATTTCGGATCAAGCAATCAGCCCAGCGCCGTGAAGATGCGGCGCGTTTTGGATTTGCTGCGCGTACAGGCACCGTGGTTAGAGGTCGATGGCGAGATGCATGGAGATGTGGCGCTCGATGCCAATATGCGCAAGACCATCATGCCTCATTCGACCCTGACGGGCGAGGCTAATTTGCTGGTGCTGCCCAACATCGATGCCGCCAATATCGCTTACAACCTCCTCAAAACAGCAGCTGGCGGGAACATTGCGATTGGACCCGTGCTCCTGGGCTGCGCCAAACCGGTGCATATCCTGACGGCAAGTGCGACTGTACGGCGCATTGTGAACATGACAGCACTTACTGTTGCGGATGCCAATGCAGCGCGCTGAGTACTACAACGGTAGCGCGTACTCACTTAATATGAGCGTTTATATCAGTTATCAGTGAAAATAATCACACCTATCGCAGTTTTGAATCGGTATTGACTTGCACTATTTTCGGCTTTCAGCGACAATAGAGAGCTTAGGATTTGCGGGAAAACCCGTATTTTGTGCAAAAAAATTAGGGTTTCGATGATGCTGCGCTGGATCAAACAGTCTTGGGTTGGCGCTTACTCACAAGTGAGTTCTGTGCTCTTCGTGGCAGCGCTTCTTTTCAGCGCCACGCCAGCGCTGCAGGCAAAAAGCTCAGTTGCTGAAGCCAGCAGCAAGGCTCCAGTCATCGCTCTAGCCGACTTGCCCAAACAAGGCCGTGAAACCTATGCATTGATTTTGGCCGGAGGCCCCTTTGCTTACGACAAAGATGGCACCGTGTTTGGCAACCGTGAACGGCAGCTACCCGCAGAAAAGCGTGGCTTCTACCGAGAATACACGGTCAAAACGCCTTACGCCCGCACACGCGGAGCCAAACGGATTGTCTGCGGCGGTAGCCAACCCGCCAAACCTGAGGCGTGTTACTACACCGAAGACCATTACGCGAGTTTCAAACGCATTACACCTTGATCCTGAATCAACCAGTTGAGCTTTTGCAACCAGTCACCACGGTAGATTTTCGTTTTATTTTTTGACACTTTTACGGAGAGCACCATGCCCCTTCGTCATACCAAACCCAATATCGTCCAATCCATTCGCGCCCACAGCGTGCAAGATCTGCAAGGTGCAGCAACCGACATGGGGCAGCATTTCTTGTATGCCAGCATCGGCGAAGCACAATCCAAACAGGATGTGCTGGATATGCTTGCTGTGCAACTCAAGCTGCCCGCGCACTTCGGCAAAAATTATGACGCGTTGTATGACGTACTCACTGACCCGATCCACAAATCAGGCAGCCAGCCCGGCTTTATCGTCGTGCTCGAGCACATCCCGACCAATCCGAAATTTGACAAAGAAGCACGCGAGCAATTGCTCGACATCTTCCGCGATATTGCCGATTATTGGCATGATCGCAAAGTGCCCTTCCGCTGCTTCTACTCCTTTGCAGTGGCTCGCGCCAATGCGGGCAAGGCCAGCAAAGATGCCGTGGCAGCTGCCGAGTCAGAGGCTGAAGGCGAAAAAATGCCAACGGATAAGCTGGTTGATGTATCGCCACTGGCGCTGCGCATGAGCTCACCGTTTAACGCAGGGTATTGGTTGGCAGCGGCTTGATCCTTGTGATCCATTCAAAAGCCGCTTCGCTTGAAGCGGCTTTTTTCATTCTGGATAGAGCTTATGCTGCCTCGCATGCACACGCGCCAAGCCCAACAGCGTGTCCGTCCACGGCGTGGGCAGCCGGCACAACTGCCCGATTTCTCTCACTGCCGACACCAGCGCATCAAGCTCTACGGCGCGGCCGGCCTCTGAGTCTTGCAGCATAGAGGTTTTGAAAGCGCCCAGCTTGAGGGTGACTTGGTGGCGGTCTTCGGGTTGCTGCGCAATGGGGATGCCGATCTGCTCGCCCATCGCCTTGGCCTCAAGCATCACATTGCTGATGAAGCCGCGCAACAGATCATCGCCAAGGATTTTGTCGGTTGTTGCGCCCGTGATGGCGCTGATGGGATTGACCGTCATATTGCCCCAGAGCTTGTACCAAATGTCTTTTTGAATTTGCGGCGAGAGCGTGGTATCGAAGCTGGCTTCTTGCAGTAGGGCTAGCAGCGCTTGAATCCGCGGTGTAGCGGCGCCATCAAGCCCGCCAGATGGCTCGCCGATGATGAGGCCATTGCCAAAGTTATGTTGAACCACACCGGGGCTTTTGACTGCGCAACTGGCATGCACCACCGAGCCGATGATGTGATGCGCTGGAAGATGCTGCGCAATCTGGCCATCAGCATCGATGCTTTGCAGCCGCTGCCCAGCGAGAGCGCCGCCAAAGCCATTGAAAAACCACCAAGGGACGCCATTCATCGCGCTGAGTAACATCGTGTGCTCGCCTAAGAGCGGCGCAATCTGAGCCGCCACTTCGCGCACAGCCGGCGCTTTCACAGCGAGGATCACGAGATCTTGCATGCCGAGCTGCACGGCATCGTTGGATGCTCGTACTTTCGCTTGAATGAGTGCATCTTTGCTGTGCAACTGCAAGCCATCGCATTGCAAAGCTTCCAGCGTCGCGCCACGTGCAAATACGCTCAGCTGCACACCTGTGCAACGGGAGAGCTTCGCGCCGATCCAGCCACCGATGCTGCCTGCACCGACGATACAAATACGTTGAATCTTCATTTTTCATTCATTTCTAAAGCATTTTCAGCATCTAGCCGGCATAGAATATGCGCGGAATGCTATTGAATTAATAGTGAATGATTTGTCCCTTATTGAGCATAGCCAGGATTGAACTTGTCTACTCGCCGCTTGAGCGCATCAAATACATCTTGGCCTGCGCCAAAGCGTGCATCGAACTGTAGGCCGTCGCGCGTGGTGCGTGCAGCCACCTCGGGCGACACGGCAATGGATGCGCCCAGACCCGCTTGCATGCATTGGATATCGCAAGCGCGCTGCAGCGTCCACAGCTGAACCAAGGCCAAAGGCAGCGTGTGGGCCCAAGACAGGAGGCCATGATTGCGCAAAATCAAGAGCGGCTTATCACTCATGTTTTTAAGCAGACGCGGCGCTTCCTCCGCATGCACCGTGATGCCTTCAAAATCATGGTACGCCACGCGATCATGTAATTGCGCAGAATAAAAATTGTTTTGCGCCAGACCCGTCGCTGTGCAAGCCACGGCGCTGCCGGTGGTGGTGTGGGTGTGCATCACGCAATGCGCCTGCGGCAGATGCTGATGAATGGCCGAATGAACAGTGGAGCCCGCGGGGTTCACCGGATACGGATTGGCTGCATCAAGCTTGTTGCCTTGCGTGTCTATCTTCACCAAATTGCTGGCGGTAACTTCGCTGTAATGCAAGCCAAAGGGGTTGATCAAAAACTGCTTTGAAGCTCCACTCACAGATTCAGGCACGCGCACCGTGATGTGGTTGTAGATCATCTCTGCCCAGCCAAGCATGTCGAAAATGCGGTAGCAAGCGGCCAGCTCCACACGGCAGAGCCATTCATCGGGGTGGAAATCTTCCTGTTTCATGGCGTGGCTTTCTCATGGGTCTGCAGATCTTGCAGCACCGATTGAATATTTTGCTGCATCAAAGCAGCATGTTCGGACTGACTCATCAGCTTCAAGCTGAGCATTGCGAGGAATAACTCGCTGCGCGCGCCCGCCTTGTGAACAGCTTGGGCTAACGCGCTGTAGGTCGTGTCTAGGTCATGCGCTTGCATGGGGCTTCTCCGGGTGTAGGCTGCGGTGCAGAGCTTGCGCAATATCTGCTGGCAAGACGGGCGTATCCCAGCGCGTCGCAATGTAGCCATCAGGCCGCACGAGCACCGTGGTGTGTAATCCAGCTTCGTAGCGCATGCGTGCTTCGCCAAACGGATCGGAGGCCACATCCAGTGCAATATTCTTGATACCTTCGGCCTGCAATGGCTCGCCAAAACAAATCAGGCTGTAGCCTTGCCAGAAACATTCGGTCAGATACCCGGGCTTGCCATCGATGAGGACACGCGCATCAGGGGCGACATAGCCGGGCGATGCCATGCGTGTTTCTGCACTTGGGCTTGGATAACGCACTGGCGCAGACTGCCGAGGATTGATCAGCGAGCGCACCTGCGGCGTGCTGCCGGCCAGCCGCAGCGCAGCTTGGCGCATCAGATCGAATCCATGATGCGGTGGGCTCATGAATTCCGTGCTCTTGCTGCCAAAGTCGATATTGATGAGCGCTGCTGCACGACGCTCGGTGCTGTAGGTATCCAGCAGTGCATCGCTGGCTTGACCGCGCAGCACGGCAGCGAGCTTCCACGCCAAATTGCCCGCATCATCGAGGCCCGAGTTCAAACCACGCACCCCAAAAATCGGCACCATATGCGCCGCATCACCTGCAAAGAAAGTACGGCCATGGCGGTATTCATCCAGCGTCAAGCATTTGGCGTTGTAGATCGAAATCCATTGCGGCTGCCAAGGCTCGTTCTCACCCATCCACTGCAGATGCGCCTTCACGCGCGGCAACACATTCTCGGGCTTGACGGCCTCGATTGGGTCTTCGTCATCGCGCACTTGGTAATCAATGCGCCACACATCATCGGGCTGGCGGTGCATCAAAATCGTCGAACCAGGATTGGTGGGTGGATCAAACCACGCGAGGCGCTCCACAGGCTGGTTTTGCAAGCGCGTGGATTTTTGCTTCACATCCACGATCACATAACGGCCTTCGTATTGAATGCCTTTGAGAGATAAGCCCAGCTGCTCGCGCACGGTGCTGCGCCCGCCATCGCAAGCAATCAGCCAATCGGCGCGAAGCTGCTCGCCGCCTTCTAATGTGAGCATGGCGTGATCATCATGCTGAGCCACTTGCGCGATGCGCGTGTTCCAACGCATGGTGATCATGCCGGGAAAGTTCTTCTCGGCGGCGCGCAGCGCGTATTCCTCCACGTAGAACTGCTGGATATTCGTCATCGGCGCAAAGCGCTGCGAGGCATCATGCGGCATGTCAAATTTCAACACTTCGTCGCCACGAAAATAACTGCGCCCGCTCGTCCACGCCAAGCCTTTGCTCACCACAGCCTGCGCCGCGCCGCACCCATGCAAAATTTCTAGCGAGCGACGCGAGAGGCAAATCGCGCGGCTGCCCGTGCAAAAACTCTCATCGGCTTCGATCACGGTACTCGCAATACCCAATGACGCCAGCAGCGCCGCCATAGTGAGCCCCACGGGCCCGCCACCTGCGATCACCACAGATGACTGTTTGTTGATTAGCTTACTCATTATTTGATAGCACTCTGCGCAATGAATAGGCCGGAAAATTACTGTTTTTCATACAAATTTAAACTGTAAACGGCCATGCACACCGTAATCCACCTCAAGCACATCACCCGCCTTCGCAGGCACGGGCTTGGTGAACGAGCCAGCTAACACGATCTCGCCAGCAGCCAAATACTCACCCCAAGGAGCGAGCTTGTTCGCAAGCCACGCCACGCCAATTGCAGGGTGGCCTTGCACACCAGCGGCCAAGCCCGTTTCTTCCACCACGCCGTTGTAGCGGCAAATCGCGCCCACCCATGGCAAGTTCGTGGCGAGTGCGTTGATCCGATAGCGCACATCCGTCGTCACATCTCCGAGCACGATACCCGCATTGGCTGCGTTGTCGCTGATGGTGTCGAACACCTTGCGCGGTTTTTTGGTGTCGCGGTCAAACTGCTCAATGCGGGCATCGATGATTTCGATGGCGGGCGTGACGTAATCGGTTGCAGCCAACACATCTTGCATCGTCACGTTGGGCCCACGCAGCTCATGCTTCAAGATAAAGGCTAGCTCCACTTCCACACGCGGCGCGATGAAGTTCTTCACCGGAATTTCTAGCACCTCACCCGCACGGCAGGTGTAGCGCATCGTATCGAGCAGCGTGCCGTAATCAGGCTCATCAATATTGCTCGACACTTGCATCGCCCGCGAGGTGAGACCAATTTTGTGGCCAATCACCGTGCGGCCCTGCTGCGCTTTGATCTTCATCCATGCGCGGTTGATGCGGTAACCATCCTCCATCGTCATGCCGGCATAGCGTTTGGAAAAATGCTCGACCTGCATTCGCGTGCACTCAGCGTTCTCCAGCTCCTGCGCGAGTTGTTCAATCAATACGTCATCAAGCATCTTCAAGCTTTCTTAAACAGCGGATGAATGGAGCTGTGTTTGTCATCAAAAGCCTCATGCCCTTCATCCACCTGCACAGTCACGCCAATATGCTCGGTCTGCAATAAATACTCAAAGTGGCCCCTAGCCGCCGCAGATATTGCGCGGCCAGCTATTGTTTTTGTAGCATCGCTGCGCCCTCGCCCCATGCGCAAATTCATATACACAAAGCCATACTCGCCCGAGCCACCCGCCGCCTTGCCCGCCGCGCCGCCATCGGCAATCGCGTAATGCGCCGCCGCGTAAGCGAGCACACGCGTGCCACCTGTAGGAAACACCGACACGCCTGCTTCATCGCGCACAGCAATCATCGCATCAGCCATCGCGCGGCACAGTGCCGCCATATCGGTCTGGGCTTCTAAGTTAGGTGTGTAGTAAATCACGAGATGCGGCATATCAAACTTCTTTCTTCAAAGGCACAACAGGAAAAATCGCATTAATTTGCCCCGTGCCGCTCGATCCGAAGTAAGGCGTGACGACTTCGACTTTTTCTGTGTACGCAAAGCTCTCATACGCACCACCCACCACGCCATACAGCATGGCCGTATCGTGCATATCGCCTTCGCCCCAGCATTTGTCGGCATACATGGGCAGCATATCGATAACGGTTTGATGCTCGCCTTTTGCCCACAGCTCCACCACGCGCAGATCGATTTGCTCTAAGAATGCGTTGTACACCTTGAAGGCGAATTCAGGCGCTCTGCCGTTATCAGCAAAATGATGGGACAGCGAGCCGCTGGCAAACACAGCCACCGTGCCGTCGTATTTTTCTTCAATCGCTCTACGTATCGCGTGCCCAAAGCGCTGACTCTCGCGCAAATCATGCCAATCGCACCAAGCGCTCACGCAAATCACTTTGTAATACTGATCGCTGTTCATGTACCGCATGGGCACGAGCGTGCCGTATTCGAGCTCTAGCGAGGTATCCGAATGCGCCCGTGATTTCACACCCATCGCATTGGCCATCTCTGCAATCGCGTGGCCAAGCTCTGGGTTACCACGATATTCATACGGCATATTCTTGATGAAATGCGGTAGCTCGTTGCTGGTGTAGATGCCTTTGAAGTGTGGCGCGCAATTGAGGTGATATTCGCTGTTGACTTGCCAATGCACGTCCAGCACGACGATGGTGTCCACGCCCGCTGATCTACAACGTTTGTCAATTTCTTTGTGGCCCGCAATGGCTGCGTCTCTCTTGCCGAAATTGGGGCCGGGGAATTCGCAGAGATACATGCTGGGGACATGGGTGATTTTTGCGGCTAATGCTAGTGTGCCCATACCGTTCTCCTTCTCGCGATGGTTTTGTCGTTTGTTCCGCTCCCAAGAGTCAGCGAGCGCGAACCTTCGCGAATGTCCCCCGACGGCTTCGCCGTCTCCTCCTTTATTTCGCTGCGGCTCACGCCCGCCGCCTCTTGTGCGCTACATCGTGGCGTTCGCAAATTGTGTGCGAACAGTATTTGCTGAGCCGAGGGTTGGGGTATCCCACGTAGCGAAATAAAGGGGGAGACGGCGAAGCCGGCGGAGGACATTCGCGCAGTGTGATGCCCCAAGCCTTGGCGATTGTGACCATCTTCGCATGCAAAAAGTAAAAACGCCATTAAACCCCCCAATGCGGAATATGGTGCGAGCCTAGCGACACAGAAATATTCTTCGGCTCTAAAAACACTTCATAGCTCCAAGTGCCGCCCTCGCGCCCCGTGCCGCTGGCCTTCGTGCCACCAAAAGGTTGCCGAAGATCGCGCACATTTTGGCTGTTCACAAAACACATGCCCGCTTCAATTTGCGCTGCGACGCGATGCGCGCGGCCAATGTTTTCTGTCCACACATAACTGGAGAGCCCATACTGCGTGTCGTTCGCAATCCGCACCGCATCCGCTTCGTTTTTGAACGGAATCAAACAAGCCACCGGGCCAAAGATCTCGTCTTGCGCGATCTTCATGCGGTTATCGACATCGGCGAAGACGGTCGGCCAAACGTAATTGCCTTTTTTTACTCTGGCGTCCAACTCAGGCGCATAGCTAGGTCTATCAACTCCGCCGCAGAGCATCGTGGCGCCCTCCTTCGTGCCAAGCTCAATATAGCTGCGCACTTTCGCCAAATGCGCCTGCGAGATCATCGGCCCCACAATCGTCTTTTCATCCAACGGATCGCCCACGGCAATGCGCTTGGCTCTCGCGGCGAACTTGGCAGCAAAGTCGGCATAGATGCTCTGCTGCACGATGATTCGACTACCCGCTGTGCAGCGCTCGCCATTGTTGGAGAAGATCATGAAGATCGCCGCATCGAGCGCACGATCCAAATCCGCATCTTCAAAAATCACAAACGGCGATTTGCCGCCCAGCTCCATGCTGAATTTTTTCAAGCCCGCAGCTTGCACAATGCGGTTTCCAGTGGCAGTCGATCCCGTGAACGAAATCGCCCGCACATCCGGATGTGCACACAAAGGCTCTCCGGCTTCTTTGCCTGTGCCATGCACGATATTGAGCACCCCCGCAGGAATCCCCGCTTCAAGCACCAATTCACCCAAACGTGAAGCTGTCATCGGCGAGAGCTCGCTCATCTTCAGTACCGCCGTATTGCCAAACGCAAGGCAAGGCGCGACCTTCCAAGTTGCCGTCATGAAGGGCACATTCCAAGGCGAGATGAGTGCGCACACGCCCACTGGGTGGAAGAGCGTGTAGTTCAGATGCGTCGGCGTGGGATAGGTATGGCCATCCACGCGGTTACACATCTCGGCGAAGTAGTAAAAATTATCGGCTGCACGCGGTATGAGTTGCTTACCCGTCTGCGCGATCACCTGCCCGCAATCATTGGTCTCCATGTGCGCAATCTCGGGTACATGCGCAGCAATCAAATCACCTAGCTTGCGCATGATTTTTGCGCGCTCAGGAGCGGGCATACCTGCCCATTTGGGGAAGGCGGCTTTGGCAGCAGTCACTGCCGCATTGACCTCCTGCGCACCACCAGCAGCAACTTGGGCCAGCACCTCTTGCGTGGCTGGATTGATGGTCTCGAAAGCGGTTGCGCTTTTGACTTGTTCGCCGTGGATGAGATGAGGGATCATGATGCCGTTTGGATAGAGTTTTGTAATGTGCCGATGCCTTCAATGCTGCATTCGATCACGCTCCCCGGCGGGCAATCAACGACGCCATCCGGTGTGCCCGTCAGGATCAAATCGCCGGGGCGTAGGGTCATGAAGTTGCTGAAGTATTCGATCAGGGCAGGGATGCCGAAGATCATGTCTTTCGTGTTGCCGCGTTGCGTGATAGAGCCGTTGACAGTGGTTTGCAGATTGAGTTTCATCGGATCAGCAATATCTTTGGCATCGACGAGCCATGGGCCGAGCGGTGTGCAGGTGGGGCGGCCTTTGACTTTTAGATTCGGGCGATACCAGTTTTCTAAATAATCGCGGATCGCGTAATCGTTGGCCACGGTGTAGCCTTGCACGAAATCATAGGCATCGCCCTGCTTCACGTTTTTTGCGGTGCGCCCGATCACTACAGCCAGTTCGCATTCGTAATGCATGAATTTCACATCCGGTGGGCGATGCGTTTGCTCGCGGTGACCAATCAGTGAGCTTTGGCCTTTGAGGAAAGCCAGCGGCTCATCTGGCGGCTTGAAGGCGAGCTCTTTGGCGTGGTCGGCATAGTTCAGGCCGAGGCAGAGAATCGTGCGGGCTTGGCTCACTGGAGCGAGAGGCGGCAGCCAACGCACGGCATCTCGACTCACCCGCTGGCCATCTTGCAGCACAAGCATACAGTCAGACTCTTGCGCCGCGCATTCACGGCCTTGATAGATCACGCGGGCGTGCTTCATGCGACCTTCCCCGAAGCAATCAATGTACGGGTGAAAACTTGCCCACCCATGCCCGCTTCCACCAGATCACCAGCCTTCACCAGTGGCGCATCGGGCGGGCAGCCGAGCATCAGCACATCGCCCGCTTCCCAGGCGATGAATTCACTCACGGCCTCTAGCTGCGCTTGCGCGGAGAGTAGCCAGTCCGCGGTTTGATAGCTGTGAGCGAGCTTGCCGTTGACCCAAGTTTCGATCATCTCGTTTTGCAAACTATTCTGCGACCAGACTAACCAACTTTGCGGCAATGCAAGCGAGCCATCGAGCGCATTGAAGCGCAATGGTGGGCGATAGAAGCTGCTATGCGTCAAGCTGAAATCACACAGCAAAGCGAATTGCCATTCTGCGTTTACTATCTTTTTAATAGCGCTCTGCGCAGTATTTATGCCGGCCACCTGCCGATTCGGCTTATAAATCAATCCTACGCAGACGCGAGCGTGCATTTGCGCATGCGGTGCTGGCAAATGCAGCGCCGCGCTGAATGCGCTAAAGGTATTGGCGGGCTTGATATAGAGCACAGGCGCTTTCGGCGGCGCGTTATAAGGCGATGCATGCGCTTGCTTTCCTAGTGCGGCGAGCTCCGCGCGATGGTGCATGGTGCTGCCGTAGACAGTTTGCACAGTGCTTGGCACAGGGAGTTTGGATGGCGAGCTCATGATGTTTTAATAACGATATCACGAAGAACTAAGCCTGCAGCGCTCGAGCTGTCCAACGGCGTGCTATTTGCTGTATCACATCTTGCGCGCCGAGCTGCGACAGATCCCACATCTCTTGCGGCGAGAGCACTGAAGTGCCGTGCGGCGCAGTTTGCAACAACGCATCCACAATTTCTGCAATCTTCGTGGGGCGCACGGGCTGCTCTTGCGCGGGAATCATGAATTTGAAGATGCTCAGCATCCAGTGCGCCAATTTTTCCAGCAGATGCACACTCTTTACATCCGCGCTCTTTTCTGCGCTTCGCAAAATCAACAGTCGCTCAAAGCCTATTGAAGCAATGGCTTGCTCATCGAGGTTGGCCAAGCTACGCTTGAGCGACTCGGGCAGCGAGCCTTGCGCATGCGGCAAGACCACGGCCAGCGTGCGCGCGCCGCAAGTATGCAGCCACTTGGCCAAAGCCACGAGTTGCTCGGACGTGGGTGTCCACAGCGCTCGCTCTCGCTCATAAAACATGCGCGGTGGCTCAAACATGATCACTGCCACATCGCAACGCAGGTGAGTCGGCCAACGCGCGATCTCGCCGGCCACCACATGTAGCGAGAGCTGGCGCATGCCTTGCTGCACTGGCTCACGCGCGAGCACCTGTGTATGTGCATAGGCGTGTACGCCCACCAAGCGGCGCAGCACGGCATTGCCCAGAGCGCCCGTTGCCCCTGCAATCAACAAATCTGGCTGCGTTTTTGTAACTGATGAGGCGCGATTGAGCGCAGATAGGGCTTGAGACGGCGAGACTTGCATCTATATATGCTAACGTTGTGCCGTTGCGGCTGAGCTTTGCTGCGCTTTTTTAATGAGGATTCGCTATGAAAAAACTCCTTCTGACTTTTATACTCGCCTGCACCGCGCTGCTGACTGGCTGTGGCTATAACGATTTTCAGCGCTTGGACGAAACCTCCAAAGCCGCTTGGAGCGAAGTGCTCAATCAATACCAACGCCGCGCTGATTTGATTCCTAATATCGTCAACACCGTCAAAGGTGAAGCGGGCTTTGAGCAAGACACACTCGTGAAAGTGATTGAAGCGCGATCTAAAGCCACCAGCATACAGATGACTCCTGAGATGCTGAACAACCCGGAAGCGATGAAAAAATTCCAAGCTGCGCAAGGCGAGATTGGCTCAGCGCTCTCACGTCTTTTGGTTGTCACAGAAAACTATCCCAATTTGAAAGCCAACCAAGGCTTCCAAGATTTGCGCGTACAACTTGAAGGCACCGAAAACCGCATCACGGTGGCTCGCAATCGCTACATCAAGACGATTGAGGAATACAACGTGCTCGCCCGCAGCTTCCCGAGCAACTTGACAGCGATGATCTTCGGCTACGCACCCAAGGCAGGCTTCGCCGTAGCCAACGAAGCGCAGATCGCCGTGCCGCCTACGGTAGACTTCAACAAGAAGTGATTTTTACGCTAAATAGGCCAGTTGCCGGCATAGAATATGCGTAGAGTGCTATGAAAATAGTAGTTTTTCAAGTTGCACTTCGCATGCTACTGTGCCTGCTTGCAACACTGTTTTGCTTCGCAGGCATGAGTTCGGCATGGGCGCAACAGCCCGTGCCGCCGCTGACGGGTCGCGTGGTCGATACCGCACAGATTCTCTCGGCGGGCGAAGCAGGCAGCATTGACACGCAACTCGCTCGCGTTGAGCAAACGCGTGGCTCTCAAATTGTCGTGTTGCTTGTTAACACCGTCGCCCCAGAAGACATTTCAAGCTACGCCAATCGCGTGGCCAACGCTTGGAAGATCGGCAGGCGCGATGTGGGCGATGGCGTGTTGATCATCATCGCCAAGGAAGATCGCAAGCTGCGCATCGAAGTGGCTAAAAGTTTGGAGGGCGCGATCCCCGATCTAGCTGCTAAGCAAATCATCAGCACAGCGCTTGCTCCTGCACTCAAAGCCGGTCAATATGCGCAAGGCATTGAAGCGACGATTGAGGCACTTGACAAGCGCATTGGCGCAGAAAACTTGCCCGTCCCTTCCGCCAAATCGCAGCAAGGCGGATTCGATCCACAAGACTTCGGCTTTGATTGGCAAAATTTACTATTTTTTCTACTCTTCGCTGTACCGATCGGCGGCGCACTAGCCAAAGGTATTTTTGGTAACAAGCTGGGCTCACTTGTCACAGGGGGTGCCGTGGGCGGCATTGCGTTTTTCGTGACGGCCAGCTTGGTTCTTTCGGCAATAGCAGGCGTGGCGGTGCTGATCTTCACTTTGATGTCTGGCTTTGGCCGCAGCGTCACGGGCCGCCATGGCCGCTCGCGCGGCGATGCCGGCGCTTGGGGCGCTGGCGGCGCAATCGGTGGTATGGGTGGAGGCGGCTGGGGCGGGAGTGGGGGCGGGGGCGGCTTTAGCTCCGGCGGCGGCGGTGATTTTGGCGGTGGTGGTGCAAGTGGAGACTTTTAAGCAATGAAGCAGCTCAGCCCACAGCCCATTCGACGCAGCTTCTTCGCAAAGCTAGCCCGCATCTGGAGCCACCGATGGATCGATGAGAGCGATGTACGCCGCGCCGTACCGCCAGAATTACTCTCGCAACTTGAGCGCTTCACTCAGGCCAGCGAAGCACGCCACAGCGGAGAAATCCGCATCTGCATCGAAGCCGGCCTCCCCATGAGCTATCTCTGGCGCGACGCCACGCCCCGCGAGCGCGCCATCACCATGTTCGGCAAACTGCGCGTGTGGGACACACAACAAAACAACGGCGTATTGATCTACGTCTTGCTCGCCGAGCGCGCTATAGAAATAGTAGCTGACCGCGCAATATCTATGCCGGCGAATAGCGCTTTTTGGCAAGAAACCGTGGCTAAATTAAGCGATCACTTGAAACGCGGCGATTACGAACTCGGCCTCACGCAAGCGCTGGAAGAAATCTCCGCGCTGCTCGTGAAGCATTTTCCGGCAGATGCAAATTCAGCAAATCACAATGAGCTAAGCAATCGACCCGACATCCGGTAGTTGCCCACATCGCGCTGGCTGATGGCATTTGCGATGCGCATCCTTCTTTGCGTGAAACAACGCTAGAAAAATTGCACTACCCGCGCGTTTTGCGCAGGTAAAAGGGGGAGGCGGGGAAATCAACTGCCCGGAGAGAAATAAAATTCAATACCGCCGGAGGACACGGAGCAAAACGTGCGGGTAGTGCAATCCGTGAAGATGTAAAACATCTACTGCACCACCACCTTCACCAGCGCCCCCGGCTGCACCGTGCCCGTGGAATACACACCGTTCATCAATTTGAGTTGCTGCTCAGGCAACGTGGTCATCGGTGCAGAACGCGCAAGATCTGCAAAACTGCCGCGCGGCAGAGGCGTGGTGCGCAGCACCCAAGGCTTGGCGGCTGCCGTGTCTTGCGCTGTCATGCCCCGAAAGCTGCCTTCTATTTCGCGCAGCACAGCACGATAGCGTTGCACAGTCGCGGCATCCTTGCCTGCATAGATCATCAAATAATTTTGCCCGCCTGCGCCAGTTGCTACCGTCAACTCCACGCCCCGCTGCCCGCCTTGCGCGGCTACGGCACCCGTGAAATGTGTGGCCTGCAACCCATTGAACGTGTAGCGCTCAGCGCGACCCGTTACAGGCTTGACCACATTGCGAATGATCTCATCATGGTTGCGCCCTGAGTTAGGCGGTGCCATTTGCACGATCAGCGCAGCTTCTCCTGCTGGGCTCACAAAATTAATCTGATCCGCCTCGTTGACCACGCGCCAGCCGGGAGCCGCCGTCATCGCAAAATTTAAAGTGGAATGGTAAAAATTGCGCCCGCGCGTAAGCCCTTGCTCCGGGCTTTCGCCAAAGGCCATGCCATCAATGATTTGCAAATAGCGCACGCGGCCTTCATCGACGTAGTTTTTATTCGTTTGGTATTGCGCGGCGATTTTGTTGATTGACTCTAAGCGCTGATCGTTGCTCGGATGCGAAGCCAGCCAAGAGTTACCCGCCTGCGGCGAAGGCCGGCCTTCAGCGCGCGCCACATCGGCGGCAAAGCGCTCTTGATCTTTGAGCACGCGGATCACATCTATCATGTTGCGCGGATCGTAGTTCACACGGCTCAAATACTCCGCGCCCAACCCATCGGCCTGCAGCTCTTGCTCGCGGCCATATTTGGCCACATAGCCCGCTGCGGCAGCTTGCGAAGCTTGGCCGACTTGCTGACCCAAACCGCCCCCGACCTTCGCATCAAGCACCGCACCCAAAATACCGCCCAAAAGCGCACCCACCGCCGCATCTTGCTGCCTAGTGGCGCGCTGCGCTCCATGCCGGGCAGTCACATGCCCAATCTCGTGCCCTACTACGCCCGCGAGATCAGCCTCGCTGTCAAGATACGCCATGATGCCGCGCGTGATGTAAACATAACCGCCTGGCAGTGCAAAGGCATTGATCTCCGGGCTATCGAGCACGGTAAATGTCCATTTGAGTTGGTTGCGATGCGAAAGCTTAGCCAAGCGCTGGCCGATGTCGTTCACATAGTTTTGCACGCGATCATTTTTCAGCACGCCGTACTCTTGAAGCACTTGCGCATGCGCTTTCGCACCTTCGCGCACTTCATCAGCTTCACTCATGACTGAGCGTTCTTGCTGACCCGTCACAGGGTTGATGGTTTTGGTACCGCAACCGACCAAAGCTAAAGCTGCCAAGCAGCTAATGAGCCAATTCTTTGATAAACGAATCCACAAGGATTGATGAGATGTCATACGCTAATTCCGCTTTATTGAACCCCACCATCGTAGCACTTGATCGTCTAGCCGCAGCACACAAACACCATCAAAGCCTGTGCGCTGCGAAAAGCGAAACGATCCAAAAAAGACAGTCGTTAGACGGTCAGGTCTTTTTCTACATCTGCCGTTTTGCGGCGTGCCAAAGCGAGATTCGATTTGGTTTTATCGAGCACCAAATAAATGAACAAACCTTCTTTGCGCGCCATAGGGCGAATGATGTGATATTGCTTGCCCAATGTGATCAAAATGTCTTCAATCATGTCGTTCAAACCCAGCGCTCGCATGGTTTTCATTTTGGCGCGCACGACTTCGGTATTTCCCGCAGCAGCCACCTCCATGTCAACACCGGAGCCAATTTGCCCCAAAATCATGCCGCTTGTGGAATCCACCAACGCAGCGCAAACTGCGCCGTCACATGTGAGTAACTCTTCCATCGATTGCTTGATATTTGCCATAACACGTCCTCTTACCAATTGCAGCACCATAACTAAAACGAATCACCCAAGGCGCTGACAAGTCGGGCGAAGCGCGGTAAAAATAATGATCTAAGTCAAGGGCATGGCGCTGGAGGCTTGATCATCGCGCAGCAAAAGTTGGTGCAAGGGTTTGAGTTGTTGCATCCATGAGCCCCAATCCATTCCCACACGCTCTGCAACGCAGACCAGCACCAAGGGCGTGCGCCCGGGGCAAGGTAGAAGAGCCAGTGATCCCGCACTGAAAAAATAAATGCTGCTGCGCAAGCTGCCCAAGTGCTCGAAGTGCGCCGTGTGCCTGTCTTGCACGCGCCAAAACTCCACCGCCGCCTCGGCCTGTTGTTCGATATGTGCCCAATCGCCTGCACTGTGCCACACCATGCCGCTGATGACTTCGACCAACGCGCAGCCTTGCACCGCTGGCGCGCGCGCCAGCTCTTGCAACTGAAGACGAATTTGAGACTGAATGCTATTGGGCATGGTAGCTTCTGTGCTGTGCTTTGTGCTTTTTTCTTTGACTACGCCGATTGCAGTAAAGCGATCGCTGAGCGCGTGGTGTAAATCAGTTGCCCCATGACTGCATCTTTGCCAGTGACGACGCTCAAAATCAAATCCACATCGGAGCGCTTGGCTTGGCTCATCACAATCATGCCTTCTTGCGCCTGCACTACCAAGTTATGGCAATAGCCTAGATTGCTTTCCTCGCCGACGATGGCGCCGAGTGCCGCCATTGAGCTGGCCATCGCAGCCAAGCGGCTGACTTGCGCTGTATTCTCTACGCGAGCGGCCACTTCAAAGCCGTCTTCCGTCGATATAACAGCGGCCTTCGCACCTTTGACTTCCTCCATTAACATGGCAATAGCTTGCTCACAGGCGCGCTGTAATTGGGGGCTCACGGTCATACTCTCATCTCCATTTTCGCTTCCAGCTGGAGCAACAACAGCTCCAACATTTGTACAACTTGCTCACGCTCGCGCACATCGACTTCAATCACAGGGCACATCAAACCATGCGATGCCAAGCGCTGCGCAAAATCATCGAGGGCGGGGCTGGGGTGTTGGGGCATCCGGCCCACACCAATCACACAGGCCGTGTCTCGCACCAGCTTGGCAAAGCCCTTCAGGTACAAATCTAGATCAGCCAGCGGATCGGGGCGCGAATTGTCGATTAACAAAATCAATCCCAAAGCGCCTTTGGAGAGAATCGTCCACATGAAGCTAAAGCGCTCTTGGCCAGGCGTTCCGTAAAGGCGCAATTTGTCGCCGCCGTCTAGTGTGAGCTCGCCATAATCCATGCCGGCCGTTGTCATGGCTTTAGAAATCTCTGCATCTGTGTTGCGCACATCGGTGGAGATCGGCGGAATTTCGCTCACCGCACCGATGGCGGTGGTTTTGCCAGCGCCAGTGGTGCCCGAGAAAAGTATTTTTGATTCCATCGTATTTCGTTGTAACACAAATCACTTTGTGCGTTGATCCAATAATTCTTTAGAGTCCTAAGCGCTTACGAATACGCGACAAAAGACTCCCGCTGGGCGATGCAGATGCTGGCGTGAGTGCGGGGAGTTTCAAAGCTACTGGCGCTGCCGCTGGTGCAAGGAGTGGATCGACGACTTGCTGCTCTATCCGCAAAAACTCAGAGGCTCGCAATTCGTGAAGGAATTCCAAGCAAAGTTCAGGCGGTTGCCCGCTGAGCGACAAGAAATCTTTCATGGTGGTGCTAGGGCGCAGCAAAATAGTCGCCATACGAATTCGCCCCGCTCCGCGAAGAAGATCTTGGGCAGGCCAGCGTTTCAGGGATAACTTGCCTGCAAACTCTGCTGTGAGCGGCAGCTCGCTAGGCATGGCCTCTGGCATAGGCAATGCTTGGGGCTGAGTGTCCATGATTTGCCGGCTCTGTACATTGGATGCTTGCCGCACACCCGTCATACGTACGGTGGCTATTTCTGCGCCTATTGCGTTGAGCTGCACTTCCATCACGTTGGCTTGAATAGGCAGGCGCAAATGGTGCATTGAGCTACCGCTGTTAACGCCCACGCTGAGTGAGGTCTGCGCATCATCAATCGTCAGGCTATGAGATTGCAACGATTGGCCTTCGGCCAAATTTGGCGGATTTCCCACCACGGCCAGCTCACCCTTGGGCATATAAATCCACGCATGCGCCAAGCGTGGCGCCAGTAGGCGCATCAGGCTTTTGAAGACGATTTGGTCGCGTGCCGCCATGCCGCTGATGCAGTAGCTGATGGGGTCGCGTTCTTTCAACATGAGGCGGCTTCGCTTGCTGAGGGGTTGGTCAATAAGCGCCGAATTTAGCCACGGCTTGCTCGCCCAGCAAGCCCGGCTCATCGCGATATCGCTCATCGCGCATATGCTGGATGCCCACAAAGTGCGTCACCAGGCCTGCTTCGTTGCGCACAGGCGAAATAAAGAGCTCGTTGTAGAAGAGGCTGCCATCTTTGCGGTAGTTGCGCAGCACAGCGTAGCCATTGGTCTTGGTGATCATGGCTTTGCGCAAGATCTGCAAGCCGGGCTGATCGGTATCGTCGCCTTGCAAAAAGCGGCAATTGCGCCCCAGCGTTTCTTGCATGCTGTAGCCAGACATCGCTTCAAATGTGGCATTCACAAACACGATCGGCAAATCTGGCTGGGTGGCATCAGCAATCACCACACCCGCATTGAGCGCTTGCCACTGGCGGCGATTGGCCTCCACCGATTGTTGAGCGTTAACTAAAGCACTCACATCGCTTAATGCCAAGACGCGCCACACCTGCCCATGCAGCCCAATCCGGCTGAGCTTGAGCAATGCGTGCTTGAAGGTTTGACCAGCCGCTTGCTCGAGCGGCTGCACGACCACTTGAAGTTGTGCATTTGCGCCCGCATGATTGAGCCACTCAATGACTTGCGGCCATCGCTCGACGTTCACCAAAGCGCGCTTGATTTGCTGGCCGATCATCTGCGCAGCTTCCAGCGAAAGCAGAGCGCTCGCGCTGGCGTTGATCATGACGACTTGATTGTCACTGTCCAATACGAGCAAGCCAGCATCTGCCGCGTCAAGCCAAGCATTGAGCAAAGCGAGCTCTAAAAAATCACCCGGCTGCGTGATGCTGCTGGTGACTGATATGGGAAGTGGCGTGTTGTGGAGCATATTTGTATCTCGCTTGTTGCAACCAATATGCCACAACAGTAAGACAGATGGCTAGTTATAAAGGATAACTTTGACGAATACTAAGCAATTGCGTACTTAAGATTTATTAATCGCTAAATACAAAACACCTTTGCATAAATCAAAATGTGCCCGGAAAGCTACCGCCGTCGATCAAAATGTTTTGACCATTGATGTAGCCAGCATATTGGCTGCAAAGAAAGGTGCAGGTTTTGCCGAATTCTTCTGCATTACCTAAGCGCTTGCCCGGCAAGGCAGCGATGCGTGCAGCTTTGACTTCTTCGGCGCTTTTGCCACTTTTGGCGGCTTGGGCTGCAAAATTACCTTTGAGGCGGTCGGTGTCGAAAATACCGGGTAGTAGATTGTTGATCGTGACGCCTTGAGCGGCAAGGCTTGAGCGCGCTACGCCCGCCACGAAGCCTGTGAGGCCGCTTCTCGCGCCATTAGACAGGCCGAGGATGTCAATCGGCGATTTGACAGCGCTGCTGGTGATGTTGATGATGCGGCCAAAGCCGCGCTGCATCATGCCGTCGACCACCTGCTTGATGATGGCAATCGGGCTGAGCATGTTGGCGTCCAGCGCTCGCAGCCAGGCGTCGCGGTCCCAGTCGCGGAAGTCACCGGGCGGTGGGCCGCCTGCGTTGGTGATGACGATGTCAAAAGCCGGGTGCTGGCTGAAGATGCTTGCTCGACCCGCTTCAGTCGTTACATCAGCCACGACGTAGCTGACGCTGGCTTTAGAAATTGCTCCTAATTTAGCAGCTGCTTGCTTCAACTTTTCTTCGGTTCGGGCTGCTATGACAACATCAACACCCTCGCGCGCCAACGCCTCAGCGCACGCAAAGCCCAGGCCTGCGCTGCCGCCGCAGATCAGGGCTTTTTTACCAGCAATCAACAAGTCCATGATTTAAGCGGCTGCCAACTGCTTCTGCGCCAGGTTTTGCATCACCTTGCGCAGGCGTGACAGACCAATGTCATGCTCATACAGATGCTCACGCTGGTTCGCATCAGGCTCCATCGTCTCCAGCATCACGCGGTCTTGCTCTAGCACCACCCAGTGGCGCGCTTCTAACCGGTTGCGGTACAAAAAGCGCCACGCATCGCGCTGCCAGCCACTGACTTTTCGGCAACGCCAAAAGAAGACGATAGACAGTTGCGGGCTGACCGGCGTGTACGCGCCAATGATGGTGAAGCTGCCGCCCGGGCCGCCAGTTTTGGGATAGGGAATAGCCAAGCGCATCCAGTGCGTGCCGGTGTCGCCCCACTCGGTCCAGTCAAAATTCACATCACGCTGGCCGTCTTTTTCAAACATGAAGCCATGATCGGTTTTGCGCAGTTTGAACTTGGCGCTGATGTCGCCCTCAGCCATCGAGTGCGACTGCTTGTGCACGAAGCTGCCGTGCATCGGATCCATCACGTTGTCGGCCACGTAGCGGTAGTCGCCGCGCCATTCAACGTAACACTGAAAGCTGCTCCACTCCGGGTTGCTCAGCTCTTCGGGCAAGTCCAGCTTGGGCGGTATATCGACATGCTGGCGGCTGTTGTAAAGCCATATCGCACCGTTCGCATCCTGCACATGAAAGGAGCGCGCGGCGCGTGAGCCTTCCAGCGTGCAGCCGGGGCTGGCTGGTACTTTTGTCACCATGCCGTCGCAACGCACCTCAATGCCGTGGTACGGGCAGGCCAGGCGGTCACCCAAGTTAACGCCCATTGACAGCGGCGCACCCCGGTGCGGGCAGTGGTCTTCAAGCGCATGAATGACGTTTGCGCCGTCACGCCACAGCGCAATTTTGTAGCCCAGGCGACGCATTGACACCGGGCGCTCTTTGACAAAGTCTGATGGGCAAATGGGGTACCACAGGTCGTACAGGCCACGCTCAAGCAGCTTGTCGATGTCTTGTGGGGTGACTGGTTTCTGTTCTGCCACTGTGGTCATATCACGCTCCTAAAGTTGTCATGGCGGCTTGAAACGACTCGGTCGTCCACGGCTGGCTGTTGGGTGCCAGCGGGCCGCTTTTGTTAAGGTGCGCGACCAATGCGTCCAGCTCCCAGTGGCCTGCACCAAAGCCGCGCTCAATCGCGTCGCCCAGCAGGTCTTCAAACGTGGTGGGTGGACGTGTGCGCGCTTGATGCGGATTCAGGTAGCGCTCTTGCAGCGCGTGGATGGGGATGGCGTTTAGGGTGTTCAGGGTGCTCATTGGTTCTCCTCAATCTAAAGACAATTCCTACTCCTTCCCCTTCCGGTGGAAGGTTGGGATGGGGGCACGCGCCATGCTCGCACTGGTTCTGCGCTTGCCCCCACCCCTGCCCTCCCCCGGAAGGGGAGGGAGTAAGACGAGGCATTCAGTACAAAACATTCAACGTTTTTCAGTCAAAAACGCACCAGACACTTCCACCTTGGGTTGCCTGCGGGTAAAGCCGTCAATGCCGCCGTCGATCGCCCATTCGGCAAAGGCTGTCGGGCTGGGGGTGAAGTCGCGTGCCGTCCAGTTTTCGGTCAAATGGTCTTCATCGGCGTTGTACTCAATCAAGCCGCCGCAGGGGTTTTCAAAGTACCAAAAGAAGGCTGACGATATCGGGTGCTTGCCGGGGCCAAGCTGGGTTTTCCAGCCCTGGCGGCTCATGTGCAGGCCGCCGCCAAACACTTCGTGAATGTCACGCACGGTGAAGGCCACATGGTTCAGGCCGCTGGGTTTGCCAGGCAGTTGCAGCAAGAAAATATCGTGATGGCCACCAGTGACGGAGCAGCGCATAAAAACGCCGCGCCCGGGGTAGCGGTCAGATGTGGTGAAGCCCAAGCCGCTATAAAAAGCCTCGGCCATATCGAGCTTGTCAGTGAACAGCACCACGTGGCCAATTTCAACGGGGCGGGCGTGGTCATAAATCGGTGAGGGCTTGTCGATACGGCGTACGTCGTCCCACGTATTGGTGGCTACGCCTTTGACATCAATGCTGCGTTTGGCGCTTTTCTGAAAGACGATTTGCAGGCCGTGCGGGTCGAGTGCTTGTACTGTGCCGAGGGTACTGCGCTGGTCTTTAAAACCAGGCACGCTTGCCAAGGCCGATGCCAGCGCATCAAGCTGCGCGTCGCTGCGCACGCCCCACACCACTTCGCGCAATGTTGGGCCTGCTTCTATCGGCGGCGGCAATGTTTCGTCAAGCGTGCGGCGCACATTCACGCGCGAACCGTTGAGTGTTTCCCACTCTTGCAGCGCGCCTGAAAGGCTGATATTTTCGAGCCCCCAGTCGGCGAAGAACCTGGCGGATTCGTCCCACGCTTCCGTCGAATAGGTGATGGCGTCGATGCCTTCAATGTTTTGGTTCATGACACTCCTCACGTCATTGCCCACGGATTGGGCTGCTCATTCATGCCCCAGTAGTAGCTCTTCTGGCTGGTGTATTCCAGAATGCCGAGGCGACCTTTTTCACGGCCTGTGCCGCTCATCTTCACGCCGCCAAACGGGGTGCTGACAGAAAACACTTTGTAAGTGTTGACCCAGACCGTGCCCGTTTGCAGCGCGCGGCCTAGCCGCCACACAGTTTTGTAATCTTTCGTCCAAATGCCTGCTGCCAGGCCATAGACGTTGTCGTTGCATTGGGCGATCAAATCTGCCTCGTCATGCCAGGGCAGCAGCGCCAGCACGGGGCCAAAAATTTCTTCCTGACACATTCGTGCGCTGTTGGGCAGGCCTTCCATGATGGTGGGCAAGTAGTAGCTGCCCTTCTCGAACAGCGGGCCATGAGGTCGTTCACCGCCACACAAAACTTTTGCTCCTTCGTCAATGCCAAGCTGCACATACTTTTCAACCGAGGCACGGTGGCTTTGGCTGACAAGTGGGCCCATGTGGGTGGCTTCGCTTGATGGGTCACCGAC
>JAYWHR010000078.1:0-24401 GCA_043777675.1 Comamonadaceae bacterium | reverse complement strand
TCTAACACCACGCCTCTACCCGCAAAAATCTACGCCGGCGAAGGCTGCGCGCAAGTGCTGTTCTTTGAGAGCGATAAAGACGACGTCTGCGAAGTCAGTTACAAAGACCGTGGAGGTAAATATCAAGGGCAGCATGGGGTTACGTTGCCGAAGGCTTGATTCGCAGCACGAACAAATATCTGGTTAGTAAATAGTTAAGAGTGCAGCTCACACCTTTTATTCCTGAATTCATCTGTAAATTTTCCCTTGAGAAACACCGATCCTTCAGGTTATCGATGCAGAATTTACGCCATCTAATGCGCACCAGCGTCAAGCAAGTAACGAAATTTCTGAATCTTTGCTGTAGCCATGGTCTGGAATATCAAGGATTTCAGAGACTCTCGTTCGCAACGTGATGGCCTCTGGGTTTTCAATAGATTTGCGTAGCAAATGAAAAGACCAAGATGGCAATTTCTCATAGGTAGCGTCGAACGCGTTGATTTCGAGCGCTTTCTTGCGATCTTTGGTCACTAGCTCTATGCGCGCCTGATAAGTTGCACTAACCTGATCATAGATAAGCATAGTGCGCACGTGTGCAAACTCACTAACTTCATAGGTTGTTTTTCGACGATTGAAGTACCAGCTAGTACGCGTTGATACGACAGTTTCTAGCACTGGATTAAGCTCCACCCAGTTGTCTTTAAGAAGTGCATGCACAATTGCCCAAGTCACAACAACAATGCACAGTCCAAAAAACTAACGAGAAATTGGTTCTGGAATAAAGACCCACATGCAACAGAAAAAAACCAAGCTACTCAGCAGTATCACTATGATTTCTAGTGGAATTTTGTTGCGCAAAACACGAAATGGCTTCATGGTTTGAAATTCTGCATTCGCCGCTCGCTTAGTGATAGTCAATCTCCCGCTGATGCTTGATCGCCAAAACAGATACGACACCTTCAGGCCGAATTTCAAACAAGGCCATATAGCCTGAACTGCCTTGATCAATGATTAACTCGCGAAGTTGCACACCATCTTGATAAGCAGCTTTGCGGCAACTGTGCGGGATGATTTCCAAAGTTTTAAGGCTTTTGTAGATGCGCTCCATGGCTTGGTCTGCATACTCAGGCGCGGCCTCTAGCAAGAATGCATGGAGGCGCTCAATGTCTTCTCGCGCGGCTTGTTCAATTTCTACAGTGTATTGCTGCATCAAGCAGCTTTCTGCGCGTGATTAGCCTTTGCAGCGATCTCTTGCTTTTTCTTTTCTGTCATGGCGCGCAGAGAAGTCATCACCTCATCAATCGTGTAAGTCTTGCCACCCGCATCAATTCGCTTTGAAGCTGCAATAGCTCTGGCGTAAAACGCTTCATCTTCTTTTCGCCGCGTAGCTCGCTCCATGACGCTTTCCTCGATGAAAGCTGAGAGCGTTTCATTGGGCCGCAGCGCGGATTCAACGAAAGCGCGATTTTCGGCTGTGGTGCGGACGACTGGGAATGTGGCTGCGCTCATGATGGCTCCTTGGTGTGCATTGCAATTGTAATGCAATAGCATTTCAAGTCATGCAAAACTCACTATGCTCAATCGCTGCACCCAATACGGCAGAGGGCAGGCGGGCGGCGGTTTGAGAGGTATCAAGGATCATATTTGGATCATATTCCAGAAGAAAATCGGGCAGTAGCCGGCATAAAATATACTCGGTGTGCTATTGAATTCATAGTAAATTAAATCAACAGCCTCTTATCTCAAACCCTTTTCAGAGAATACACAACATGACAGCGCCCTCTTCCCTCGATTTCACAAACCGCGTGGCCATCGTCACGGGTGCGGGCGGCGGCTTGGGGCGCTTGCATGCGATGGCTCTCGCCAAGCGTGGTGCGAAGGTGCTTGTCAATGATTTGGGCGGCATGTTGGATGGCACGGGCGGCTCGCCTGCGGCTGCGCAAAAGGTGGTGGATGAGATCATTGCCGCTGGCGGGCAGGCGATTGCCAATGGCGCATCGGTGACGGATTACGCAGCCGTGCAAGCGATGGTGGCGCAGGCTGTGAATGCTTGGGGGCGCGTGGATATTTTGGTAAACAACGCGGGCGTGCTGCGCGATAAATCGTTTGCGAAGATGGAGATGGAGGATTTCCGCTTTGTGGTGGATGTGCACCTGATGGGCGCGGCGCATTGCTGCAAGGCCGTGTGGACGCAAATGATGACGCAAAAGTATGGCCGCATCGTGATGACGACTTCGAGCACGGGGCTCTATGGCAACTTTGGGCAGGCGAACTATGGCGCAGCAAAATTAGCGCAAGTGGGCTTGATGCAGACGCTCGCCATTGAAGGAACCAAGCATGGCATTCACGTCAATGCGCTTGCACCGACGGCGACCACGCGGATGACGGAGGCTTTGTTTCCTGAAGACGTGCGCGAGGCATTTAAACCCGAGGCAGTCGTGCCGGCCATGCTCGTGCTCGCACACGAGAGCGCACCCACCCGCACGATCCTCTGCGCCGGCGCGGGCGGCTTTGAGGCGGCGCACATCACGCTGTCGCAAGGTATTCATTTAGGACTGGGAGATACTGTGCCAGAGCAATTGGCAGCTTCTCTTGCTGAGGCCACAGATCGCGCAAATAACACAGTGCCCGGCAGTGGCGCGGAGCAAGGTGGTAACGAGATGCGTTTGGCTCGTGGACAATAAGCCTATTCGCCACAGGGAAGATCACCATGCAAATCACCGCCTCAAGTTTCAAAGCCTACGACATTCGCGGCATTGTGCCCGCCGCCTTGAATGAAGAATTCGCGCTTGGCCTAGGCCGCGCTTTCGGTACGCTTGCTTTGCGCGAAGGGCAAAAGGCAGTTGCCGTGGGCCGAGACGGGCGCTTGAGCGGGCCTGCGCTCTCAGCCGCTTTGGTACGCGGCTTACAAGAAGCAGGCGTGCAGGTGATTGATGTTGGCCGCGTGACAACGCCCCTGCTCTACTTCGCAGCCAACACACTGTGCGAGAGCGGCATTCAAGTCACTGGCAGCCACAACCCGAAAGATTACAACGGCTTCAAAATGGTCATGACCGGCCGTGCGATTTATGGCGACGAGATACAGGCGCTTCGCCAGATGATGGAGGAAGAAAGTTGGACGTTGCAAGCAGGCGGCGCGGTGCCCAATGTGAATGTGGAAGCGCCGTATCGTGATCGCATAGCGTCTGACATTCGCTTAAAGCGCCCGATGAAGATCGTGGTGGACAGCGGCAACGGCATTGCTGGCGCCACCGCGCCTGAGATTTTCCGCAAGATTGGCTGCGAAGTCATTGAGCTCTACAGCGAGGTGGATGGCAATTTCCCCAATCATCATCCAGACCCGAGCAAGCCTGAGAATCTGCAGGATCTGATTCGCGCTTTGAAAGAAACCGATGCTGAGCTGGGCTTTGCGTTTGATGGTGATGGCGATCGCTTGGGCGTGGTCACGAAAGATGGCCAAGTGATTTATCCGGATCGCCAGATGATGCTGTTTGCACGCGACGTGCTCGCGCGCGTGCCGGGCGGTACGATCATGTTTGATGTGAAATGCTCGCAAAGACTCGCTCCAGAGATTGAGGCTGCAGGCGGCGTGGCAGAGATGTACAAAACCGGCCACTCACTCATCAAAGCGCGCATGAAGCAAAACGGCTCACCACTGGGCGGCGAAATGAGCGGCCATATTTTCTTTAAAGAGCGATGGTTTGGCTTTGACGATGGCACGTATGCAGGCTGCCGACTGCTTGAAATTTTGAGCGCTTCGCCCGATGCGAATAAAGTGCTCAACGATCTGCCCACCAGCTTTTCGACGCCTGAGCTCAATGTACCTTGCGAAGAAGGCGAACCGCACACAGTCGTCGCAAAACTGCAAGCTCAAGCTAACTTCGCAGCGCCTGCCAAGGTCAACACCATCGACGGCCTGCGCGTTGATTGGCCCGATGGCTTTGGCCTCATCCGAGCATCCAATACCACGCCCGTACTCGTGCTGCGCTTTGAAGGCCACACCGAGGCCGCATTGCATCGCATTGAGCACGAGATGATGGCGCTGCTCAAAACCGCGAAGCCAGATGCTCAGGTGCAGGCTTCAGCGCACTAAAGCTCGCGTCTTCATCTGCAAGAGGATGTCATCAAGCAACTCATGCGCGACCCGATTGCTGCTCTGCGCTAGGCGTGGCAGTGCCCAATGCTCGGTAACGCTTCGTGCAATCTCAGCAGCATCGTGGACAGTATGAGCCAGCCCATTGCTTTGAAGATCGGCATAGCTTTCCGAGAAGTTGTGAATCTGAGGCCCGTTAAGCACTCGGCAACCCGCAGCGATAGCTTCATACGGATTATGTCCGCCGACCGGAATAAGTGAGCCGGCCACCAAAGCCACTGGGCTCAGGGCGTACCACAGGCCTAGTTCACCCATCGTATCGGCGACATAAACTTGATATTGCTCCTGCTGCTCTTTCTCTGCACTGGATAAGCCTGTGCGCAAGCCAGTACACAAGCCTTGTGCATGAGCAAGAGCCGCAATATTCACGCCACGAAAAGCATCGCGCGGCACGATGATCAGCAATGCGTTTGGCTGCTTTTGCAATAGCACATGATGCGCTTTCAAGGCAATCTCTTCTTCACCAAAATGACTGGAAGCGAGCAGCCAAATCGGACGATTCTTCCACGCTGTTTGATACTGCTTGAGTTGATCAACATCGACACGCAAGGCGGGCGCGAGGGCTTTGATATTGCCAGCGACTGAGGCAAGCCTGCCAGCGAAGCCAAGCGCTTTCAAGTGTTCAGCGCTGCTTGCATTTTGCGCATACAAGCGCGTAAAGCTGCGCAGCAAAGGCGCATAGAACCAAGCCATATGCTTCAGACGCACCGCTTTTGCATCATCGAGCCGCGCATTGAACATCAGCATCGGGATGCCGCGTTGCCGCGTTGCAGTCACCATACCCGGCCACAGATCCGTTTCTGACCAACAAGCCAAATCAGGCTGCCAAGCATCGAGAAATCGCGCCATCACTTGCGGATGATCAATCGGCGCAAATTGATGATGGAAATGCGGCGGCATATTTTGCTTCGCTATTGCATCACCAGAAGTGCGCGAGCTGCTGGTCAGCAGGAAGTGATGACTTGGCAAATGCTCGGAGAGTCTTCTAAACAAGCCGAGTAAGGCCAACACCTCCCCGACGCCCACTGCGTGACCCCAAATCAGTGGAGCATCTTTCGGCAGGGCACTCTCATGCGAGGGCTCATGCCGCATCAGCTTTTGCGCGACGCTATGCAGCGATTCTTTACCACGAGCCAGACGCCTACTAAGCGCCCAACGCCAGAGCGGTAAGCTCCATTTTTCAAGGTTGAGCAGAATGCGAAGCCGAAGAGACGACGCCGCATCAAACATGAAACTTCAACCACGCAGACAATTGCTGCCAATGCTTAGTGACAGAGCCTGAATGCTCTTGCATAAACTCACGCGCTCGCATTTGGAATTGCGCCTTGGTATGAGTCTCAGAAACCCAAGCCATCCACTGCGCTGGCAAGGCTTGCGCACTGGGCACCTGCGTGAGCACGCCTGCAGCCAGTGCCTCTTGGCCGGGATACTCGATGCCCCAAATACTTGGCCCCACGATCACCGGTTTTTGCAATGCTAAGGGCTCTATGATGTTGTGCGAGCCATTCTTTATGAATGAACCACATACCGCCACAGTGTCAGCCAAAGCCAAATAAAAATACATTTCGCCCAACGAATCACCCAAGAGCACATCAACAGGCTCATTCATCTGCCGCGCCGGTAGAAAATCATTGTTCAGGTCTTGTGAGCGACGCAAGAGCCGCCACCGAAATGCTTTAACGCGCTCAGCCACAGCGTCAAAGCGCTGAGGGCTGCGCGGCACGATGATCAAAAGCGGCCGAGCAAAGCCTTGCTGTTCCATTGCGCTCAAAAAGTCTTGATAGGCGTCAAGAAGCAAGGCTTCTTCTTCCTCAATCAAACTAGCGATGCAGATCACGTGGCGCGGGCCGAAGATGCGCGGCTGACTCTCACGCAGTTGCCGAGCAGCTTTCACTTGCGCTTGCGGAATCGGCAAATCAAAACGCAACTCCCCAACGACTTTAACCATTGGGCACCCGGTAGCCATAAATCGCTCGGCATGAAGTTTGGATTTGCAGAGCACGATGTCATAGGCGCGAAAAAAAGCGGCGCGAAATCCTGCCCATCGCTGATCTTTGACGAAACTTTTTTGCGGATACTGAGCGTTTACAAAACCCAGCGGAACAGCCAAACTTTTGAGGGTATGAAGCAGCACAGGCCACGTATCAATTTCGCTGGACACCATGCAGCGAGGCTTAACACGCAGAGCAAACGCGCGAACAGCCCAAGGCAGCTCTAAAGGTAGATAGCTCACTTGCAGCTTGCCCTCAAGCATGGCTTGCGAATAGCGCTGACTGGCAGCCGTTCGACCCGCGGGTGTAAGCGTAGTGATCAGCACGGGAATGCCTTCCACAAGCATTTTGTCAATCAACGGCATCACACCGCGAAGCTCACCCAATGAAGCACTGTGCAGCCAAAACGGCTCAACAAGCGAGCAGCGAATGCGCCCAAACCGCTCACTCAAAAATTGCCGATACAACGGCTCTTTTCGCCCTCGCAGCCAAAGATAGACAAGCGCAAGAGGCAGCCCCACATGCCAAGCCAACTGATAGATCGCCAGCAGCAGGCGCTGCACACCTGTCAGTGCCAAGCTGCGATGGTCAGACTGCAGTCCAGCCACCATCGACAAAATATTGCTGGCCCGTTGTATAAGCCGCCTCGTCAGACATCAAATAAACCACCATGCCCACCATATCTTCACGCTTTGCCATGCGACGCAGCGGGGTGCGATCAGAGTAGCGTTGCACAAACACAGGATCGTGCTTATTCTCCACACCGCCGGGCACCAAGGTATTCACACGTATTCCCTTGTCACCCCAATACGTGGCCAACCAGCGCGTGAGGCCGTGCACACCCGCCTTAGCCGCCGAGTAGCCCGGAAATGACTTGAATTTCATGCCTTCGTAAATCCGGTGATCCGGGCCAACCACACCATACGTGCTGGACACATTCACCAAGCTGCCACCACCGCTTTTAAGCATGGCCTTGCCGCCCTCTCGCGCCACAAGGAAAACTCCAGTGAGATTGACCTTCATCACTGCATCCCACACGGCGAGTGGATACTCTTCAAAAGGCGAGAAGACAGCCCCGCTGCGCATTAAGTGCTCGCCTGTAGCGGCAGCATTGTTCATCACGCCATTGACTTGGCCGAGCTTGTCCATGGTCTGCTCAAACAAAGCAATCACGTCCGCTTCATTGCCCACATCGCAATCAATACCTAGCGTTTTAACGCCGTATTCTTGCGCGATTTTGGCTGCAAGTTCGTGCGGTTTACTTGCTGCCAAATCGGCCACGACGACATTCGCACCCTGCTTAGCCAGCGTCTCGCAATAGGCAGATCCGAGCAGCCCAGTGCCGCCCGTGACCACAATCACTTTGCCGGCTAAATCAAACATCTGTCCCATATATGTCCTTAATTGTTCACTGAATGGAGAGGTTGCCGCAGGCGCTTAGCCATGAGGTATTCGATCAACTCAAAATCGAACTGGCTGTCAACATCCAAGCTTTTGTCTGCACCGATATCATAGCCTTGCGTGCGCCCCGACAACAAGCCGGTGCCACGCCGCAGATACTCAGGCGACAACACATAAATGGAGGCCACATGGGTATAGACCTTGGGCGCGTCTTGGCGCCGCACGATGGGTTTAGGCAGCGTTTTGCAGATGCGCAAAATGCCATCTTCCTCTTCCAGCATATTGAAGTAAGGATTTTTCGCTGCATCGCAGATTGAAAATACCGCGTCCATCCTGCTGGCTCTGAATTGCGCAATTGCTTTTGAAATGTCCTCGACGTCACGTAAGGGTGATGTGCAATCGAGATCGACAAACAAATCCATCGGCTGCTTATAGTGCTCTTCACAAGCTAGCAATGCATGTTGCCATACCTGCCATTTCCCCGCAGCATCATTGGCCAACTCAGCTGGGCGCATGAAGGGTACTTGCGCACCATACTCGCGCGCCACATCAGCGATCAACGGGCTATCCGTTGACACCACAACGCGATCGATTTCTGGGCACGCCAGCGCCTGCTCGATGCTCCAAGCGATCAGGGGCTTGCCCAGCATAGGGCGAATGTTCTTTCCCGCCAGCCCTTTTGAGCCGCCTCGCGCACCGATCACACAAGTCACATTCATAGCGCATTCCTCACAAGATAAATTCTTCTGACACATCGCTGGGGCGCACAAATCGCCGCTCGCGAGAAGATTGATGACTCGCCAGAGCCACACGCAATGATTGCACGCCCTCATCAAGCGAGGCTGCAGGCGCAAGACTGGGCTCTTTCACACGCCTCAGAAAATACCGCATCGCGTCCATAAACATGGTGTTGCGCTCAAACCCACTTGCTTCATCCACAATAGTTTGCTGGCCGTTTGCGCCTGTGACGACGACACGCGAGCTGCTGTAATCCCAAGTCAATACGCCCTTGCTGCACAGAATTTCAAGCGTGCGGCCATAGCCAGGCCGCACGTAATCGAGATGCACCTGCGCCAAAATACCGTTGCCAAGACGCATGCTGATTTCCGAGATGGCTTCCGTCTCAATCTCCAGCTGTTGCAACGGGCGTTGCATGGCACACACATCCACGGCCTCACCGAGCAACCAATTCACCAAGTCAATCTCGTGAATCAACTCCATCGTCACGCCACCGCCGTAGCGGTAAAAAGCACCAAAACCTTGTCGATGATCTGTGCCTGGGCGCCAGTCAGGTAACCATTGACCAACCGATGCCCGCAGATGCATCACTTGCCCACATTCCCCAGATTGCAGATGGGATTTAATCCACTGCAAATTAGGGTGATAACGCATCATGAAGCCCAACTCCACGATTGTTTTGCGCTGTGCGCACAGTGCTTGAAAATTTGCCAAGCCCGCCAAATTAGCACCTAATGGCTTTTCAATATAAAGCGCATTGCAAAATTCCAATGCTGCCGTTGCACTCGCTAAATGTTGATCCGTGCGATTGGCCACCACCGCCGCATCAAAACCGGCATGAACGAGCCCCACCAGACTGGGTACAGCCTTGACACCCTCGGGCAACTGATGCGCCACACCTTGGGCTAAACGCTCACTGAAGGCATGCACTTCATGCCCCAAGTTGAGTAGATTAGCCATGTGCCGCTTTCCAATCGAACCTGTACCGATCACCAAAACCTTCATCGTTTTATCCTGTTGAGCGCAATGTGCGGCTAGGGCTAGACAAGCCATAAAATAGACCACAATCCTCAAGTATCCATCACAAATCGCCTCTGGAAGTTACCACTATGAAAATTGCCCACCGTGTCATCAACGAGGCCAGCCCGCCCTTGGTCATTGCGGAAATCGGTATCAACCACGGCGGTAGTCTCGAAGTCGCCAAAAAGATGGTGCGAGCCGCTCATTCGGCAGGGTGCGAAATGGTCAAGCATCAGACGCATTTTGTGGAAGACGAAATGACCAATGAGGCCAAGCAAATCTTCCCGCCCAATGCCGATGTGTCGATCTGGGAAGTGATGGCGCGATGCGCACTTTCGCCCGAAGATGAAATTGCGCTGATGAAATATACCCAGTCGTTGGGCATGATTTATATCTCCACGCCTTTTTCACGAAAAGCTGCAGATTTTCTTAACGACATCGGTGTACCCGGTTTCAAGATCGGCTCAGGCGAGTGCAATCATTTGCCGCTGATCAGGCACATCGCGAAATTTGGCAAGCCCATCATCATGAGCACAGGCATGCAAACCATCGAAACGATGCGCGCATCAGTTAAAGTTCTTGATGATTCTGGCGTGGACTATGCGCTGCTGGAGTGCACAAATCTCTACCCCTCACCTCCAGAAATTGTGAGCTTGGCAGGCATTCAAGAATTAAAAGCGGCTTTTCCCAAAGCGCACATTGGATTTTCTGATCACAGCATCGGCCCCAGCATGGCTTTGTCTGCAGTAGCGCTCGGCGCGCAAATTCTGGAGCGGCATTTCACAGATGATCGCTACCGTAAAGGTCCCGATATTATTTGCTCAATGGATCCCGCCGAGTTGAAATTCCTTATCGACCGATCCCGTGAAATTCATACTGCTTTGCATAATCCCAAGCAAAGAACCGCACCCGAAGAAGATGTCTATCGGTTCGCCCGCGGATCAGTGGTGGCAGAACGCGACCTGCCTGCGGGTCACATCCTGACTGAAGCAGACATCTGGGCGCGCAGACCTGGCTCGGGTGAGATTTCAGTTGAATTTTTTGACAGCTTGATCGGCAGAAAACTAACAGTCGATCTCAAAAAAAATCAGCAAATGCGTTGGTCAGACCTATTGACTCAATAAGCATGAGTGCCAACACCTACACACAACGCAGCCTGCTTTTCGTCACCGGGACGCGAGCAGATTTCGGAAAAATTGAGCCACTAGCCATTGCGTGCCGCGATGCTGGCTTCAAGATTAGCTTTTTTATCACTGGCATGCATATGATGGCGCGCTATGGAGAAACTCGGCTCGAGGTCAAGCGATTTCAAGGTGCAGATTTTTTTGAGTTTGTTAACCAACGCTCTGGTGATCCGCAAGAGTTCATCCTTGCAAAAACTGTGATGGGGTTTTCTGATTTTGTGCATGAACACCGCCCTGATCTTGTGGTGATCCACGGCGATCGCGTTGAGGCGATGGCCGCTTCCATCGTATGCGCCATGCGTTATATCCCGTCAGCCCATATCGAAGGAGGAGAAGTCTCTGGGACTATTGATGAAAGCATTCGGCATTGCAACACCAAGCTATGTACCAGCCATTTTGTAAGCTCAGAATCAGCAAGTCAGCTTGTGCAATCGCTTGGCGAGGATCGCAAAAGAATATTTGTTATCGGATCACCGGAACTCGATGTGCACGCTCGCCCATCCGGAGTGAGCATAGATGAAGTTAAGAAACGGTACGGCATACCGTTTGACGACTATGGAATAGTATCTTTTCACCCCGTCACATCTGAGCTCGCCACGATAGGTAGCCAAGCCGAGTCTCTTTTTTCTTGCCTTGAGCGATCCAAGAAGAAATTTGTTGTCATATTACCTAATAACGACCCCGGAACGGAAGATATATTAGCAGTACTCAATCGCTTACCTATCGACCAGTTTAGATTGATTCCTTCTATGCGGTTTGCTTATTTTTCCGAGTTAATCAAGGCTGCCCAGGTTATCGTTGGAAACAGCAGCGCCGGTGTTCGCGAGGCACCATTTTTAGGTGTGCCTAGCTTGAATATAGGTACTCGTCAAAACCAAAGAGCTAACCTTCCTTCCATCTTCACGTATACCGCTTTTTCTTGCGATTCAATTATTTCATTTCTTTCAGAGCAGTGGGGACATAGATTCGAAAGAACCACAGCCTTTGGTTCAGGACAAGCTGCATTGCAGTTTTCAACGATTCTTTCGAACGAAAATTTTTGGCAACTCGACGAGCAAAAAAAGTTCCATATTGGCGCAAAAAATGCAGCTGACTGATTTGCGTACTAAACCTCAATACTGTTGCCTATGATAAAAAACTTTAATGAGTTGAGACACTCAATGCGGACAGTCAGTTTGTGGCTTATCGTTGGTTTATTCTTCGTTACGCCATTTTCAAGATCTGGCACAGCCGCTTTGACAGTTTTAATCGTAGTGCTATTTTGCCTTAGTGCAGGTTGGCAAGACAGCTTTCGGCGCATAGCTAACAATCCGGTCTCTCTGCCCATTGCCGGCATTCTGTGCTTTTTAGTGGCAGGCTACGCTTACTCAGTAGGCTCAACCAACGACATTAGCTCTCATCTGCTAAGCTATTCTCGCCTCTTGGTGGTATTCATTCTGATAGCATCTTTGAGTGAGGATAAGTGGCGATCAAGATGTATGTATGCTTTTTGTGCAGGTTGCATCTTTTTAGTGGCTTCTAGTTACATCAGTATTTTCTATCAAGTGCCTTGGGATAAAAATCCTAAAACTGGACTAGGCGCGGATCACACAGTCTTCGTAAATTACCTTTGGCAAAACGTGCTGCTTTCATTTTTTTCATGCGTATGTTTTTTCTTCGCCAAGCAGACAAGCGGGAAGAAATACGTGTGGTGGTTGACATTGTTGGCGGCCTGTTTGTTTGCCATCTTTTTCCTAGCGAGAGGACGGACTGGACAAATCACCCTGACTGCTGCGCTATTTTGTATGCTGCTTATTTTTTACCGCGGAACTCGTTTAACAATTGCTTTAACCATCGCTGTCACAGTCATCGGGGCAAGCTTGTTCTACTCCAGCCAAGTGCAAAGTAGCTTTCGACTCGCTATCAATGAGACAGAGACATACCTCAAAACTCACGCACATAATAATAGCTCTATAGGATTGAGGCTACATAACTGGCGAACTAATGTGAACTTAATCGCTGAACACCCACTGATTGGGCACGGAAGCGCTTCATATCGCGTAATTTCAGAACAGGTATTCAAAAACGCTGCAACATGTGGCGGAAATTGCTTGCATTCACACAATCAGTTTCTATTTTTCATGGTTGAAAATGGTGTGTTGCCTGCAGTGCTGTATTTTTGGTTGCTGTTAACTATATTCAAACTTGGCCTCAAATGCCCCCGGACACAATTGAGCTTCTTACTAACTCCCTTCGCAGTCATTTTATTTTTGCACAGCATGGTTGACAGCCCGTTGGTTGTTAGTATGGATCGCTCGTTCTACGTCGCTATGCTTGGACTATTGGCGTCAGGCCTGATTTCTGAGCAGTCAGATCAAAAGCGATAGTTCAATTCTGATTTTCGAATCAAACACAGTTTTATCCCGCTTGAGGTACAAATAGTGACCAAGTTCTGGCGCGTTAAACGCGAAGCACAAAGGCTTTGGCAGCAGCTTGCAAGCATCCCTGCATTTTTTATTGAATATTTTCAGCAAAAAAAGTATGACCTCAACTTCAATGATCTCGTTGAAGTATTTGACGGCACAGATCAGGCGACTAGTCAATACGCAATCGTGCTGAGTTATCAACCAAAAGGTTTGAGCCGCTCAAGCCTCTTTACATGCGAACATTTGAAAAGAAATGGCTACAAGGTATTTTTGATCTCAAATGCAAGGCTTGCACCTCAAGATTTAAGTCAACTCAAGAGCTTAACTTGGAAGATCATGATCAGACCAAATTTTGGCTATGACTTTGGAGGTTATCGCGATGGTATTAGGTGGCTCAAACAAAAGAAAATATTGCCAAGTCGGCTACTACTACTGAACGATAGCACGTGGTATCCCCTGTATTCAGAGGATTATTTACTCCGTCGTATTCACGAGTCATCGGCCGATTGTGTTGGCGCGCTTCAACTCGACAAGATTCGTCAACCCGGCAAGCTTGTTTTTGAATCGTATTTTTATTCGTTTTCAGGAACTTTTTTTGTTAGCGAAATATTCACCGCATTTTGGGCGAACTATCTGCTTTCCAACATAAAACAGAGAGCTATTAGTAATGGAGAAAAGAAATTTTCGAAAATCATGCTGAATGCAAGTACTGATTACAAGGGCATCTTCACGAGTTCAGAGTTTTTAGAACTACTTAAAAAACAGGATAGCTATTTTTTGCAAAAGACTCTGCTTTATGCAGCTTACGTTGACGACTCCTACAAAACCTCAGGTATAGATTTGCTCCAACGATTTGATCTCACTGAAGAGTGGCACAGTGCAGTCGTTCAACATGTCGCCGCCGTATGCCGCCGCAGACATTTTCATGCATCATTTTGCTATGCAACAATTCGGTTGTTAGGCGTGCCTTTTCTGAAGAAAAGTCACCTCCCTCTTCACATACGTATGCGACAAAAATACTGTAAAGCTGTCTTGAATGGTGATTTGCCCAGACCAAGCAGCAAGAGCATGCTAGATGAAATTCAATCTCATGATTCGCCATCACCATCTGATGCGTGCTGTTGATCACCTGCTGGCGCTCTACAACTCACTGAGACTGCCATCTCATGGAAGAAGTTAAGTTATTAGCGACGCAGTATTTCCCCTGTTGCATTAACTTTCAGTGAGCTTTAATATATTTCGTTTATATCGTGACTAGGATCATCATGGCTTCCAATAAACTCCTCCTCGACTACATTTACGACCACGAATCCAAGCGTGCCAATGAGATTTATCTCACCCAACCCACAGGCGGCGGCAAAGTGGTGGATTTCACGTGGGCGCAGCTGATGGATCAGTCGCGCCGTATGGCCACGTATTTGAAGGCGCAAGGTTTTGAGCCGGGCGCGCGCATTGGAATTTTGTCGAAGAATACCGCTCACTTCATGATGGCTGAGTTAGCGATTTGGATGGCGGGCCACACCACCGTGGCGATTTTCCCCACTGAAGGTGCAGACACTGTTAAATATGTGCTTACACACAGCGAGGCTTCGCTGCTGTTTGTGGGTAAGCTCGATAGCTTTGACCAACAAGTTAGCGGCATCCCTGCTGGCCTGCCTTGCATCGCTTTGCCTTTGTCTCCAAAAAGCAGCTACCGCACTTGGGACGACATCACGGCGCAAACGCAGCCGATCACTGGCAAACCAGCGCGTGCAGGTGGTGATGTGTGCTTCATCATGTACACCTCCGGCTCGACCGGCACACCCAAAGGCGTGATGCATACCTTTGAAGGCGCAACCCGCGCTAGCGAAGGCATTGTGGACTTTCAGAACAAAGAATGCGGCACTAGTTTCACTTATCGTGCACTTTCTTACTTGCCTTTGGCTCATATTTTCGAGCGGGCTTGGATTGAATGCGCCGGCTTTGTCATGGGCCGTGGTCGTATTTTCTTTGCGGAGGCGCTCGATACTTTTGTGCAAGATTTACAGCGCGCTCGCCCCACTGTATTCATCTCGGTACCGCGCTTGTGGCTTAAATTCCAGCAGGGAGTTTCTGCCAAGATGCCGCCTAAAAAGCTGAAGACTTTGCTGAGCATTCCTATCTTGAACAACATCGTTCGCAAGAAAGTGCTCACGCAATTGGGTTTAAACGAAGTCATGCTGTCTGGCTGTGGCTCTGCGCCTCTACCGCCCGCCTTGCTCCAGTGGTACCGTGACTTGGGTTTGAACTTGTCGGAAGGCTACGGCATGACAGAAGACTTCGCCTATTCGCACTCTACAAATAAGAATCAGCAGACCTTGGGCTATGTGGGCGTGACCTACCCAGGCGTGCAGCGCCGTATCGAGGCTGATGGTGAGATTCTGATCAAGTCTCTAGGAACAATGAAGGGCTACTACAAGCAGCCTGAGCTTGATGCCGAAGTGTTTACCGCCGACGGCTTCTTCCGTACTGGCGATCTGGGCGAGGCGCTGCCTGATGGTCAGCTCAAGCTCACCGGTCGCAAGAAAGAGCTATTCAAAACCGCCAAAGGCAAATATGTCGCGCCTGCGCCGATCGAGAACATGATCAACGAAAGCACCATGGTGGAGTTGTCGATGGTCTCAGGCGTTGGGCAGTCTGCGGCGTATGCCGTGGTGGTGCCAGCGGAGGCTTTGCGGCCAAAGATGGGAGACGCTGCAGTGCGTGCTGAGTTCGAGGCCGAGATGGCATCCATTTTGAAGCGCGTGAATGACAAAGTGGCAGACTATGAGCAGCTGCGTATGATCGTGGTGGCCAAAGAGCCGTGGTCGATTGAAAATGGTCAACTCACACCAACGCTCAAGATCAAGCGCAACAAGATTGAATCGGCTCTTGAGACGAATGTTGAAGGCTGGTATGGCAAGAAGGGCCCTGTCGTCTGGGCCTAAGTTATTGTTCTTTGCTACTGATTTAGCAGCATTCAGCGCAGATTCCATGGCGGGTCTGCGCTGTTTTTGTTTATGCTGCTCGTTTCGCTGTTTGCTGTTTTAGCGAGGCTTGCGCGAAGATCTTCTGAATATCAAACAGGCCGCGAGGCGAGGGGTTGCTGCGGCTGCCGACATTTGCAGCACAGGGCTAGGAAGCGCGAAGCGCTTTCTTTCGTCAATTTGCGGCAGGTGCCGCATGCTCCCGAGCAGGAACCGGAGGCAGACGCAGCAGCCCCTCGCCTCGCAGCCGCTCTATCCAAAAAGAAACTGTTAGGCGAGCAAAAGGCCTAGTGATTCTGCGAACCCCGATGCGCCCAAGCAGTGGTGTTTTTCTCGATGTACGAGAACAATTCATACATCGCCATCGCCATCACGCTGATCAGCACCAATCCAGCAAAGGCCAGCGGCAAGCGCTGCTGACTGCCAGCGGTTTGCATGAGCGAGCCGATGCCAGAATCGCCAGCCGTCATCTCCGCCAGCACGGTGCCCACAAAGGCCAGCGTAATCGCCACTTTGAGCGAACCATAGAAATAAGGCATGCAGCGGGGCAGACCGATCTTCGTCAAGATGTCCCAACGCTTTGCGCCGAGCACGCGCAATACATCTTCTAATTCGGGCTCCAGCGTGGCCAAGCCGGTAGCGATGTTGACGGTGATCGGGAAGAAGCTGATCAAGAAAGCAGTCAAGATGCCCGGGCCTACGCCGATGCCAAACCACACCACTAAAATCGGCACAATCGCTGCCTTGGGCACGGCGTTGAAGCCCACCATGAGCGGATAGAAAGCAGCATACGCCATCGGCGACGAGCCCACAATGAAGCCGAGCAACACGCCCACAGCAATCGCAATTGCAAAACCCACCATCGTGACCCAGAAGGTTTGCCATGCTGCTTTGAGCAGAGCATCTTTGTACTCCATGAATTCTTTAGCAATTTGCAAAGGGCTGGGGAAAATGAATTCCGCGATGTTGAAGATGCTCACGATCGCTTGCCACAGGAGCAAGATCACAATCAATACGGCGATCGGTGCGAAGCGTTCGAAATTTTTTGATGTCATGACCTTCTCCCTTACTGAGGCGCAACGGCCGTCGTCTTGCGGATCGCACCGATATGCCCGCGCAGCTCATGCACGATATTTGTGAATTCTGGCGTGTAAGTCACCTCCAAATCGCGCGGGCGCGGCAAATCAATATTGCGCTCGACAATAAAGCGGCCTGGACTCTTGCTCATGCAATACACACGATCCGCGAGAAAGACGCTTTCGCGCAAATCGTGTGTTACCAAAATCACATTGAATTTTTGCGCTGCGTGCAAATCGCGTAATGCGCACCACAGCTCTTCTCGGGTGAACGCATCAAGCGCACCGAAAGGTTCATCAAGCAACAGCATTTTGGGCTCATGAATCAAAGCGCGGCAAATCGAGGCGCGCTGCTGCATACCGCCTGAGAGCTGCCATGGGAATTTTTTCTCGTAACCACCTAAGCCCACAGATTGCAATAGCTTAGAAGCGCGTTCTTCATACTCTTTACGCTTGGCTTTGAAATTGCTGCGATAGGGTTCGACAATTTCCAGTGGGAGCAACACGTTATCGAGCGTCGTGCGCCAAGGCAAGAGGCTCGGCGCTTGAAAGGCCATGCCGGAGATTTTTAAAGGGCCCGTTACAGGCGCGCCGTCAACGTGAATCGTGCCTTTGCTGGGCATCTTCAAGCCCGTGGTGAGCTTCATAAAAGTGGATTTGCCGCAGCCCGATGGGCCGACGATAGCGATGAATTCGCCCTGCGTCATCTGCAAAGAAATATCTTCCACGGCATACTGACCTTGGGCAAGTAGCTCGTCGTTGTAGGCCAACCAGACGTGTTGAAAATCAACGAAGGGACGCGTGCTGGCGGCTGGAATGGAAGAGACGGGGAGATTCATTTTTTATACCAAATCGGCCATTAGCCGGCATATCTATTGCGCAGATTGCTATTCATAAAATAGCAAAAGACCAGAAGGCTATGAACTCTTCTGGTCTTTCATGGCGCCCAAAAAAAAGCTTACTTTTTCACTGGAGGCAAAACATTGAGCTCTGCCTTGCTAGGCAAGAAGCTGCCGTTCCACACGTCATCCACCTTCACGCGGCTCTTGGTGTTGAACGCATCCGATACTTGGCTTGCCATGAGAGACATGCGGCCTGCGTTGATCTGGCCAAAGCCTTCGGCGCGCGCATCTGGGCTGTTGATCACAGAATCAATCGCCATTTTCAGGCGGCGCTCTTCGAGTTCGACGTTGATGATGCCATCGCGGCTTTTCACGTATTGAATGGCCACTTCCGGTTTGGCCATGACGTCTTTTGCGCCTTTGGTGAACGCTGCCAAGAAGGCCTTCACAGCCGCTGGATTCTCTTTGATCAGCTTAGGGCTGGCGATGATGACATTGCCATACAGCTTCACGCCATTGCTGGAATAAGGCATCACCACGATATCTTCTGTTTTCACGCCGCGTGCTTCGAGGTTGAGCAGCGAGGTGAAAGAAAAGCCTGTGATGGCATCTACTTCGCCGCGGGCGAGCATGGTTTCGCGCAGGGGTGGATCCATCGTGACCCAAGTCACAGCGCCCACATTATTGGCTTTTTGGAAGATCGGAAAAGCGCGGCGACCAGCATCAAACACTGGCGCGCCGAGTTTCTTGCCAACGAGATCAGCTGGTTTGCTGATGCCACTTTTCTTCAAGCTAAGCACGGCAGCGGGTGTATTGTTGTACACCATCATCACGGCCACCGGTTTGTTGGGTGCATCTGGGTTGTTGGCATGGAATTCCATGAGCGCGGCCATGTCAGCAAAGCCCATCTCATAGGTACCCGAGGCCACGCGCTGCACAGCAGCGCCAGAGCCCGTGCCCGCATCCAGGCTGACGTCCAGCTTGACATCTTTAAAGTAGCCTTTAGCAATCGGAGAAAGGAACAAGGCGGCTGGGCCTTCAAAGCGCCAGTCGAGAATGAATTTGACGGGGGTCAAGGCTTGTGCAAAGGCGCTGGTGGCCAAAATAGAGGCAGCAGCTAAGCTGGTGACAGCGAGAGTTTTGAGGGCAGAACGCTTGTTCATGAAAGCTCCGAGAGGGTAAAAAAAAAGAGTTAGCGCAACCGAAGATGCTGCATAGCTTTTGGTTTGCAAGAAAAGTGCCGTCTTATGGCTAGACTGAGTTGACTCGGATGCACGTTTCGCGTGCAAATTGTATACAAATCATTGCACAAATTCGTGCGCGGAAACCCGTAATGGTGCATCCTTAACTCAACTCATCATTGAAGCAAATCGCTCAAGCTCCGCGCAATCACTTTGGTGGCGCGGCGAAGATCCTCCAACGCCAAGCGCTCATCAGCGCGCTTGGCGTTGGATTCTCTCACCGTGCGAGGCCCAGCACCGTAAATAACGCCGGGGATGCCGCGTTCTACATACAAGCGAACGTCGGTGTACAGCGGTGTGCCCAAAGCGGGGATGGGCTCGCCAAACACTTCACCGCCGTGCTTTTGCAGGGCATGTACCAAAGGCTGATTGCCGGGCAAAGGCTTCATGGCTTGAGCCAGCAGCATGCGGCGGATATCCACACGAATAGCGCCTGAGCCACGCGGCGGTTGGTAGCTGGCTGCTGCCTTTGCAATCGTGTCACGAATGCTTTGCTCGACTTGCGCCGCATCTTCCTCGGGAATCATGCGGCGATCCAGCTTGAATGTAACCTTGCCAGGTACCACGTTGGTATTCGTGCCGCCTTCAATCAAGCCGATGTTGAGATACGGATGCGTGATGCCTTCCACCTGAGATGTGATTTTTTTGTAATCGGCATTGAGCGCATAAAGCGCGCTCATGATGTGGGTTGCGCCTTGCAAGGCATCAATACTGGAATCAGGAATCGCTGCATGGCTCATTTCGCCATGCACTGTGATCTCCATTTGTAGGCAGCCGTTGTGCGCCACGATCACTTGGTAGCTGAAACCTGCGGCGATCATGAGGTCAGGCTTGGTGATGCCTTCCTTCAGCAGCCAATCAGGGCCCACTTCACCGCCAAATTCTTCGTCATACGTGAAGTGCAGTTCCACGCTACCTTTTGATGGCTTAGCCACCGCTTCTAATGCTCTCAATGCGAAGGTAAAGGTAGAAAAATCGCATTTGCTCACAGCAGCAGCTCGGCCGTAGATGAAACCGTCTTTCACTACGCCACTATACGGATCTACGCTCCAGCCTTCGCCGGGAGGGACGACATCGCCGTGGGCATTGAGCGCAATGGTCTTTCCGCCAGAGCCAAATTTTCTGCGCACGATCAGGTTAGTGATCGTCTCCAGCCCGGCCGCTTTGACTGCAAACAGCGGCGGCGCATGTTGCTCGGCCTCGTAGCCCATGGCACTCAGCAGCTCAGCAGTACGCAATGCATGAGGCGTGTTGTTGCCCGGCGGTGTGTCGGTCGGCACGCGAATGAGCTCTTGCAGGAAGCGTACTTGCGCGTCAAAGTGCGCATCGATCCATGCATCGAGTTTTGTAAAGTCAGTCATCAGTCTTGTTCTTTGGCTAAGTTATTGAGTAGGTGCATGAAGGCATCGATACCAAGCTGCATATCGTCTTGCGTGGTGGATTCAAGCGGGTTGTGGCTGATGCCTGAGTTTTCGCCGCGCACGAAGAGCATGGCTTGCTGCATGATTTCGTGGAGTTTCATCGCGTCGTGCCCTGCGCCGCTGGGCATTTTGTAGACGGGTAGGCCAGTGGCTTGCACGGCCTTTTCCCAGCGCGCTTGCCAAGCTGAGGCCGAGGGCGCAGCTGCGGCTCGCATCGTTTCTTCTAGTGTGTAGCTCACGAAGCGTCGCTCGCAAATTGCTTTCAATTGAGCCAGCACGTCAAAGACGAGCGCATCGCGTTGCGTATCCGTTGGCGCACGAAGATCAAGGCTGAAGCTGCAACGCCCGGGCACGACATTGATTGAGCCACCTGGCACATTCAGCATGCCGATGGTGGCGACAGAATCACCATTTTTGGCGGCACGCTGCTCGATGAACACACTAAACTCAGCGAGAGCTGCTGCGGCATCGCGTCGCGTTGCCATTGGAGTTGTTCCTGCATGGCTGGCTTGGCCGATGATCTCGCCGAGAAAACGCACACTGCCGTTGATGGATGTGACCACGCCCAACGGCAAATTCATTTCATTGAGTACCGGACCTTGCTCAATATGCATTTCGACAAAGCCTAAATACTTTGCTGGATCACGTTTTAAGAAAGCTATCTTTTCGATAGCACTCTGCGCAGATTCTGTGCCGGCTAGGAGCGTATTTTTCATCAAAATACCATCTTTGTCGGCCTGCTCCAGCCAAGCTGGATTGAAATGCCCTGTGAGAGCGCCAGAGCCCAAGAAAGTGGCCTTGTATCGCTGGCCTTCTTCTTCTGCAAACGCCACGACTTCGATGCCAAAAGGCAGGCGCTTATCCGCCTTGTGCAGCTCGCGCACGCACATCATGGGCACGAAAATACCCAAGCGACCATCGTATTTGCCGCCATTGCGCACAGTGTCGTAGTGGCTACCCGTGAGCAGAGTTTTTTGAGGCTTTTCAGGTACTTCGCCGGCGTATTCATTGCGCGAATCGCTATTTTTTTCATAGCAACCGATCACATTGCCCAAAATATCAATTTCAACGGAATCAAATCCACAATCGCGCATGCGAGAGGCAATATCCGCCGCGCAAGCCTTATGCGCCTCGGTCATGTAAGTCACGGTGAGCTGGCCATTTTCTTTGAAGCCAGGATCGGAATGCGCTGCAAGCGCTTCATGCCAATCCCACAATTCGCCGCCCAAAAGCGGCTGCTCGCCAAACTTATCACTCAAGCGAATTTCAGCGATGCGGTGAATATTGCGCAAGCATTCAGCCAATTCAAAATCAGGGTGGCCATGAAGCCGGCGCTCGAAACAGTTGATGATCTGCTGGCGCGTTAGGCCAAAGCCACGTGGCCCGCGCACAGCCAAGATGAAAGGCCAGCCGAATTTAGCGTTGTACTCATGGTTGAGCTGTTGCAACTTAGCGAACTCTTCGGCGCTGCAATCCGTCAGACCGGCTTTACTTTGTTCATTCGTTGACTCTTCAGTGAGCGAATTACTCACCATCGCTTTACCAGCGAGTTCAGGGTGAGCACAGATTAACTTTATTTGCTGCTCGCGGCTTGCCTGCGAGACGACCTGAGCCATCGCGTATTTGAGTTCAGCAAGGCTTGTGAATGGCCTTGCGCCAAGTGCGGCGCGAGCAATCCAAGGCGAATGCTCATAAATGCCATCCAGCAGTGCTGCCGCGTCATCCGCTGAAGCGATATTGACTTGTTGGAGTGTGAGTGTCATGGTGCTGGATGAACCTTCTTCCAATGCTGCGCAATATCAATCCGCTTGGCCACCCAAACCTTATCGAACTGCGCAATGTGATCTAAAAAGCGCTGTAGCGCAGCGATGCGCCCCGGCCTGCCCAGCAAGCGGCAATGCATGCCAATATTCATCATCTTAGGTTGATTGAGTCCCTGCGGATCGCCTTCGGCATAAAGCGCATCAAAGGTGTCTTTGAGATATTGAAAAAACGGATCGCCATGCGAGTAGCCTTGCGGCAAACTAAAGCGCATGTCGTTGCAATCGAGCGTATAGGGCACGATGAGTTGATGCGTATCTGTGCCATCCGTCTTGCGAACCTTCATCCAAAAGGGCAGATCGTCGCCGTAATAATCACTCGCATATTCAAAGCCCTGATCGGCCACCAAGCGCAGGGTATTGGGGCTGTCTCGCCCGGTGTACCAGCCACTGGCCTGAATGCCGAGCGATTTGAAAATCGCCAACGCTTCTTGCATATGCGCGCGCTCAGTCTCTTCAGGCAGATTTTGATAATGAATCCATTTGAGGCCATGGCAAGCAATCTCATGGCCAAGTTCTTTGAAAGCGGCAGTGATGTCTGGGCAGCGCTGCAGAGCTGAGGCGACGCCAAATACCGTGAGTGGCAAACCACGCTTTTCAAACTCACGCAAGATGCGCCACACGCCCTGCCGCGAGCCGTAATCGTAAATCCCATCCATGCTCATATGGCGCGCGGGGAAGCTGGCAGGGTTGAACATTTCAGACAGAAAAGTCTCGGAGCCCGCATCACCATGCAACACGTGGTTTTCGCCGCCCTCCTCAAAATTCAACACAAATTGCACTGCAATCCGCGCACCGCCCGGCCATTGCGCATGCGGCACAGTGGCGCCGTAGCCAGCAAGATCACGCGGATAAGCAGCGGTGCTGTCGTAAGTGTGTGCCATACCTTAAAGCCCCGCAAAACTAGACAAAGCTTCATAAGGCTCGCGCAAATCCCGCCGAGGCTGATGTTTTTCGAGTTGAAGATTTCTGAACACTTGACTCAAATGCGCATCCATTAAAACCACTGACTTCTCAGCGTCACCCTTAGCCAGCGCGTCCACGATGGCTCCATGCTCATCGTTGCTTTCCTGTGCAGCATCCGTGCTCTGATACATCAATGTGATCAAGGCACAGCGCGAGATCAAATCACTAAGCAACTCAGCCAACACCTGATTGCCCATCAGCTCAGCCATGCGGACATGAAAATCGCCCAGCAGCTCAATGCGCCCTGGTGCATCGCCGCTGTCTACCGCAGCCTTCTCTTGCGCGACATGCTCACGCAACGATGTGATCTGCGCTGGCGTGGCTTGGCTTGCAAAATGCCGCGTCATCTGCGCCTCCAACATGCGGCGCACCTCAAACACTTGCGAAGCCTCTTCAATGGAAGGCGAAGCCACAAACGCGCCGCGCGCGGGCTCAAGCACGATCAAGCGTTGGTTTTCCAGCTGATAAAGCGCTTGGCGCACCAGCGTGCGAGATACGCCAAAATGATCGGCCAGCTTTTGCTCGACCAGTTTCACCCCGGGCGCGAGCCGATGCGCCACAATCGCTTTGGTGAGCGCTTGCACGATGTGTTGGGTGGTGGATACTTCCATTGCTTGTGCCCTGTAGCCGCCGTATGCCGGCATGTTAGTGAAATTGTATACACTTCCTCTACACATCTACGAAAGATCCAAGCATGGGCCTATCTACCCACGTTTTAGACACCATGCACGGCTGCCCCGCGGCCGGCATGCCAGTGAGCCTTTTTACGCAGCACGGCGGCAGCTACATGCTCGTCAAAAGCTTTTGCCTCAACGCCGATGGCCGAAACCCCGATGGCCTGCTGTATGACAACGCCAGCTTAAAGACAGGCCGCTACCGCTTGAGCTTTGATGTAGCCGCCTATTTCAAAAGCAAAGGCGTTGCGCTGCCCGATCCGGCGTTTCTAGATGTCGTTCATCTGGATTTCGGCATTGCCCATGCCGATCAGCACTATCACGTCCCCCTGCTGTGCTCGCCGTGGAGTTACTCAACGTATCGGGGCAGTTGATGGCAGGCGAAGCCATTCGCTCACCGCTCTCTGGCCGCCTCCGCCCCCACCTTCATCACAGGTGATAGCAGGTATTCCAACACCGTCCGTCTACCTTGATGAATCTCAGCGCTCACCAGCATACCCGCTGTA
>JAYWHR010000077.1:0-24616 GCA_043777675.1 Comamonadaceae bacterium | reverse complement strand
GGCCCTATCGGCCTGCTACATGGGGCGTCGCCCCATACCCCAGCGAGCCGTCTGGCGCTACACTGCACTGCCGTTTCCAGCCTACGGCCAAGGTGACATTTCTATTTGATGCAACTGGGTGACATTTCTATTTGACGCTGACATGGAGGTGTACTGAGGTGATCACAATGTATGATCACCTAGGCGCGATGACGTGTAGCGCAAGCTTTCAGCCCATCGCCTCCACCAGCTCAATCTCACGCTTGAGCAAATCATTGACCAGTGCGGACAGGTCAATCCCCTTGGCCTGCGCTTTGGCTGCTAGGTAGCCCTGCACGCGCTCATCCAGATACACCGGCAGTTCAAACACCGCATTCTGGTTGTAGAACTTGCCTCTTACCCCTTTAGAAAAATCGTAATGCTCTTTCATGCGTTCACCTTCAAAGTAAAAAACTTGCTCATCATCAATATCATCATCTTATTCAATCGCTGATTCAATGCTTGCGATCACCGCGTACCTTGCTCATAATCCCTGCGCTCATCGCGATCGGCTTTGCGCGCCGAGATCAGCCGCACCTCGATCTTATTGGCTTCACCCTCGATGGGCGTGAAGGTATGGATCACCACCAGCGTTTGCCCATTCGATGCTTGACCCAGGCTCACCCAGCGGTCTTCCGTCTCGCTGTGCTCAGTATCGTAGATCGTCATGGCCAGCGGGTCATGCAGTACCGTGCTGGCCAAGCGGAAGGTGATGCCATCGTGCTTCTGAATATTGATGCGCTCCTTGTTGGAATCCCATTCAAAGCGATAACGCAAAGCTGGCGCAGCGCCAGGTGCAGGATTAGATTCGGGCGATTCATTGGCGCTCATGCCACAGCCTCAGCCGAGAGCACGCCATCCAGCATCTGCATCACCACTTGCTGCTTAGCACGCGGCAGAGTTCCAATGCGCTGCAACTGTAATTGCCACTGCGGCAGCGGCCCACGTTTGCTTGGGGCGCTCTTGGCCGCATCCTTGGGCTGCGAGTCAAACAACTCATCGAGCGAGACGGCCAAATGCTGCGCCACCAGCGGCATGGCTGAGACCGGCACACGCCTGCGCCCGCACTCGTAGGACTGGAGCGTTTGCTGCGAAATACCCAGCTTCTCAGCGAGCTGCACTTGGGTGATGCTGCGCGCCTTGCGCAAGGCGGCAATGCGCGCGCCCATGGAAACAAAGAAATCGCGTTCGGCGGTGCTGATCGTCATGGCGGTTGTTGAGTCTTGGAACTGGAAAGCCATAAAGATAAACCTCGTTTCGGTGAATAGGCTTCAATATTACTTCATAATGACGTACACTAAAACGAAGTTATTTATTTCCTGACCTGTTTGCACGCAAAAGCCCTTTACGGCACTCGGGTACTGCACCCAGAAAGGCTTCCCCACCATGGCGCGCATCCCCGACACTGACCTACAGCGGCTAAAAGATGAAATCTCCGTGCAGCGCCTCATCGAAGCGTCTGGCGTGGAGCTGAAGAAGCTGGGCAAGGATCTCGCTGGCAAATGTCCGTTTCATGCCGACGACACGGCATCACTCGTCATCACCCCATCCAAGAACCTGTGGCACTGCTTTGGCTGTCAAGTCGGCGGCGGGGTAGTTGACTGGGTGATGAAGCTCAAGGGCGTGAGTTTCCGCCATGCCGTCGAGCTCTTGAAGGATGAGACTGCTTTAACTTCTTTAGCTGCTGGTGGCTCACATCCGATCAAACAATCGACGGTGCGCACCTTGCCGCCGCCGGTGAGCTTGGATGCGGATGATCGGGCATTGCTCTTGCAAGTGGTGGGCTACTACCAGCAGAGCTTGAAAGATTCACCCGAGGCATTGGCGTATTTGCGAAGCCGTGGTCTCTCGCACCCTGAATTGCTCGATCACTTCAAACTCGGCTTTGCCAATCGCACGCTAGGGCTGCGGCTGCCGCATAAGAACCGCGTCGAGGGCGCGCAGATTCGCTCTCGCTTGGAGCGGCTGGGCGTGTACCGTGAGTCAGGGCATGAGCATTTCAATGGTTCTGTGGTGATTCCTGTGCTCGATGAGCATGGACAGGTGCGCGAGCTGTATGGCCGCAAGATCACGGCGCGGCTGCGTGAGGGCACGCCACTGCATTTGTATTTGCGCGCCAATGCCTCGCGCGGGCGTGGGGTGTTCAATGTGGCGGCGCTGGCTGCGAACACTGGTGCGGCAAGTAAAGAAATCATCCTGTGTGAGTCGATCATTGATGCGCTCACGTTCTGGTGTGCTGGGTTTCGCAATGTGACTTGCAGCTACGGCGTGGAGGGGTTTACCGATGAGCTGATGCAAGCCTTCAAAACTCACAGCGTCACTCGGGTGCTGATTGCATATGACCGCGATGAAGCGGGTGATCGTGCGGCGGACAAGCTGGCCAGCCGTTTGATGGAATCTGGCATGGAGTGTTTCCGTGTGCAGTTTCCAAAGGGTATGGATGCCAATGAATATGCACTCAAGGTGACGCCAGCGGCTAAAAGTTTAGGGCTCTTGATTCGGCAGGCGCAGTGGCTGGGCAAAGGAGCAGCGCCACAAGCGGCGCAGCCTGAAAAACCTTGGCCACTGAACGAGACACAGCCCGATTTGGCGCTGATGCAGGATGCGCATCTTGAAGGTGCGTTGGCAGGCTCACCATCCATCTATGAGCAAGAATTACAAGCAAAACAGGCCAGTAGCCGGCATAAAACGTGCGCAAGCAGCTATCAAAATAGTAGTGAATCAAAACAGGACAACCTACCTTCTTTAGCCGCTGAATCTGTCCAAGCCACGCCACCTGAGCCACTGCCAGCCAGTCCCATGCCCGAGGCTGCTGCACAGCCGTGGGTGGAAGTGGTGGCGCAGGGCGAGAGCCAAGAGGTGCATATCCGTTTCGGCGAGGGCGTGGGCGCACGCGCTTGGCGCGTGCGTGGCCTCGCAAAGAACCTCAGTCCCGATACGCTCAAGGTGAACGTGCGCGTGGCCATTGGCTTGGATGGCAAAGGCGCTATGAATGCAGACAGCGGCAGTTTCCACGTCGATACGCTTGATCTGTACAACGCCAAACAGCGCGGCCAGTATGTGGCGCTGGCTGTAGCTGAGACGGGCATCGATGAGCGGCTCCTCAAAAGTGACCTAGGCCGTGTGCTCATGGCGTTGGAGACGCAGCAAGACGAGGCGCTGCGGACTGCATTGCAGCCTGCGCCCGCCGCTGTGGTGAGCGAGTCTGAGCAGGCCGCAGCGCTGGAGTTGCTGCGCTCACCTGACATGGCCGCTCGCATCTTGGCCGACTTTGAAGCCTGTGGCGTAGTGGGCGAGAGCACGAACAAACTGGTGGGCTATTTGGCGGGCATCAGTCGTAAGCTCGATAGGCCGCTGGCCATCGTGATTCAAAGTTCCAGCGCAGCGGGCAAGAGCAGTTTGATGGATGCCATCCTTGCCTTTGTACCCGAAGAAGAACGCATTCAGTACAGCGCCATGACTGGGCAGAGTTTGTTCTACATGGGTCAGACCAACCTTAAAAACAAGATCCTCGCTATCGCAGAGGAAGAAGGCGCTTCACGGGCTTCGTATGCGCTCAAACTTCTTCAATCGGAAGGTGAACTCACCATTGCATCCACTGGCACGGATGCGGCCACCGGCAACCTCATCACGCAGGAATACCGCGTCGAAGGCCCGATGAGTTTGTTCATGACGACCACGGCGATTGATATTGATGAAGAACTCATGAACCGCTGCCTCGTCCTCTCCGTGGATGAGAACCGCGACCAAACCCGCGCCATTCACCAGCTCCAGCGTCAGCGCCGAACCTTAGAGGGCTTGCAGCGCAAACACGAGAAGCAAGCCATCCTCGCAGTGCACAGAAACGCGCAGCGCCTCTTGCGCTCACTGGCCGTGGTCAATCCGTATGCAGACAGATTGACCTTCCTAGATGACCGTACAAGAACCCGCCGTGACCACGAGAAATACCTCACCCTGATCGACACCATCGCCTTGCTGCATCAGCATCAAAGGCAGATTCGCACGACCGTGATTGCTGGCCAGAGCGTGGAATACATCGAGGCCAGCCTATCTGACATCGAGCTGGCCAACCGTATCGCCCACGAAGTCTTAGGCACCAGCTTGGACGAGTTGCCGCCGCAGACGCGGCGCGTGCTCGCAGGCATCCACGCCCTCGTGCGCGCGAAGATGGCCACGCTGGCCAGTCAGCAGCGCGATGTTCGCTTTAGTCGCTCAGAGGTACGCACGGCCACGGGCCTATCGGATACGCAGGCGCGGCTGCACTTGGAGCGTCTGTGCGCGATGGAATACCTGCTCACGCACCGTGGCCAGCGTGGGCAGAGCTTTGAATACGAGTTGCTGCACGACCAGCCGCCCGAGCTGGATGGCCAGCCGCACCTGTGCGGCTTGATCAACATCAGCGATCTTCAAACCTCACCACCTCAAAATCCGCTGCAATTCACATCTACGAATCCAAGTTCGCGGGGTCTAGATGCCCAGTTCGCGCCCCTAACGCGCCCGCAAAACGGGCTCAACGCGGCCAGTTCGCGGCCTGACAAATCAGCCCGTAGCCCGCATCAATCCTCACTTGCTGACGATTCACCGCTTCAAACCACAAAACCACGCGCCACCCCCAGCCGCGATGCGCATACGTCGTACCCACAACCCGCTTTAGCCGCCTGAGGCTGGAGCGCCCACCATGCCGCGAGTCACACAAGGACGCAGCCATGCCGCGTAAGGGCCAGCTCCAAAAATACCGCAAAGCCGCGCCCAGCAAACCGCTCGGGCCGCTGCACGAGCAGGATGACCCCCTAGCCGGGCGCTTGCTCCTGCGCTACATGGACGAACACCTCGAATGGATGCTCATCACCCACTACAGCACAGACACCACGCGCACGCGGCGCCAAGCGATCCGCAAATTCATTGCGTGGATTGGCGAGCGCGGCATCGACGACCCGCGCCAGATCACTCAGCCCATGATCGAGCGGTATCAGCGCCATTTGTTCTACTACCGAAAGTCCAACGGGCAACCACTGACCATCGGCATGCAATTGCAGTATCTGGCTGCCATCAAACTCTGGTTCAAATGGCTCACCCGCTCGCGGCACATCTTGGCCAACCCCGCCAGCGAGCTCGAACTTCCCCAGCCGCCCAAGCGCTTACCGAGCCGCATCCTGAGCCAAGCCGAGGTGGAGGCCGTACTGAACGAAGCCGAACCCGAAACGCCAAGCGGCTTGCGCGACCGGGCATTACTCGAACTCCTGTACGCCAGCGGCATCCGGCGCAGTGAGACAGCCAGCCTAGGCGTGTATGACGCAGACACGGTGCGCGGTGTGCTGTGGGTGCGCCACGGCAAAGGCGGCAGGCAGCGCGTCGTGCCACTGGGCGCACGCGCCTGCGCTTGGCTGGACAAGTACATCCACGAAGCCCGGCCACAGCTCTTAGCCGCCGCCACCCAAGCCCTGTTCATCACCGACTACGGCCAGCCCATGCGGCCAGACCAGATTGCCGACAAAGTGCGCCGCCACATGCACTACGCGGGCCTCACCAAAGGCGGCGGCACGCACCTGCTGCGCCATGCCTGTGCTACGCACATGCTGGAGGGCGGCGCGGACATCCGTTTCATTCAGGCCATGCTGGGGCACAGCAGCTTGGAGACGACAGAGATTTACACCCACGTCTCGATTGATAAATTGATTGAGGTGCACCGGGCCACGCATCCGAGCAGATTGCAGCGCTGCCAAAGCCCGCAGGACGCGCTACAGGCGGCGAACGCGACTACAAATGACCCAAGGCCGCAGCAAGTCAATAAAACCGCTCACAGCGCGTTTCTGGACGAGTTGGCTGCGGATGATGAAGACAATGCTGATTCTGAGTAGATTTAATGACAAAAGTAGCATATCGCCGGCATAGAACCTGCGCAGAGTGCTATCACATTTGTAGTGTTTACCGCGCTGTCACGCCGCTTGCGAGAACGTAACGATCAACGATGCGGACGATTCTGCAAGCGCCGCGCCAGCGCTGCACCCGAGCGGACGCGATCACGGTTTGCACGCCACCAATGAAGCCAGGCGCTGCGCGCAGTCCCACGATGATCAAAGATCAAGCGGGCATTGAGCCCGCTTGATCTTTGGCGCGGCTGCGGGGTAAATTTGCTGCGCAAAATTAACATAACGGGCTGTTGCATGTCACAAGCCGCAGTCGGTCGCTAAAGCTCCCTTGGTGCGTCTTGCGCCACGCAACGGCCGTTATGTCTTACGCCCCTTCGCCGCGCGGCGCGTGGCCAGCCCTTGTGGGCCGTTGGCCCATCTAGCGGGCAAGCCTCGCTTGCTGTTGGTCAGTGTGGCCGCTTGCGCCGCCACAGGAGTTGCAGTCAGTGCGCTTCGCGCAAGCATCCACGTGTGTGCCCCCGCCCACCCTGCGAGGGCCGCCGCTGCGCGGCGTGCCAGCGCCGGGGGAGCCCGTCCGCCCCCCAAGGGGTCTCCCTCCCCACGGCGCGGTAAGTTGAGTGCGCGGCTGGTGCCGCATCGAGCGGTGTAGCGCTCTGGCCGCAAAGAAGAAGCTGCGCCCGCGCTTCGCGCGAGCGCAGGCACGGCCTGCGCTGTGTTGGCCAAGTGAACACAGCTCAAAGCAGCAACAGCAGTTAAACCAGTCACTATGAATCTAGTAGCACTCTGCGCAGGTTCTATGCCGGCTACTGGCCGATTTGTCTTATAAATATCTCTGAAACGAGTATCTGAGCGCTCACAGATCGCCTAAGTTGGCCATGCGGTGCAAACCGTCAAAGCCGGTGTTGCACCGCAGACCGACAGCGTCATTTGAGTTGTACGTGTCAAGGCCAAGCCCTTCGGGCGCTGCGCGGCCTGGACACAGCCAAGGTGGCTGGCGCTCGACCACTTAGCGGCTAAAAGTCTAAGCGCGCCAGCTACTATGAATGTGATAGCACTCTGCGCAGTTTCTATGCCCGCTAGGTGCTCAAAATGCTTGTAAAACCACTCCAAAACCTATCTCAGCGCGAACGCGCTGGCAGCGCCTGCGGCGCGGCCCTCTTTGCCCCCTAAAATACTCTCATGCCCGCACTCGCACGACACAAGCCCGCCCACGCGCACCTGCGTATGCGTGCTCGTGTGCGTCCCCGAGGCTGCAAAACCGCCTCTAGGAAAAAATCTTCCTTCAGCCGCCTGTTTCCCCATGCGCGATGCGCGTCATCCCATACCACGCCTAGAGAAAGTGCTCTGTTTCTGAGAGCAAGCGTGTCGGGGTCAACAATATTTGGATATGTGGAGGGGAATCCTCTGACGAAGAGTGATCCAACCGGTGAAATTCTTGTGCTTGGGCTGCCTTTTATTGGCGGTGGTAGTGGCATCGGTGGTTGGGTTACTTCTGGCATTGCTGCTGGCGCGCTAATTGCGGGCACTGGTGCAATATCTGGTTCAGTGCCAGTCTCTGAGTCGAGAGCGGTTCCGTATCCTGATCGGAAGCGCGGCAAATATACGTGTATTTGTAGAGCAGACAAAAACGGACGAAGCCCCGATAATTGCTCAATAGATGACAAAGATTTTGCGATGGGTTATGGCGAAGGGTCTACACCAACCGAAGCCAAGAGAGCTGCCGAGAAAGACGCTAAAGATAAGTTGGGTGCTAAGTCGGTACACCATGTTCAATGTCGTTGCCGCGCACCTAACGGCGATACTTTTATTCCAACGAGATAAAAATGGATAAAACCCATACTGAAAAGTTGCTCCATGATGCAGAAATGAAAATGGAAAATGGTCAGTTTAAGACGGCCTATGAACTCATAGAGCCATTGCTCGCCAAGGGCAACCCAGCGGCCTTATTTTTGTACTCCCACTTCAGCTTGTCAGGAACGGAGCGCGAGGAGGAGTTTGAAAAGCGCAGTATTGAAATGTTAAAGACGGCGGCAGAGACTGGATTCGCACCAGCAGTTTATTCGCTTGCTGTTTGTTATGAGTTGGGTGATCGAATAGCGATGAATAAGGTGCGCGCCGCTGATCTATTCAAACAGGCTGCTGAGGCGCGATATGCAAAAGCAAAGGTCAGTCATGGTCTGAATACCTACTATGGGTCGTATGGCGTATCTAAGGATACAGTGCTGGGTTTGGAGTTAATCAGGGAGGCAGCATCAGAAGGGTGTGATGAAGCATCAGAAGCGCTCCGCGATCTTGATCCTCAACAGTGAACCCCGCACTGAATCGATCAAACGAGAGGGTCAGGTCTCTCATTGTGCATCAATCGCTATTGATAAAGTAGCGCCTTGCGCAGCATCCATGCCGGCCGTTGGTCAATCTCTCTTGTATTTCCTCTGTTTCTTCTCTTAAAGATTATGCCAAAACGTACAGACATTCAATCCATCCTCATCATCGGCGCGGGCCCGATCATTATTGGTCAGGCTTGCGAGTTTGATTACTCCGGCGTGCAGGCCTGCAAGGCGCTGCGTGAGGAGGGCTACAAGGTCATTTTGATCAATAGCAATCCTGCCACGATCATGACCGATCCTGCTACGGCAGATGTGACCTACATCGAGCCGATCACTTGGCAGACCGTTGAAAAAATAATCGCCAAAGAAAAGCCCGATGCGATTTTGCCAACCATGGGTGGGCAAACTGCGCTGAACTGCGCATTGGATTTGTGGCACAACGGTGTGCTTGACAAATACAAAGGCGCGGCCACCGGCAAACCCGTTGAGCTGATCGGCGCAACGCCTGAGGCGATTGACAAAGCGGAAGACCGCTTGAAATTCAAAGACGCAATGACCAAGATTGGCTTGGGCTCAGCGCGCTCAGGCATCGCGCATTCGATGGATGAAGCGTGGACAGTGCAAAAAACGCTGGGCTTTCCTACCGTGATTCGCCCCAGCTTTACGCTGGGTGGCACAGGCGGCGGCATTGCTTACAACGCTGAAGAATTCGAGACGATTTGCAAGCGCGGCTTGGAAGCCTCGCCCACCAACGAGTTGTTGATCGAGGAATCGCTGCTCGGCTGGAAAGAGTATGAGATGGAAGTGGTGCGCGATAAGGCGGACAACTGCATCATCGTTTGCTCGATTGAAAATCTGGATCCGATGGGTGTGCACACCGGCGATTCGATCACCGTGGCTCCCGCGCAAACTTTGACGGATAAGGAATACCAAATCCTGCGCAATGCCTCGCTCGCTGTGCTGCGCGAAATTGGTGTGGACACCGGCGGTTCCAATGTGCAGTTTTCCATCAATCCAGCAGACGGCCGCATGGTGGTGATTGAGATGAATCCGCGTGTGTCGCGTTCGTCTGCTCTCGCCTCGAAAGCCACAGGTTTCCCGATTGCCAAAGTGGCGGCAAAATTAGCTTGCGGTTACACGCTGGATGAGCTGCGCAACGAAATTACAGGTGGCGCTACGCCAGCATCGTTTGAGCCGAGCATTGATTACGTCGTCACGAAAATCCCGCGTTTTGCGTTTGAAAAATTCAAAGATGCCGATGACCGCCTCACCACGCAAATGAAGAGCGTGGGCGAAGTGATGGCCATGGGGCGCACCTTCCAAGAAAGCTTCCAAAAAGCTCTGCGCGGCTTGGAAGTGGGCGTGGATGGCATGAACGAGAAAACGCAAGACCGTGAGATTCTTGAAAGAGAACTCGGCTCGCCCGGCCCTGAGCGAATTTGGTATGTAGGCGATGCATTTGCCAGCGGCTGGTCGCTTGACGAGGTGTATGACATCACGAAGATCGATAAGTGGTTTTTGGTGCAGATTCAAGAGATCATCAACATTGAGTTGGAGATTGATAAACACACGGAGATGCATGGCGACAAAGCTTTGTCAACGCTGTCATCTATTGAGCTGCTCAAGCTCAAGCAAAAAGGTTTCTCTGATCGCCGTTTGGCTAAGTTGCTCAAAACAACCGACAAAGCCATTCGCGAAGCGCGTCGCGCGCAAGGCGTGCGGCCGGTCTACAAGCGCGTGGACACCTGCGCAGCCGAGTTTGCAACCAATACCGCTTACATGTACAGCACTTATGAAGTTGCATCGTATGGCGGTGTGGCTGAATGCGAAGCCGAGCCAACGCAAAACAAAAAAATCATGGTGCTCGGCGGCGGGCCCAACCGCATTGGTCAAGGCATTGAGTTCGACTACTGCTGCGTGCATGCCGCGCTCGCCATGCGCGAAGACGGCTACGAGACCATCATGGTCAACTGCAATCCAGAAACCGTCTCGACGGATTACGACACGAGTGACCGCCTGTATTTTGAGCCGCTGACGCTTGAGGACGTGCTGGAAATTGTTGACAAAGAAAAACCAGTCGGCGTGATCGTGCAATACGGTGGGCAAACGCCACTCAAACTCGCCCTTGATTTGGAAGCCAATGGCGTACCCATCATCGGCACATCGCCCGACATGATCGACGCTGCCGAAGATCGCGAGCGCTTTTCTGCCTTGCTGCACAAGCTGGGCTTGAAGCAACCGCCCAACGCCACAGCTCGCACCGAGCCCGAGGCGCTTGAGAAAGCGCAAGCCTTGGGCTATCCGCTCGTCGTGCGTCCCAGCTATGTGCTTGGTGGCCGCGCGATGGAGATCGTGCATGAGCAGCGCGACCTCGAGCGCTATATTAAAGATCGACACGTGGCCACGCGTCTCGTGAAAGAAGCCGTTGCGGGGCAATTTGAATCGCCTCTGCTGCTTGATCGATTCTTGAACGATGCGATTGAGTGCGACGTGGATTGCATTCGTGATTCAGTTGGCGTGACGTTCATCGGCGGCGTGATGGAGCATATTGAGCAGGCCGGCGTACACAGCGGAGATTCTGCTTGCTCACTGCCGCCGTATTCGCTGTCAACAGAGACGATTGATGAACTCAAGCGCCAGACGCGCGAGATGGCTGCTGGCCTCTCCGTCGTCGGCTTGATGAACGTGCAATTCGCTATTCAGCATCGTGATGGCAAAGATGTGATCTACGTGCTAGAAGTCAACCCTCGCGCCAGCCGCACTGTGCCTTACGTGAGCAAGGCTACTGGCATTCAATTGGCCAAGGTTGCAGCGCGTTGCATGGCCGGGCAATCGCTTGCCTCGCAAGGCATCACGAAAGAAGTCACGCCGCCTTATTTCAGCGTGAAAGAAGCGGTATTTCCCTTCGTGAAATTCCCCGGTGTGGATACCATCCTCGGCCCCGAGATGAAATCCACGGGCGAAGTGATGGGCGTGGGCAAAACTTTTGGTGAAGCTTTCGTCAAGAGCCAGCTCGGCGCAGGCACCACCTTGCCTCGCCCGACCAAGAAAGATGGAGCCAAGAATGGCAAGGTTTTCCTCACCGTGAAAAACAACGACAAAGCGCGTGCGGTAGAAGTGGCCAAAGAGCTCACAGCCATGGGCTTTGAACTTATCGCTACTAAGGGGACAGCTGCCGCGATTGCTGCTGAGGGTTTGGCCGTGCAAACGGTCAACAAAGTCACCGAAGGCCGCCCGCATGTGGTGGACATGATCAAAAACAACGAAATTTGTTTGGTGATCAACACCGTCGAAGAGCGTCGCAACGCGATCACAGATAGCCGCGCCATCCGCACGTCTTCTTTGCTCGCACGCGTGACGACTTTCACCACGATTGCCGGTGCAGAAGCGGCTGTCGAAGGCATGAAATATATGGACAAGCTAAGCGTGATTTCGGTCCAAGAGATGCATGCGCAACTTACGTAAGTTCACATGAGCTATCCGCGTCCCTGCGTTAAAATCTAGTGATTCAAGCATAAACCGCTGGCTTTCAAGCCAGCGGTTTGCTTTTTTTAGAGACACGTTTTCAACATTGCATTCCGAGACTTCCAACATGGCCACTATCCCCATCACCAAACGCGGCGCAGAAAAATTGCGTGTTGAACTTCATGACCTCAAAACCATGCAGCGCCCTTGGGTGATCAATGCGATATCAGAGGCGCGGGCGCAGGGCGACTTGAGCGAAAACGCAGAATACGACGCGGCGAAAGATCGTCAAGGCTTTATCGAAGGGCGCATTCAAGAAATTGAAAGCAAGCTGTCTGCCGCGCAAATCATTGATCCGACGGCGGTGGATGCGGGTGGCCGCGTGGTATTTGGCGCAACGGTTGAATTGGAAGATGAAGACTCAGGAGCGAAAGTCAAATACCAAATCGTGGGCGAAGACGAAGCGGATTTGAAACTGGGCTTGGTCAATGTGTCATCACCCGTGGCGCGCGCCATGATTGGCAAGGAAGAAGGCGATACAGTGGTTGTATTCACGCCAAGCGGCGAGAAGCACTACGAGATCATTGCTGTGAGCTACTTGTGAGTCTTTTCACGGGTGTAAATGGCCAGTAGCCGGCATAGATACTGCGTAATCTGCTATTATATTCATAGTAACTAAAGAAATCCGCAAAGGCTTGAGCTGATGCGGATTTTTGCTTTCTAAGACTCTAAAATGAAGTCATGAGCAGCTCATCTTCCCCTGAAATTTCGTCCTTCGTTCATCTGCGTTTGCATTCTGAATTCTCTGTTGTGGATGGTACGGTCCGCCTGGAAGAAGTCTCTCCTGCTGCCGCTACTGACAAGCAAGGCGCATTGGCGCTCACAGATTTCAACAATCTGTTTGGAATCGTTAAATTCTATAAAAGCACACGCGGCGTCGGCGTCAAGCCCATCATTGGTGCTGAGCTGCTGCTTGACATGGGTGGTGCAGAAGCCGGTAAAGAACCTCTGACGTCGCGCATCGTGCTGCTCGCACAAAACCAAATCGGCTATTTGAATTTGTGTGAGCTTCTATCGCGCGGCTGGACGCAAAATGCTGTGCGAGCCAATGCGGTTTGCAAGCTGGCTTGGCTGCAAGAGCTCTCCGATGGCTTGCTCTTGCTCTCGGGTGCGCAAGCTGGCCCGCTGGGCGCCGCGCTCTTGCAAGGCGATGAAGCGAAGGCCAATGAGCTTGCGCTGCAATTGGCCACGATGTTTCCGCATCGTTTTTATATTGAGCTGCAACGCGCAGGCCGCGCTGATGATGAGGCGCATGTAGCCGCTGCTGTGAAGCTCGCCTCGCGCATGAAGCTGCCTGTGGTGGCTACGCATCCCGTGCAATTTTTGAAGCGGGAAGACTATGAGGCGCATGAGGCGCGCATTTGTATTTCTGAAGGTGAGATTTTGGGCAATGCGCGCCGCGTGCGCAAGTTCACGCGCGAGCAGTATTTCAAATCGAACGAAGAGATGGCGCAATTGTTTGCCGATGTGCCCAGCGCCTTGGCCAATACGCTGGAGATTGCCAAGCGCTGCAATGTGTCGCTGGAGTTGGGCAAATCAAAGCTGCCGAATTTCCCGACGCCGCTTGTCAACGGCCAGCAACTTAGCGCTGATGACTACTTCCGTCATGTCTCGCATGAAGGCCTGAAAGAGCGGATGCTCATGCTCTATCCCGATATGGTAGAGCGCGAAAAGCAAATGCCTGAATATCTGGCGCGGCTTGAGTTTGAGATCGGAACGATTTTGAAGATGGGTTTTCCGGGCTACTTTTTGATCGTGGGCGATTTCATCCAATGGGCCAAAAGCAATGGCTGCCCTGTGGGGCCGGGGCGCGGCTCAGGCGCAGGCTCTCTGGTGGCTTATGCATTAAAGATCACTGATCTTGATCCGCTTCAATACAAACTGCTGTTTGAGCGCTTCTTGAATCCAGAGCGCGTTTCGATGCCCGACTTTGATATTGACTTTTGCCAAGCCAATCGGGACCGTGTGATTGATTATGTGAAGGCGAAATACGGCAAAGAAGCCGTAAGCCAGATTGTGACTTTCGGCACCATGGCGGCCCGCGCAGCTGTGCGCGATGTAGGGCGCGTGATGGACATGAGCTATACCTTTTGCGACGGCATCAGTAAGCTCATTCCGAATAAGCCAGGGCAACACATTACGCTAGAAGGCGCGCTGAAAGCTGAGCCCATATTCCAAGAGCGCTACGATCGTGAAGAAGAGGTGCGCACGCTGGTGGATATGGCGCAAAAGTTGGAGGGCATGACGCGTAATGTGGGCATGCACGCCGGAGGCGTGTTGATCGCGCCGGGCAAGCTCACTGATTTTTGCCCGCTCTATCAGCAGCCCGGTTCCGATTCGGCTGTGAGCCAGTATGACAAAGACGACGTGGAGGCCGTGGGTTTGGTGAAGTTTGACTTCTTGGGCCTTGCTACGCTCACGATTTTGGAGCTCGCTAAAGACTTTATTGTGCAGCGCCACGCGAGTCAAAAAGATTTTTCGTTTGAAGCGATCCCGCTCAATGATGCGCACACCTACAAACTGTTTGCAGACGGTAAAACAGAAGCGGTATTCCAGTTTGAAAGCCGAGGCATGCAAGGCATGCTGCGCGATGCCAAGCCCACTCGTCTTGAGGATTTGATTGCACTCAACGCTTTGTATCGCCCCGGCCCAATGGATCTGATTCCCAGCTTCGTGGCGCGCAAGCATGGGCGCGAGGAGATTGAGTATCCGCATCCGCTGGTGGCCGAGATGCTCTCCGAGACCTACGGCATCATGGTCTATCAAGAGCAGGTGATGCAGACTGCGCAGATTTTGGGTGGCTATTCGCTGGGTGGCGCGGATTTGCTGCGCCGTGCGATGGGTAAGAAAAAAGCCGAAGAAATGGCCGAGCATCGCGGCATCTTTCGGGCGGGCGCTGAGAAGAATGGCATCACGCAAATCAAAGCCGATGAAATTTTCGATTTGATGGAGAAGTTTGCAGGCTACGGTTTTAACAAGTCGCACGCTGCGGCTTACTCGCTGCTCGCGTATCACACTGGCTGGCTCAAGCGCCATTTCACGGCCGAATTCTTCTGCGCAAATATGACGATTGAGATGGACAACACAGACAAGCTCAAAGCTTTGTTTGAAGACGCCACAAATCATTTTGAACTGACCTTTGAGCCGCCTGATGTGAATCGCGGTTTGTATCGTTTTGAGCCGGTCAGCGACAAGGTCATTCGCTATGGGCTCGGCGCAGTCAAAGGCTCGGGGCAGCAAGCAGTCGAAGCCATCATTGCTGCGAGGCAAGAAGGCGGCTTATTCAAGAGCCTCTTTGATTTTTGCGCCAGAGTCGAACGCAGCAAAATCAACAAGCGTACGGTGGAAGCCCTGATCAAAGCCGGTGCATTTGACAGCTTGCATCTCAATCGCGCTGCGCTCTTAGCCTCCGTCGAACTGGCGATGGATTTTGCCGAAACGCTTGAGGCCAATGCCAATCAAGGCGGCTTATTCGACATGATGGATTCTCATGCCGCGAGCACGCAAGAGCCGCCTCTGAACGAAGCGATGCCTTGGGGCGTGAAAGAGCGCTTATCTCTGGAGAAAACGGCGGTAGGCTTCTTCCTCTCCGGCCATTTGTTTGATGAGAGCGAGCGCGAGCTGCGTCAGTTTGTCAAACTCAAGGTGGATGATCTGATGGAATCGCGCGAGCTGCGCACGGTCTGCGGCGTGGTGAGTGATCTGCGCGTGATCAATGGCCAGAGGGGCAAGCTCGCGATTTTTAAGATCGACGATAAATCGGGCGTGATTGAAGCCACAGCGGATGAAGCGCTGCTCAACGCGAATAAGCTCACGCTGAAAGACGATGAGCTGCTGATCTTTGAAGGCAAGGTGCAACCTGATCGCTTCTCGGGCGGCTTGCGGATGCAGGTTAACCGCATGTGGGATCTGGCCACAGCGCGCGCGAAATTTGGCCGTTATCTCAAAGTCGCAGTCAACGGCAAAGCGCCTGATCTAGAGCGCTTGGTGCGAGAGTTTCCGCCGAAGAAGGAGGAGACGGAGCAGGGCACTCTACTGCGTGGTTTACCGGTGCGCTACGAGGTGTGGCGCGAAGGCGATGGATTGAACGCCAGCGCCGAGATTGAGCTCGGCGAACGCGCTAAATTCTTTCCATCGGATGCTGCGCTAGCCAGTTGGATCGCGCAGGCGCATGCTGGTAACGCACAGATCATTTACGCTTCTTGAGCATTCAAGCAAGCGACAACTTCGGAAAATCCCGCGCCACGCTGGCTTCGTGTGACGTAGCGCGGTAGGTGTTTGAGGGCAGGCAAAAAGTTAGCGATATTCGCCACACCCATGCTATTGTCAAACGCTTCAAACATCAATTGATCGTTGGTTGAATCGCCCACATAAACCCAGCGCTGCATCTCTTGCGCGAGATCGCGCTGATACAACTCGCGGATAATCCAATGCGCGCCTTGGAGTTTGTTGTGTAAGCCGATCCAACCGTTGATGTGGATGGAGCTCACTGTGGCTTGCAAGCCTTCGCTCTGCATGATGTGCACGACTTGGGAAATCTGTTCTGGGGGAAGACGTGTGAATTCGCTGTGGTCGATGGCGATATCGGTTTCGCGGCCTGCGCTGTCTGTGCTGCGATGCGCGCCTTGTACTTCGCGCTCGATTCGGGTGAGCATGCGTTGTAAATGCGCGTAGTTGCGCTGGCGTGTGGCGGCATCTGCCTGATATGATTTTGATAGCACTCCACGCATATTCTTCGCCGGCGAGTGCCCATTTTTCCCTGAAATACGATCGAAAAAAAGCGCTACAGCTCCATTTTCAGCCACGATAGCGTCCACAGGCCATTCGCGCGCAAAAGGCTCACTCCAGCCTAGGGGTCGGCCTGTGATAGCGATCACTGCGTAGCCAGCGGCCTTCAAATCATGCAACGCTTGCAACGCATCCGGTGTGATTGCGCCCTCAGTGGTGAGGGTGTCGTCAATATCGGTAAACACCCCGATGATCTGTCGGCGAGCCGCCAAAGGCCATTCGCTCAATGCAAGCATCTCTGACGCTCTCGGAGGCTTCATTTATTTTACCAGAGGCGTTAGCCGTTCTGTAGCTCCAGCCCCGCATGCTCGCGCAGCGCATGGAACTGAATTTTGGGATGGCGCTCTTGTGTGAGGCGTAAGTCGTAGGGCGAGGTGAGCAAGTACGCCAGTGCGTCGACGCCGTCCAAGGCTAATTTTCCTTGGTTTTTATTCACGAATTCTTTCATGGCCGCTTCGTCATCGCAAGTGATCCAGCGCGCGCCGGTGTAGCTTGATCCCATGAGGCGGCATTCAACGCCATACTCGCCCCGCAAGCGATGCTGCACCACTTCAAATTGCAATTGCCCAATCGCGCCGAGCAGCATGTTCCCGCCGGCATGTGGGCGAAACACTTGAATCGCGCCTTCTTCGCCGAGCTGCAATAAGCCTTGCTGGAGTTGCTTAGATTTCATCGGATTAGCTAGCTCCACCGCTTGAAACATTTCCGGAGCGAAGAAAGGCAAGCCGGTGTATTGCAGATCGGCTTGAGAAGCCATCCCTTCGGTGATGGTGTCACCGAGCTGCACGCCGCCATGCGTGGTAAAGCCGATGATGTCGCCTGCATAAGCCTCTTCCACGGCTTCGCGGCGCTGCGACATGAACGTCACCACCGATGTTGGCCGAAGCTCTTTGGCCGTGCGCTGCACTTTGAGCTTCATACCGCTGGTAAATTTACCGGAGCACACGCGCACGAAGGCGATACGATCTCGGTGATTGGCATCCATATTAGCCTGCACTTTAAACACCACACCTGAAAAACCTGCATCGTCGGGCTGGACTTCGCGCTCTGGCGCATCTTTAAGCCCGCTGCTCACGCGCAAGCGTGGCGGCGGCGCAAGATCAGCAATCGCATCGAGTACTTCGCGGATACCAAAGTTGTTAATCGCTGAGCCGAAGAACACAGGCGTTTGCTTGGCGGCCAAAAATGCCGCTTCGTCGTAGCGCGGCGCAGCTTCTTGCACTAACTCTACATTCCCTTCAGCCAACAAAAATTCTGCTCCGATGCGCTCGCGCAATTTTTCTTTGTCAACCAACGGCACAATCTCATCGCCTTCATCAGCCAATTTGTCTGAGCCCGGTTTGAAGAGGCGCATCTGCTCTTTGCGCAAATCCATGATGCCCGCAAATAGTTTGCCTTGCCCCACAGGCCAAGCCATCGGCACGCAAGGCATGCCGAGGGCCTGCTCGACTTCATCAAGCAGCTCAAGCGGATCGCGCCCTTCGCGATCCATCTTGTTGATGAAAGTAATGATCGGCGTATTGCGCTGGCGGCACACTTCAATCAAGCGCCGCGTTTGCGGCTCTACGCCATTGGCCGCATCAATCACCATCAGCGCAGAATCCACAGCCGTGAGCACGCGATAAGTGTCTTCCGAGAAATCGCGGTGACCGGGCGTATCGAGTAGGTTAATGACATGATCGCGATAGAGCATTTGCATGACCGAAGATGCCACCGAGATGCCGCGCTGCTTTTCAATTTCCATCCAATCCGAGGTGGCATGCCGCGTCGCCTTGCGTGCTTTGACCGAACCGGCAATATGAATCGCACCGGAGAACAGCAAAAGCTTCTCAGTGAGTGTAGTCTTGCCCGCATCGGGGTGAGAGATGATGGCGAAAGTGCGGCGGCGATGGGTTTCGGTGGCGAGTGTCACGGTGTTTTATTTTTCTTCAGATGCTGAGGGATGTCGCTGGCTTGATGCAGTATGCGAATGATTTCGATGTGTTGAGTTTGATCAAAGTAAAAAATAGCATAAGGGAAGCGCTTGGTGAGCCAAAAGCGTAGTGGCAGTAGCGGTGCATTTTCTAGCCAGTGCTGCGCATAACGCGCAGAGCCCATGCCGGGAAAAACTTGTACCTGCGCAATCGCTGCAAGCAATTCGCCTTGGAAGCCTGTGGCCAATTCAGGATCAATACCTTGGTAGTAGTCGAGGGCTAAGTCAATATCCCCAAGCGCGGCTTCGCGCAGGCGATAGGGCTTCATTGCTTGCTGATTCGATTTTTTGTGTTTAGTTTGACGCGCTGGCTCATGTGCCCAGCAAGATCAAAGTCAGCGGGTAACAGCGTCGATTGCAAACCTTCATCAATCAGCGCTACAAAGCGCTCATTCGCAGCTTGATCCAAATCGCGCCGCATCAAATCGCGCACATATTCGCTCATCGAGCTAAAGCCTCGGTGTTCTATGCGTGAATCCACAAGCGTTTTCAGCTCGTCATCCAAAGATACATTCATGGTCACAGTTGACATACTTAGATTTTACCTTATTGGCAATCTTTGCCAAATTGATGGCTTGCGAATGTCTGGACAGTAGAAACGCGACTAAAAGGTAGTAAAATTTAAATTCCTGAGGAGCGTTGCAGCGCCTCTTCTCCTGATGAGAAGTACGGCGTGAGGCTCGGGACGCACATATTGTGTTTGCAACGACGCTCGCCCGCTGATTTCGTGTGGTGAGCCTCCCCTTATGGTTTGGTGCGCTGATCAGTGGATTATTTTTAACCACTGGAGTTAACCATGAGCGCTGTTTTAAAGCCGATTAAGAACCAAGATTACGAAATTGCTGACCTAAGCCTTGCTGGCTGGGGTCAAAAAGAGATCAACATTGCCGAGACAGAAATGCCCGGTTTGATGGCCATTCGCGAAGAATTCGGCAAGAAAAAGCCATTGAAGGGCGCACGTGTCACCGGCTCGCTGCACATGACGATTCAAACCGCCGTGCTCGTGCAAACGCTTGAAGTCCTCGGTGCAGATGTGCGCTGGGCATCGTGCAATATTTACTCCACGCAAGATCATGCTGCTGCCGCATTGGTTGTCGCTGGCACGCCCGTGTTTGCCTACAAAGGCGAGAGCTTGAAAGATTATTGGGATTACACCCATCGCATCTTTGAGTTCAGCGGCAAAAAAGGCACAGCTGAAGAAGGCCCGAACATGATTTTGGACGATGGCGGTGATGCCACGCTCCTCATGCACCTAGGCACCCGCGCTGAGAAAGACATCAAAGTGCTGGCCAAGCCAGGCAGCGAAGAAGAGATCGAATTGTTTGCAGCGATCAAAGCCAAATTGAAGCTGGATCCAACATGGTATTCACGTCGCATCAAAAACATCATCGGCGTGACCGAAGAGACCACGACTGGTGTGTTGCGCCTCAATGAAATGTCTGCCAAGGGCACGCTCGCTTTCCGCGCGATCAACGTGAACGACAGCGTGACGAAATCGAAATTCGATAATCTCTATGGCTGCCGCGAATCGTTGGTGGACGCGATCAAGCGCGCAACGGACGTGATGATTGCAGGCAAAGTGGCCGTTGTTGCAGGCTACGGCGACGTGGGCAAGGGATCCGCTCAAGCTTTGCGTGCTTTGTCTGCGCAAGTGTGGGTCACAGAAATTGACCCGATCAACGCTTTGCAAGCTGCGATGGAAGGCTATCGTGTCGTGACGATGGAATACGCTGCTGATAAAGCAGATATTTTCGTTTCTGCCACTGGCAACAAAGACGTGATCACCTACAAGCACATGGAGGCCATGAAAGATCAAGCCATCGTTTGCAATATCGGTCACTTTGACAACGAAATCGATGTTGTCTCGCTTGAGAAATGCAAGTGGGAAGAGATCAAGCCGCAAGTCGATCACGTGATTTTCCCGAAGAAGGGTAGTAAGCCTGCCAAGCGCATCATCATGCTCGCCAAAGGCCGCTTGGTGAATTTGGGTTGTGGCACGGGTCACCCAAGCTTTGTGATGTCATCGTCCTTTGCGAACCAAACGATTGCACAGATCGAATTATTCACAAAGACGAAAGAGTATCAATCAGGCAAGGTGTATGTGTTGCCAAAGCATTTGGACGAAAAAGTCGCTCGCCTGCACTTGAAGAAAGTGGGCGCGATGTTGACTGAATTGTCTAAGCCCCAAGCAGATTACATTGGCGTGAAAGTGGCTGGCCCTTACAAGGCCGATACGTATCGCTACTAAGCGTTAGTCAACAACTGAAGAAGAATACCGGACGCAGAGGGCGCAAAAGTTACGCAGAAGACGCAAAAACGAAAATTCACATTGGTCTTCTTCTGCGTCTTCTGCGAAATCTCTGCGACTTCTGCGTCCGGTTTTCATATGCGTAATTGACCTATGCGAGCCGATCAACTTCTCGTTCACCGCGGCTTGGCCACTTCTCGTAGCCAAGCGCAGCGTCTGATCGAATCGGGTGTGCGCAAGCTCACGCGCGAGGGCTGGAAAGCGGTTAGCAAAAGTGATGAGTTGTTTGACGATGCTGAGCTGGAATTGCTCAATTCGGCTGAGGCGAAATACGTTTCTCGTGGTGGCTTGAAGCTGCAAGGCGCGTTGCTCAAAAGCGGTGTTTCTGCGCAAGGCAAGCTTTGCTTAGATGTTGGCCAAAGCACAGGTGGCTTTACAGATTGCTTGCTGCAACACGGTGCAGGATTCGTAGTCGGTGTGGACGTAGGGCATGCACAATTACACGCACGCTTACGTGCGAACGAGCGAGTGATGTGTCTTGAGAAGATCAATGCACGAGAGCTTAATACTCCTGATTTAATAGCACTCTGCGCATATTCTATGCCGGCTAAAGCCCTATTTGAGATTAAAAAGCACGCATTCCAACTGCTGGTGGGTGATGTATCGTTCATCTCTCAAACTCTGCTCGTGCCGCGCTTCGCAGATCTGCTTGCGTCAAAAGCAGATCTGCTGATGCTGGTCAAGCCGCAGTTTGAGTTACAGCCGAATGATCTGGCCAAAGGCGGCATTGTGAAAGATGCTTCGTTGTATGAAAAGGTGGAGCTTCGCATTCGCGCTAGCTACGAGCAAGCTGGCCTGCAAGTGAAAAATTATTTTGAAAGCCCGATTTCGGGCGGAGATGGCAACCGCGAATTCTTCGTCCATGCCGTCAAGGAATCTACATGAGTTCAACACAAAAACTTCCCATCAGTCTCGAATTCTTCCCCCCCAAAACGCCCGAGGGCGCGCAAAAGCTCGTTGCCGTGCGCGAGCAGCTCTACAAACTCAAACCCCAGTTCATCAGCGTGACCTACGGCGCAGGCGGCTCCACGCAAGATGGCACGCTGCAAACAGTACAATCGATTTTGAAAGATGGCGTGGATGCTGCCCCGCATTTCAGCTGCATCGGCGCAACGAAAGAAGGCGTCAAAGCGCAACTCGAATTGTTCAAGCAAGCCGGCATCAAGCGCATGGTCGCGTTGCGAGGCGATTTGCCCAGCGGCTACGGCGCATTTGGCGAATTCAAATACGCCAGCGAGCTCGTCTCCTTCATCCGTCAAGAAACAGGTGATGCATTTCATATCGAAGTTGGCTGCTACCCCGAGACGCATCCGCAAGCCAGATCGCCAGACACCGATTTGCTCGCCTATGCGATGAAAGTCAAAGCCGGCGCCAGCAGCGCCATCACGCAATACTTTTTCAATAGCGATGCCTACTTCCGCTTTGTCGATGATGCCCACAAACTCGGTGCGACGATTCCCGTCGTCCCCGGCATCATGCCAATCACCAATTCCAGCCAACTCATGCGCTTCTCAGATGCCTGCGGCGCAGAAATCCCCCGCTGGATTCGCACACGCCTGCAATCTTTTGGCGACGACACTGCATCCATCAAATCCTTCGGCCTAGATGTCGTCACAGATTTGTGCGATCAGTTGCGCAACGCCGGTGTGCCCGGTCTGCATTTCTATAGCATGAATCAGTCAGCGACTGTGACTGAGATTTGCAAACGGCTTGATCTAGTTTGATCAGTGCCCCTATTTGAACAGTGGATTCACTCGTCATTTAGTTTAATTGACAAGCAATGCAAGAGCTAATTGCGCAGGTGAGTAAAGCGTTACGCCTGCAAAGCTCTGCCCATAGCCAGAGCCAAAATGCGTTTTGTCGCCCGTTACCAGTGCATCGCAGCGCAAAGCAATTGCCGCCAGCAACACGGGGCGGTCTTTTTCGGGCAACCATTGCGCAAAGTTGGCCTGCGCAGGTGAGATGATGTGTTTTGTGTCGTGCAGATTGACGACATTCAAAATAGCGTCTAAATCTTGCAGAGCAGCAGGATTAGCTTTTGAAGCCAAATTGCGCCGCGCCTCTTGGCAAACATAATCATCTGCCACCAACGTGTGGCCTTGGCTTCTAAGCGAATGCAGCATTTGCCGCATCGCGCCAGTTGCCCGAGCGGCAGAAAACAGCACATTTGCATCCAAGAAAATGCGCAGTCCGTTTGAGCTCGGCGGCTGACTAGCCGCAACACGCCGCGCCATTAAGCCGCCACGCGCTTCATCACAGCAGCCAGCTCGCTTTCAGCCGCATCAAACTCTTGCAGGCGTTGTGGCGAGTACAGCTCAAGTGGCACGGTGATCGCCGGGCGCAACAAAATACCTTCGGGCGTTGTCTCAGCGATCAATTGATCGTCTGCTTTGAGACCAAAGGCTTGGCGCAGCTTGGCCGGCAGCGTGATTAGGCCGCGATTAGATAGAGTCAGAGTAGCTTGCATATGAATAGTTTAGCAGCATTGCAGAAGTTCTGCAATGCTGCAATGCTGCAAAGTGAGCATTCCTATTGGTTGCCGTAGGGTTTGCAAATCTTGCTTGTTTTTCGATACCGGCTTACAATTGGGCTTACTTTATGAATGGCACTACCATGAACACAGCCACACTTTCCGTGAAAGGCCAAATCGTCATCCCGAAGCATTTACGGGAAATGGCGCAATTGTCTTTTGGGGATGAGCTTGCGATCAGCTATGTCAATGGCGAAATTCGCTTGCGGCCTATCGTTATAAAACAACACGCCGCGCTAAGCCAAGTTGCTGGCTGTTTGGCGAGGCCAAATCAAACTAGGCTCAGCGATGCAGCCATCAAAGACGTCATCAAAACCCGATTGAAACGCAAGCACGCGCTATGAAGGCGCTCGATACCAATGTACTGGTGCGATTGTTGCTGGCAGATGATGCGGCGCAACTGGCGCAAGTCAAGCGGCTGCTATCTAAAACCCAGCAATTCACCAGCCCCATTACCGTGATGCAAGAGTTGGTCTGGGTGCTGGAGGCGCACGATTACAGCGTGGCGCAAGTTCAGCGCGGCATGGGCTTGTTGCTTTCCCTTCCTAATTTCAAACCCGCGCAACTTGCCGAGCTGCAACTGGCACTCGAATGGTATGGCAAAGGCATGGACTTTGCAGATGCTTTGCATCTGGCATTGCGCGGGGCGAGCACTCAGCTGCTCACGTTTGACAAAGCGTTTGTCAAGTTGGGTAAAAAGCAGGGATTAACTACTCAGGGTGTGGATTGGGTCGCGGGTCTAGCGAGTTAGTCAATGCGGCTGATGCTTACCATTTGACATTATTTTTTGTGTTGGAAAAAAAGCAATCGCTCATCTCAAATAAGCACAGTTATAGTCCAAGTTTCGCGAAAATAAATCCTGAAACAATTAAGAAAGCAGCAGCAAACGCTGGATAAATCCAAAGCAGTCTAAGTACCTTAAATCGGCGAATGATGGCCAATTTAAAGAAACGCCAATCAGCTATTCCTGTTAGTAATTTTTCGTATACAGAAATTACAGATGCGAATGCCAAAACTGACAAGCTTCCTAAGCCAGCAAACCAAGTCAGCGCTTGGGTCGAAACCGAATTTTGGACTCCGACGATTTCAATTTTGGAAACGGCTTCCAGCGGATTCTTTGAAAGAATGTAAAAGCGATTCAATATAAATTCTAAGCTCCAGTAACCAGACAAGTCTCCTTTGTCAGCGTCAAATAGAAATGTCACCCAGTTGCATCAAATAGAAATGTCACCTTGGCCGTAGGCTGGAAACGGCAGTGCAGTGTAGCGCCAGACGGCT
>JAYWHR010000076.1:0-24756 GCA_043777675.1 Comamonadaceae bacterium | reverse complement strand
TCAAGCAGCCGCCAGATATCGCGGCTATGCGCTACGATAACCCCGGAATTGCAAAGAGTGACCAGGCGCTCCTTGGCGCTTGCATCCTTGTGCTCGACCATTTTGCTGACCCTGCCGTCAGCGTCGGCGATAATCCGGCCATAGGCGGCTGAATCATCCGGACGGAAACCCAGCACCGCCACTTTCACCCCCCGGCCAAGCGCGCCGCACAATCTGCGCACGGTATCTGTCATCAGGAACGGCACATCGGCGAAACAGACCATCACCAGCCCATCAAACCCGGCCAACGCAGCCTTGGCGGCAAGTGCTGCATGGGCTGTGCCAAGCTGCGGTTCCTGCACGGCAATCTGCACGCCGCGCCCAGCAAGCGCCACCTCAATCTGGTCACGCCGATCACCCGCGACGATTACTTGCGCGGCAGGTGCCAGCTCTGCAAAGCTGGCCAGCAGATGCTCCACCATCGGCCGTCCGGCGATAGGGTGCAGCACCTTGTGCAAATCGCTTTTCATGCGGGTGCCTTTGCCCGCAGCCATGATCACAATGTCTAGATTCATTTCGTTTTTCCGCCTTACATTCTTGATTATCGCGGTATATCTGCTGTCCGCCTGCAGCGCTGTCAAGCTGGGCTACAACCAAGCGCCTGATCTATCCTACTGGTGGTTTAATAGCTATTTTGATTTCAACGAGCAGCAAACCCCCAAAGCACGCGATGAATTAGTGAAGCTTTTCGCTTGGCATCGCACCAATGAATTGCCCAAAACGGCCGATTTACTGGCTCAAACTGGGCAGCTCATAGGCGGCGAAGTCAGTGAGCAACAAGCCTGCAAAATCTACGATCAAGGCCGGATTTTGATTGACAACATCAGCAACCAATCCCTGCCAGCGCTGGCCGATCTTGCCCCCACCATCACGCCTTCGCAAATCGATCATTTGAAACGTAAATACGCCAAGAATGCTGATGAATACAGTCGCGATTACATCAGTGGAACCCCCGCCAGCACGCAGGCTAAGCGCTTAAAGCAATCGATTGATCGCAGCGAAAAGCTTTACGGCAAGCTCGGTGATGAACAAATAAGTGCAATCAAGCAAGCACTAGCCACATCAAGCTTCGATGCGACCTACGCACTCAAAGAACGCAAGCGCCGGCAACAAGAGCTGGTTGATATTCTGACGAATTTAGCGGCCACCCACGCCAGGGCTCAGTCAAGCCAGCAAGCCATACGCGCTTATATTCAGCGTGCTTGGGAATCGCCCGATGCCACATATCGCGCTTATGTGCAGCGCCTCACAAGCCAAGCTTGCCAGAGCTTTGCCCTCGTGCATGCAAGCACCACGCCCAGTCAGCGCGCCCATGCGGTGAAAGTGCTCAAGGGCTATGAGGTGGATTTGCGGACTCTAGCCGCTAGCCGTTGATCAACCACAGCGCACTTAGCGCTCGGGAGGATGCGAAATTCTGTCTGCGCCAAGCATCGTCACTTCCCGCTCCTGCGCCATCAATTCCTCTAACTGCTGCCGCCCGGCTTTGGCTATGCTGATCAGACGCTCTTCGTCTTTGTGATGCGGCCACGCGGCATCAATTTGTGCAAGATTGTGGGTGCGAAAGCGTTGCGCTGTCATGTGCGCAGCATCTGACGAAAGGCCTAGCGCTTGCAAAGTGTCTTCTGCTGAAAGCAACGCAGACTCAAAAGTTTCGCGCTGAATGAGCGTCACGCCGCGAGCGCGCAGTTCGTAGTAATGCTGCACATTACGCGCCCTCACGATCAGCTTGAGTTGCGGAAAATGTTCTTTGCAAATATCCACAATCGTCAAGCTCTGCTCGACATCATCCACGGCCACGACCAAGACCTTCGCGGTAGCCGCGCCCGCCGTGCGCAGCAAATCTAATCGCGTCGCATCGCCATAGAATGCGCGGTATCCAAAGCGCATCAGGCCCTGCACTTGTTCTGGATCATGATCGAGCACCGTGGCTTTGTAGCCCGAAGCGGCGAGCACGCGAAGAATAATTTGCCCATAGCGGCCAATGCCAGCTACGATGATTGGGGCATGTTGCTCTTCGCTAATCTCGGGCACATCCGGTTTGCCGCAATTGACAAAACGCGGCATGAGGAATTTATCGATCAGCACCAAAATGAGTGGCGAGATCAACATCGACAGCGCGACTGCGCCCACGAGTAACGAGCCCGTTTGCGCATCGAAAATTTTGAGGCCAACGGCTTGTTGAAATACAACAAAAGCAAACTCACCGCCCTGCGCCAGCATCAGCGTAAACATCGGGCGCTCTTGAAACGGCAAGCCCATCCATTTCGCCAAGGCATAAATGACTCCAGCTTTCAACATCATGAAGCCAATCACCAATGCAGCCATCAAGAGTGGAGAGCGACTTAGCACACCAAAATCAATGCTCATCCCCACGGCCATGAAGAACAACCCAAGCAGAAGGCCTTTGAAGGGTTCAATATCGGTCTCAAGCTCGCGCCGATATTCGCTCTCAGCCAGCAACACGCCGGCGAGAAATGCACCCAGGGCCATCGACAACCCGACGAACTGCATCAACGCCGCAATCGCCACCACGAGAAGGAGCGAAGCGGCGGTAAAAATCTCCGGCGTTTTGCTGCCAGCAATCCAGCGCAGCGCATGGCGCAGTAGCAGCCGCCCGCCCACGATGATGGCGGCTATCACGGCAATCGCTTTGCCGGCTTCAAGCCAACCGTTGCCGCCACCCGCACCGCTTGACACAGCAAGCAGAGGCAGCAAAGCCAGAATCGGGATGGCGGCCACATCTTGGAAAAGCAGAATCGAAAACGCAGCCTGGCCACCCGTGGTGGGTAATTGGTTGCGCTCACCGAGCACTTGCAATGCAATCGCTGTGGAGGAGAGCGCCAAGCCCAGCGAGGCCACCAAGATCACTTTCCATGAAATATTTAAACCAAAACCCAATATAGCCGGCATAGATATTGCGCCAAACGCTATTAATATAATAGCAATGCAACCTGCCATCTGCGCCGAACCCCAGCCAAATATCGGGCGGCGCAGCTCCCACAAACGGCGCGGCTCCAGCTCCAAGCCTATGAGAAACAGCATCAACACCACGCCGAATTCCGCAAAATGCAAGATGCTCTGCACATCGCTCACCAATCCAAAACCCCAAGGGCCAATGATGATGCCTGCGGCCAAATAGCCAATGATTGAGCCCAAACCCAAAGCCTTGGCAATCGGAACGGCGGCTACAGCTGCGGCGAGGAAGACGAGGGAATTAATCAGCCAAGAGGAATGTTCCATGTCAATGCGCGGCTTTCTTCCAAGCAGCTAAAGTCGCCTCCGTATCGCCGCGCTGCTCAGCTAAAAAAGCTAAATTGCGCCACGCGCTGCGCTTTAAGTTTTCATCGCCCAGATGCGCTGCGCAGCCTGAGAGCAATTGCTGGGCTTTGCCCCAAAGCTGGCGATGTAAGCAGGCCATACCGGCGAGGTATTGCAGGCGGCTGTCATGTGGCAATTGGCGCTGTGCGGTTTCAATTTTTGCCAGCCATGTGTGATCCACCGCCGCGCTGTCGGATGAAAAGCTAGCCTCTACTGCACGCACCACACGGATCTGCGCGAATTCGGGCAATTGCGGATAACGATGCCAGATGGGCTCCAGCCAGCTTCTAGCGCGCTCGTGCAGCTCAAGCGCTTCTGGCGAGCCGGCAGAGAGATTAACCAAGCGCATAGCGCCATGCGTGGCGACTTCAGCTTGTCCGCGCTCAGCATCCGTGAGCGATCCCCAAGCCCGGGTGAGCTGATCGGCATCATGCGCTTCGCTCAAACTGCTGATGGCCAGACTGCGAATGATGCTTTGCGCGGCTTGTTCAGAGAAACCACCATGCTTGGCAAGCAAGCGAGCTGTCTCGAGTCCAGCGCTTTGCTGGCGGGCTTGCTGCAAAGCACGCAGCTTCAAGCGCAAAGCGAGCGTGCGACGCTGCGCACCTTGAGAGAGCGTAGAAAGGCGCATCAGTGAGCTAGATGGATCGTGCTCATCGAGCATCCAACGGGCGCTGCGAAGCGTGGCGCCTTCTTTGAAATGCTGAGCACTTTTTGGCAAAGGCACATCAAGCGCAGCTTGCACCAAGCGCTCGCGCTCAGGCGCATCTTGCAGAGATTGGGCCGATTCCGCTGCGATAAGGAGTGCCATGGATTGCACTTCTAGACCATGCTGTTTTTGCAAGGCATCGTCGGTCAGAGTCAAGGCATGCTGATGCGCGAGCAAGGCTTGCTTTTTGGCGCGAGCAAATCGACCTGAGAGCAAATGCGCCATAGCATCACGCAGCTGCGCATGCATGGCGCTGCTGCGCTGAGCTGCGCGCCAAGCCCTAGCCTGCGTAGGCAGATCAGCCAAAGCACTGAAAGCACGCAGCGCCAAATACAACAACACAAACAACGCAGTCAATAACAGCAACACGAGATTGAGTGATAGATCAATACGATACGGTGGCCAAAACAATGTGACCGTGCCCGTCGAGCGCGTGGCAAACAAAGCAATGCCTACGGCGGCGGCAAAAATCGCGAGAAGCCAAAGGGCAAAGCGCATCACTTGCCCAGAGTTGTTGAAGCAGACAATGTGGCCAACGCAGACAAAGTGTCGTCAATGCGCGGCTGCTCAGCGCTCTTGATTTGCCCTTGAATTTGCGCGATCAATCCGCCGGCTTGCTGCACGCTGCGCGAGCTGGCATCGAAATAGCGCGTGATGAGTTTGGCGGCGCTGGCCAAATCGCCGCGCGTACTCTCGAATTGGCGTGAGAGCAGTCCTAGCCGCGCATTGAGCATCTTGAGCTTGAAGTTCTCGCGCGCAAAAAAGCTTTGTTCGGGTGAAAGCAATGCGGCTTCGGGCGTGTCAATCCTGCTCACGCGCACCAAGGCTCTGGCTTCTTCGCGCACCGCACCCACCAAGCTTTTGAGCCATGCAGGCGCAGCACTGAGCAGACCTGTGCCGGGCGTTCCGTTTGCGGCATCGTTGGCGACTGTGCGCGTGGGCATCGTGCTTACCGCAGGTTTGGAAGAGGCTTTTGAAGTACTGGCGGGCGTGGCCACAGCATTGGCCAGCGGCATCTCATCGGCCAAGCGCACGAGCTCATCGAGCTTGATCAACAAGCTGGGCGTATCGGCTACGTTGGCCGATTTCACGCGCTCGGTATCTTTGGCAAGAGCCCTCTGCAAAGGTGCAAGGCGCGGCTGGGCTGAGCGGTTCACGCGCTGTTCGGCGGTGCGCAACGCGGCTAAGAGCGGCTCTAAGCTGCCCGTAAGATTGGCCTGCTGCTGAGCCAGGCGAATCGCAGAATCCACATCCACGACCAGATTTTCATCGCGTGAGCGAGACAGGCTTTGCATCAGCTCTTCGAGTTGTGTGCGCTGCATGGCCACTTCGGCAAGTCGCGTCTCCTGCAAGGCTTGGCGGGAGACCACGCCATTGACCGCTTCGCTGGCAGATTTGGCAAGCGTGCGGCCTTCCACAGATGCGGCTGTCGCGTCAGCGCTTTGCCGCGCGAGGGCCTCTTGGATGCTCGAGAGCTTGAGCCACAAACTACCGCTGAGCAACAAAGAGCTTAAACAAAGCGCTGCTAACAAAAGCGTGCTGCGAGACACGACAGGCTTACCTGTAGGCAATGGCGCGAAATCAAAAGCGTGCGTTGGCCCTTGCGCAACTGAAGTTGCTACAGGCGCATCGGGCGAGTCATTAGGCATTTAATGATTTTATCGACGCAGCCACATCTTGGAGTGTGGGGCGTGACGTGCAAACAACAGCAAATCCCCGTTCTCGCGCAGCTTGCGAAATGCGCTCATGGGTACAAATGCAAATTCCTTTCCTCGCATCCAGACTCGCAGGCAAATTTCTCAAGGCTTGCGTACTACTGAGCAACCAAATACTGCCATCCCGTAGCCAAGCGCTGCATTGTGTCAATTGCGCCGAATCCCATCTTGGCGCACTGCGTTGATAAACCACCAATTTTTGTGCGACGCCGCCACTGGCCATGATCTGCTGTGCCAACCAATCCCTACTGCTATCAAAGACGCCCATATCACGCCCACGCAGAATGAGCACACGACTGGCGATATGCACTTGCGGCCTGACGACATCCCAAAGTGCCTCTGAATCAAACTGCCCGACATGAGCGTCAGGCGCATCGATTCGAGGCTGGGGAATGCCTAAGCTGCGCAAGCTTGCAACCGTGCCTTGGCCAGTTGCCCACAGGCGGATATCGGGATGCTCTTTAACGACTAAATCAATAGCACGCTGCAAAGATGTTATGACGGCGTTTTGCTGTTTTGGCTTAAAAAATGCCTGTACAGCCGAACTACTCACAAACATCAGCGCATCAAAGCTTTCGAGCCGAGCCCAAGCTAACTCCAGAGCCTGCGCATCATCTTCGGAATCCACCGGGGCAATCTCAATCAAAGGCAGCGCAACAGCCTCGTGACCCATGTTGCGCAGCACCTGCAACCAGGCGGTGGCTTGTTCGGCGGGGCGGGTGACGATCAGGCGTACCATAGATCAAACGAGCAGTCTTGCCCCACCCGACAGAAGCTGGTGGGCTGTTTGCGCGCCGAGTTGGCGCGCCGCCTCATGTGTCGTCACGGCTGAGCTACCTTGCGCTCTCACCAGTTGAGCTGCTGCATCGGGCTTTTGCTCTGGCTCGCCCCAAGCTGCCCGAAGTTGCAAAGAATTTTCTTGCCAAACTGCGAACGCCGCCAGTGGCATCGAGCAACTGCCGCCCATAGAGCGGCTGACTTCCCGCTCTGCGCTCACGGCCAACCAAGTGGGCATGTGCGCTAACGGCGCGAGTGCATCACACACATCGGCGCGGTGCGCCAAAGTCTCAATCCCCAAAGCGCCTTGCCCAGCTGCGGGTAGCATTTGTTCGGGCTCAAAAGTTTGCGCAATGCGCTCTGCCATGCCCAATCGCTTCAAACCTGCTGCTGCCAGTACGATAGCTGCATACTGCCCATCATCCAACTTGCGCAAGCGCGTATCCAAATTGCCACGCAACGGCTCAATTTTCAGATCTGGCCGCAAAGCTTGCAGCAGCACCATGCGGCGCAGGCTTGATGTGCCCACCACACTGCCCAGCGGCAGATCAAAGAGCGAAGCATAGTGCTTTGATACCAGTGCATCTCGCGGATCTTCCCGCTCCATCACGCAGGCCAAGGCGAACTCCTGGCCCAGCTGCATCGGAACGTCTTTTAGACTATGCACGGCGATATCTGCCCGATCTTCTTGCAAAGCAAGCTCCAATTCCTTGACAAAGAGACCTTTGCCACCAACCTTGGAGAGCGTGCGATCCAAAATCTGATCGCCGCGCGTCGTCATCGGGACGAGCTGCACGCTGTGCCCTAAGTTTTGCAGACTCGTCTGCACATGCTCAGCCTGCCACAGGGCAAGCCGACTTTCACGGGTGGCAATACGAATCTTCATGAAATCAAGGCTTAAAGGGTACGAGTAACTAGCATCTCAAGGCGTAACCATTTTGTAATGAACGCTGTATTTGTGATGCTAGCATGCTGTGCATGAATACGCCTCTCGCATCTTCACTCATCGACTCTAAAAAAGACAAAGATCGCCCCTTGATCGAAGATATTCGCATGCTAGGGCGAATTTTGGGCGACGTGATCCGCGAGCAAGAGGGTGCGGCCATTTATGAGATCGTGGAGAAAGTACGCAAGCTCTCCGTGGCCTACCGCCGCCTTGCCGACCCCCAAGCAGAGAGCGATTTAAAGAAGTTGCTTAAATCACTGTCCAACGAACAAACTGTGAGCGTGATACGTGCATTTACCTACTTTAGCCACTTGGCCAATCTTGCAGAAGACCGCCACCACATTCGCCGCCGCGCCATCCACGAAAGACGCGGGGATGTACAAGACGGCAGTTTAGATGCTGCGTTTGCTCGCTTGCGAGCCAGTGGCCACACCAGCAAAAGTATTGCCAAAGTACTCAAATCTGCCTTCATCTCTCCCGTACTCACAGCGCACCCCACTGAAGTGCAGCGCAAGAGTATTTTGGACGCAGAAAGGGCGATAGCCGGCGTATTATCTGCGCGGAATGCTACTGATTTAGGAGCGCGGGATAAAAGCGCATTAGAACTTCAACTGCGCGCCCGAGTGACGCAGCTGTGGCAAACGCGCTTGCTGCGTTACACCAAGCTGCAGGTAGCCGACGAGATCGAGAATGCGCTGTCCTACTTTGAAGCCACCTTCCTCAAAGAAATTCCACGCTTGTATGAAGACGTGGAAGAGCGCGTGGGCAAGATTGACGAGGCCTTTTTCCGCATGGGTAATTGGATTGGTGGTGACCGCGATGGCAACCCAAATGTGACCGCGGCCACACTAGAGCTCGCGCTGCGCCGCCAATCTGAGACAGTATTGCGCCACCATTTGCGCGAAGTGCATTTCTTGGGCGCGGAGCTCTCCACCTCGCTCATGCTCGTGGGCGTGACGCCAGAGATGCAAGCCTTGGCGGATCGCAGCCCTGACCGCAGTGAACACCGCAAAGACGAGCCCTACCGCCGCGCCCTGATCGGCATGTACGCGCGCCTTGCCGCGACATTGCATGAGCTGACCGGCACAGACGCCGCCCGCCACGCCGCCGCGCCACAAAACCCGTATCGTTTCAGCGAAGAATTTTTGGCTGATCTGCGCACCATTGAAGCCTCCTTGCGAGCCACCAATGGCGCGCACCTCGTGGGCATGCGCTTGGCGGCATTGATCCGCGCCGTTCAAGTGTTTGGTTTCCATCTGGCCACGATTGATTTGCGCCAAAGCTCGGATAAGCATGAAGAAGTGATTGCGGAGCTGCTGTCTACCGCACGGATTGAAGCGCAGTATTCGTCTTTAGATGAAGCTGCCAAGCGCGCTCTGCTGCTCAAGCTGCTCAATGATGCTCGCCCGCTGCGCGTGGTCAACGCCACCTATAGCGACCACGCTATCAGCGAGTTGGCCATCTTCGAAGCGGCCAAGCGCGCCCGAGAGCGCTACGGCTCACCCGCAATCTTGCACTACATCATCAGCCACACCGAGAGTGTGAGCGATTTACTGGAAGTGCTCCTGCTGCAAAAAGAAACTGGCTTGATGCGCGGCATTTTGAGCGAAGACGCTACGGCTGAACTCATCGTCGTGCCGCTGTTTGAAACGATTGCCGATCTTCAAAACGCTGCGCCGATCATGCGCGAGTTCTACGACTTGTCGGGCATCGCTGCCATGATCAAGCGCTCGGCCAGCGAAGGCGCTTTGCCCGACACACCCGAGCAAGACATCATGCTGGGCTACTCTGATAGCAACAAAGATGGCGGCATTTTCACCAGTAACTGGGAGCTGTATCGCGCTGAGATGGCCTTGGTGGATTTGTTTGACGCGCTCAAAGCCTCCCACGGCATCACGCTGCGCATGTTCCATGGCCGAGGCGGTACGGTAGGCCGCGGTGGTGGCCCGAGCTACCAAGCGATTCTTGCGCAACCACCCGGCACCGTGCGCGGCCAAATCCGCGTTACCGAACAAGGCGAGGTGATCGCCTCCAAATACGCCAATCCAGAAATTGGTCGCAGAAATTTAGAAACGCTTGTGGCCGCCACACTGGAAGCTACGCTGCTGACACCCACGAAGGCCGCGCCCGAGAGCTTTATGCAAACCGCGCAGGATTTGTCTAAGCTGTCCATGCAAGCCTACCGCTCGCTTGTGTATGAAACCCCCGGCTTCACCGATTACTTCTTCGCCGCAACGCCGCTGCGTGAAATCGCAGGTCTGAACATCGGCTCACGCCCCGCATCACGCAAAGCCACTCAACGTATTGAAGACTTACGCGCTATTCCCTGGGGATTCAGTTGGGGGCAATGTCGAGCCACTTTACCCGGTTGGTATGGTTTTGGCTCGGCCGTCGAGCAATTTTTGAATGAAAATGGCCTAGAGCCGGCGCAAAATAAGCGTAAGCTGCTACAAAAAATGTACCGCGATTGGCCGTTCTTCAGCACCCTGCTCTCCAATATGGACATGGTGTTGGCCAAGAGCGACCTATCGCTCGCCGCTCGATATGCCGAGCTCGTGCCCGATGCGAAGCTACGCAAGAAAATCCTCACCCTGATCGAAGCCGAATGGCAGCGCACCACCCGCGCTTTGCAACTCATCACAGGCGAAGGCAAGCGCCTCTCTAGCAACGCAGCGCTGGCGCGAAGCATCCAGCACCGCTTCCCCTACATTGACCCGCTGCATCACCTTCAAGTCGAGCTGATCCGCCGTTATCGCGCAGGCAAGATGCCTGAGGATTTGGATGAAAAAGTACAACGCGGCATCCATATCAGCATCAATGGCATTGCAGCAGGCCTTCGTAATACTGGCTAGTGAGTGATATGTGCCTAGCGCATCATTGGCAAATAATCTCGTTTTCATTCACCCCAAGGCATCACGCTACTACCACCATACACTGCATGCTGACGTACAGCTGGTGTAAATAGGCTGTACAGCATTTTTTGCTCACGCGCACTCACAGCATCCAACGCCGCTTGATGTTCTGTCGATATCACGACATCGAGCGATGAAATGTTGTCCGCGAGTTGCTCTACCCGGCTTACCCCCATGAGTGTTGAAGTGACGCCAGATCTTTGTGTTGCCCACGCCAACGCCATGCGCGCTGGCGTTTCGTCGGCCTCTTTTGCCACACGCTTGAGCGTCTCCACAATCTTCCAGTTGCGCTCGGTAAATAAAGAGTCGCCAAAGGGATTGGCGCCATCCAGTCGCTTGTCTGTCGCGGAGCGCTGTTCATTGGCCGCCGCCGCATCCTTTGGCAAGCCTGCTTCGCGTGGGGCAGCAGCCTCGACGGTTGCTCGGTCATATTTACCAGTCAACAAGCCAAACGACAATGGACTCCAAGGCATGATGCCCATGCCAAACTCTAAAGCCGCAGGTATATGTTCATCCTCGATATCGCGGTTGGTCAATGAATAAAAATACTGCATCGCAATGGGGCCTTGCGTACCGCGTGTTGCGGCCAGTGTTGCCAGCTTGGCCACGTACCATGCGGGTGAGTTAGATATCCCCCAATAGCGAATTTTCCCTGACCGGACAAGTGCTGTCATCGTTTCTAGCAATTCTTCTGCTGGCGTGACAGAATCCCAGACATGCACCCAATACAAATCAATGTAATCAGTGCGCAGCCTTTTCAATGAGCCCTCAAGAGCTGAATGAATATGCTTGGCCCCATTTCCCCCCATGTGCGGCCCGAGGCTTTGCGCGAATCCTGACTTGGTCGCTAAAACAATGCTGTCTCGCAACGATCGCTCCGCGATAAAGCATCCCAGCATTTCCTCGCAAAGGCCCGCCGAATACACATCAGCTGTATCGACCAAATTGCCGCCCGTATCCACATAGGCATTGAAGACTTTCCGAGAATCTTCTTTTCCCGATCCCCATCGCGCAGTACCAAACGTCATGGTTCCAAGAGCCAAAAGACTGACGGCGAGACCAGAGCGGCCTAAAGTACGATAATTTGATAGCGACATAAAATAGTTTCCTAGTGATTGATACAATAATGTTAACCCAATTCCTGATAATTTACTAGTGACTACTACAAATATAGATTCTGTCCCACTTGCCCGCAAGAAGGGACGGCCACTATCCTTCGACCGCGAAGATGCTTTGCATCAGGCCATGCTGCTGTTTTGGCAACATGGCTATGAAGCCACGTCACTCAATGTGTTAACGACAGCTTTGGGGGTGACGCCTTCCAGCATTTACAGCGTTTTCGGAGACAAAAAACGATTGTTTCTGGAAGCGGTCTCAAAGTATCTTTCTGGACCAGTGACGTCTCAATCCATCATCGATGAAGCAGAAAATGGCCGCGATGCAGCGATGACACTGATGAGCACTGCCGCAGTAGCCTTTACAGGCTCAAACACGCCTGCAGGTTGCTTATTGGCAAGTTCCGCAATGAGTTGCTCTAAGCTTGCGAATGATGTGAAGGACGAGCTGGCTACCATTCGACGGGGAATTGAGACACAACTGCGCGAAAAAGTGATTTCTTCGGTGAGGGCGGGCAAGCTTCCAACAGACACTGACGCGGAGGCCCTAGCGAGTCTGACCATGGCAGTCATTCAGGGTATGTCAACCCTTGCACGGGACGGAGCTACCCGAGACAAACTCATCAAGCTAGCCGACACAGCCATGTCAGCATGGCCTGACGCACAAAAATAGTGATGCCTTTGCAACTTGAGCGGTTTGCACGAAACACATAGAACACCAAATTTAAAGCAAAAGAGGCCAGTAGCCGGCATAGAATATATGCAGAGTGCTATTAAAAAAATAGCGGCTTGAGTTTCCCCAAGCCGCTATTCATAGAGCAGAAGATCACTAGAACAGCTTACGCTGCCTCAGAAGTCTCCGCTGCGCCGCCAGTAGCTTCTGCCAACTCAATAGCTTCCGCATCGGCAATGGCGCGGCGCTCGGCGTCGTCCATGGCTTCGCGCGCTTTACGGGCTTTGTGATACGCCATACCGGTACCTGCTGGCACCAAACGACCAACGATCACGTTTTCCTTCAAGCCACGCAGCTCGTCGCGCTTGCCCATGATGGCAGCTTCGGTGAGCACTCGGGTGGTCTCTTGGAAGGACGCGGCAGAGATGAAGCTGTCCGTGGACAACGACGCCTTGGTGATACCCAAGAGCAGGTTGGTGAACGTCGCAGGCAATTTTCCATCGGCACGCAAAGCATCATTGGTGTCGAGCAGCTCAGAGCGCTCGACTTGCTCACCAGCGATGTATTTGGAGTCACCGACGTTATCAATCACCACACGGCGCAACATCTGACGAACGATTGTCTCGATGTGCTTGTCGTTGATCTTCACGCCTTGCAAGCGATACACATCTTGCACTTCATCGACGATGTAGCGCGCGAGTTCTTCCATGCCCAACAAGCGGAGAATATCTTGCGGATCGGCAGGGCCGTCCACCACGTTTTCGCCTTTGTTGACCACTTGGCCTTCGTGCACCAAGAGATTTTTCTCTTTTGGAATCAACTCTTCCCAGACTGTGCCTTCTGGATCGGTGATCTGCAAGCGAATCTTGCCTTTGGTTTCCTTACCGAAGGAGATCGTGCCAGTCATCTCAGCCAAGATACCTTTGTCTTTCGGTGAACGGGCTTCAAAGAGCTCGGCGACACGTGGCAAGCCGCCAGTGATATCGCGCGTCTTCTGGCCTTCGACCGGAATACGTGCGAGCACCTCACCTGGACCCACGTCTTGGCCATCACGCACTTGAACCAACGCGCCGACCTGGAAGCCAATCGTCACCGAGTGATCGGTGCCGGGGATCTTCACTTCTTTGCCAGCAGCGTCAATGAGCTTCACCTGTGGACGCACGACTTTCGTGGCACCACGGCGCTTCGGATCAATCACAACCAGGGTAGACAAGCCAGTGACTTCGTCAACCTGCTTAGCCACAGTGAGGCCTTCTTCGACGTTCTCGAACTTAGCTTGACCTGCAAACTCGGTGATCACGGGGCGCGTGAGCGGATCCCAATTCGCCAAGATTTTGCCGGCCTTGATCGACTCGTCGGCCTTCACAGCTAGCACTGCGCCGTACGGCACTTTATGACGCTCGCGCTCGCGACCATTGTCGTCGGCAATGATGATCTCGCCTGAGCGAGAAATCACGACCAATTCCTTCTTGCTGTTGCTCACATAGCGCATCGTGCTGTTAAAGCCAATCGAGCCAGAGCTCTTTGCTTCCACGCTGGAAGCGACCGCTGCTCGCGATGCCGCACCACCGATGTGGAAGGTGCGCATCGTGAGCTGTGTGCCCGGCTCGCCGATAGATTGCGCAGCAATCACACCCACAGCCTCGCCCATATTGATCAAACCACCACGGCCCAGATCGCGACCATAGCACTTGGCGCAGAGGCCAAAGCGCGTTTCGCAATTGAGCACGGTGCGCACTTTGACTTCATCCACACCGGAAGCTTCGATCATGTCGATCTCATCTTCAGACAGCAAGAAGCCTGATGGCACCATCACAGCGCGGGTCTCAGGGTGAATCACATCGTCGATCACGGTACGACCCAAAATGCGATCACGCAGGGATTCAATCGTCTCACCGCCCTCAACAATAGCGCGCATGACTTGGCCGTTTTGCGTGCCGCAATCATCTTCGATCACAACCAAGTCTTGCGTTACATCCACCAAGCGGCGGGTAAGGTAGCCAGAGTTTGCGGTCTTCAAAGCGGTATCCGCCAAGCCTTTACGCGCGCCGTGTGTCGAGATGAAATACTCAAGCACGTTCAAGCCTTCGCGGAAGTTGGCGGTAATAGGCGTTTCAATGATCGAGCCATCCGGCTTGGCCATCAAACCGCGCATGCCCGCTACCTGACGAATCTGTGCTGCAGAGCCGCGAGCGCCAGAATCAGCCATCATGTAGATGGAGTTGAACGACTCTTGAATCACTTCTTTGCCATGACGATCCGTGGTTTTTTCCTTAGAAAGCTGGGCATACATGACCTTAGAGACTTCATCGCCGGCTTTGGACCAAATGTCCACCACCTTGTTATAGCGCTCGCCGGCTGTGACCAACCCAGACGAGTATTGATTGGCGATCTCTTTAACTTCTTTCTCAGCGCGCTCTACGATGGTGTGCTTCTCTTTCGGCACGAGCATGTCATCAATGGCAATCGAGATGCCAGCGCGTGTGGCCAACCGGAAGCCGCTTTGCAGCAGCTTGTCGGCAAACACGACGGTCTCTTTCAAGCCACATTTACGGAAAGACGTATTGATCAAGCGAGAAATTTCTTTCTTCTTAAGCGCCTTGTCGATGTTCTCAAATGGCAAGCCTTTGGGCAAGATTTCTGAGAGCAGCGCACGGCCCACCGTGGTGGAGCGCAGCACTACGCCGCTGGTAAATTCGCCAGTGACTTTGTCTTTGGTAAATTCAACCAAACGCACATTGATACGTGCAGTGATTTCAACCGACCCTGCTTGCAAGGCACGCTCGAGCTCGGCCAAATCGGTGAAGGTCATACCCTCGCCAATGCCGTTGGTGCGCTCACGCGTAGCGTAGTACAGACCCAGCACGACGTCTTGCGACGGCACGATGGAGGGCTCGCCCGATGCTGGGAAAAGCACGTTATTGGAGGCCAACATCAAAGTGCGGCATTCCATCTGCGCTTCCACTGACAGCGGAATGTGAACCGCCATTTGGTCGCCATCGAAGTCAGCATTAAATGCTGAGCAAACGAGTGGGTGCAACTGAATGGCTTTGCCTTCGATCAAGATCGGCTCAAAAGCTTGAATACCCAAGCGGTGAAGGGTAGGCGCGCGGTTGAGCATCACAGGATGCTCGCGGATCACCTCTTCCAAAATATCCCAGACCACGGGTGTGCCTGATTCGACTTCCTTCTTCGCAGCCTTGATGGTGGTGGCGATGCCACGCGATTCGAGCTGAGCAAAGATGAAAGGCTTGAACAACTCGAGTGCCATCAGCTTAGGCAAGCCGCACTGGTGCAGCTTAAGCGTTGGGCCCACCACGATCACGGAGCGACCGGAATAATCCACGCGCTTGCCAAGCAAGTTTTGACGGAAACGACCGCTCTTGCCTTTGATCATGTCCGCAAGCGATTTCAATGCACGCTTGTTCGCGCCTGTCATGGCTTTGCCACGGCGGCCGTTGTCTAGCAAGCTGTCCACAGACTCTTGCAGCATGCGCTTCTCATTGCGCGCGATGATCTCGGGCGCTTTGAGTTCGAGCAGGCGGCGCAAGCGGCTGTTGCGGTTGATCACGCGGCGATACAGATCGTTCAGATCAGAGGTGGCGAAACGGCCACCATCAAGCGGCACGAGCGGGCGCAAATCTGGGGGCAGCACAGGCAACACTTCCAGAATCATCCACTCAGGCTTCATGCCCGATTTTTTGAACGCTTCAATCACCTTCAGGCGCTTGGCGTTTTTCTTGATCTTGATTTCAGAGCCGGTTAGGTCATTGCGTAGCTTCTCAATTTCAACATCAAGCTCTAAACCAGCCAGCAACTCTTTGATGCCTTCCGCGCCCATTTTGGCTTGGAATTCATCGCCGTATTCTTTCAGCTTGGCGTCGTAATCATCTTCCGTCATGATGCTGAATTTCTTCAGCGGTGTCATGCCAGGATCAGTCACCACATACGCTTCGAAGTAAAGCACACGCTCAATGTCGCGCAGCGTCATATCGAGCACGAGACCCAAACGCGATGGCAGGGATTTCAAAAACCAGATATGAGCGCACGGTGCGGCCAAATCAATATGGCCCATGCGCTCGCGGCGCACTTTGGCTTGCGTAACTTCAACACCGCACTTCTCGCAAATCACGCCGCGATGCTTTAAGCGCTTGTATTTGCCGCACAAGCATTCGTAATCCTTGATAGGGCCAAAAATCTTGGCGCAAAACAATCCATCACGCTCGGGCTTGAAGGTACGGTAGTTGATCGTCTCTGGCTTTTTAACTTCGCCAAAAGACCAGCTGCGAATTTTCTCTGGCGAAGCAATGCCGATGCGGATCGCATCGAAATGCTCGTCAGGAGTGAACTGCTTGAATAAGTCGAGTAAGGATTTCATGTGTCTGTTTCCTTTGCCGATTAATTACGCTCAAGTTCAATATCGATGCCCAAAGAGCGGATCTCTTTGACCAAGACGTTGAACGACTCAGGCATACCAGCCTGGATGGTGTGCTCGCCCTTGACGATGCTTTCGTACACTTTGGTACGGCCTTGTACGTCGTCGGACTTGACGGTCAACATCTCTTGCAGCGTGTAAGAAGCGCCATAGGCTTTAAGTGCCCACACTTCCATCTCGCCGAAGCGCTGCCCACCGAATTGCGCCTTGCCGCCCAGCGGTTGCTGAGTGACCAAGCTGTATGGGCCCGTTGAACGCGCATGCATCTTGTCGTCCACCAAATGGTGAAGTTTCAAGACATGCATATAGCCCACTGTGGTGGGGCGCTCAAAGCGCTCGCCGGTGCGGCCATCAGACAGGTACGCCTGTGTGCGCGTGTCGGTCAAGCCTTTGATCTTCGCAATGTCTTCTGGATAAGCCAGCTTGAGCATTGCGCGGATCTCCTCTTCGGCTGCACCGTCAAACACTGGCGTTGCAAAAGTTGCGCCGCTGGAGAGGTTATGTGCCATCTCTTGTACGCTGTCGTCGGACAACTTGGAGAGGTCTTCTTTGCGGCCAGAGGCGTTGTAGAAGGCTTCCATGTATTTGCGCAGTTCAGCCGCTTTGGCTTGTGCTTGTAGCATATCGCCAATGCGCTGACCAATGCCTTTACCAGCCCAGCCCAAATGAACTTCGAGCACCTGACCGACGTTCATGCGCGAAGGTACGCCCAGCGGGTTGAGCACGATGTCGCATGGCGTGCCATCAGCCATGTAGGGCATGTCTTCCACCGGCACAATCTTGGAGACCACTCCCTTGTTGCCGTGGCGGCCAGCCATCTTGTCACCCGGTTGCAAGCGGCGCTTAACTGCCAAGTAGACCTTGACCATCTTGAGCACGCCTGCTGGCAGCTCGTCGCCTTGCGTGAGCTTCTTGCGCTTTTCTTCAAATGCCAAATCAAAGCTATGACGCTGTTGCTCAATCGCATTTTTAATGGATTCGAGTTGTGCGGCCACATCTTCGTCCGCTGCGCGGATATCGAACCAGTGGTATTTCTCCACCGAAGCCATGTAGGCTTTGTCGATCTTCGTGCCCTTGGCCAGCTTTTGAGGGCCGCCATTGGCCACTTTGCCATTGAGAAGTTTTTCGATACGGTCGAATGCATCAGCTTCCACAATACGCAATTGATCGTTCAAGTCCAAGCGGAAGCGCTTGAGCTCGTCATCGATGATCTGCTGCGCACGCTTGTCGCGCACGATGCCTTCACGTGTGAACACCTGCACATCAATCACAGTGCCTTGTGAGCCTTGATCCACGCGCAGTGAGGTGTCTTTCACATCACTGGCTTTTTCGCCGAAGATGGCACGAAGCAATTTTTCTTCAGGCGTAAGCGTGGTTTCGCCTTTTGGTGTGACTTTGCCGACCAGCGTATCGCCGGGTTGCACTTCCGCACCCACGTAGATGATGCCCGATTCGTCCAAACGGTTGAGCTGCTGCTCCGACAAGTTCGGAATATCGCGGGTGATCTCTTCTGAGCCTAGCTTCGTATCACGCGCCATCACAACGAGTTCTTCGATATGGATCGAGGTGTAGCGGTCTTCAGAGACCACGCGCTCGCTGATCAAGATCGAATCTTCGAAGTTGTAGCCGTTCCACGGCATGAAGGCCACAAGCATGTTCTGCCCCAAGGCGAGTTCGCCCAGGTCAGTCGATGCGCCGTCAGCCACCACATCGCCCTTGGCAATCTTGTCGCCGCGTTTGACGATCGGACGCTGATGGATGTTGGTGTTTTGGTTGGAGCGCTGGTACTGGATCAGGTTGTAAATATCTACACCCACTTCTCCTGCCAACGCTTCTTTGTCGTCCACGCGCACGACAATCCGGCTGGCGTCGACGTAATCAACCACACCACCGCGGTTTGCGGTGACGACCGTACCAGAGTCGACCGCTGCAACGCGCTCAATACCCGTACCGACGAATGCTTTTTCAGGGCGTAAAACAGGCACAGCTTGACGCTGCATGTTCGCACCCATCAAAGCGCGATTGGCATCATCGTGCTCAAGGAAGGGCACCAGTGAAGCAGCAACAGAAACGATTTGCGCTGGCGAAACATCCATATACTGGATCACTGTAGCGCCCACGAGAACAGATTCACCTTTGTCACGGGCAGAGATCAGCTCGCCGGTAAGCTTGCCGTCTTTATCTAACACCGTGTTTGCCTGAGCAATCACGTATTTGCCTTCTTCAATAGCCGAAAGGTAATCAATCTGGTTGGTGACTTTGCTGTCGATCACACGGCGATATGGCGTTTCGATGAAACCGTATTCATTCAAGCGGGCGTAGAGGGCCAATGAGTTAATCAGGCCAATATTTGGACCTTCTGGCGTCTCGATCGGGCAGACGCGGCCGTAATGCGTAACGTGAACGTCACGCACCTCGAAGCCTGCGCGCTCACGTGTCAAACCGCCGGGCCCAAGGGCCGAGACGCGGCGCTTGTGCGTGATCTCAGACAGAGGATTGGTTTGATCCATGAATTGTGAAAGCTGTGATGCGCCAAAGAACTCTTTGAGTGCAGCAGAAATCGGCTTGGAGTTGATTAGATCATGCGGCATGAGCGGCTCAGCTTCAGCTTGACCCAAACGCTCTTTAACGGCTTTCTCGATACGAGCCAGGCCAGTGCGGTATTGGTTTTCTGCAAGCTCGCCCACGCAGCGGACGCGGCGATTGCCTAGGTGGTCAATGTCATCCACTTCACCGCGGCCATTGCGTAGATCCACTAAGATTTTCACGGCAGACAAAATGTCTTCGTGAGATAGCACCATCTCGCCGGTGGAGCCTTCGCGGTTGATGCGCGCATTGAACTTCATGCGACCCACACGTGACAAGTCATACGTGTCTGGGTTGAAGAATAAGCGATGGAAGAGCGCTTGTACAGCGTCTTCTGTCGGCGGCTCGCCGGGGCGCATCATGCGATAGATCGCCACGCGAGCTGCCATTTCATCTTGCGTCTCGTCAATACGCAAGCTTTGTGAGATGTAAGCACCTTGATCAAGTTCGTTGGTGTAGAGACACTGCAAATCTTGTACGCCAGAGGCACGTAACTTTTTCAGCAAAACTTCGGTCAACTCATCGTTTGCCTTAGCAATGATTTCGCCTGTGTCTTGATCGACGATATTGCGGGCCAATACGCGACCCACTAAGAAATCTTCCGGCACGCTGATATGCGTTGTACCGGATTGTTCGAGCTCGCGCGTGTGCTTGGCCGTCACTCGCTTGTCTTTTGCGATGATGACATTGCCTTTTTTATCCGTCATGTCAAACCGAGCCACTTCGCCTCGCAGACGCTCGGCCACAAACTCGAGTTGTGCGCCGCTGTCCATTAGTTTGAAATTGTCGAACACAAAGAAATTGGCAAGAATCGCTTCAGGCGACATACCGATGGCTTTGAGCAGAATCGTGACAGGCATCTTGCGACGACGGTCTACCCGGAAATATAGCAAATCTTTAGGATCGAATTCAAAATCGAGCCAAGAGCCACGGTAAGGAATCACGCGAGCTGAGAAGAGCAATTTGCCGGAACTGTGGGTCTTGCCTTTATCGTGTTCAAAAAACACGCCAGGGCTGCGGTGCAGCTGGGATACGATCACTCGCTCTGTACCGTTGATGATGAAAGAACCTTTGTCTGTCATGAGGGGCACTTCGCCCATGTAGACTTCCTGCTCTTTCACCTCTTTGACCACCTTAGACTGCGAGGTGGAGGATTCACGGTCATAAATGATCAATTGCACGCGGGCACGCACGGCTGAGCCGAACGAGAGGCCACGCGTTTGGCATTCACGCACATCGAACGCGGGTTTAGCTAAGTTGTATTCGAGAAATTTCATCTCGACAAAGCCGTTGTGCGACACAATGGGGAATGCAGCTTCAAAAGCAGCTTGCAATCCTTCGTGGACACGTTTGGTGGGGGCAACTCCTGATTGCAAGAAGAGCGTGTAGGCATCTTTTTGCATTTGCAAGAGGTAAGGCACTTCCAGCACCGCTTCGCGAGTACCAAAACTCTTGCGAATACGTTTGCGTTCAGTGTAGGAATAGGTCGAAGTTTGAGCCATGAGATCTCCAGGGGAAGTCTTGGCGACTGGCAAGTTACGCTCGAACACACGAGCGCAACTGTCTTGGCGGCTGGCCACTACCAGCCGTTGGCGGACAGCATTGCTATTCAAGCAATACCCGAGCCAAGCGGTCCTCTGCAGTCACGTCAGAAGACACAAAGAACGCATTTGTCCAAATGGTTTCTTTGTGCCCTCTTGAAGAACAAGCAGCTCTTGCGGCGCGCTCTTCAAGCAGCAAAGGCTGGAGGCCTTTTGGGGCACTCCAGCCTTGGCAGACAGGATGAATTACTTCAACTCGGCCTTAGCGCCAGCTTCTTCGAGTTTCTTCTTAGCCGCTTCAGCGTCAGCCTTTGGCACGGCTTCTTTGACGACCTTAGGAGCAGCATCGACCAGATCCTTGGCTTCTTTAAGACCCAAACCGGTGATCTCGCGCACAGCCTTAATCACGGAAACTTTATTGGCGCCGACTTCGAGCAGCACGACGTTGAAATCGGTCTTCTCTTCAACGGCCGCAGCTGCACCGCCACCACCAGCAGCTGGAGCAGACATAGCTGCAGCGCTTACGCCGAATTTCTCTTCGATGGCCTTCACCAAATCGTTAAGTTCCATGACCGTCATGCTATCCAGCGAGGTCAAAAATGCGTCTTTATCAAATGCCATGATATTTTTCCTTGAATTTAATTTGTATAGTGAGAGCTTGTTGCATACGCGTTATGCGGTAGCGACAGCACCCTCTTTTTTCGCTGCCAATACGCCCAGCACAACGGCTGTACGCGAAATGGGCGACATGAGCAAGCCACAAAGCTGTGCGAGCAATACTTCCTTAGACGGAATATTAGCCAGCTGCTTGACCGCGTTGACATCTAACACCTTGCCTGCAAACGCACCGCCGCGCAACACCAACTTTTCATTGGTCTTGGCGAAGTCAGCGAGCACTTTGGCTGCGCCGACGGCGTCTTCAGAAAAACCATAAATCAACGGGCCAGTCATCTGCTCAGACACGATCTCGAAGGCACTACCTACCACTGCACGGCGAGCCAAGGTGTTTTTCAACACGCTCAAACTTACACCCTTGCTGCGAGCATCAATGCGCAACTTGGTCATATCAGCAACCGTGATACCACGGTATTCCGCCATGACAAGCGTCTGAGCTTTTTTCGCCAGCCCAGTCACCTCGGTGATGACGGCTTCTTTTTCACTGCGATTCAGACTCAACGTCTTTCTCCTTGAAAATAGTGATGTTTGCCGTTAGGCACCCATCACATCTAAGTTCAGCGATCAACTGTCAAACTATTCAAGCTGGGAGCTTTTCAATTTTTTCAGCGGGATCGCCATCTGCGTTGGATCTCATCTTGCGATGTGGATTAAGCGGCGAATCCTAGAACTCACCACACCAACGGTCTTCGATGGCCTGCGGTGCATGTAGATCTGTCAATCCACATAGCTCCGCAGCCCACCATAAAGCAATGTGCGCCAGACTTGTCGCACATTGCCTGTTTTTGCATCAAGCGGCGAGAGACTGGATGTCCACACGGACACCCACACCCATCGTGGACGAGACGGCCAATTTCTTCAAAAATACGCCTTTGCTTGACGCAGGCTTCGCCTTGTTCAGCGCATCAACGAGCGCCACCAAATTGCCTTGCAACTTGACAGCATCAAACGAGCGACGGCCGATCGTACTGTGCACGATTCCCGCCTTATCCACACGGAACTGCACCTGACCAGCCTTAGCGTCTCTAACTGCTTTAGCCACATCAGGGGTTACGGTGCCTACCTTAGGGTTAGGCATCAGACCGCGCGGACCGAGAATCTGGCCGAGTGTGCCCACAACCCGCATCGCGTCAGGAGCTGCGATGACCACGTCGAAAGGCATATTGCCGGCCTTAACCATCGCAGCTAAGTCGTCCATACCAACGATGTCTGCACCAGCAGCCTTGGCTTCTTCAGCTTTTGCGCCTTGTGCGAACACAGCGACGCGCTTGGTTTTGCCAGTACCGTTTGGCAAAACGACAGCACCGCGCACGACTTGATCCGACTTCTTAGCGTCAATGCCAAGTTGCACAGCCACATCGATAGACTCATCGAATTTAGCAGTGGCTGCTTTTTGTACGATACCTAAAGCATCGCCAATCGCGTAAAGCTTATTACTATCGACCATGCCGACTTGTGTTTTTTGTTTCTTAGTGAGTGCCATGATTACAGACCTTCCACCGTCACGCCCATTGAGCGAGCGGAACCAGCCAGTGTACGAACGGCAGCATCAATGCTGGCAGCATTCATGTCCTTGATTTTGCCTTTAGCGATTTCTTCGAGCTGTGCGCGTGTGATCTTGCCGACCTTGTCCACATGCGGCTTGGCTGAGCCTTTATCGAGTTTGATAGCTTTCTTGATCAAGACGGTAGCTGGTGGCGTCTTGATGATGAAAGTAAAACTCTTGTCTGCAAATGCGGTGATCACCACAGGCAATGGCAGACCCGGCTCCATACCTTGGGTCTGGGCGTTAAACGCCTTACAGAATTCCATGATATTCAAACCGCGCTGACCCAATGCGGGGCCAATGGGTGGCGAAGGATTCGCTTTACCAGCAGGCACTTGCAGCTTCACGAAGCCAACAATTTTCTTTGCCATATTTTCTCCTTACGGGTGATAGCGCCAAATATGGCTCCCCGAGGGTTGGCAGCTCTTTGATCTTCGATCGCGCAGAGCTGAAAGGCGCGAATCTCTACTTAGGTTTTTTCGACCTGCGCAAAATCAAGCTCGACAGGCGTAGCACGACCGAAAATCGTGACCGATACGCGCACTTTGCTTTTCTCGTAGTTAACTTCTTCAACCGTACCGTTGAAGTCTGTGAACGGGCCTTCTTTGACACGAACATATTCTCCCGAGGTAAATTCGACTTTGTGACGTGGCTTCTCGGAGCCGTCTTTCATTTGGTTAACGATCTTTTGCACCTCAGCCTCAGAAATCGCCACCGGGCGATTTCGTGCGCCGCCGACAAAGCCGGTTACTTTACTGGTGTGCTTGACCAAATGCCAAGACTCATCGTCCATCACCATCTCGACCAACACATAGCCTGGAAAGAATTTGCGCTCAGTCGTTTTGCGCTGCCCATTCTTCATCTCCACGACTTCTTCGGTGGGGACGAGAAAACGACCAAATTTGGCCTGCATTCCGGCGCGGTTGATGCGCTCAAGCACATTGCGCTCCACTGCCTTTTCCATTCCGGAGTAAGCCTGCACCACATACCACTGCATACCAGCGGCCGGCGCGAGCGACTGCTCGACCATAACACCAACATCGCCCTCTGCGGCGGCGACAACTTCTTCGTGTAGCTCAGACATTATTTTCTCCAGCCCAGCAAAAGGTCAAAAATCGCCCATTCGAGGGTTTTATCCGTGAGCCACAGGAATATTGCCATGATCACCACGAAGGCAAACACATAGGCCGTCATCTGCATGGCTTCTTTGCGGGCAGGCCAGACCACCTTCTTGGCTTCGCGCACGGCATCACGACCAAAGGCCAAAAACTCCTTGCCTGACTCCGAAGAGACAAAGACCACAACAGCAGCTACCATAGCGGCACTCAGCACACCCCATTGCGCAATCGCGCCTTGCTTAGTGAGCATGTAGAAACCTACAATGCCAGCAACCACGAGCAAGACTGCCACAACCAATTTGACCTTGTCTGCGCCGGTGTTCACGGTTTCAATTTGCTCTGCTGCCATGTTTCACTTCACTTTTTTGCCCAGCTTTCACTGAACTCTTTAAATAGACAAGCCCGGAGCAGTGCACCGGGCTGTTTACTGGACTGGAGCCAACAGAACTTTCAGTATCTGTTGGCAGGGGCGGAGGGCCTCGAACCCCCAACCCTCGGTTTTGGAGACCGATACTCTGCCAATTGAGCTACGCCCCTACAGTCCTAAATTTTTTATTTAACAATCTTCGCCACAACGCCAGAGCCGACCGTGCGGCCACCCTCGCGAATCGCAAAGCGCAAGCCTTCTTCCATCGCAATCGGGTTGATCAA
>JAYWHR010000075.1:0-6802 GCA_043777675.1 Comamonadaceae bacterium | reverse complement strand
CGTGAGTGACTGGGTAGGTCTTTTGGGCAATCATGACATTACCTCCTGAACCACCCAATTTGCCGCTCTCACGCAGTTCGTACTTGAACTCACCAATTGATAGTTTCTACGCTGCACATGCGCTGCTTTACAACAAATCCGTATAGGTCTTTTGATCAACTGCATAGCAGCTGCAGCACTGGATTGCTGCCCTTCAAAGGGAAGGAATAAACCACGTTTGTGCTGCCCTCGGTATTTTTGAAGCGGCCGACACAAACGACGATTAAGCTTATCGCGACAGCGCATCCATCACCGTCTCCCAGCACACATAACAAACATGAATTTCTAAAGCAGGACCTGAAACTTCAGGTGGCAATCTTCTCTGGTAGCAACCTGTCGTATTCTGTTTTGACGACTCGATAGCATTCGCAGCTACGCTGCTCTATGGTAGTTCTGTGTAACACGATGATGCAGCCACGGCGGTATTGGATGGCGCCTGCTTTTTGCAGCTTCAGAGCCGCTTGCGTCACGCCTTCAGGGCGCACGCCCCCGCATGCGTGCGGATTCTATGCGTTTGTATGTGTTTAATCTTTGGGTTTGTTGCCGCTCAGGCAGCCCAAATCGAGCCTTACTTTAAGTTGCAGTATTCCAAATGAAACGTTGGCTGGCGCACAGACCATGAAACCCAATGCTCTCAACCTAGCTATGCAGTTGATATCTTCCTTTTTTCATACTCGGCATCCGCGCCCCATCTTTAGAAAGACTCTCAAATGACCAATGAGCCACGCGTTACACCGTCTTTGCCAGAACCGTCTGTGCTTAACATCAAAGGCTCCTTGCTCGGCGCTGCACTGGAGAGGAATAAAGTGAAAAAATCAGCCAAGCTCGGACTAGCGGATCTGAAAATGAGCCTGCCCAACAAGCCTGCTGAACAGCGCGAACGCCGTGCCTCTTGATCATGTGCCCTCGCCTGCTGGCGGTGTTGCATTCATGACATGCGAACAATTATCTGACTTGTGCGGCTTGAGCATGAATGAGCTGAGCGAACTCGTGGGTTATAGCGCATTAATTCCTGCGCTGGGTGATGCCGTACACCTTGATGCACCGAGCAAACAGCGCTGGGTGTTTAGCACTCACTGTCTCAAGCCGCTGCGTGAAGCCTGTCAACTGCGCAATGATTTCGATCTCGATCTTTTCACTGTAGCCGTTGTGCTGAGCAAGCTTCAGCGGATTGACGAGCTAGAGAACATCACGCAAGCCATGCAGAGACAAATAAGTTGCATGAGACAGCTCGCTGCGGATTTGGTGCCGAATTTTGAACAAGTGTTGAGCGAAGCGGAGTGCCAGCGTATTGATAGCGCACAGATAGAACGCCTTGGCAAGAAATAAGGAAGATAGGAGCATGGAAGACGTGAAGACTAAAAATCTTGGAGAACCTGTTCCTGCGGCTGCAGGTACGAAAAATGATCTGAGCTTTACTTTGCTCGTTGCACTGGTCGTTGGATCGATCATTGGCAGCGGTATATTCGCACTGCCCCAAAACATGACAGTGGGCGCTGGCACAGCGGCCATCGTCATCGGTTGGGTGATTACGGGTTTGGGCATGATGACTTTAGCGCGTGTCTATCAAACACTTGCCATGAAAAAACCTGAGCTCGACAACGGCGTTTTCGCATATGCACGCGCGCTTTCGGGTGAATACGCGGGATTCAATTCCGCTTGGGGCTATTGGATCAGCGCTTGGATTGGCAATGTCGGCTATCTCGTGGCTGCATTTGGTGCTGTGGGGTATTTTTTCCCCATCTTTGGTGAGGGCAATACACTTGCGGCCTGCATCGGCTCATCTGTTGTGCTTTGGATGGTTCATGCTTTGGTGCTGCGCGGCATTCAAGGTGCTGCTGTGCTCAATGCAGTGGTGACGGCGGCTAAGCTCATCCCCTTGGTAATGTTCATCATACTCGTGGCGATTGCTTTTGAGGTGAAAACCTTTCGCTTGGATTTTTGGGGCGATGCCAAGCTGGGAAGCGTGATGGATCAGATCAAGAGCACGATGCTGGTCACGGTGTGGGTGTTCATTGGCATTGAAGGCGCGAGCGTGTATTCCTCGCGTGCCAAGAACAGAGCCGATGTGGGCAAAGCCACCATCGTGGGCTTTTTGATTTGCTTGGTGTTGCTTAGCGCTGTCTCCATCTTGTCGCTGGGCATTTTCACGCAAGCTGAGTTAGCTGTACTCAAAAATCCATCGATGGCACCTGTGCTGGAGAAAGTGGTAGGGCACTGGGGTGCGTTGCTGATCTACATCGGCTTGATCGTCTCAGTCGGCGGCGGGCTACTGGCGTGGACGCTGCTTGCTGCTGAAACACTGTTCTCACCATCTGAGAAAGGGGTCATGCCTAAATGGCTCACGAAAAAGAATGCCAATGCTGTTCCAGCCAACGCGTTGTGGGTAACGAATGGCTTGGTGCAAGTATTTTTACTTGTTACGCTACTTTCCAAAGCCTCGTATCTGGCCTTGATTTCTTTGTCCACAGCCATGATCCTTGTGCCGTACTTGTTCAGCGTCGGATATGCACTCTGGCTGGCGTGGCATACCAAGCCAATTACTCAAGCATGGTTTCGATCCGACGTTTTGCTCGCTGCTGTGGCCACTCTTTATTGCGGATGGCTGCTTCATGCAGCAGGCTCTAAATATCTGCTGCTTAGTGCGCTGCTCTACGCGCCGGGCATGCTGGTCTATATCTTTGCCAAACGGCAGCTGGCACAGCCTGTGTTCAACGGTGCTGAGTCTATCGCGGCCATCGTGCTGTGGGTGTTGGCAGCGCTAGCGGGATTTATGTTGATTTCTGGGCGCATCGCGCTTTAGCGGAGCTACTCATGCAACAAGGTCTTTATTCTGAAGTGGGTGCTTTGAAAACGGTGATCGTCTGCCGCCCCGGCTTGGCACAAAAGCGATTAACGCCTGGCAATTGCGATGCCTTGTTGTTTGACGATGTGATGTGGGTGGCGCAAGCACGCAATGATCATGATGTTTTTACCAATCTCATGATGGAGCGTGGCATTCAGGTGCTTGAAGTCCATGATCTTTTGGCCACTGCAATTGCCAACCCAGCCGGTTTGGAATGGGTGCTCAAGCGTGTGCTTGGTAAAAACTATGTGGATGAATCCTTGGCTGAGCAGCTCGATGCTTGGCTGAGGGTATTGCCACTCAGCCAAGCAGCAGAATATTTGATGGGCGGCATTTCGCGCTCTGATTTACCTTTTGAACCAACTGGATTGCTCGCCAATTGCACGCGCAAAGGGGAGTTTTTAGTCCAGCCCTTGCCCAACATCATGTTCACGCGCGACAGCAGTTGCTGGATTGAGAATCGCTTGTTTCTTTGCCCGATGTATTGGCCTGCGAGGCAGCAAGAGGCAGTAATCATGGAGGCGGTTTACCGCTTTCACCCGCTGTTTACGGGCGATCTAGCGCCTAAGCATCATTTTGCAGACAGCGATGAACTGGTGCATCAAAACCAAATACCCAACCATGCGCATGGCCTAGCCACATTTGAAGGTGGAGATGTGATGCCGCTGGGCAATGGCGTGGTGCTGGTGGGTATGGGGGAGCGCAGCTCGCCGCAGGGTGTTTGTCAGCTTGCATTGGATCTCTTTTCCACGGGCACAGCCACGCGCGTACTCGCCGCGCGCCTGCCCAATTCTCGCGGTGCGATGCATATGGATACGGTGATGACATTTTGCGATGTGGATCTGGTGACAATTTTCCCTGAGGTGATAGGCAGTATTCAGGTTCACAGTTTGCGACCGGGCTTGAAGCAAAACACCTTAGATATAAGGGCAGAGAAAGCGCCGTTCCTTGAGATCTTGGCGCAAGCTCTTGGCATTACCCATTTGCGCACGGTAGTTACGGGGGGCGATACCTTTGAAGCTGAACGTGAGCAATGGGATGACGGCAACAATCTGCTTGCTCTTGCGCCGGGTGTGGTCGTCTCTTACAACCGAAATGTTTATACGAATACCATGCTACGCAAAGCTGGTGTCGAGGTCATCACGATTCCTGGCAGCGAATTGGGGCGTGGGCGCGGTGGCAGCCATTGCATGTCTTGCCCAGTCGAGCGCAGCAGGCTGTAGGTCAATCTTTTAACCAAGGCGAAGCATCACATGGCCTTTAATTTGAATAACCGCAGCTTGCTTGATTTGCAAGACTTCAGCCCGCAAGAGGTGAAGTTTTTGATTGATCTTGCGGCAGAACTGAAACAATCAAAATACGCTGGCAACGAAATTCCTCGCCTGAGAGGCAAAAATATAGCATTGATCTTTGAAAAGGCATCCACACGCACGCGCTGCGCGTTTGAGGTGGCCGTGCATGACCAAGGCGGGCATGTGACCTATATTGATCCTGCCAGCTCACAAATGGGGCACAAGGAATCACTCAAAGATACAGCGCGCGTATTGGGGCGAATGTATGACGGCATTGAATACCGAGGTTTTCACCAAACCGTGGTGGAAGAACTGGCGCGATATTCGCATGTGCCTGTTTGGAATGGCCTGACGGATGAAGCGCATCCCACGCAAATCCTCGCAGATTTATTGACCATGCGGGAATTCGGTGAAAAGCCGCTGCATGAGATCACAGTTTGCTACTGCGGTGATGCGCGCTTCAACATGGGCTGCTCTTTACTGGTGGGCTGTACGCAGATGGGCATGGATTTACGTGTTGCATCGCCCACGGCATTTCAACCACCTGCTGCACTGCTTGAAAAAATGTATCTTCTTGCCAACAAGACCGGCGCACGAATCACTATGGATACCGATCCCTTAAAAGCGGCCTTTGGCGCTGATTTCATTTACACCGATGTCTGGGTGTCAATGGGTGAGCCAGAAGAAGTTTGGAAAGAGAGAATTGCGGCATTGATGCCCTATCAAGTCAATGCTGCTTTAATGTTTGCCAGCGGAAAGCCGCGCACGCGCTTCATGCACTGCCTTCCCGCTTTTCACAACCAAGATACTGAGATTGGGCAGCACATCTTTTCTAAATACGGATTAACTGCATTAGAAGTAACCGATGAAGTGTTTGAATCAGATGCCTCCATCGTTTTTGATCAGGCAGAAAACCGCCTGCACACGATCAAAGCTGTGCTGGTTGCGACTTTCTCATGAAAATTGCGATTGCCCTAGGTGGAAATGCTTTGCTGCAACGCGGGCAGGCGTTGAGCTCAGAAAACCAGCTCATCAGCATTCGCACAGCGGCCAGACAACTGGCCAGTATCGCGCAAGGCCATGAGCTGCTCATCACGCATGGCAATGGCCCACAAATTGGTTTGCTTGCATTGCAGGCTGAAAGCTACAAAGAGGTGAGGCCTTATCCGCTCGATGTATTGGGCGCACAAACGCAAGGCGCTCTTGGGTATTTGATTGAACAAGAATTGGCCAACAGATTGCCACCGGCGCGCCAGCTAGTCAGCTTGATCACCAGAACGGTGATCCATGCTGACGACCCTGAGCTTTTGTTGCCCTCTAAGCCGATTGGGCCGATGTATTCTGCGCAAGATGCAAAGCAGCTCGCTGCCGAGCGGCAATGGTCAGTTGCAGCAGATGGCACAGGTTATCGCAGGGTTGTGCCATCGCCTCAGCCTGTAGCGATTGCCAATCTTGAGGCAATACGCTGCCTCTTTGACCAAGGCTTTATTGTGATTGCGGCTGGCGGTGGTGGAGTACCTGTGGTGCATGAGCAGGGCAGCAAACTGATGCGAGGTGTTGAGGCCGTGATTGACAAGGATGCTACGGCGACGCTGCTCGCCTTAAAGCTCCAAGTAGATTGTCTGCTGATCGTCACTAGCGTGGAGGCCGTGTATGAAGATTGGAGCTTGCCAAGCCAACGCACCATCGAGCGCACCACGCCCATGCTTTTAAAAGTGATGTCGTTTTCAGAAGGATCTATGGCGCCAAAAATCAAGGCGGCATGTCGGTTTGTTTCTACATCGGGCAAGCGTGCGGTGATTGGCTCGCTCCACCAAATTGAAGCCATGCTTGCTGGCACAGCGGGGACGCAGATCGTTTCGCATATTTGAGGCAGCGCTCGTTGAAAGATCTAGAAATAAAGTGTACTGAGTGATTCAGTGCACAGACAGATCGGCTGCAGACGCGCACCATCATCATTCCTTCAACATGAAACGAAAGATGCTCTTATGAAAACCGATTCCCAACTCCAGCAAGACGTGATGGCTGAATTGAAATGGGAGCCCTCTGTGCATGCGCAGCAGATAGGCGTTGAAGTGAAAAACGGTGTGGTGACCCTTGCGGGCCATGTCGATAGCTACGCAGAAAAGTGGCACGCTGAAAAGGCAGCACAACGCGTTTTTGGCGTGAAAGCGCTAGCCGTGGAGATGGAAGTCAAGCTTCCAGGATCCAGCGAAAGAAGTGATGCAGATATCGCTCAAGCGGTTCAAAATGTGCTGTTATGGACGAACTACTTACCACTCAATACCGTCAAAGTCATGGTCGAAAAAGGTTGGGTCACTTTGACTGGCGAGGTTCACTGGAATTACCAAAGGACTGCCGCAAAAAAAGCAGTGCGCTATTTGATGGGGGTCAGGGGAGTGAGTGATCAAATGACTCTCAAACCCTCTGCGACGATCAGCTCCATCAAGGAGGATATCAATGCAGCAATCAAGCGTCGTTTTCGCAGCGATGGCAATCATATCGCTATTACAGTCAATGATGGCGATTGTCAGCGTCAAATAGAAATGTCACCCAGTTGCATCAAATAGAAATGTCACCTTGGCCGTAGGCTGGAAACGGCAGTGCAGTGTAGCGCCAGACGGCT
>JAYWHR010000074.1:0-25146 GCA_043777675.1 Comamonadaceae bacterium | reverse complement strand
CTCGTCCATCTGTAACTTCGCTTTCATTCAATTTCACCCTCCTAAAAGGTGACATTTGAATTTGCCGCGATGGTGACGTTTCTATTTGCTTATGACATAACGTCGTTTCAGTCAATGACTGAGGCTACCATCTCACTATGCGAAGCCTCACCTCACCAAACATCGTTTTCTGCTGCCCCACGATGGATGCGCAGCCTTGGGCAGACGCATTGGCAAACGCACTGCCCGAGGCGAATATCAAAGTATGGTCAGGTACCGAAAATTCAGCCGAGTACGCCATCACATGGGCACCTACGCAAGCGTTCTTTGACGCGCAGTCTCAGCTCAAAGCTGTGTTTGCACTCGGTGCGGGCGTGGATTCCCTCCTCAGACTGCGATTACCGGCAACCCTTGCTTTGGTGCGCATTGAAGACGGGGGAATGGCCGCTCAAATGCAGGATTACGTGACGCATGCGCTGCTGCGTCACGTCTATCGCTTTGATCAATACGAGCGAGACACGCGCGCTGGCCTGTGGCCGGCGTATCCAGAAACAGCACGCAGCGACCACCCGGTGGGCATTCTCGGCTTAGGGCAACTGGGCAGCAAGATTGCCGAACGGGTACGAGACCTTGGGTTTCCTGTCTCTGGTTGGAGTCGTTCGCTCAAAGCGCTGGAAGGAATTCGCTGCTATGGCGGTGATGATCTGCGTCAGTTTTTGTCTCGTTGCAAAGTCTTGGTTTGCGCCTTGCCCTCCACACCTCAGACTTTGAACATTTTGAACGCACAGCATTTGAGCCTTTTGCAGCAAGGCGCCTACTTGATCAACATGGGAAGGGGGGCGCACTTGGTAGAGAAGGATTTGATCGGATTACTCGCCAGTGGGCATATGGCTGGTGCGTGCCTTGATGTGTTGCGTACCGAACCAGCTCCTGTAGATCATCCATTTCGCTCACATCCACGCATCAGCCTAACACCGCACATTGCTGCACAGACATTGCTCACGCCATCGATTGAGCAAATCAGCGAAAAAATTCGCAGGCTAGAGGCTGGTGATCCGATCAGCGGCGTGGTGCAACGCGAGCGTGGCTACTGATTTTCCGATTGTGATTTTTTACTCACATTAGGCTTCAAGAGATGCATATGTCCTGATGCGATAATACAAATCGAGATAAAGCTGCAATACCATCAGCTCATACAAATACAACGCACCAAGCAGATTATTTTGGCCACCGAGCAAGAACTCTCCGATTTCCTCAAGTCTGTGGAAAAACGCGCCTTTAAGCGCTCGGTCTACCATGTCCGAGATGAAGATGCTGCACTCGATATCGTGCAAGACAGCATGATCAAGCTCACGGTCAACTATGCTGACAAACCCGCTGCCGAGTTGCCGATGCTCTTTCAACGGATTTTGCAAAACACCACCCTAGATTGGTTTCGCCGTCAAAAAACGCACCGCGCCGTGTTTTCCAACATGAGCGACTTTGAAAAAGCTGGCGACGACGGAGATTTCGATCTTCTGGAAACTTTAGAGTCAACTGACAGCTCTGAGAGAACAGAGAGTGCAGAGACACAGGTATCGCGAGGCCAGATTTTGCAACAAATTGACGATGCAGTGCAGTTGTTGCCAACGCGTCAACGAGAAGCCTTCCTCATGCGTTATTGGGAGGAAATGGATGTCGCAGAGACTGCGGCAGCGATGGGTTGCTCCGAAGGCAGCGTGAAAACGCACTGCTCTCGTGCAGTTCAAGCATTGAGCAAAACACTCGTTGCCAAAGGGATCCGGCTTTAGAAATCAATCTTTAGTATTCATTTAGCGGCATAGTTCAAAATATTTACAAAGTTCAGGTGAAGATCATGACCAACGCAACCCTCCTCCAACACGAAGCCCAAATGGATCGTTTTGGCCTTAAGGTGGCCGCTCATTTGGATGATCAAGTCTTAGCACATGACATTGCCGAGCGCTTGCGTATTGCTCGCCATCAAGCAATGGCTCAGCGTAAAACAGTTTCGATCACACAAATTCAAACTGCGCCCAGTATTTTTGCTTCCGGCTCGGCTGCTGTACTTGGTAGCGGTGATGGCTCGGGTTGGTTTAACGGATTTGCGGGTATGGTGCCCTTGGTTGCTTTAGTCGTTGGCTTGATTGCCATCAATATCAACGCGAACGATGACCGCGCCAACGAATTGGCAGAAGTTGACACTCTTTTGTTGACTGATGATCTTCCACCCTCAGCGCACACAGATCCAGGTTTTGCGCAATATCTCAAGTTTGGTCCACCTACCTTGGCTCAATCGGCTGGCCGGCTTATTGGCCAGTAAGGTAAACACGTCGTGCGATTTGCCGCTGCGCTGATCTGCTTGACCAGTTTGGTTGTTGGATCAGCTGCGCTGTCCCAAACAAGGTCCTCTAGCGAGCTGATCAATCCTGCTACGCTTGCTAAACCCGCTGCGGCAAGTGCAAATAAACCGCTTTGGAAAGATCTCAGCCTCGTTGAGCAAACTGCCTTGCGCCCGCTGGCTGTTAATTGGGACGCGATGGGTGTTGGCCAGAAGCGCAAGTGGCAAAGTGTAGCCAAGGATTTTGACAAACTCTCGCGCGCTCAGCAAACGAAAATGCACACCCGCATGACCGAGTGGATCACCTTAAGCCCGCAGCAACGCGCTGAAGCACGTATCAATTTTGCGGAAAACCGCCAGCTGACCGATGGCTTAACACCAGAGCAGAGAAAAGTGCAGTGGCAAGCCTATCAGCAACTCAGCCCCGATGATCGGCGCAAACTTGCTGAGAGTGCACCCAAGGCATCAGTGGCTGGCGCTGCACCCGCTGCCAAGCCCCAACCCGTGCTCAAGAAAGAGCCCGCACCGGAATTCGGCACGGGCAAAGTGCTGGCTAAAGCTCAGGCTGCACCGAGCGCCCCTGCACCTGGTAAAAAAATCGCAGTTGCTCCGCATGTTGCCAATCAAGGCAGTATCTTGCCAGGTTTGGCCAGCGAAGCAGCTGGGAAACAATAAAACTCAATGTATTGAGCGGTTTTCAGAGTGTTTAGTGCAGTTTGCCGGCGTATTCATTGCGAATATCGCTATTGATTGAGTAGCATTTACAATCTAAGCTCTGTTCAGATAATGTTTATAGCTCCCCAAGTCTCTTCATGGTAGATACTTTTGTCCCGCCACCCAGTTTGCGTCGGCGTATGGCTTGCTGGTTGTATGAGGGGGTGCTGATGTTTGGCGTGATCTGGATCGCTGCCTACCTGTTTGGCACGCTTTCGCAGACGCGCAACGCGATGGATAACCGACTGGGTTTACAGATTTTTCTATTTATCGTCTTTGGTATTTATTTCGTCTATTTTTGGCACAAAGGGCAAACGCTCGCCATGAAGACTTGGCACTTGCGCGTTGTTGGCCTCGATGGCGAAGCGATTTCTCAAAAGCGGGCTTTAGGGCGTTATTTTCTCTCTTGGCTTTGGTTTTTCCCGCCCTTGGCGGCTCTTGCGCCCTTCAAACTAAGCGCTGGTGAGATGGGTGTGCTTTTCTTCGGTTGGATCGTTGTGTACGCCCTGCTTTCGCGCTTTCATCCGCAGCGCCAGTTTCTTCACGACGCATTGGCAGGTACTCGCCTGATCTCGCACAAACCGATGAGCAAAACGATACCCGCTTAACTTCTAACCGATTTAGTATGTCGATATCCCAAGAATCCCCTACCGCACAAAAAGCCCGCTCGGGCTTAGCTCGCATCATCCACGCTACAGGCTATTCCATCTCTGGCTTGAAAGTCGGACTGCAGGAGCCCGCATTCAGACAAGAATTAATGCTCGCCTGCGTTTTGATTCCAGCCGCATTTTGGGTCGGTAAGACGTGGCTTGAATCAGCATTTCTCATTTCGATCGTTGTGTTGATGATGATTGTTGAACTGCTGAATACAGGCATAGAGCGCTCGATTGACCGCATCGGTCCTGAATGGCACGAGCTCTCCAAAACGGCCAAAGATCTTGGTTCTGCCGCTGTGCTGTTGTCGCTTTTGCTCTGTGCTGGCGTGTGGATCGCTGCCATTTATTCGCGTTTCTTTTAAATTCATGGCTGCAAAACCCAACTTCTCCATCTGCGTCTATTGCGGCTCTCGCGATGGCAATCAGCCCGCATTCGCTTACGCCGCTGGCGAAGTGGGCCGCTGGATTGGCCAACATGGCGGCCAGCTCGTCTATGGCGGCGGCAACAATGGTTTGATGGGCATACTCGCTCAGGCGACGCTTGATGCAGGCGGTATCGTCAAAGGCATCATCCCCAAAGCCCTCGTTGAAAAAGAATGGGCAAAGACAGACTGTACTGAGTTACACATCGTCCAAACCATGCATGAGCGCAAAGCCATGATGGCCGAAAATGCTGATGTATTTCTCGCCCTACCCGGCGGTATTGGAACATTTGAAGAGCTTTTCGAAGCTTGGACATGGAAGCAGCTTGGCTACCACGACAAACCGATTGGCATCTTGAATGTGAACGGCTACTACGACGCTTTCATGGAGATGATGCGCGGTACGTTGAACGACGGCTTCGTTGGCGAATATCAGATGGAAATGATCCAAGTGGCGGAAGAGCCAGCTGCTTTACTGCGCGAATTGGTGACGGCTGCAGGCATGTCCGAGCAGCTCAAAAGACAAGATTAAGCGCAGATTTGGATATGTCGCATCGACAAATATTTTACTTTTCTGCAAGGCGGGAAGTAAAATGCCGACTAGTAAATTTTTTGAGTTTGATCTTTTGACAGTCGGACTCCAGCGTGTCATCAGCTCTACTTACCCTACATCATGACTATTTCTCGCCGCCGCTTTAACCAACAACTTATCGCTGGATCTGCTGCTCTTGCCTCTGTTCCAGCTGTGCACACTGCCTTTGCTCAGAGCAGCAAAATCGTCTTAGGACAATCATGCCCGCTCACCGGCGCTGCAGCGCAATTGGGCATTCAGTTCAACGCAGGCGCTAATGTGTTCTTTGATCTACTCAACGCAAAAGGAGGCGTTGCGGGGCGATCGGTTGAGTTGCTCGCCTTGGATGATGGCTACGAGCCTACACGCTGTGCTGAGAACACCAGTAAATTCATCAGTCAAGACGTATTCGCGCTCTTTGGCTATATCGGTACGCCCACCAGCGTTGCCGCTTTACCCTTGGCCACCAAAGCAAATTTGCCCTTTATCGCGCCATTTACGGGTGCAATGAGCTTGCGCGAGCCACTCAGCAAACTGGTGTTCCACTTGCGCGCATCCTATGATGACGAAACAGCATCGATCGTCAACCAACTTAACACCCTCGGTTTGAAAAACGTGGCCGTTTTCTATCAAAACGATGCGTACGGTAGAGCTGGGCTGGATGGTGCCAATAAGGCATTGGCCGCGTTGAAGAACAAACCGGTTGCATTAGCCACCGTTGAACGCAATAGTGTGGACGTCACTGCCGCTGTGAATACTTTGGTTCCAGCCAAACCGGATGCCATCATTCAAGTCAGCGCCTATAAATCCTGCGCAGCTATGATTCGCGAGTGTCGCAAGGCCGGATACGGCGGCCAGTTTTTCAATGTGTCCTTTGTTGGCACGAAAGCTTTGTCTGATGAGCTGGGTAAAGATGCTGCCGGCATTGTCGTCACGCAGGTCGTGCCTTCGCCATTCAACGGTGCTGTGCCCATTGCACGTGAGTTTCAAGCTGCCGTGGCCTCTCATGGTAAGAACGTGAACGTCAATTACTCGAGTTTTGAAGGGTATTTGGCTGCCAAGATGTTTGCAGATGGCATGGGGCGATCTGGTGGCCGAACAGCTACGCGGGATGGCTTGATCAGCGGCTTAGAAGCGATTGGTCGTTCAGACTATGGCGGCTTTCAGCTCACGCTCTCAAATCGAGATCATGTTGCATCTAGCTTTGTGGAAAAATCCATGCTCACAGCCGACGGAAGAGTTCGCGTTTAACGAGCCAAGCTGAGCGGACAAGAAAAAAGCGACCCTAGGGTCGCTTTTTTTTAGCCATTCAGATTGGTACTATTTAGACAGCAGCCTCGTCCTGCTCTCCCGTACGAATGCGCACCACACGCTCCACAGCAGTGACGAAAATTTTGCCATCGCCAATTTTTCCGGTGCGAGCGACTTTGACGATGGCATCCACGCAGCGATCCACATCCACGGATTTCACGGTGACTTCTACTTTCACCTTCGGCAAAAAATCGACGACATATTCCGCACCCCGATACAGCTCGGTATGTCCTTTTTGGCGGCCAAAGCCTTTGACTTCGGTGACGGTGAGCCCCGTCACACCACATTCAGCGAGCGCCTCTCGCACTTCTTCAAGTTTGAACGGTTTGATAATTGCTGTGATTTGCTTCATATTTATCTCCAAAATATTTAATAACTAAACTTTAACCCAGAAAGCGACCTTAAGCCGGATTCGGATAGTCGACCCGGATCACTTCCAGAGTCTGCACACCCGCAGGCGTTTGCAAGCGCACTTCATCACCCTCGCGACTCTTAAGCAATGCCCTCGCAATCGGCGCGATCCAGCTGACTTGGTTTTGAGCGCTGTCAGCCTCATCAATGCCCAAAATCGTGATGATGCGTTCTTCGCGCAAAGCGTCAGCGTAAGTGACCGTTGCGCCGAAGAAGACCTGATCACTGCCGTGATGCTTAGAAATATCCACCACCTCCGCGATCTCAAGCCGCTTAGTGAGAAAACGAATACGCCTATCGATTTCTCTCAGTCGCTTTTTGCCGTAAAGATAGTCGCCATTTTCACTGCGATCACCATTCTTAGCAGCCCAGTGCACCGCCTCCACCACTTTCGGGCGCTCGTCGTCCACGAGAACTTTCAACTCAAGCTGCAAGCGCTCGTAGCCCGTGCGGGTCATGTAGTTTTTGCTGCCTGCAGGAATGGGCGCTGCGCTAGCGAAATCGTCGTCGTCCTGGTCGTCCGCGTCGGTTTCCTTCGTAAAGGCCTTGCTCATAATCCTCTCACTTTGATTTTGACTCAATGGCAGCACGCAACTGCGGCATCAAGCGCTGCATCGCCAGCTTGCCCGCATCCATAGAACGGCGCTTAGCCGTGAAATCTCCACTCTTCACGCCGACCAACTCTGGACGCACCACGATGTCTGCGCCTTGCAAAGCATACTCATTGATGCTCTTGCCCATAATCGCAAAAGTCTGCAAGAGCACAGCCACCGTGCCGTCTGCAGTATTGCCCTCGGGCGCAGCAGAAATATCCACCGCAATGATCAGCTCTGCGCCCATTAGCTTGGCATAGCGCACAGGCACTGGCGCCACCAGACCGCCGTCTACAAACTCCCGATCTCCAATTTTCACAGGGTTAAACACCGAAGGCACCGAGCTACTCGCTCTCACAGCCCGCCCGGTATCGCCGCTTTGAAACAACACGCCTTGCCCGCTCTTCAAATCGGTGGCCACAATACCCAGCGGAATCGGCAAACTTTCGATCAGCTTGTTATTAACTTGCCGATTGATGTAATTGGCCAGCGCCTCGCCGCGCAAAATGCCTCGACTGAAGAAAGGTAGCATCCAATCGGTGATTTCGGCCTCTTCCATCTTGAGCGCAATCTCTTGAAGCTGAACTGCATTTTTGCCAGAGGCGTAGAGCGCCCCCACCAGCGAGCCAGCCGATGTGCCCAGCACCATATCCACCTTGATACCCGCCTCTTCAAGAGCAGCAATCACCCCCACATGCGCAAACCCCCGAGCCGCGCCACCACCAAGCGCCAAGGCAATCTTGGGCGGGCGCTTGACCACGGCGGGAGGCACAGGTGTAGCGGGCGCGGGTTCATCAGATTTTTGCGGCGCAGTGGTGCAAGCCGTGAAAGCAGCGAGCAAGAGCGGGGCCATCCAAAATTTCAGTTTCACTAAGAGCATGCAGCGATTATCGACGCTCAAAAATCGCTGATAATCTTGAATTGACGTTTACGTCAACGTAAACACTAAAATCTAATACAAATACCGGACGCAGAAGACGCATAGGTTACGCAGAAGGAATACCAAAAAAGACCAAAGACAAGCTTAGGTTCAGTACCCTCGTTGGATTTTTTGACCATTTTTCTGTTTTCTTTTTTGCGTCTTCTGCGTCCGGTATTCGATTTTTTCTTTCTTGGAGCACCTATGCAAATCAAAGACAAAGTTTTCATCGTCACTGGCGGCGCGTCAGGCTTGGGCGAGGGCACAGCACGTATGCTGGCCTCTCAAGGCGCCAAAGTGCTCATTGCCGATATGCAAACTGAAAAAGGCGAAGCCGTAGCCAATGAAATCGGCGGAGCATTCGTAAAATGCGACGTGACGAGCGAGGCTGATGGTCAAGCCGTCGTTGCCAAAGCAGTTTCCATGGGCAAGCTCATGGGCTTGGTCAACTGCGCCGGCATCGCCAGCGCTGAACGCACCGTAGGCAAAAATGGCCCGCATAATTTTGACGCCTTCAAAAAGACCGTGACGATCAATCTTTTCGGCAGCTTTAATATGCTGCGCTTGGCAGCAGAGGCCATGAGCAAAAACGAGCCTGAAGACACCAAAGAGCGCGGCTGCATCATCAATACGGCATCGGTCGCCGCATACGACGGGCAAATTGGCCAAGCAGCCTATGCAGCATCGAAGGGCGGCATCGTCGGCATGACGCTCCCGATAGCCCGCGACCTGTCCAAAATCGGCATCCGCGTTTGCACCATCGCGCCCGGCATCATGGGCACACCGATGATGTTCGGCATGCCCCAAGACGTCCAAGACGCCCTAGCAGCCGCCGTGCCCTTCCCTTCGCGTCTAGGCACGCCGCAAGACTACGCAAAACTTGCCCTACACATCTTCGACAACGACTTGCTCAATGGCGAGACCATTCGCTTGGACGGCGCAATTCGTTTGGCTCCGAAGTAATTTCTCTGCTTTTTCGCCAAAGCCCGCAAGTGATGAGCTTGCGGGCTTTTTTACTGCAATTTATAGTGAAAATGGCAGATAGCCGGCGTATTTAATGCGTATTCAGCTATTAAATTAATAGCAGTCAGCAGCGCTCTCGAGTCTCCATCTGATCTGCTAACGTCGTATCAAACCGGCAACGCCACCAAATCATGCCCCTGAGTGCCCACAATGCGCGCCGCGGTGAACTCACCTACGCGCAGTTGCTTGCTGATCTTCTCGGGCGGCAGCAAATGCACGATGCCGTCAATTTCAGGCGCATCGGCATACGAGCGGCCTTTGCCGCCTTTTTTGCCCATTGCAGGCGCGTGATCCACGAGCACTTGCATCGTCATGCCCACGCGGCTTTTCAGCTTCTCAGCCGATACTTCTTCAGCTACTGCCATGAAGCGCGCCAATCGCTCATCGCGCACCGCTTGCGGCAGCATACCTTCCAGCTCATTGGCCGCAGCGCCTTTGACAGGGCTGTAGGCAAAGCAGCCTGCGCGGTCAATCTTTGCCTCCCGCAAAAAGTCGAGCAAATGCTGAAATTCTTCTTCAGTCTCGCCCGGAAAGCCCGCAATAAAGGTGGAGCGAATCACAATCTCTGGGCAAATCTCTCTCCAGCGCTCAATGCGCGCCAGATTCTTTTCGCCGCTTGCGGGGCGCTTCATGCGCTTAAGTACGTCTGGGTGGCTGTGCTGAAACGGCACATCGAGATACGGCAAGATGCGCCCCGTGGCCATCAGTGGCACGATTTCATCCACATGCGGATACGGATACACATAATGCAGGCGAATCCATGCGCCATGCGGCTCAGCGAGCTTAGAAAGCTCCTCGCACAGCTCAAACATCCGAGTCTTCACCGGCTTACCATCAAAAAAGCCAGTGCGGTATTTCACATCCACGCCATAAGCAGACGTATCTTGGCTGATCACCAGCAGCTCCCGTACGCCGCCTTCAAACAGCGCCCTCGCCTCTTTGAGCACATCGCCCACCGGGCGGCTCACCAAATCGCCGCGCATGCTCGGAATGATGCAAAACGTGCAACGATGGTTACAGCCTTCGCTTATCTTTAAATACGCGTAATGCTTAGGTGTGAGCTTGATTCCGAACGCCGGAACGAGATCGGTGAACGGATCGTGCGGCTTAGGCAAATGCTTGTGCACCGCATCCATCACCTCCTGCGTGGCATGCGGGCCCGTGACGGCGAGCACACTTGGATGAATGCTTTTGACGAGGTTTTGAGCATCATTTGAAGGGGTAGCCGGCATAGAACCTGTGCGAGTAGCTATCATTTCAGGAGCGTCCTCCGGTTTCATATCCACCGTCTTTGCTCCCAAGCAGCCCGTCACGATCACGCGGCCGTTTGCTGCTAGTGCCTCGCCAATCGTGTCTAAGCTTTCTTTGACAGCATCGTCAATAAAACCGCAGGTGTTGACGATCACCAAATCTGCGCCCTCAAAAGTCTTCGACGTTTCGTAGCCCTCCGCAGCAAGCTGAGTCAAAATCAGCTCAGAATCTGTGAGCGCCTTCGGGCATCCAAGGCTGACGAAGCCAACTTTGGGGATTTTGTTAGGGGTGAATTCAAGAGTAGCGTCAATCATGCAGCTATTGTCTCAGAAGGACGCGCACCTCTATGCATTTTGAACCTATCCCCGAAGTGTGGCCACTCAGCGTGTTAACAAACCCATTGCAGCTAGACCGAAACGCTGCGTGTGCAAGCGCACAGACTCACTATCACTCGAGGCGGCAAACTGCATCTTCGGATTCTGCGTATGGGTTAAAGCCGGGGGTCGATTCCTCTTGCTCTTTGATCGATGCTAGGTTGTCCGTATCACACAAGGAAACCCTCATGAATCAATCTACCTCACGTCGGCGCTTCGTCGAACTCACACCCTTTGCCGGCTTAGCGCTTTTGGCCGCATGCTCGCCCAAATCCGAGCCTGTGGGCTCCTCAACGACCAGCCCATCATCAACTAGCCCACAAACCAGTCCATCGCCAACACCCGCGCCGGGATCAACTTCAGCACCGCCAGCAGAACCCATGCCAAATACCGCCGTTCTCCCCATGTTGGACGAGAAAGATCCCCAAGCTGTTGCCTTGGGGTACGTCGCAGAAGCCACAAGGGCTGACACCACGCGGTTCAAAAATTATGTCGCTGGCAATCAATGCAGCAATTGCACGCTGTATCTCGGTAAAGCAGGTGAGCAAGCCGCGCCGTGTCCGCTGTTTGCGGGCAAGAACGTCGCGGCCAAGGGATGGTGCACGTCTTGGGTGAAAAAGGCTTAAGGCTGGGGCATTCTCAACGCTTCATCCCAAATGCCGCCATCATTTGCTCTTGCATTTGCGCAGCCATCGTTTGGCTTTGTTCCATGAAGCTGCCCATGAATTGATTGGCATTGGGTACGGCGCCGAGCGTGGGCAATGCGCCTGCGCCTAATTTACTTTGCAGGTCGGTGAAGGCTTGCATGTTTTTTTCGAGCATGGAGCCCATGAAGCCTTGCATGGTGTGGCCGTAGAAGCGGATCATGTTGGCCAAAGCGGCCTCGCTAAACATGGGCACACCGCCGCTTTCTTCTTCAAGAATAATTTGCAACAGGATAGACCGGGTCAGGTCTTCGCTGGTCTTGGCGTCGCGCACGGCGAATGGTTTGCCATCGATCACGAGCTGCTTAACTTCAGCCAGCGTGATGTAAGCAGAGCTGACCGTATCATATAAACGGCGGTTGGGGTATTTTTTGATGATGCGCGTGGCAGAGGCTGTGGCAGAACCTTCTGATGCAGTGGTTTTTTTGTGAGCGGCCAAGTTTGTACTCCGATTTTGCATGCCATCAAATTTTGAAATTACGCATGCTGCGATGCACCATTTTAGGCACTTCATTGGAGCTAAGAAGCAAAAAACCGCTTAGGTTTACCCTAAGCGGTTCTAACATATTTTCCAAATTCTTGGTAGGCGCAATTGGACTCGAACCAACGACCCCCACCATGTCAAGGTGGTGCTCTAACCAGCTGAGCTATGCGCCTGTTGAAGGAGTGAATTATAGCATTGCCCGCGCGGCTTAAGCTCCGACAACTTCAGCCGGCCTGCTCTAAAAAGCGCTGTGCGTCTAGCGCGGCCATGCAGCCAGTGCCGGCGCTGGTGATCGCTTGGCGATAAATGTGATCTTGCACATCGCCTGCGGCAAAGACGCCCGGCACACTGGTTTGGGTGGCAAAGCCATCCAGCCCGGTTTTCGTGACAATGTAGCCGCCCTTCATGTCCAGTTGGCCTTCAAAGATTTGCGTGTTGGGCGAATGGCCGATGGCGATGAAGCAGCCTTTGAGCGCAAGATCTTCCGTCCCGCCGGTTTGCGCGTTTTTCAGGCGAACACCGGTCACGCCAGTGGCGTCGCCCAGCACTTCGTCGAGCGTGTTCCATAGCTTCAATTCGATCTTGCCCTCTTGCACTTTAGCCATGAGTTTGTCGATCAAAATCGCTTCAGATTTGAATTTGTCACGGCGGTGGATGAGATAGACCTTTTTTGCAATGTTAGACAAATACAGCGCCTCTTCCACGGCTGTATTGCCGCCACCCACTACGCAACAGACCTCATCGCGATAGAAAAAGCCATCGCATGTGGCGCAGCCGCTCACACCCCTTCCCATAAACGCTTCCTCCGACGGCAGGCCAAGGTATTTGGCCGAAGCGCCGGTAGCCAGAATCAGGCTGTCGCAGGTGTAGCTCACGCTATCGCCAGTGAGCGTGAAAGGGCGCTTGGAGAAATCGACCTTATTGATGTGGTCAAAAATGATCTCCGTATTAAAGCGCTCAGCATGTTCTAAAAAGCGCTGCATCAACTCCGGGCCTTGCACGCCATGCACATCTGCCGGCCAATTGTCTACCTCTGTGGTCGTCATGAGCTGGCCACCTTGTGCCATTCCAGTGATGAGAACAGGCTTAAGATTGGCGCGAGCTGCGTACACTGCTGCGGTGTAGCCGGCAGGGCCGGAGCCGAGGATGAGGACTTTGGCATGTTTCATGGATAGGGGCACAAGGGTAAGACGGGAGGATTATTTGTGTGAAATCTGTCACGGTTGATGTACAGTCACACAAAGTTTGCTGTGAACTAGGCCAATTATCCAGTGATTCGATGCATTTCAGGTCAGTTTTGTAAAAATCAAGACATGACTTGACAAACGTCATTCACACAGTAGATCTGCTTTTGAAGGGATAAAAATATATGTCTATGTTGTCAAATTTAGAGCTTATTCGCCGAGTGCCACTGTTCTCGATGCTGACGCCGGTGCAAGCTGAGTCAGTTTCTGAAGCGGTGATCAAACGGCGCTTTAAGCGCGGCGAGTTGGTGGTAGAGCAAAGCAAGAAATCGAATGCACTGTTTATCATTTTGACGGGGCGCTGCCGCGTTTTCACCTCAGACAGCCGTGGGCGAGAGGTAATTTTGGCAAATTTACAGCCTGGTGATTACATTGGCGAAATGAGCTTGATTGATAACGAGTCTCATTCGGCTACAGTGCGCGCCGAAGTACAAACGGATGTGTTGATGCTGGGTCGTCTCGAATTCGCACGCTGCTTGCCAGAGAATACATCGATGGCCTACGCTGTGATGAAGGGCTTGGTGCAACGCCTGCGCAGCGCTGATCGAAAGATTGAATCGCTTGCGCTCATGGATGTGTATGGCCGCGTCGCTCGCGCGCTCATGGAAGCTTCAGATATTGATGCCCAAGGCACTCATTTCATTCGAGACAAAGTATCTCGCCAAGATCTGGCCAAGACGGTGGGAGCATCACGTGAGATGGTCAGCCGCGTCATGAAAGATTTGGAAGAGCGTGGCTTCATTGAAACGCAATCCTCTGGCGGTTTGATTATTCGCGAGCGGATTAGCACACTAGGCTGAAGATTTGATGCTTTAGCAGAGCCCAGAGCCAGCACTTGCTCTGGGCTTTTTTGTTTTTTTAAGCCATCTCAGAAGTGCGCTATCATTTTCATAGATGTCTTACTCACTCGATACCCTCAATTCGCCTGCGAGCAAACAGCGTAGTGCCGCTCGCAATATGCCCCATACGTTGAACAAATCACGCCACTTTTCCCAAGAAATTGGCTTGACGATTGGCGCTCTCGCTTTGCTTTTTTGGCTTCTTGCCATCATCACCCACTCTGGCGTTGACGCGGCTTGGAGCACTTCTGGCAACCAAGCTGCGGGCGCAGTGTCGCGTAATTGGGGCGGTAAGCTTGGAGCATGGCTCGCTGATGCATCGTTTTACTTGCTGGGCTATTCAGTCTGGTGGCTATTTGCGGCTGGCCTGCGCACCTGGCTGGGCAGCCTTGCACGCTGGCTTCGCAGCGATACATCTGCATCTTCGCGTCGAATGTTGTTCTGGCTAGGCTTAGCGCTATTGATCTCAGCAAGTTGCACACTTGAATGGACGCGCCTATATCGCTTTGAGGCAAGACTGCCGGGGCATGCGGGCGGTGTGCTCGGCTACTGGCTTGGCACTGCAGCGACAAAATGGCTGGGGTTTACCGGCTCGGCCTTAGTGGCCATTGCGCTCGGGCTTATCGGCGCTGCTTGGGCATTGCGCTTTTCATGGGTCGCTTGGGCAGAAAAGCTTGGTAGCTTGATTTTGAGCTGGATTGAGAAACGCCGTGAGAAAAAAGAGAGAGCGCAAGATTTGGCTTTTGGCACGCAAGCGGCTCGCGAGCGCGAAGAAACCGTGATTGTGGAGCGAGCGGAGAGCGAAGAGCTGCACATCGCTCCGGTGTATGTGCCGCCCGCCCCTGCCCCGCGCATTGAACCGGTTCTCACCGATAGCTTTGTGGATTTGCCCACAAGCACGCGAGTGGCCAAAGAGCGGCAAAAAGGCCTGTTTATCGAGCTGCCTGATAGCAAGCTGCCGCAAGTGGATTTGCTCGATGGCGCGCCTGTGGGTCAACAAGTCACGGTATCGCAAGAAACGCTGGAGATGACTTCTCGCTTGATTGAGAAAAAGCTCAAAGATTTTGGCGTGAGCGTTCAGGTGGTGGCTGCCATGCCAGGCCCGGTGATCACGCGTTACGAGATTGAGCCAGCGACCGGCGTGAAAGGCTCGCAGATTGTGGGCTTGGCGAAAGATTTGGCGCGGTCTTTGTCTCTGGTGTCGATTCGTGTTGTCGAGACGATTCCCGGTAAAAATTTCATGGCGCTTGAGCTGCCCAACGCCAAGCGGCTAACCATTCGCCTGTCTGAGATCCTCGGTTCGCAGGTTTATAACGATGCCAAATCTATGCTCACGATTGGCTTGGGCAAAGACATCATTGGCAACCCCGTCGTGGCTGATCTGGCGAAAATGCCGCATTGCTTGGTAGCAGGCACGACGGGCTCGGGTAAATCGGTGGGCATCAATGCCACGATTCTCTCCCTGCTCTACAAAGCCGAAGCGCGCGATGTGCGGCTACTGCTGATTGATCCGAAGATGCTGGAGATGAGCGTGTATGAAGGCATCCCGCATCTGCTCTGCCCGGTCGTCACTGATATGCGCCAAGCCGCGCATGGCCTCAATTGGTGCGTGATGGAGATGGAGCGGCGCTACAAGCTGATGAGCAAGCTGGGCGTGCGCAATCTTGCGGGCTACAACGTAAAGATTGACGATGCCAAAGCGCGAGAAGAGTTTATCTACAACCCGTTTTCATTGACCCCAGATAGCCCAGAGCCGCTGGAGCGCTTACCGCATATCGTTGTGGTCATTGATGAGCTGGCCGATTTGATGATGGTGGTGGGTAAGAAAATTGAAGAGCTCATTGCGCGGCTCGCGCAAAAGGCGCGCGCTGCCGGTATTCATTTGATCCTCGCCACGCAGCGCCCCAGCGTCGATGTCATCACCGGTCTGATCAAAGCTAATATTCCAACTCGCATTTCCTTTCAAGTCAGCTCAAAAATCGACAGCCGCACCATCCTCGATCAAATGGGTGCAGAAGCTTTGCTCGGCATGGGGGATATGCTTTTTATGCCTTCAGGCACAGGCTTCCCTGTGCGCGTGCATGGCGCGTTTGTGAGCGATGAAGAAGTGCATCGCGTGGTAGCGTATCTCAAATCGCAGGGCGAGCCCAATTACATCGATGGCGTGTTAGAAGGCGGAACTGTCGACGACGAAGACGGTCTATCACTCGATCTGGGCGGTGGTTCAGGTTCGGGAGAAAAAGACCCGTTGTACGACAAAGCCGTGGAGATCGTTTTGAAAAATCAAAAAGCCAGCATTTCACTCGTGCAGCGCCATTTATCGATTGGCTACAACAAGGCTGCGAATTTGCTCGAAGCGATGGAAAAATCGGGCTTGGTTACAGCAATGAACGGACGCGGGCAGCGCGAGATTCTTGTACCTTTACGTCACGAGTAAACGTTAATGAAAACAATGCGCACGTTTTTCTCCGCTACGCTTTTAATAGCGTACCACGCAGTATCTATGCCGGCTACTGGCCTAGAAAGCTTAGAAAACTTTGTCAAAACCGTGAAATCCGGTAAATCTGATTTCACCCAAACCGTGACCTCACCGACACGTGCTGGCGAAGCACCGCGAGTCAAAACATCCAGCGGCACATTTGAATTCCAGCGCCCCGGCAAATTTAAATTTCAATACAAAAAACCCTTCGAGCAACTTATCTTAGCCGATGGCACAAGCCTCTGGATTTTCGATGCAGATCTCAACCAAGCTTCACAGCGCAAGCAATCTGCAGCCTTCGCCAACACACCTGCAGCTCTTATTGCATCCGCCACAGATTTAAGTGCCCTGCGTAGCGAATTCACCCTAGAAAATGCTCCAGGCAAAGATGGTTTGGTATGGATCAATGCAAAGCCAAAATCTCAAGAGAGCACCCTGCAAATAGTCCGTATAGGCTTCAAAAGCGATACCCTCCAGCAACTAGACATCACCGACAGCTTTGGCCAGCGCAGCCTGATTAACTTCTCCATCATGCAGCTCAATCCAAGCCTGCCTCCAAGCAGCTTTCAGTTCAATTTACCCAAAGGCGCTGAGCTACTTAAGCAATAAATACGCTACATATTCAGTAGCACGCCTCTCAGCTTCCATGCCGCCTCATGGCTAATACGTTGCTGAAAATTGCACATCGACACCACCTGAAGCCATGGATGCAACAGGGTATAAGTGAACATCGTATTAAGGTTTGCTAGCCGGCTTTTCGGATGGAAGAGGAGCGGAGTGATCGTTGTTTTGTCCGGGAATGGGCATTCCTGTAGCTTCTTGACCAGGGGTCATGACGCTATTTGGGCGGCCTGCAGGCGGCGCAGACGGCGGAACAGTTGGCGCGGAAAACACGGCCTCCGCATTTGGAACCCCAGTGGTTGAACCGCTTGGTGTGTTTGCATTCATACGCGGAGGCTCAGGAAGAGTATTTGGCGGAGAAGTTATTTCACTATTTTTACCGCAAGCCACGATCATCAGCAAGATCAAGCTGAAGGTAAATTTTTGTGGAAGAGAGAACATCATTCGGGCTTTCTCGCATAGGGCGACGTCTGTCGTTTAAAAAATAGCTTCATCTGGCCGTCATTTTCGGTTGTCGACTCTCTAGCGCAATTTGAATCTGGTCGCTATAGCTGGCCAACTCTCCAAGTTCCATCATGCTCATGCCGCTACTTCCTGAGAGTTGCTCACAGGTCATGTATTCAGACGCCAAGCTAGTCAAGGCGATGCTACTGGGCTTCACGAGGCTTCGCTTCATCAACCGGTTTACTGATTGGACGATTGACTAAATATGGCTGTAAAAGTCGCTGGGGCTTGGAGATCCGATTGCGCGCCAGTGCATCGCCAAGTAATGAATCTTTGATCGCTGGCATGAAGCGATCGGCTATGCGCGAGGTAATGTTTGGATTCTTGATCATGTTGAGGCTCTCTGAGATAAACGCCATGGTGATAAAACAAAAACTTTTTTCGATGAAGTTGAAAGTTTGATCAAATGCAGTGCAAGCGTATGTACGCAAACGCACAATATTCCAAGAATCTAAGTAATTAAAAGCTACAGCATGCGCTAGCGGCTACTATGTTCGGTAAAGCACATACAAACGCCATCTCGGTATTTAGACTTTAGTTTTTGCCAACATTTGCCATACAGGCATCCAACAAACATTTTTTAGAAGTTACCGATGCGCGCCTCAAATGTGAATCTTCCAAACCATGGCAATCCAAAAAAAAACCATTTGCTTGCCGCGTTAGCTGGGCAAGAATGGCACCGCTTGCAGCAGCTGCTTGAATTTGTAGAATTGCCGCTTAAGCATGTGCTCTACGAATCTGGCAAGACGCTCAGCCATGTGTATTTCCCGACCACCGCAATCATTTCCTTGCTTTATGTGATGGAAAACGGTGCTTCAGCAGAAATAGCCGTCGTAGGCAATGAGGGCTTGGTAGGTATATCGCTTTTTATGGGTGGAGGATCAACGCCCAGCCGTGCGGTGGTGCAAAGTGCAGGGCATGGTTTTCGTCTCAAAGCGAATGCACTCAAAGATGAATTTGAAAAGGGTGGCCCACTACTGCATTTGCTGCTGCGATATACGCAAGCTCTGATTACCCAGATGGCACAAACCGCGGTTTGCAATCGCCATCATTCACTAGATCAGCAACTTTGCCGCTGGTTGCTCCTTAGTCTGGACAGGCTGGAGGGCAACGAGCTGGTGATGACTCAGGAGCTGATTGCGAATATGCTGGGTGTGCGCCGAGAGGGCGTAACGGAAGGCGCGTTGAAGTTGCAAAATGCCGGTCTGATCAGGTACAGCAGAGGCCGTATCAACGTTTTAAACAGGTTAGGTTTGGAGAAGCGAACTTGCGAATGCTATGCGGTCGTGAAAAAAGAATACGACAGGTTGTTGCCACATCAATTGGCCACCTAGTGAATTAGTGCGCTATGTGCGGTAGCGAGCAGTGACTGAAGTGGGTTTGCGCTATGCTGATTTTTTCACCTGAAGCTTCTATCGAATAATAGCTAGGGAAAACAATTCGAAGCTCACTCCTTCAACTTGAAGGGTAGCAACTTACCAGTGAGCACCGCATGTCTTCTGATTCAAATTATTTGGTGGATTTACTCCCCCGCAAAGACCGTTTGCGCTTCACCGCAGCGTGCGAAACGGTTGACCTCTCACTCGCACAGATACTTTGCGATCCAGGCAAGCCCACGCGGTATGTTTACTTTCCCACGCATGGCTTTATCTCGCTGATTGCGGTTGTCAAAGGTAGTCCAGGCGTTGAAGTGGGTATGGTGGGACGCGAAGGCATGCTCGGGGTGCAGCTTGCGTTAGGCGTAGCAACGGCACCTTTGCATGCACTCGTGCAAGGCGCTGGGCAAGCTTGGCGCATTGGTAGCCGGGCTTTCACGGCAGAGCTCGCTGCGAGCCCTGCTCTGCAAAACCAGCTCAATCGCTATCTATATGTGTTGATGACGCAATTGGCTGAATCCACAGCCTGCGCGCGCTTTCACCAAATTGGGCCGCGGCTGGCGCGCTGGTTGCTCATGAGTCAAGATCGCACTCAGTCAGACACTTTCGATGTCACGCAAGAATTTTTGTCTTTCATGCTCGGTGTGCGCCGTGTAGGTATCACCGCTGCAGCAGGTACGCTGCAACAAGCTGGGCTGATCCGATACACCAGAGGCAAGCTCACTGTGCTCAATCGCACAGGCTTGGAGAGTGCGGCCTGCGGATGTTATGCGACTGATCAAAAAGCTTATAGAGAGTTGTTGAAATAAGCGCTCGCGCCGCACTTGGCGTACACCCAGCAATTGACTTCCCTAATGGAAGCGAGCACTTCTATTTTCTGACGCTCAACTCATTGCGCACCGTCTTCACACCCTCTTGCTTTGCTGCAAGCTTTTCAGCGATACCAATTTGCGAATTGTTCGCCACAAAGCCGCTGAGTATCACTTCGCCTTTGCGGGTTTCAACGCTAATATCTAAACTTTTTGCATCGGCGTCTGCAAGCATCGCGGCCTTCACGCGCCCAGTGATCATGGTGTCATCAACGTTGCCGCCCATTGTCGTGGCACCCGTTTTAATTGACATGCGATTTTGTACGTCTTTAACGCCAGACACTGACTTAGCGACAGCTACCGCGCGCTCAATCTGCGCAGCATCGTTGCTGAAACCACTGAGTTGCACCACGCCCTTATTTGTTTCAACTTTGAAATCAATACTCTTAATACTCTCCTCCGCCATCAACGCAGCCTTAACGCTAGTGGTCACAACACTATCATCAATCTCGCTGCCCATTGTCGAGGTAGCAGCTGGCGTGGTTGACCCAGCAGAGGGCTCAGTTGCTTTGGGGCTACAGCCTATGCTGAAAGCCAAGAAAGCGATCGATAAACCACCCAATAAAGCGCGTTGCGTTGTAAAAGTGTGTGAAGTTTTCATAAAAATACCCATTCATTGAAGTTAAAAGAGATTTGCAAAATAGCAAGCATATTTGCCGGATTATTCATCTATCGATAGATGTGGTTCGTGAAATTCATCGCTGTCTCTATGCTGGTGGTGTAGAGGCGGTGGAAGCCGACACCGAGCCATCTGGAGAAATCAGCTTTTCGTCGAGTGCTGCCAAGACGCGCTCGGGCGTCATCGATGTTTGCATCACCACAGCGCCTAGATCATGTCGGTCTTTCACATTGGGCATATCGCGACGCAACTCTTCTATCAAGTCAATTAATTTTGCTGTTTTTTGTTCAGTCAACATCGTCACTTTGAGATCAAGATGGTCTCGTTGTTCAGTCAATTTAGCGACTCGGTTCTGTTTAATGAGCACAACGGTTGTAACGAGCAAAGCTGCTAAAGCGACGATACCCTGCAACCAATGAAAGGGCGGTTTATCAAAAGCTGCCCATTGCCCTAAAGGCAGGCCAAGATTGATGCCGATCCAAAGCGCGACAAATATAAGTGTAGCCAGCAAAAAAGCAGGCTGCCCAACAAAATCGCTAATTGCTTCTGCATGTCGTTGAGCTGTACTGCGCTTGCTTTCCTCACGCATGTAAAAGTCGTGCATAGCAGCAATGTTTTGATCAATCTGCTCGCTTTCTAACTCTCGGCTGATTGCAGTGTCAGAGCGCGATGCTTGCGTCATTGATGGCGAACTCATTTGGGTCGTGGTCTCTTTAGCTGCTTATCTGGCTGACTAAGCTGTCCAGCGCGTAGTTGAGCAACTGCAACTACAACTGAGCGGGCAACGTTTCGAACCTCTTCCTGTAACACAAGGTCTTTGTCAAGTGCTTGGTGACTGCTGCTATAGGACTCAAAATAGCCAATGTAGCGATCTAACTTAGAAGCGACACCAGCATCAATCAACCCCATCCAATCAAGCCAATCGGTGAGGTTTCGGCGATGTACTTCAACACCTGCTACATCGCCATGCACCACAACGCCATAAGTTCGCCCAGCAAGATGCTTTGGGTAGCTCCAGCCATTCTCCTCAATCGCCTTAGCCTTCGCAGCATCTTTACCATGCGTGGAGGTGGGGTCTGGATTGCCGCCATCGGCGCATACCAACCTGTCAATCATCAGTTTGAGTGGGCTCGGGCTTTGGTACCAGTAAACAGGTGTAACGATGAGCACACCATGCGCAGCCGCCCATCGCTCATAAATTTCAGCCATCCAATCGTTAGTTTGGTTCATGGCATGATTTGGATAGCAACTGCATGGCCAATGGCATAAAGGCATGGCGGTTGAGACGCAAGCTTTGCAAGGGTGAATAAATCGACCATACTCTGATGTGAGCAGGCTTAAATCCAAAACATCAACTTCTATCTCGGCATGCTCAACGACCTCACGCGCAAGCTGAGTCAGTCGAAAACTTTTGGAATTTTCTCCCGGACAACTACCATCATTTCGCGCAGAACCGCAAATCAATAACACTCGAGCATTCGCAGCTGGATCTTGCTGCTTGCTTTGTGCAGCTTCAATACGTTGTTTGGTGGCGAGCCATTCAGTAGATAAATCATACTCAGCATCCGCATAACCACCGCCAGCTTTTGCCGTTAAAGGCGCTTTTCGATTATTGACATAGCCATCCCAAGCAATCTCTTCGAGAGCAGCGATGACGTCATCTTTTGCGCCACATGCTGGATCAGCGAAGGCTGCGCGAAAGCGAAGTCCGAAATCGATGCGTGCAAGTGGCGCGGCGATCTGACCTCGACGAATTTCAATGGGACTCATGCCTCTTACGCCCTACCGAATATTCAAGGACACGCGTTTTACTTCTTCGGCTTACTGACTTCATTACCAATAATGCCGCCCACTGCTGCACCACCGAGCGTGCCTAAAGTACCGCCGCCTAGCACTGCACCGCCGACTGCACCTACTCCCGCGCCAACCGCGATACCTTTTTCTTGCTGAGTCATACCCGCGCATGCGCCCAAAGTCAAGATCACTGCCACGAAAGAAGTTGCACGAATTGTGCGATTGAGATTAATCATATGATCACCTAAAGAAGTTTCAATAAAGCGCATTGGATATGCACCAAAAAATGCCACCCATTAAGGCAGCGCCACCTAAGAAATCACTGCCGAACAATGACTTCGTTTTTCACCGATTTCACACCACTGACTTGATGCGCAGCACTTTCCGCCGCAGATTTCTCTTCCTCGCTCTTCGAGAAGCCAGACAGTAGTACCGCGCCATCTGAGGTTCTGACGTTAATACTGGTGCTAGTCGTGTATTTAGCCACCGTAAATTTAGATCTGATCGCTTGGGTAATAAGTGCATCACCCGAATAACTCACATAACCAACATCTGATTTTTCCTCGACAATGATGTAGCTCAGCAGAGCAATAACGATAAAGAAACTAAGTACGCCAAGAACGATATGGCTTGTTCTGATACTTTTCTTCATGATGAAGCCTGTTTACTCTGCCGTTAACCAATCTTTCAATTCATCGGCATGCTCCTGCTCTGCGCTCAAGATATCTTCTATCAAACGTTTGGTGGTGGGATCCTTATCCCCAATCAGAACAATCATTTGCGTGTAAGCTTCTATCGCTACACGTTCCGCGATCAAATTGGCTTTGATCATGGCTTTAAGATCTAACTCATCGTTGTAATCCGCATGGCTTCTGGTGGTGAGCGAATCAGGGGAAAAATCTGGCTCTCCACCTAATTGAACGATTCGCTCGGCAATCCGATCAGCATGTTGCATCTCCTCATTTGCATGAACCAAAAATTCATCCGCAATTTTTGGAGAGGTAACGCCCGAAGCAGTGAAGTGATGTCGCCGGTAGCGAAGTACGCACAGCAATTCAGTCGCAAGGCTGTCGTTGAGTAAGGCAACAATATCCTCACGCCAAGGCCCATAGCTAGGAGTGATGGCACCGTCATTAAGACTAAGCTTAGCAGCATTAATTGCCTCAATGTTTAGCTTAAGACTTTCGTGGCCCTCAAATGGCAATTTTTCAGTAGAGGTTTTTAATTGGGTCATTATTGAAGCCTATTGAAAAAAATAGTCACTGCACGCGGCGTTCGATCGTGATCTGCTCAACTTCTACACGCCGATTAGGCTCCAAGCATTCACGTAATTTGATCATGTTTCTATCAGTGCAAGTCGCTACTGGGTTGCTCTCGCCCTTGCCTACAGCCGTCATACGATTTGCCGTGACTCCACGGTTCACCATATAGCCTTTAACAGCATCTGCCCGTTTTTGAGAAAGTACTTGGTTATAAGCTTCAGAACCCAATCGATCTGTATAACCGCTAATGACGATGTTGCCGGCGTCAGGATATTTCACCAATGTTTCAGCTACCTCGTCAAGCTTAGGCATCGGCGCACGCAATTCAGCGCTGTCGAAGCTAAATAGCTTGCTGGCTGATATCGTGATGCGCTCAAATCTAGCTGGCGGCGGGGCGGGAGCCGCTGCAGGTGCAGGTGGCGCCTGTACGACAACGGGAGGAGGCGGAGCAGGAGGAGCCACCGGTACAGCTGCCTCGGTATACACCAACGGCTGAGCCACGCGTGGTGCAGGCGTTGGCATCTTATCGTATGAATACATCAACCCAAGGCTCAAAATGTCTGTATTTGAGCGCTTCGTACCAAATGTGTTACCGCGAATGAAGGCATGATTGCGACGGACATCTAACTGCATGCCCCATTGATCGTTGAATGCGAATTGAAAACCTGCACCTACGCCAATGAACGGGGAGGTGCGACCTATCTTGGAAGCGGGTGTCGTGAACTGATCGCGCTGTGCTCCTGCACCAATCAACAACAAAGGCCGAAAGCGCGAACGAGAAAATAGATAAAGCCCATCCACGCCCAGCGTCATTTGTTCATAACGATTGGTTCCATCATTCACACGCCCATAATTCAAACCAAATTGCGTATCCCAATTCGCTGATGTTGGCATGCCAAAGCGCAAACTCGCGCCATTGGCATTTTGCCCCGTTCCAAGTCTACTGTCAGGATCCATGCGGTTGATACTTGGCAAAATGTAGCCAGATGGGTTGTAATCCAACAGTGTTGGATCGGTATTGGTGGAGCTTTGAGCCAGCGCTGAAGATGCAGCAAAAGCTAATGCAATGGCGAGTGCCATTACGCCGGAAGTCGTCGCTTTAAGTTGATACGTATTTTTCATGGAATCCTTTTGTTGTAAAGCCGTACGCTAAATCAACGTATGTCAGGAGTGTCCAATAGCTGCACGCGACGAACCATCAGACAACTTGAATATTAGGTGTAGGACATCAGCTTGACATACAGAATACACACCACAATGTGGGCCATACGATGCATAATTATTTTTAACCTAACTCAAGCTATGATTAACCCAGTGTGCGCATGCAGTGGGCTCTTGAGTGATTCCACAGCAAATATCGATGCGTGCAACACGAAAGCAAACGCGCTGTGACTCCGCTCAAAATATACTTAATTGAAGACAGTTCTGTCATTCGCGCAAGCTTGATTGCAACACTTGAAGAGCTTGCACCGGTGCAGATCGTTGCTACAGCTGAAGACGAGCAGAACGCTGTGAGCTGGATGCAAGAGCCGGCTCATCAATTCGATTTGGCGATTGTGGATATCCATCTCCACAGCGGATCAGGTTTAGGAGTAATCCGTGCAGCAAACGATTTAGCACAGCGTCATAAATTAGTGGTGCTCACGAATTACGCCACGCCCGATATGCGCAAAAAGTGCCTCAATTTAGGCGCAGATCGAGTGTTCGATAAGTCTAATGAGATTGATGCTCTACTTGTCTACTGCAATGCTTTGGCAAGAGGTGAGCCGAGTGGCGTCGGACAATTGAT
>JAYWHR010000073.1:0-25776 GCA_043777675.1 Comamonadaceae bacterium | reverse complement strand
CGAAGACGACGACGATGAACGAGTCGACGATGTAGAGCTGGCCCGTTCCCGGGTTGGTCGAACCGATCATCGTGAAGACGCAGCCGGCAATGCCGGCCAGACCCGAGCCCAGTGCGAAGGTCAACGCATCAACCCGGTCGGTGTCGATGCCAACCGCGCCTGCGATGGCCCGGTTTTGCGTGACCGCGCGAACCTTTAAACCCCAGCGCGTGTGGTACAGCAGCGCATAGACGCCGACCGCGACCAGCACCGTCAGCCCGATGATGAAGATGCGACTCAACGGCAGCTGAATGTTCGGCGTCGGCTCCCAGGCGCCGGCGAGCCAGGTCGCCAGCGGCACGCTGACCTCCTGCGCACCGAATATCGAGCGGTAGGCTTGCTGCAGGATCAGGCTCAAACCCCAAGTGGCGAGCAGTGTGTCTAGCGGGCGGTTGTAGAAGAAGCGGATGAATCCGCGTTCGAGCAGGTAGCCGAACGCGAAGGTCACCACGAACGCGAACGGGATCGCCACGAACAGGTACACGCCCATCCAGTTCGGCAGATGCGTCTCGAAGAATCTGGCGGCCAGATACGTCATGTAGGCGCCCAGCGCCATCAGTTCGCCGTGGGCCATGTTGATCACGCCCATCAGGCCGAACACGATCGCCAGACCGATCGCCATCAACAGCAGGATGGTGAACAGGCTCACGCCGTTGAAGACTTGCATCGCTGCAATGTCGAGATTCATCGGATCGCTCCAGAAAATGGGTCGCAGCGGCCGGCGTGAAGCCAAGCCGGCCGCCGGCCTGTCTCGCATCCGCTTAAAGCTTCGGGAACGGATTTGGTTCGATCAGTGCGGATTCCCAGACGATGTCGAACTGGCCGTCAGCGCGGGCGCGTCCGATTCGCACTTTCTTGGCGACGTGGTGGTTCGTCGCATGCACGCGCACCAGGCCTTCCGGCGCATTGAGCTCGATGCCGCCGGAAGCGGCGACGACCTTGTCGATGTCGAACGACTTGGCCTTCTCGACCGCCTTCTTCCAAAGGTACACGCAGTTGTATGCAACCTCCATCGGGTCACCGATGACTCGGTCAGCGCCGTACTTGGCTTTGAAGGCCTTTACAAACTTCTCGTTTTCGGGCGACTTGATGCTCTGGAAGTAGCCCATGCAGGCGTAATAACCCACAGCGTTATCTTTGCCGATGCCCTCGATCTCGTTTTCGGAAACCACGGTCGACAGCAGCACCTGCTTTGTCCCGTCCAAGCCCGCGGCGCGGAGTTGCTTGTAGAAGGCGACGTTCGAGCCGCCGACCACCGTGCTGTAAATGCAGTCCGGTTTGGCAGCCTTGATCTTGTTGATGATCGACGAAAACTCGGTGTGTCCGAGCGGCGCGTACTCTTCGCCGAGCACCTTGCCGCCTGCCTTGATGATCGTCGGCTTGGCGATCTTGTTGCAGGTGCGCGGGTAGATGTAGTCGGAGCCCACGAGAAAGAAGCTCTTGCCCTTCTCGCGCGCCAGCCAATCGATCGCCGCGATCACCGACTGGGTTGCTTCCTGAGAACCGTAGATGACGCGCTTGTCCTCTTCCTGCCCCTCGTAATAGGTGGGGTAGTAGAGCAAGCCCTTGGCCTGATTGAGCACCGGCAACACGGCCTTGCGCGAGGCCGAGGTGTAGCAGCCGACGATGGCCGCGACCTTGTCGCGCTCGATGAGCTTGCGAGCCTTTTCGGCGAAGGTCGGGTTGTCGCTGGCGCCGTCCTCTATCACCAGTTCGATCTTCTTGCCGAGCACACCACCGCTGGCGTTGATCTCTTCCACAGCCATTTTCTCCGCGTCGACCAGCGAAGCCTCGGCGATCGCGATCGTGCCCGACAGCGAATGCAACAGGCCCAGCTTCACCGTGTCCTGCGCTGTCGCGGTCAGGGGTGTCAGCACTCCGACACTGGTCGCCCCCAACACAATGGCAGAACCGCCCGTTTGGATGAATCGGCGGCGATTGAACTCGGTCATGGTTTGGTTCCTCGGTCGGTGTTGTGACTGTCGACGGCCTTTTTGTCGACGACGCTTTGGCGACGAGCGAAGCTTCCCATCGACTGGATTCGGTTTCACGCGGAAACAGCTCCGCCGAGGTCGCTGGTGCGAGCGATCGAGAAATACCGTATTGCCAGCCCAAACAAAAAGGGTCCGAACCGGTTCTACTCGGTTCGGACCCTTGTTGGCCTGCGTCTGACTGGCAATGCTGGCAGTCGACGCGTAATGGAAAGACGATTGCTCGCCTAGACAAAGTTTCGCCGACAGCTCACCGTAAGTGATATTGGGAATAACCCGCGCACGTTCCCGATTTCCTGCGTCGCTCGACTTTGGCCGTGCAGGACAGGCGCGTTGCTGGCAACACTTGAATGCAATAAGCATGCGAGCCCGCAAATCTTTCGCAAGCTCATGACTTGGGCTTTACCCACCATCTTGTCTTGAAGTTGAAGTGGGACTTGCATCTGAAGTTGACCACCGAAACCCGTATCTGCCTATGAATAGGAGGCGAACTGAAGCTGTCTGAGACGGCGCGGGATCAAGAAGTGGCCAGCCCGGAGGGACTCGAACCCCCGACATCCGACTTAGAAGGTCGGTGCTCTATCCAGTTGAGCTACGGGCTGCAGTGCAAATCTGGAACGACGACCGAGCGGCCGGGCGGCCTGACAGACGAGGGATGGTCGGGGCGGTGGGATTCGAACTCACGACCACCTGGTCCCAAACCAGGTGCGCTACCAGGCTGCGCTACGCCCCGACGAACCCGCATTGTACTCAGCGATTGGCCGGTCCCGGCAGCATCAATTGCTTTGAGATCGCAATGCACTGCGCAATGTGTTGTTCGCAAACGAATTTCAGTGCCGAGAAGGTCAATGCGGCCGACAACGCTTGCCCCGCAATCGGCACGTACTTCGCAGCCTGTTGCGTGGTGAGCCGCACGCCAACGAGACGCAGCATCTGCATGATCAACTCGCGCGTGACGAGTTTGCCGACCAACATACCGCCGCCCGCCGAGATCGCTTTGTAGACCGCGATGCGCCGGTCTGGCGAGAGGCGCTCGACTTGCTCCGGCGTCAATCCGAATGCGCGGTTGATCTCCGGGATCAACTTCAACAGCACGGCCACATCGGTGACCCAATCCAGCCCAGGAATCGGCAAGACGGCCACGCCGGCCGCCACGAGCGAACGGCGATTGACGATGCGGCGGCTGGCACGTGCTGCCGCATCGATCTCCGCATCGGTGCCGGGCACGAGAGTCCAGTCGTCATTCAGCTTATTCATTGCTTGGTCTCGTTCAGTGCATCAGTTGCGCCCAGACTTTGTCGAGCCGCTTCACACTGACTGGTTGCGGCGTGCGCAGTTCCTGCGCGAAGAGGCTGACGCGCAATTCTTCGAGCAGCCAGCGAAACTCATCCAGCCGCGCATCGGGCACGCCTTTGCGCTCAGCCAGGTGGCGCCAAAAGCGCTGTTCGATCGGGCGCAATTCGGCCAGTCGCTGCGCGTCGCGGGCCGGGTCGGCGCGCAGTTTGTCGAGGCGCATCGTGATGGCCTTCAAGTAGCGCGGCAGGTGCGCGAGTTGCGGCCATGGCGTGGCATCGATGAAGCGCTTGGGCATCAGCCGCTCAAGTTGGGCCGCGATGTCATCGGCCACGTCTTTGGCTGGCCGCGCGTCTTTGAGCTTTCGTTGCGCGGCGGCGTAGTCGCTCAAGATGCCAGCGGCCATGCGCGCGACTTCGTTGGCGATCAGCGTGAGCCGGCCGCGACCTTCTTCGATGCGGCGGGCAAACGAGGCGGCATCGGTGGGCAACGGTTCGGTGAGGAAGGCGCGGTCAAGTGCGACATCGATGATCTGCTCGCGCAGCTCTTCATTGGTGCCGAGAGGCATGTAGGCCACGGCCATTTTCTGCAGGTCGGGGATGTTCTTCTCGAGATACTTCAGCGCATCGCGAATCTGCAGTGCGATGAGCCGGCGCAGGCCGGCGCGGTGCTTGCGCGCTGCGGCATCGGGCTCATCGAAGACTTCGATCTCGACGTGCGTTCCGCGGTCGATCAGGGCCGGAAAGCCGATCAGCGCTTGGCCGGCTTTGCGAATCTCCATCAGCTCCGGGAGTTCGCCGAAGGTCCAGGCAATGTGTTTTTGCGGTGCGGCAGCGGACGCGTTGGTGGGCTCGCGAGCGCCCTCACCCCTGCCCTCACCCGCGAGCGGAAGAGGAAGCACGACACTCCCGGGCCGGCTCGCATTCGCGACTGCGGGAGCCGGTTGCGGTGACAACTTCAGCGCTGCCAAGGCCTGAAATGCCGACCTCGCCTGCCCGCCCAACTCGGCCTTCAATGCGGCAATGTTGCGCCCTGTTCCCAACTGGCGGCCATGCTCGTCGACGATGCGGAAGTTCATCACCAGATGGGGCGGCAACTGCTCTTGCTTGAAGTCGCCACGCCTCACATCAACCTGTGTTTTGTCGCGCACATGGCGCAGCAAAACGTCGATCAGGTTGCCATCGGCGAAGCTGGTGTCGGCCACGAAGGCATCGACATAGTCCGGCAGCGGCACGAGCCGCGAACGCGGCCGCTGGTGCAGGCTCTTGGCGAGCACGAGCACCTTGTCTTTCAGCATGCCGGGAACCAGCCAGTCGCAGCGGTCGTCGGCGACTTGGTTGAGCGCATAGATGGGCACGGTGACGGTCATGCCGTCTTTGGCGTCGCCGGGCGCATGCAGGTAGCTCACCGCGCAATCGATGCCGCCCAGGCGAATCGTCTTCGGGAACGCCGCGCTCGTGATGCCCGCCGCCTCATGCCGCATCAGCTCCTCGCGCGTCAGCAGCAAGAGGTTGGGCTGACGCTTTTGCTCCTCGCGGAACCAGCGTTCGAGCGAGTGACCACTGCACACATCGACCGGCAGCTGCTGGTCATAAAACGCATAGATCAGCTCGTCGTCCACCAGCACGTCTTGGCGGCGCGACTTGTGCTCAAGCTCTTCAACCTGCGCGATCAACTTGCGGTTGGCGGCCACAAAGGGCAGCCGCGTTTCCCACTCGCCATTGACCAAAGCCTCGCGGATGAAAATCTCGCGCGCAGAAAAAGGATCCACATTGCCGAAGTTCACGCGCTTGTTGTTGTAGATCACGATGCCGTAGAGCGTGGCACGCTCGAGCGCAATCACCTCGGCCGCCTTTTTCTCCCAATGTGGCTCCCGCAATTGCGTTTTGATCACATGGCCCGCGATGCCCGGCAGCCATTGCGGCTCGATCGCCGCGATGCCGCGGCCAAAGAGCCGCGTCGTCTCGACCAGCTCGGCCGCGACGATCCATCTGCCCGGCTTCTTCGACAAATTCGCGCCCGGGTGGCGGTAGAAGCGGATGCCGCGCGCACCCAAATACCAATCGTCTTCGTCGCTTTTGCAGCCGATGTTGCCGAGCAAGCCGGCGAGCATCGACAAGTGGATTTGCTCGTAGGTCGCAGGCGAGCCGTTCAAGCGCCAGCCGTGCTCAGCCACCACCGTGTGGAGCTGCGAATGGATGTCGCGCCATTCGCGCACGCGGCGGGGCGAGATGAAGTTGTCCCGCAGAAGCTGCTCCTGCTTGCGAACCGAGACCTTGTGCTCGCCCTTGCCGCCTTTCGAATCCTCGAGCCACTGCCAAAGCTTCAAGTCACCGACGAACTCCGACTTCTCGTCGTCGAACTTCTTGTGCGCAGCATCGGCGGCTTGTTGGTGTTCGAGCGGTCGGTCGCGCACCTCTTGCACGCTGAAGGCCGCCGCGATGATCAACACCTCGGTCAGCGCCTCGCGGTGACGCGCCTCCAGGATCATGCGGCCCACGCGCGGATCGAGCGGCAGCTTGGCCAGCTCGCTGCCTTGTCTTGTCAGTTCGTTCAACTCATCCACTGCGCCTAACTCTTGCAACAACTGATAACCATCGGCAATCGCTCGCTTAGAAGGCGCATCAATGAAAGGAAAATCTTCCACGATCCCCAGATGCAGCGCCTTCATGCGCAAGATCACGCTGGCCAGCGAGCTGCGCAGAATCTCTGGATCGGTAAAACGCGGCCTCAGCGCAAAATCTTTCTCGTCATACAGGCGAATGCAAATGCCCTCGGCCACGCGCCCACAGCGGCCAGCGCGTTGGTTCGCTGCGGCTTGGCTCACAGGTTCCACCAGAAGCTGCTCCACCTTGTTACGAAAACTATAGCGCTTGACACGCGCCGTGCCTGCGTCAATCACGTATCGGATCCCGGGCACAGTGAGCGAGGTTTCGGCTACGTTGGTAGCGAGCACGATGCGCGGGCGGCCATCGGGCTCGAAGATGCGCTCTTGCTCAGATTGCGAGAGGCGCGCAAACAGGGGGAGCACGTCGACATTCTGCCGCCCCGGTTTTTTCGCGCAATGCTTGCGCAGGTGATCTGCTGCTTCGCGGATTTCGCGCTCGCCGGGCAGGAAGATCAGAATGTCACCGCGTGGCGAACCCGGCCAGAGTTCGTCTACGGCGTCTGCCATCGCATCATTGGCATCGAAATCACGGCTTTCTTCAAACGGCCGATAGCGCTGCTCCACAGCATAAGTGCGCCCGCTCACCATGATCACAGGAGCTGGGCCATTGCGACTCGCAAAGTGCTGCGCAAAGCGATCCGCATCAATCGTGGCCGAGGTGATAATGATTTTGAGATCAGGCCGGCGTGGCAAGAGCTGGCGCAAGTAGCCGAGCAAGAAATCAATATTGAGCGAGCGCTCATGCGCTTCGTCGATGATCAGCGTGTCGTAGCCGCTTAGCAGCGGATCGGTCTGCGTTTCGGCCAGCAAAATGCCATCTGTCATCAGCTTCACGGACGCACTTTTACCCAGCTTGTCCGCAAAGCGCACTTTGTAGCCCACGACATCGCCCAGCGGCGTATTGAGCTCCTGCGCGATGCGCTTGGCCACGGTGGATGCTGCAATGCGGCGCGGCTGCGTATGGCCAACCAAGCGCGGTTTCTGCCCCGGCTTGGCATGCATCGCACCGCGCCCCAGCTCCAAGCAGATTTTTGGCAACTGCGTGGTCTTGCCCGAACCGGTTTCGCCGCAAACGATAACGACTTGATGCTCCGATATAGCCCGCGCAATCTCCTCGCGCCGCGCAGAGACGGGCAATTCTTCGGGGAAAGTGATTTTTAGAGCGAGTGAGCTTGACACGGCTTGATTATCACACGAGAATACGTGTACCACGAGTTTACGTGTTACTCGAAAGGAGCTTTTTCATGACTAATTTGACCATTGCACTGGACGAATCCATCATCCGCAACGCCCGCGTTCGAGCCATTCAAGAGGGTACATCGCTCAGTGCGAAAGTGCGCGAATTTTTGTCGCAGTATGGGCAAGAGATGCCAACACGCGCCGCTGGACAAGGTTTTTTAGACATTGCTCGCCAAAGTCGCGCAAATAGCGAAGGCGCCAGCTGGAGTCGTGAAGATGCTTATGACCGCCCCTACCCCAGCACGGCACGATCAGACGCACCATGATCACTTTTTTTGACACCAATATTTTTATCTACGCCATTGACGATTCAGAAAATATCAAGCGAGTCAAGTCAATGGCTCGGATTGAGCAAGCAAGATCGCAGGGCAAGGTGGCGCTGAGTACGCAAGTGCTCCATGAGTTTTACAACATCAGCAGGCGCAAACTCAGGCCGCCTTTGTCACACTCGCAAGCTGCGCAAGCTGTTACGCACTTATGTGAGTTTTTAGTCCTTGGAAGTATGGCTGCAAGCGTACAAGCTGCCCTGCTTTTGCATGAGCAGCATCAACTCAGCTGGTGGGATGCGCTCATCTTAGAAACAGCGCTCAGATCAGATGCCGATGTGCTCGTCTCAGAAGATTTTCAACACGGCAGGCGCTTTGGCAAGCTCGTCGTAGAGAACCCTTTTCTTTGAGTTTTAATGCTCAAATCGGCTGATTGCCGGCATGGAAACTGCGCGGGGCGCTATTAAATTAATAGTAAACGCTTGATCAATTCAGAAGCAGGTATCACGTGCGATGAAGCATTGCCACCCACCAATACGCCATGCGCCCAGCAGGCGCGTTGGGCAGCGAGCACGGCATTAGCTTCCTGCGCCAGAAACGCACCGCAAATGCCCGCCAACACATCCCCTGTGCCGGCTGTGGCCAGCCGTGCATCGCCTGTAGGGTTGATCGCAGGCACTGCGCCGGGGCTAGCGATGATGCTGCCGCTTCCCTTCAAGATCACGGTGCATGCAAAGCGGTCTGCCAAAGTTTGCGCGGCTTTCAGGCGGTCTGCTTGCACTTGCGCAGTCGTCATCCCGAGCAAACGCGCCGCTTCCAGCGGATGCGGCGTGAGGATCGTGGGGCGGCCTCGCAAAGCACGGTGTTGCGGCAAGGTTTGCAGCGATTCATCCAGAGCGATGGCATTCAGCGCATCAGCATCAAGCACCAAGCGTGCGCTAGAAGAAATCACACGCGGCAACACAGCGCGCACCGCATCGCCACCACCGCAGCCGCAGACCACCGTTTTGTCTTTGAAATCCAGCGTGGCCACATCACGAAACATCAGCTCCGGCTGCATCGGATCAACCACCATGCCGCCACCGAGCAAACCCACAAACACACGCCCTGCCCCCGCATGCAAAGCAGCTCGCGCAGCCAGCAGCGCCGCGCCTTGCATGCCGCTCGCCCCGCCAATCACAGCCACATCGCCATAGCTGCCTTTGTGGCTCGCATGCAAACGCCGCGGCATGGCCATCTGCGCAGCGCCGCTCAGCCAAGCCGTGGGTACAGATTCATCGCCAACTACATCCAAATCGTCAAACCACATCTCGCCGCATGCATCGCGCCCCTGCGCGGTGAACAAGCCCGGTTTTAAGGTGAGCAAGCTTAACGTGTATTTTTGAGAATGAAAAGTGCTCCTAGCCGGCATAGAATCTGCGCGAGGCGCTATTGAATTAATAGTATTCACAGAATCATCGGCACCCAACCAACAACCTGTATTCACATCCAATCCACTGGGCACATCCACGCAAAGTATGGGTGCATGGATCTCATGCATACGTTGCAAGCACTCCAGCATCAGTCCATCAGGCGCACGGCTTGCGCCCACGCCCAGCAGCGCATCGACTGCGAGATCCCAATGGGCAGGCGGCGCATCAAGAAATTGCACGCCCGCATCGCGTGCGCGCTCCCAACTCGCGAGGGCATCAGGCGGGCAATGCTTCGTGTCGCCCAGCCAAGTGACCAGCGGCTCACGCCCCCACATGCGCAGATGCATCGCCGCCTCCAGCCCATCACCCCCATTGTTGCCCGGCCCGCAGGCCAGCCACACCACGCGCGCATGTGGCGCGATTTCGCACACGAGGCGAGCCATCGAAAGACCCGCGCGTTGCATCAAGGTATGCGGGGCCAAAGCTTTGGCTGCTTGCGCCTCAATCGCTCGGCTTGCCGCTGCGTCAAATAGCGGCAAGCGGCGGGAGAAATCGAGGAGGTGCAGGCTCATGCCCGCATCCTAACGCGCTTTGTTTGGATGGCTTGAGAATTCATCAGAAGCTAGATTAACACTACAAATGAAGCATTAATTTATAATAAATGCTATTATTTAAGCAATTAATTAATCCGCCATGCAACAAATAGCCCAACCCATTCAGCTCCATCGCTTGAATCGCAACCTGACCCAGCGCGAGCTTGCCGAGCGCTCTGGCGTGGCCTATGGCACGCTGCGCAAGCTGGAATCTACAGGCTCGGGCTCACTTTCTGACTATGTGAAGCTGCTTCAAGCCTTGCAAATGGATTCGCAGTTGGCAGCTTTGGGTTGGGACGCGGGTGAGCCAACAACTGCCCCCACCCGTCGCCGCGCTCGCACCCGAAGCCCTGCGCCGATCATGCTGGAGACGACAACTCCCAACGCCAGCGCGCCGCTCGCTGCCGCTAGCCATCTCAAATCCTCTCGCTTGGGTTTGAGCTTTCCCTACGATTGGTCAAACCCGCAGATTGCAGATGATGTGTTGATCGCTAAGGTTCTTGATAAAGCGCGATTTGATGATGTCTCGCGCACCACGGCGCATTACGGCCTGCCGTTGGTCGAACTTGTTGCACAGCGCTTTGGGATTGATCTTGGCGCTGGCCCACTGGGCGCGATCTTGCCGAGCATTCGCGTGGCTCAAGAAAACCTCGCATCATGAGTCATTTCAAAGTCCACAGCTTGCATCCGCAAACGCAAGCCGTGTTTGCCACCTTAGCAGCGTCTGAGCATGCACGCGGTTTCTTACTGATTGGCGGCACTGCGCTGGCGCTCCACATTGCGCATCGCCAGAGCAATGATTTGGATTTCGTTTTTTATGAAGCAAACGGCAAGCTGCCCAAGGAGCGTATCGACAGGCTCATTTGGCAATTGCGTGGCGATGGCCACAAAGCCGATCTGATTACCGATTCAGCCGCCACTTCCACATTTCGCATCAACACAGGCGAGCACCTCTCCGATTACGCACGCGACTACGCCATTAACGGTGTGAAAGTCACTTTCTTTGCGACCAGCCCACATAAGCATCCCAAGCGCTTCGTCTATTGGCGAAATGCGCCTCGTGATTTGCAAGCGGGCTGCGCATTTGCCGTGCTCTCTATAGATGGGCTGAAGACCGCCAAAACCTTGGTCCTGCAAGACCGCGTGCGCTCGCGTGATTTGTTTGATCTGATGGTGCTGATGCGCGATCATGGCTACAGCATGGATGCTTTTTTTGATACGGTGCAACGCTTAGCCGATCGCGCGCAAGATGGCGAAACTGAGCGCCTGATTTTGCGCGGCCTGATTCCGCTGGATTTGCGCGATGAAGGCTTGCAAGGCGTCAACGTGACTGCAACGCCCGCTGAGATGTATGCTTTTTTTGATGAGCGATTGCGCGAATACGAGATCCGCATGCATGCGCAGCATGTGCGCGAGCTTTCAACGAAAGCGCAAACCTAAATTCGTTCAGCAGCTTCCAGCGTGTTGACCAGCAGCATCGTGATCGTCATCGGCCCCACACCGCCAGGCACGGGCGTGATGTAGCCGGCCACTTGGCGCACGCTCTCGAAATCGACATCGCCGCAGAGCTTGCCTTCATCGTTGCGGTTCATGCCCACATCAATCACGACTGCACCGGGCTTGACCATGTCAAAGGTGAGCACATTGCGTTTGCCTACAGCGGCGACGATGACGTCAGCTTGCAACGTGAAGGCTTTCAAATCTTTCGTGCCGCTGTGGCAGATCGTCACGGTGGCGTTTTGCTGCAAAAGCATCAGCGCCATCGGCTTGCCGACGATATTGCTGCGGCCAATCACCACCGCATGCTTGCCTTTGAGGCTATAGCCAATCGATTCGAGCATCTTCATGCAGCCATAAGGCGTGCAAGGCCAAAAGCCGGGGCGGCCCACCATGAGTGCGCCCGCGCTGGCGATGTGAAACCCATCGACGTCTTTTTGCGGCGAGATCGCTTCAATCACCTTTTGCGCATCCATGTGCGCAGGCAAAGGCAACTGCACCAAGATGCCGTGAATGGCCGGATCGTTATTGAGCTTTTCAACCAATGCGAGCAATGCTGCTTCACTCATGTCAGCAGGATGCTTTTCCAACACCGAATGCAGGCCGTTATCCGCACAGGCTTTGACTTTGTTGCGCACATAGACTTGGCTAGCTTGGTTGTCTCCCACCAGCACAACAGCCAGGCCGGGCGTGATGCCTTTGACCTTTAAAGCAGCTGCTCGCTTCGCCACGTCGATGCGAAGCTTGGCAGAGAGGTCGTTGCCGTTGATGAGTTGGGCTGACATCTTTTGTTTTCTTAAGTTTTTAATACGGATGCCGGACGCAGAAGACGCAAAGGTTACGCAAAAGGAATACCAAAAATACCAGAAGAAAATTCAAAGAAATCAAACGGCGTGGCAAATCACTCAGCTCAAAAACTCTTTTTGAATTCTTTTTTGTCTTCTTTTGCGTCTTCTTCGTTCGGTATTTCGGTATTTGGGTATTTGTATTCCGACTTTAGGGTTTTAAGTCTTCGGAGCGCTTGAGCCTAGAGCGATCTTCAGCAAATCAGCCACCGTATTCGCCCCAAGCTTTTCCATGATGTTCGCGCGATGCGCTTCAACGGTTTTGATGCTGATGCCTAGATCGTCGGCGATTTGCTTGTTTAAGCGGCCAGCAACAATACGCTCTAGAACCTGCGATTCTCGACCAGTGAGCTTGGCCAACAGAGCATCGCGGCTTGCGGATTGCTGATGATCGGCAAAGCTACCCTTGGCTTGCTCGAGCATGCGCTCTACGAGGCTCACGAGGTCTGGCTCTTTGAAGGGCTTTTGGATGAAATCCATCGCGCCTTTTTTCATGGTGTTCACCGCCATCGGCACATCGCCATGGCCAGTGATGAAAACGACTGGCAGCGGGCTTTTGCGCTCAATCAGTTTGTCTTGCAACTCAATGCCACTCATGCCGCCCATGCGCACATCAACCAACAGGCAGGCGACTTCGCGGGGGTCGTAGCGGGCGAGAAATGTCTCAGCCGAATCAAAGCAGCGCACGCGATAGTCTTTGCCTTCTAGCAGCCATTGCAGTGAATCACGCACGGCCTCATCGTCGTCGACCACATACACTGTGCCTTTTTTCGGGATCAAGCTCATGAAACACTGTCCTTTATTAACGAAAACCAACGATTGCCGGCATAAAATATACTCGTAATGCTCACTATTTTATAGCGAATACATTCTAAACAATCTCACCATTTAGCCAGGCAAAGCCGCAAAGCTGCCAGTTCGGCTGCCTTCAAAAGCCATCGGCTTGCAAGGCAACCAGAAGGTAAAGCGGCAACCAGATACCTCCGCCCCATTGTAGAGGTTCTCCGCATGCATTCGCCCTTGGTGGCTCTCCACGATAGATCGGCATAAATTGAGCCCGATGCCCATACCCTCGGCCTTGGTGGAGAAGAAAGCTTCAAACAGGCGCTGCATCACCTCGGGGGCCAAGCCTTGCCCCGTGTCGGTCACGACGAATTCCACCACTTCACCAATGCCGTCCATTTGCTTCGGTATCACTCGCAGCTCTACGCTGCGGCGATGATCTGCACGGCGATTGGAAACATTAACGCTGTCGATCGACTCAGCTGCGTTTTTAAGCAAATTCACCAGCACCTGCTCAATGAGAATCGGATCGACCATCAAAGTCGGCAGGCGTGCAGCCAAATAATGCGTCAGGCGAACATTGCGGCGGCGCAGCTCAATCTCCGCGAGCTCCAACGCCTCAGAGACAAGCTGCGAAACTTCACTTTCCGTGCGATTCGGCGCAGATCGTTTCACAAAGCTGCGAATACGCTGAATAATCTGCCCGGCGCGCTGAGCTTGGCGCGCAGTTTTCTCCAGGGCAGCCAACATTTCTTCTTCTGTAATTTGCTTAGCCTGAATGCGGCTGACCATTCCGTGGCAATAGTTGGAAATGGCCGTGAGCGGCTGGTTGAGCTCATGCGCGACGCTACTGGCCATTTCGCCCATCGTAATCAGCCTAGAAGCGGATTGCGCTTTTTCTGCCTGTTGCGCAGCCAAATCCTCGGCCATACGGCGCGGCGTGATGTCGGTCGCAATCACCATTTGCGCCAAGCGGCCATCGGTCCAGTTCAAATAGCGTGATCGCACTTCCAGCCATTTGTTCAGATCGGGAATGAAAATCTCGGCATTTTCGCTGCGCGCAGCAGTCAGTTCTTCTATGGGCAGCCCTGCTAGCGCATCCACGCTATCACCAGCCGTGCTGTCTTTGAATTGAGGCTGCACGATGCCGCTGTCAATCCGGCCCGCTTGCTCCACCAAGCTGAGGTGCTCAAGCGCTTTACCACCAAACCACAGGCGATACATCTTGTTGGCAAAAAGCAGTTCATCACTTCCTAAAGGCGCGACAGACACGCTGGCATCTAGGCCTTCCAGCACCGTCGTGAAGCGCTCATAGGATTCTGAGAGCTGGCGGCGCACGCGGTTGGGCTCGGTGATATCTGTCATAGATGTCATCCAACCGCTTTGCACGCCCTTGCCATCCACCAGAGGAGATACATACATGCGCGCATCAAAAATGCTGCCATCCCGATGCTTCACGCGTACTTGAAAGCCACCCGGCGTAGTTTTACCGCTGATCTCTTCTTCAAGTCGCGCAGCCAGCAACTCACGATCATCGTCTGGCCAATAAGGGAAAGGCACCGTGAGGCCCACGAGCTCAGCCTCAGTCCAGCCCGTCATTTGGCAAAAAGCGGGGTTCACATAGGTGATGCGGCCTTGCAAATCAAGCGCTCGCATGCCAGTGAGCATGGAATTTTCCATCGCTCGGCGAAAGCTGGTTTCTTGCACAAGTGCAGCTTGAGTACGGATACGTCGGCGTGTATGCCGCCAAGCGCTAACCAGTAACCAAGCCGTCATCAGTGAGAGAACCAGTACTAACCAAAAAAGTGCACTACCGATCACGCCGAGTGAAGTGCGATAGGCCTCAGCGCGAAGCACCAAGCTGTTACCCACTGGTGAAACTGGCACTTCGTATTCTGTATCGTGCTGCACCCAAGGCAACAGGCGAACAGCCGCACTGCGCTTTGGAGAAGTATTGCCTGAGAGCAAGCGGTTTTTATTGTCCACTAGCGCAATCGCGTATTTCGCTGCGATCTCGGCAGGCACGCCGTAGCGGAGCAGACCATCAACCTGGTATTCCCCCATCACCACACCCGCAAAGCGCGCTCCATCGGCTAGCGGCACCTGCACTTGCAGCACGGGAATGGTCTGAGTGCCCAGGCCAGTGGGTACAGAAAACGGCACGGAATACATCGGCTGGCGCACATCACGCACAAGGTTATAGACCGTATCTGTCTCGGCGTAGCGCAGCACATCGCCAGCGAGGCGGACATAGAGCCCCGGCATGCTGGGGGAGGTGTAGCTCACGCGGATGCGTCTTTTTGCGTCAATCCACACCACCGATTGCAGCTCTGGATACTGGCGCACGAGTGCCTCGGCTTGGTTGACGAAATCCTCCGTGTCGATCTGCTTGTTGCTGATGTCAGAAGCTAAGCGCTGCAGTTGCTCTTGGCGCTCCAGCAAGCGCAGGCGTAGTTTCTGCTGCGCATATTCCACATCCCGCTGCACCGCTTCTTGCTCGCGCGACATTTCCTCAAGCCGCAAATACCCAAACGCGGCCACGATGGCCATCAGAAATACCGCTACTGCGGCGAGCGGCGCTATTAAAGCAAAGCGATCTTGCCGCGTGGGCGATTGCGAGCGCCACCAGCGAGAAAGCCAATTGGTCTTTGCTTGAGTCATGCTGGCATTGTCATGCAGCTCAGGGCATTCTTATGATTTCATATAATATTCCATATTATGAAAACATAATGCACTATTTGAAAATATAAGGAAATTTATGGAACAATAGAGTCACTGCCCTAAATTCAAGGCAAGCTATTGGCTCGTCATAACTCATGACGCTGCTTCTTTCAGGAGACAAATCTCATGTCAGCACGAACCGTCAGTAACGCTCAGGACACCGACCACGATTCACAAGAAACCCGCGAGTGGATGGACGCGTTATCAGCCGTCATCGCAGAGGGCGGCAAGGAAAGAGCGCACTTCCTGCTCGAGCAACTTTTAGAGCATGCACGCCAAAGCAGCATCGATATGCCCTTTTCTGCCACCACGGGTTATGTCAACACCATTGAGCCCGATCAAGAGGCGCGCAACCCCGGCAATGTCGAAATCGAAGAGCGCTTGCGCGCCTACATGCGCTGGAACGCAATGGCGATGGTGGTAAAAGCCAATCGCCACAATCCAGCAGACGGCGGCGATTTGGGCGGCCATATCGGCTCGTTTGCCTCCTTGGCTAATATGTTTGGCGCTGGCTTCAATCATTTCTGGCATGCCGAATCTGAGAATCACGGCGGCGATTGCATCTACATCCAAGGCCATGTATCGCCTGGCGTCTATGCCCGCGCGTATCTCGAAGGCCGCTTGACGGAAGAGCAGCTACTCAATTTCCGCCAAGAGGTCGATGGCAAAGGTTTGTCGAGCTATCCGCATCCCAAGCTGATGCCTGAGTTTTGGCAATTTCCCACCGTGTCGATGGGTCTCGGGCCCCTCATGGCGATTTACCAGGCGCGCTTTTTGAAATATTTGCATGCTCGCGGCATTGCCAATACCGAGAACCGCAAAGTGTGGGTCTTCTGCGGTGATGGTGAGATGGATGAGCCGGAATCACTCGGCGCGATTGGCTTGGCCGCGCGCGAGAATTTAGACAATCTCATTTTCGTGATCAACTGCAACCTACAGCGCTTAGATGGCCCCGTGCGCGGTAACGGCAAGATCGTGCAGGAGCTTGAAGGCGAATTCCGTGGCGCTGGCTGGAATGTCATCAAAACGCTTTGGGGTAGCGGCTGGGATGCCCTGCTCGCTCGAGATAAAGATGGTGCGCTACGCAAAATCATGATGGATACGCTGGATGGCGACTATCAGGCCTTCAAAGCGAATGATGGCGCTTATGTGCGCAAGCATTTCTTTGGCCGCAGCCCCGAGACGCTAGAAATGGTCGCGCATATGAGCGACGATGAAGTATGGAATTTGAAGCGCGGTGGCCATGATCCGCAAAAAGTATTTGCTGCGTTTGATGCGGCTGTCAAGCATAAGAATCAACCCACCGTACTTCTGATCAAAACCGTGAAAGGTTTTGGCATGGGTAAGATCGGCGAAGGCAAAAACACGGTTCACCAAACCAAGAAGCTCGCCGATGAAGACATCAAAGCTTTCCGCGATCGCTTCAACATTCCGATTCCAGACAGTCAAATCGCTGATCTGCCTTTCTACAAACCGGCAGACGACACGCCAGAGATGAAATACCTGCACGAGCGGCGCAAAGCCCTCGGCGGCTATTTGCCACATCGCCGCACAAAGGCGGATGAATCTTTTACAGTGCCAGCGCTTGATGTCTTCAAATCCGTGATGGAGCCCACCGCCGAAGGCCGCGAAATCTCTACCACGCAAGCCTATGTGCGCTTCCTCACGCAGCTCTTGCGCGATCAGGCGCTTGGGCCCCGTGTCGTGCCGATTTTGGTCGACGAAGCACGCACTTTCGGCATGGAAGGCCTGTTTCGCCAGGTTGGCATTTACAACCCCCTTGGTCAGCAGTACACACCTGTTGATAAAGAACAAGTGATGTATTACAAGGAAGACAAAGGCGGCCAGATTCTTCAAGAAGGTATTAATGAGGCCGGCGGCATGAGCAGCTGGATTGCGGCGGCTACGTCATATTCCACCAGCAACCGCATCATGGTACCGTTCTACGTGTACTACTCGATGTTTGGCTTCCAGCGTATTGGTGATTTGGCTTGGGCAGCGGGCGATATGCAAGCACGCGGTTTCTTGCTCGGCGGCACATCTGGCCGCACCACGCTGAATGGCGAAGGCTTGCAACACGAAGATGGCCACAGCCACATCATGGCCGGCACGATCCCCAATTGCGTCTCGTATGACCCAACCTTTGCGCATGAAGTGGGCATCATCTTGCATCATGGTTTGAAGCGGATGGTTGAGCGCCAAGAGAACGTGTTTTATTACATCACCCTGCTCAATGAAAACTACGCGATGCCTGGCCTCAAAGCTGGCACGGAAGAGCAGATCATCAAAGGCATGTATTTGCTGCAAGAGGCTACCAAGAAAGATCACACCGTCAACTTGCTCGGCTCAGGCACGATTTTGCGCGAGAGCATTGCCGCGAAAGAATTGCTGGAGAAAGACTGGGGCGTGGGCGCGAACATCTGGAGCTGCCCAAGCTTTAACGAGCTCACCCGCGATGGCCAAGCCGCTGATCGCATCAACTTGCTCAACCCAGAAGCCACGCCAGTGAAATCATTCGTAGAAACGCAACTGGGCTCAACAACAGGCCCTGTGATCGCGTCCACGGATTACATGAAAGCCTACGCCGAGCAAATTCGCCCCTACGTGCAAAAAGCCGCGGCAGACGGCAAAGCCACCCGTACCTATAAAGTCCTCGGGACCGACGGCTTTGGCCGCTCAGATTTCCGCAGCAAACTGCGCGAACACTTTGAGATCAACCGCCATTACATCGTGATCTCTTCGCTCAAAGCTTTGGCGGAAGACGGCAAATTGCCGATGAGCAAAGTGACGGAAGCGATTAAGAAATACGGCATCAAGGTTGACAAGATCAATCCTCTCTACGCTTAAATTAAATGGGGACGATTAAATGGGGTCAGATCACAATTAATTTTGCAATCCAGCCTTTTTTGATCATCAACAGCCAAATTAATTGTGCTCTGACCCCATTTAATTCTCAGCCAACGCCAACAAAGCCAGAACCTATTTAATTTCGCAACCCTAAGCGTTGCTAGGAGACTAAAGAATGTCCGTTATTGAAATCCAAGTCCCAGACATCGGCGATTTCGACGAAGTTGCCGTCATCGAGCTGCTCGTCAAGCCGGGCGATACCGTCAAGGCTGAGCAGTCTCTGATGACTGTGGAGTCTGACAAAGCTTCGATGGAAATCCCATCTAGCCATGCAGGCGTTGTGAAAGAGCTGAAAATTAAAATCGGCGATAAGGTCAAGCAAGGCTCTGTCGTGCTCACGCTAGAGGCGGCTGGGGCAGCATCTGCGCCCTCGCCCGCTCCTGTAGCGGCTCCCAGCCCTGCTCCAGCTCCATTTTTAGAGCAAAAAACGCCAGCAGCCGGCATGAATACTGCGCAAGCAGCTACAAATTCAGTAGCATCACGGATCGAAGTCAAAGTCCCCGATATCGGTGATTTCAAAGACGTGGCCGTTATTGAGGTCTTCGTTAAACCCGGCGACACGATCAAGGTAGAGCAATCACTCGTCACCGTGGAGTCAGACAAAGCCGCCATGGAGATTCCATCTAGCGCAGCGGGTGTGTTGAAAGAATTGAAAGTCAAGGTTGGCGACAAGATCAATATTGGTGATCTGTTGGCGATTTTGGAAGGCTCTGCGCCCGCAGGTGCTTCAGCGCCAGTTTCTGCACCTGTTTTAGAGCAAAAAGTGCCAGTAGCCGGCATAGAATCTGCGCAGAGTGCTTCTGTTTCTGTAGCATCTAGCGCTCCTGTAGCCCCAGTTCACAACCCTACAATCGCGCCCTCTGGTGCACTTCCCCACGCCAGCCCGTCTGTACGCAAGTTTGCTCGCGAACTGGGTGTGCCGCTCGATGAAGTCAAAGGTTCAGGGCTCAAAGGCCGCATCACTGAATCTGACATTCAGGGTTTTACCAAATCTGTCATGAGCGGCGCGACGGCCACCAAAGCCATAGCAGCCAAAGCCCCAGCAGCAGCCGGCGGCGATGGTGCAGCGCTTGGATTGATCCCTTGGCCAAAGATCGACTTCACCAAGTTCGGCCCGATTGAGCGCAAGGAGATGAGCCGCATCAAAAAGATCAGTGGCCAGAATCTCACGCGTAATGCCATCATGATTCCCGCCGTCACAAACCATGACGACGCAGACATCACCGATCTAGAAGCCTTCCGCGTCTCCACGAATAAGGAAAATGAAAAGCTAGGTGTAAAAGTGACGATGCTCGCTTTCCTCATCAAAGCCTGCGTCTCAGCACTCAAGAAATTCCCAGATTTCAACGCCTCTCTCGACGGCGATGCGATCATCTACAAGCAGTATTTCCACATCGGCTTCGCAGCAGACACACCCAATGGCTTGATGGTGCCCGTGATCAAAGATGCCGACAAAAAAGGCATCATGCAAATCAGCCAAGAGATGGGCGAGTTGGCCAAGAAGGCACGCGACGGCAAGCTCTCGCCTGCCGAGATGAGCGGCGCATGCTTCACCATTTCCAGCCTAGGCGGCATTGGCGGGCGTTATTTCACGCCGATCATCAATGCGCCTGAAGTGGCCATCCTCGGCGTGTGCAAGAGCCAAATGGAGCCCGTGTGGGACGGCGAGAAATTCGTGCCACGCCTGATGCTGCCTTTGTCGTTAACGTGGGATCACCGCGTGATCGATGGTGCTGCAGCGGCAAGATTCAACGTCTATCTCGGCCAAATTTTGGGCGATTTCCGTCGGGTATTGCTTTAAATTCAAATTCACTACCAGACGCAGAAGACGCAAAGGTTACGCAAAAGACGCAAAAAATGCCAATACATTTTTGTTTTCTTTTTTGCGACTTTTGCGTCACTTTTGCGTCTTCTGCGTCCGGTATTCAAACCTCACCTTTCAAAGAACCTCATGACAACTGTCGTCGTCGTTAAAAAAGCAGGCAATGTCGCCATCGCCTCCGATTCGCTCGTCACCTTTGGCGATACGCGATTGAGCCCCCGCTTTGAAGCCAATGAAAAAATCTTCAAGGTCAAAGCGGTGGGCGGCGAAAGCTACATCACCACCGCTGGCACCGTGGCGCACTTCCCTGCGCTGCGCAAATCGCTTGAATCGTTGCCCAAAGAAGAATTGAAGCTGCACAGCAAAGACGAGGTGTACGACACCTTCTTGAAGCTCCACCCCGTGCTCAAAGAAAAATTCTTCATGCAGACCAAGGAAGAAGACGCTGACCCGTATGAAAGCATGCAGTTCAGCGTGTTGATTGCCAACAGCGCAGGCATCTTCGGGCTGTACAGCTACCGTGAAGTCTTTGAATTCAAAGAATTCTGGGGCGTCGGGTCTGGCCGCGCTTTCGCGCTCGGCGCAATGAGCGTCACATACGCCAAGCGCGATGCTAGCGCCCGTGAAGTGGCCATGGCAGGCGTCACCGCCGGCTGCGAATTCGACAAAAACTCCGGCGGCCCGATCAAGGTGTTCACTATGAAGCTGAAATAGCAGGAAGAAATTAAATGGGCGCGACGTTAAACGGGGTCAGATCACAATTAATTTTGCGTTTTACTTCCTTGTGATCACTACAGACTAATTATTTGTGCTCTGACCCCATTTAACCTGCGCCAACGCCAATCAACTCTGACCCCCTTTAATTTCGCGACGCGAAGCGGCGCTAAGGAAAGCAAACCATGTCAACCATAGAAATCCAAGTCCCAGACATTGGTGATTTTGACGAAGTCGCTGTCATCGAACTTCTCGTCAAACCAGGCGATACCGTCAAAGAAGAGCAATCGCTCATCACGGTTGAATCCGACAAAGCCTCGATGGAAATTCCATGCAGCGCAGCAGGCGTGGTCAAAGAGCTCAAAGTCAAAATTGGCGACAAAGTCAAGCAAGGCTCCATTGTGCTCACGCTCGAAGCGGCTGGCGCTGCTGCGGCTCTCAGCCCTGCCCCAGCAGACGTTTCTGCACCAGTTTCAGAGAAAAAACAGCCTCTAGCCGGCATAGAAACTGCGCAGAGTGCTACTAATTCAGTAGCATCCATCTATACAGGCGCAGCAGACCTAGACTGCGACCTCCTCGTCCTAGGCGCAGGCCCCGGCGGCTACAGCGCAGCTTTTCGCGCCGCAGATCTTGGCCTCAAAGTCATCATCGTCGAGCGCTATGCCCAGCTCGGCGGCGTGTGCCTGAACGTCGGGTGCATCCCCTCTAAAGCGCTCTTGCACGTCGCCGCTGTGATGGATGAAGTCAGCCACATGGCCGATCTGGGCGTGGACTTTGGCAAGCCAGTGGTCAACGTCGACAAACTGCGCGGCCACAAAGAAAAAGTCATCGGTAAGCTCACTGGCGGCTTGGCTGCCATGGCCAAGATGCGCAAAGTCACTACAGTGCGCGGCTACGGTGCATTCGTTGGCGCCAACCATGTGGAGGTGGAAGAAACCAGCGGCACAGCACAAGAAAAAACTGGCACGAAGAAAACCATCCAGTTCAAAAACTGCATCATCGCCGCAGGCAGCCAAGCCGTGCGCCTGCCCTTCATGCCCGATGATCCAAGAGTGGTCGATTCCACAGGCGCGCTAGAGCTCAAAGAAGTCCCAAAACGCATGCTGATCTTGGGCGGCGGCATCATCGGCTTAGAAATGGGCACGGTGTATTCCACCCTCGGCGCGCGCCTTGATGTGGTCGAAATGATGGACGGCCTCATGCAAGGCGCAGACCGCGATTTGGTCAAAGTGTGGCAAAAGATGAATGACAAGCGCTTTGACAACATCATGCTGAACACCAAAACAGTTGGAGCCAAAGCCACGCCTGCGGGCATTGAAGTGACTTTCGAAAGCGCCGAGGCCGGTGGCACAGCGCCAGCGCCCCAAACTTACGACCTAGTATTGCAAGCCGTAGGCCGCACTCCCAACGGCAAGAAAATCGCCGCAGACAAAGCCGGCGTAGCAGTCACAGACCGTGGCTTCATCAACGTCGATATCCAAATGCGCACCAGCGTGCCCCACATCTTCGCCATCGGCGACATCGTCGGCCAACCCATGCTGGCGCACAAGGCCGTGCACGAGGCGCACGTGGCTGCTGAAGTGATTGCAGGCGAGCAGCACGGCAACAAAGAGCTGGCCGCTGCCGCATTCAACGCCCGCGTGATCCCCAGCGTCGCCTATACCGACCCCGAAGTCGCGTGGGTCGGCCTCACCGAAGATCAAGCCAAAGCACAAGGCATCAAAGTCAAAAAAGGCCTATTCCCTTGGACTGCATCAGGCCGAGCGATTGCCAACGGCCGCGACGAAGGCATCACCAAGCTGCTATTTGATGACAGCGATGAGGCCCACGGCCACGGCAAAATCCTAGGCGGCGGCATGGTCGGCACGCATGCTGGCGACATGATCGGCGAAATCGCGCTGGCCATTGAGATGGGGGCGGACGCGGTGGATATCGGCAAAACCATTCACCCGCATCCCACGCTAGGCGAGAGCATCGGCATGGCAGCGGAGGTAGCGCATGGCAGTTGCACGGATTTGCCGCCGGTCAAGCGCTAACGAAATTTGGTTATGAAACTCAGCCACGCACTGCTCATTGCTTGCTTGCTTGTTGCCACCAATTGGTGTTGGGCAAAAGAAGAAAAGCAAGAGTGCAATCGCGAGTTGATCAGCAAGACGCTTGGTAAAAAGCTAAAAGTTGCGCTTGAAGAGGAGGCGACGCCGCGTGGTTACGAATGGAAGGTAATCACGTTGGTTTGTAAGAATCAACCAAATGATGCCAACCAAGTCATTGTTGCAACTTTCTATGAATCGCTGCTTCCAGCCAAAGCAAATGACTCTGACGGATTCATATTTACAGTTGCAATCGTAGATAAAGCCAAGCGTCAAGTATTGTCTTTGCATAGCGAAAAATATGAAGAAGACGCGACAACCAGATTCAGTGAATATTCTTTACGCATAGACACGGCTCGCTACGACATCGCTGATGGCGTTAGAGCAATCGGCGTGAGAATGAATACTTTTCATGGTCGATGCTCCTATGAGGGCGGATGGGGCGAAGAACTTTGGCTTTTCGCAGATCAAAAGCGTACGCTTGTTCCCGTGCTGAAAAATTTCTTCATCGAGCAATATCAGCATCAATGGCTGAAAGGCAGCGCTTGTGGAGGCTCAGAAGAACTCACAGGCGCCACTCATACGGCAGAGCGCAGCCTTGCGTCAACAAAACAATTGAGCAATGGCTACCGTGATTTCGCCGTATATGCGTATATAAAGTCAGAAAATGAAAATATGACGTTCAAGCCGAAAGACGAGCGTTCCTTGATAGGAAGTTTAAAGTTTGATGGCGAACTTTACCAAGACACCACTCGGAGCGCAGTCGACAAGCTTTTTGAAAAGCGGCAGCGCATGTACGAAACGAAACGGAAGTAAGTTGCTTAGTATCCATACGTGCATATCTTGATTTGGCGATTTTCGCATTTGATTCTTAAGTTAGCAACTCCTGCATGACTTAAAAAAGCCAAGTTCATTCCTGCTTTCAGTCGTCGACTGCAGAGTGTTTTTATGACACAGAACCTGAAGTTACAGCTTCCACTGCTCGCCCAGCATCGGCTTGTCACGCACTGGCCAAACAGGACACAGCATCTGTACGACTTCCATCAGACTGATCCACTCAGCGATAGGGTCTGAGTTGGCAAGCGGGGGCTGGAAAGGCGCACCCGCTTCGCTCACCGACACCACGCTTCAATCCGTTGCGAACACGGATTCGTTCAGTTCAGGTGGCGTTTTAGTTGTCATTTTTCGCAATGAGCTCGTTGAGCAATTCTGTTTGATTGAACAGCGCAAAGTATTCTCTCAATTGAACGATATCGATTGATGTGCGGTGTATTTTCGCAAGCGCACGGATGTCGTCCAACTCGCGTGTTCGCGTGGCATCGTTCACGTAGCCTTGCAACTTAAAGCCAATCAATCCCTTAACGCTGATGACACGCATACGCCCCACAGGCGTCTCGCGCTCTGACGCTTGGGCTAACAAGCGGCGCGCAATCGGGCGATGCGCGTAGAGCAAATTCAGCGCTTCTGAGCCGCGCAAATAGTTCGCGGCATCCTCGCTGCGGTGGATGCATTGGCAGCCCAATCTCAAAAGTGCCTCATGCACCTGATCCGCAGCTTCGGCTTCCAATAAAAAGTCCACGTCCTTGGTGGCGCACGACGCTGTGCGCCACCACTGCCAAGCCGCCGATTAAGGCAGGCTTTGTGTCGTCGAGTGCAAACATGGAAAGCGCTTCGCGGATTTGTTCAACAAGATTGGGCATATTTACAGGATCGGACAGACATCTTGGCATCATAAGGCGGAACGATCATGGGTCACTTGCAACAATAATTCATAATGTCTGTCCTCACTCCAAACCCTCCAGCGATGAACGAAGAACTAGTCCTCCAGCAAACCCGCCTCTGGCTAGAAAAAGCCGTAATTGGCCTGAATCTTTGTCCGTTTGCCAAGGCGGTTTATGTGAAGAATCAGGTTCGCATGATCGTGAGCAAGGCGCGGCATGCGGATGATTTACTTGAAGAGCTGGATCGTGAGCTGGATTTGCTCGTGGCCACTCCCGCCTCAGAGATTGATACAACGCTACTGATCCACCCTACTCTCTTTGAAGATTTTTTGGATTTCAATGATTTCTTGGAAATTGCAGAAGACGTGATCGATGAGCATGAGCTGGAAGGCGTGGTGCAACTGGCCAGCTTTCATCCGAAGTTCCAGTTTGAGGGGACTGAGCCTGACGACATCAGCAACTACACCAACCGCGCACCGTTTGCCATTCTCCATTTGCTGCGTGAAGACAGTATTGACCGAGCTGTTGAAGCTTTCCCGCAGGCAGAGACGATTTATGAGACGAACATCGCGACGCTTGAAAGGCTGGGTTTGGATGGTTGGAAGAAATTGGGGCTTTAGTTCCACTTCATGAGCAAGGCCCTTAAACCGAATCTGCGCTGAATGAGTTGAGCCATCGGCGAACGCTCCGGCTCAACTGGGGTGGAATAGAGGTTATTTAGCTCAAGATTCTATTGCTGCACATTCCCACTGAGCCTAATATCGCTAGACGACGAGCCAACCATGATCGGCACAGTTCCAGAGGGTGCAACCCATGCACGCGACTTCACATCCCAGTAAGACATTGACTGTGGACTTAGCGCAATAACCACCTCCTGAGATTGCCCCGGCTCCAGCGGCACTCTGGCAAATCCGGCTAGGGATTTTGGCGCAGTTGGAACTGGCGCCGGCAAGACGCCGGCATACACCTGAACCACTTCGCTGCCAGCAACTTTTCCAGAGTTTTTTACCGTCACAGTGATTTGCTTTGGCGTGATGCGCAAGTTGCTGTAATCGAAGGTGGTGTACGACAAGCCATGTAGTGGTCTAATAAAAACAGACAGCCCGATAGGTTGTTAAAACTGAAATGGCACAAACCGTGAGCAATCCGAAATCGAGAAGAGTGTTCGACACCAG
>JAYWHR010000072.1:0-86692 GCA_043777675.1 Comamonadaceae bacterium | reverse complement strand
CCACCAGCTACAGCGTGCACGGCCTGGCGATGCTGCCGTTTTACATTTACTACTCGATGTTTGGCTTTCAGCGCGTCGGCGACCAGATTTGGGCAGCAGCTGACCAGCGGGCGCGCGGCTTTCTACTCGGCGCTACGTCTGGCCGCACGACACTCAGCGGCGAGGGCCTGCAGCACCAGGACGGCACCAGCCACCTGGTTGCAGCAACCATTCCCAACTGCAAAGCTTACGACCCCGCCTTTGCCTGCGAGCTGGCTGTGATCATCGACCACGGCATGCGCGAGATGATGGTTGAGCAGCTTGACGTTTTTTACTACGTCACGATGATGAACGAGAACTACCCCCAGCCTGATTTGGTAGCGGGGAGTGAGGCAGACATCATTTGTGGATGCTACAAATACAAGAGCTATTTACGCTCGAATTCATTGGACTTGAGCCCTGAAATACCTCTAGACACGGCTCGAAAGGTCACCCAAAACGTTACCCAAAACGTCACATTGATGGGCTCTGGCGCAATTTTGACCGAGGTGGTTAAGGCTGCTGAACAGCTGGAAGCTATGGACATTGCGGTCACCGTTTTCAGCGTTACCAGCTGGAGCGAACTGGCAAGGGACGGCATGGTCACGGCGGGTAACGCCTTCATCACCCAGCAATTACAACTTAGCCAAGGCCCGATCATTGCCGCTACCGACTACGTGCGCGCTGTGCCAGAAAGCATTCGGGCCTACCTGCCCGAAGGTCGCAGTTACGCGACGCTTGGAACAGATGGCTTTGGCCGCAGTGACACGCGGGCGGCGCTGCGGGCGTTTTTCAATGTGGACGCAGCCAGCATTGTTAATGCAGCGCTGCGCCTACTGGCTTGACTCCCTCCCCTTCTGGGGGAGGGTGGGGTGGGGGCAAGCGCTGATAGGTACTGGCCATCGTGCGTGCCTCCATCCTGGCCTTCCCCCAAAAGGGGAAGGAACAATGCTCAAGGTGCAATCACTTTGGCAACAACACCTTGTCGACCACGTGAATCACGCCATTTGACTGGTACACATCAGCAATCGTTACGGTTGACATTGCGCCCTTTTCATCGGTAATCATGACCTTGCCGCCCATGGATTTGGCGGTCAACATGCCGCCCGCAACGGTTTTGAATGTTGTGCTGCCTTTGCCGTCCATGATCATCTTGGTCAGCGCTGCGGCATCAACCTTGCCTGGCACAACGTGGTACGTCAGGATACCGGTCAACATGCCTTTGTTTTCAGGTTTGAGCAGCGTGTCAACGGTACCGGCTGGCAAGGCCGCAAAGGCGGCGTTGGTGGGTGCAAACACAGTAAACGGACCTGCGCTTTTCAGTGTGTCGACCAGTCCAGCAGCCTTGACGGCGGCAACCAGCGTGGTGTGGTCGTTGGAGTTGACAGCGTTGTCGATGATGTCTTTGGACGCCAGCATGGGCGCGCCGCCGACCATGACTTGAGCAAAAGACGACGCAGCGCCCAAGCCCAGCATGACAGCCAGTGAAACAGACGCGAGTTTTGACGATGCGAGTTTGCGAGAAAATTTCATGATGAATCCTGTTGAATAAAGTAAAAAGGACAAGTGAAGCAACAGCCGGAACCAAAAACAATTCAAGCGGCTGTGTCAAATACGGCTTAACAGGGCAAGCAGATTCAACTTGGCTTTTAAAAACCTTCAACGTCCAACGGTGGGCTTTGTAAGTGTTAGCAGCAAAGCTCGCACCGCCTGCGGGTAAAGCAAATGTTCCTGCACCAAAACCCGCGCCGCTAAAACATCTGCCGTGTCCATCGGCAGAACTGGCACCATCGCCTGTGCCAGTATTTGGCCGTCATCCAGCTCGGCCGTTACCCAATGAACCGTAGCGCCAGCTACGCGGCAACCAGCTGCAATGGCACGCTGATGCGTGTTGAGCCCAGCAAACGCGGGCAACAGTGACGGATGGATGTTGACAAGTCTGCCCGTGAAATAGGCAGTAAACCCTGGCGTCAAAATACGCATGAAACCTGCCAACACCACCAATTCAGGCCGATAGCTTTGCACCGCAAGCTGCAGCGCAGCATCAAACGCCTCACGCGACGAATACGCTGTGTGGTCAACAACCTGCGTCGGCACGCCCAATGCACGCGCGGTAACCAGCCCCTCGGCGTCCGCCCGGTTGCTGATCACGCAGGCCACACGAGCGCCCAACTTGTCACGCCAGTGCTCTTTTTGTGCAGCCTGCACAATCGCGGCCATGTTTGATCCGCTTCCTGAGATCAAAATAACGATGTTTTTCTCAACTTTCTGCATAGTCCCCTTAATTAACCAATAGTTTATGACCCTGCGAACCCTGACCCCGATTGAAGCTAGAGTGCTGGCCACGCTGATGGAAAAAGCCCGTACTGTGCCAGACAGCTACCCGCTAAGCCTGAACGCGCTGGTGTTGGGATGCAACCAGAAAACCAGCCGCGATCCGCTGATGGACGTCAGCGTTGATGACGCTGGCGCAGCGCTGGCGTCCCTGAAGGCGCTTAGCCTGGTGTTTGAAGGCAGTTCAAGCCGGGTTCCCCGCTTTGAGCACAATTTTCAGCGCGCAACCGGCGCTACAGAAGCCCAGGCAGTAGTGTTGGGCCTGCTGATGCTGCGCGGCGCGCAAACAACTGCCGAGCTGCGCAGCAACGCCGATCGGTGGTTTAAATTTGCCGACGTCGCGGCGGTTGAATCTGTGCTGCTGGAGCTGCAAGCGCGCGGTGACAACGGCGGCGAGGCCACGGTGCAAAGACTCCCGCGCATGCCTGGCGCTCGCGAGCAGCGCTGGATTCACTTGCTGTGCGGCCAGCCAGACATTGAGGCCATGCTGGCCAATGCACCGATTGCTGCTGAGGCGTCTGACCTGATGGCGCGGGTAACGTTGCTTGAAAATTCGCTAGCCCGCTTGAAGTCAGACAACGAGCTTTTGCGCAGTCAAATAGCCAATATCAGCGAGCAGCTGGGTATCGCGCTGACAACTGCTTAGATCGTGCTCCCGCAGCAATGCGTTAAGCCCTGGCCGGCCAATGTCAACACTTCAACAGTCCCGGTCTTGACAATTGGAAGCGTACATCCGTGCTAAAAACTGGCTTAGTGAATATCGAGCACATTTTTGCGTTGTTCCAGTTCGGAGACTCCCATGGATTTAGCTTTTACCCTTGAAGAGCAGGCTTTTCGCGAAGACATCCGTGCCTGGGTTCATGCCAACCTGCCCGCAGACATTCAGCACAAGGTGCGCAACGCGCTGCGCCAAACCCGTGACGACATGCAGCGCTGGGCCAAGATTTTGGGTAAAAAAGGCTGGCTGGGCCACGGATGGCCGAAAGAATTCGGCGGCCCAGGCTGGAACGCGGTGCAAAAGCATTTGTTTGAAGAAGAGTGCGCGTTGGCTGGTGCGCCGCGCATCATTCCGTTTGGCCCGGTGATGGTTGCACCCGTGATCATGGCTTTTGGCTCGCCCGAACAGCAAAAGCGGCATTTGCCCGGCATCGGCAGCGGGGAGGTATGGTGGAGCCAAGGCTACAGCGAGCCGGGCGCGGGCTCAGATTTGGCCTCGCTCAAATGCAAGGCGGAGCGAATCATTGACGCTTCTGGAGATCATTACATCGTCAACGGCCAAAAAACCTGGACGACGCTCGGCCAATACGGCGATTGGATCTTTTGCCTCGTGCGCACCAGCTCAGATGGAAAACCACAAACCGGCATTTCCTTTTTGCTGATTGATATGAAAACGCCCGGCGTGAGCGTGCGCCCGATTAAGCTGCTCGATGGCGAATGCGAAGTCAATGAAGTCTGGTTCGATAACGTGAAAGTGCCCGTTGAGAACCTCGTTGGCGAAGAAAACAAAGGCTGGACGTATGCAAAATACTTGCTGGCTCATGAGCGCACCAACATCGCCGATGTGAACCGCGCCAAGCGTGAGTTAGAGCGCTTAAAGCGCATTGCCAAACAAGAAGGCGTGTATGAAGACACCCGCTTCCGCGATCAAATTGCTCTACTTGAAGTCGATATCGTGGCGCTGGAGATGATGGTGCTGCGAGTGTTGTCGGCAGAGAAGTCTGGCAAGCAATCGCTCGACATCGCTGGCCTTTTGAAAATTCGCGGTAGCGAAATTCAGCAACGCTATGCCGAGCTCATGATGCTCGCCGCCGGGCCATACGCCGTGCCTCTGATCGATGAAGCGATGGAAGCTGGCTGGCAAGGCGACTACCCCGGATCAGCAGTGCACTGCGCCCCGCTGGCTGGCACGTATTTCAACATGCGAAAAACGACGATCTACGGCGGCAGCAATGAAGTACAGCGCAACATCGTTTCTCAGGTTGTGTTGGGTTAAATTTTTAACACCAACAGCCGGACGCAGAAGACGCAAAGCTTACGCAGAAGGAATACCAAAAAGAGAAATGCAGCTTGAGTCCATTCGCATCTGTACATTTCTTTAAGGTTTTTTCTTTTTTCTTTTTTTGCGTCTTTTGCGTAACCTTTGCGTCTTCTGCGTCCGGTATTTGTCTTTTCTCTCTTTAACGAGCACACATCATGGATTTTGAATTTACTGAAGATCACGAACAATTGCGCGACGCGGTACGCCGGTATATCGATAAGGTTTATACCTTCGAGCATCGCAAAAACATCGTCGCCCATGGCGGCTTTGATCGCGCTGCATACACCTCACTCGCCGAACTCGGCCTCTGCGGCCTGTGCATCAACGATACATACGGTGGAATGGGTATGGGGCCGATTGAGACCATGATCGTGATGGAGGAACTCGGGCGTGGTATCGCGCTTGAACCCCTCGCACAAAACATCATCTGCGGCGTGTTGATTGAGAATTTCGCACCCGAGGCGCTCAAGCAAACTTGGCTGCCGCAAATGGCGAGCGGTGAAAAAATCATTGTGCTCGCTACACAAGAGCGTAAAGCACGCTATTCCACTGAAAAATGTGAGGCTATTGCGGCAGTAGCCGGCAAGGAATATGCGCTGAGTGCTATCAAAAACGTAGTGTCTGTGGGCGATCATGCAGATGCTTATCTCGTGCCCGCGATGCTCGATGGCTCTCTGGCGCTCTTCCTCGTGGAGCGCACGGCCAGCGGCGTGAGCACCCGCGGTGTATCTACGCGTGGTTATGGCTGCCAAGACGGCTCGCGCGCTGCCGACCTGACACTCGCCAATGCACCCGCCCAGCTCATCACCACAGACGGCGCAGCAGCCTTGCAGCTAGCCACCGATTGCGGCATTGCGAACACCTGCGCCTACGCCGTGGGTGTGATGGACAAAACCATTGCGGTGACAGCGGACTACATGAACACGCGCAAGCAATTCAACGCCACGCTCTCGACTTTTCAAGCATTGCGCCATCGCATCGCCGATGTGAAGATGCAGCTCGAATTGGCGCGCTCGATGAGCTACTTCGTCAACATGAAGCTAGGCAGCCCCGCGCCTGAGCGCAGCCGCGCAGCGAGCCAAGCCAAAGTGCAATTGGGCAACAGCATGCGCTTTGTGGGGCAGCAAGCTGTGCAGCTTCATGGCGGTATCGGCGTCACAGATGAATACATCGTGAGTCATTATTTCAAGACACTCACCCAGTTGGAGCTGAGCTTCGGCGACACGTTGCATCATTTGGGCGAAGTATCGCATCGCATGCAAGATACCGCTGGTGTGTTTGCCTAAACCTCAAGAAAGCCAATCATGAAATTGCTACGCCGCTATCTACTTCAAGGAGCGGCTGCAGCCGCCGCTTTGGCACTTGCTGCCTGTGCAAACTTGGGCGTTACTCGCGCGGATGCGCCGCCGATCGTCTTCGTCCACGGCAATGGCGACACTGCTGCGCTGTGGATGACAACACTCTGGCGTTTTGAATCTAACGGTTGGCCGCGCGATCGTTTGTATGCGATTGAAGTGCCGTATCCCTCGTCCAGAGATGACGACAGCAAGCCCCAACCGGGGCGCACATCCACTGCTGAGCATATGGCTTACTTGAGTGCAGAAGTCGATAAAGTGCTCGCCGCCACAGGTGCAAAGCAAGTGGTGCTCATGGCCAATTCGCGCGGCGGTAATGCGGTGCGCAACTATATTCAAAACGGCGGCGGCGCAGCAAAAGTGAGCCACGCGATTTTGGGCGGTACGCCCAATCACGGCGTATGGGCGATTCCCGGCTTTCGTGAAGCCAATGAATTCTCTGGCACAGGGCCTTTCCTCAAAGGGCTCAATGCACCTAAGAACGCCGCTGGCGATGAAGTCACCGGCCCCGTGAAATGGATGACGATTCGCTCAGATAAAAACGACAAATTCGCCCAACCCGATGGCCTGTGGATCGGCCAAAAAGGCACGCCCACCTTTGTGACCTTCGCTGGGCCTGAACTCAAGGGCGCAACCAACGTCGTGATCCCTCGCATCGATCACCGCGAAACCTCCTACAGCCCTGCCGCCTTTGAAGCCGCCTACCGCTTCATCACTGGCACTGCCCCGGTCACCACAGGCTTCACGTCAGAGCAAAGCATCATGCTCAATGGCCGCGTCACGGGCTTAGGGCTTGACAGCAATAACCCATCCAGCGGCGGCTTCGTGAACAATCTGCCCGTCAACGCTGCCAAGGTAGAAATTTTTGAAACCACCGCCACTGGCGAGCGTGCTGGCCAAGCCGTCCACAGCCAAACCTCGCTCGCTGATGGCCAGTGGGGCCCATTCGCCGCCAAACCCGGCGCAAGCTACGAATTCGTGATTTCAGCTGCTGGCTATGCCACATTGCACATGTACCGCAGCGCTTTCCCACGCAGCAGCTCTGTTCTACATCTGAGAGCTGAAAGAATCGCCGATGCCGACAAAGACACCGGCAGCATCGTCAATTTCACCCGCCCACGCGGGTACTTTGATGCCGATCGCGACACCTTGAGCTTTGACGGCATCACGCCACCTCCCGGTATCGCTAAAGGTGTAGGCGCAGGCCTAGCGGCCTCCAAAATCAAGCTGCCCGCTGGCTCAGCCCAGCGCAGTGTCAGCGCAGAATTCAATGGCCAAAAACTCGTTGGCCGTACTTGGCCTGCGGCGCAAGGGCGAGTAAGTTTGCTCGAATTGCACGACTGAAATGCAAAACGCCCCATACATGGGGCGTTTTGTATCTCTTTTTAGACTATCTCGACTCAAGCGTACAAGCGCGAAGTCTTCGGTAAATGCGCCATCAGAAATTCCATCTGATCGGTCAAAATTCTGCGGTTGCGCAAAATAAAATCTTCCCACAGGCTGGGCACATAGGGTGTGTAGAGCAGCGGCATATGCGCTTGCTCTGGCGTGCGGGCGGCCTTGCGGTGGTTGCAGTTTTTGCAAGCGGTGACGACATTCATCCAACCATCCACACCGCCTTGGGCATACGGGATGATGTGTTCGCGGGTGAGTTGGTCTTCCCTGTGGCCGCTGCAATCGATACCGCAGTAAGCGCAAATGTTGCGGTCACGCACGAAGAGTTTGCTATTGGTGAGGCCGGGGCGCAGATCGAAGGGGTTGATGCTGGGCACGCCTTTGGTGCCGACGATGGAAGAAATGTGGATGATGCTTTGCTCACCGGTGATCGCGTTGTGCCCGCCGCGAAATGTGGCCACGCGCTCGCCCACTTCCCAACGCACCTCATCGGAGGCGTAATGGATCACCGCTTGCTCCATGCTGATCCAGCTTTGGGGCAAGCCTTGCGCTGATAACTTCAAGACCTTCAAAACGCACCTCCAGTGGTAAAACCTAGCTAGAAAAAGCACTCAATCCGTCTTAAGACACAATATACAGCATAAACGTGTATCTTTTATGACCGAAAACCCTCACTGGCCGGCATGGAATATGCGCGAAGCGCTATCAAAATCATAGAGAAAACCAAGGATTGAACTGCTGGCTATGAAAGTGTTCCGAGGCCTAGCCCATGCCCATATGGCGCACTCTTGCGCAGTCACGATCGGCAATTTCGATGGTGTGCATCGTGGTCATCAGGCCATGATTGCGCTGCTGCGCTCGGAGGCTGCGCATCGTGGTGCGCCTAGCTGTGTGCTGAGTTTTGAGCCGCATCCGCGCGATTACTTTGCAGCTTTGGCAGGCAAGCCCGAGCTCGCTCCCGCCCGCATCGCTACCCTGCGCGACAAGCTCACCGAGCTGGAGCGCTGCGGCGTGGATCAAGCCGTGATCTTGCCTTTTAACGCGAAACTCGCCAGCCTTTCGCCGCAAGCATTCATTGATGAAGTGCTTGTTAAAGGGCTCAAAGCGAAGTACGTGCTGGTGGGCGACGATTTTCGCTTTGGTGCAAAGCGCGCGGGCGATTACGCTACCTTGGATGCGCAGGGGCAGCGGCTTGGCTTTGATGTAGCGCGCATGCAAAGCTATGAAGTGCACGGATTGAGAGTCTCTAGCTCTGCTGTGCGCGAGGCACTGGCGCACGGACGCATGGAAGATGCCGCCAAGCTGCTAGGCCGGCCGTACAGCATCAGTGGTCATGTGGTGCATGGCCGCAAACTTGGGCGTGAGCTGGGTAAAGATTCTGATCTGCCTGGCGGTTTTCGTACGCTCAATCTGCGCTTTTCATCCAAAACCCACGCATGGAACAGCGCTGCCAGCGGGATTTTTTGCGTTCGTGTGCATGGTTTAAGTGAGCAGCCACTCATCGGTGTGGCGAATCTTGGCATTCGCCCTTCATTGGATGCGAACGATGTGAATGGCGGTCGTGTGTTGCTAGAAACGCATATCTTGGACTGGCCACAAGCTCTCGGCCAGGAGCATGGCTACGGTAAAATCATTCGTGTGGAACTCCTGCACAAACTACACGACGAATTGAAGTACGACGGCCTGCATGCCTTGACGGAAGGCATAGCCCGGGATGTCGTGGCGGCACGCGCGTACTTTGCGGCGATTGCGCCCGCCAGCAACACCCGAATTTGAAGGGGCAGCTGCCCCGCTCCGTTCGGCTCTGTTTGATTTGAAGAATTCAAACATCCGGTACGCGAAAGACGCGAAAGTTGCGCGAAAGCCGCGAAAAAATTCATTTTTGTATTCTGCGTTCTCCCATACGCTTCCAGCTCATCATGACCGAATCCACCACCACCGATTACCGCAAAACCCTCAATCTCCCAGACACGCCGTTTCCAATGCGTGGCGATTTGCCTAAGCGCGAGCCGGCTTGGGCGAAAGAGTGGGACGACAAAGGCATTTACAAAAAGCTGCGCGCCTCGCGCGTCGGCAAGCCGAAATTTATTTTGCATGATGGCCCACCGTACGCGAATGGCAACATTCATATCGGCCACGCTGTTAACAAAATCTTGAAAGACATGATCGTCAAAGCGCGCCAACTCGATGGCTTTGATGCGCAATACATCCCCGGCTGGGATTGCCACGGTTTGCCGATTGAGAACGCGATTGAAAAGCTCCACGGCAAAAAACTGACCCCCACGTCTGCCGATGGTATCCTGCCCCCCGAGGGGGCTGCGCAGGGCCTAGGGAGCGGCCCGTCTTCCCTGCAGTCCCGCGCTGATATCCAAGCTATGTGCCGCGCATTTGCGACTGAACAAATTGCCGGCCAGATGAAAGACTTCAAGCGCCTGGGTGTTTTGGGTGAGTGGGATCGCCCCTATCGCACGATGGATTTTCAAACGGAAGCCAATGAAATCCGCGCCTTCAAGCGCGTCATGGAGCGCGGCTTTGTGTATCGCGGCTTGAAGCCGGTGTATTGGTGTTTTGATTGCGGCTCATCGCTGGCTGAATTTGAGATCGAATACGCAGATAAGAAATCTTCCACGCTGGATGTGGCCTTTCTTTGCGCTGAGCCTGAAAAGCTTGCCGCCGCTTTCGGCTTGCCAAAATTAGACAAAGAAGCCTTCGCCGTGATCTGGACGACCACCGCTTGGACGATTCCCGCCAACCAAGCGATGAACTTGAACCCTGAGCTCACGTATGCACTAGTGGACACCGAGCGCGGCCTGATCATGCTGGCCGAATCGTTGGTGGAGAAATGCTTAGAGCGCTATAAGCTCACCGGAAAAATCGTTGCCACCGCTGTTGGCAAGAGCTTAGACAAAATCAACTTCAAGCATCCTCTTAGCGCTGTGCATCCCGGCTACGACCGCTTCTCGCCCATCTTCGTAGCAGATTACGCCACGGCGGATGACGGTACAGGCATCGTGCATTCCTCGCCTGCCTACGGCGTAGATGACTTTAATTCTTGTGTGGCCAATGGCATCACGATCAAAGATATCTTGAATCCCGTGCAGGGCAATGGCCGCTATGAAGAAGCGCTGCCGCTGTTTGGCGGTCTCAACATTTGGAAGGCCTGCCCCGAGATCATCAACACCTTGCGTGATAACAATCGATTGTTTGCAACGCATGACATCACGCACAGCTACCCGCATTGCTGGCGCCACAAAACGCCGGTGATCTACCGCGCGGCTTCGCAATGGTTTATTCGCATGGATCAAGCGACTACCGAAGGGGGCACGGGCGCCCCGGGTGTATTCACCACTGATAAAGCGCCGAAGAGTCTGCGCGAAATCGCGCTCGATGCGATTGAGCAAACCAGCTTCTACCCCGAGAACGGCAAAACCCGCCTGCGCGACATGATCGCCGGTCGGCCAGATTGGTGCATCTCGCGCCAACGCTCATGGGGCGTGCCGCTGCCGCTGTTTACCCATGTGGATTCGGGTGTGCTCCATCCGAAAACTGTTGAGATGATTGATCTGGCCGCAGAGATAGTGCAAGCCGGCGGTATTGAGGCTTGGAGTAAAGCCACCACTATGGAAATCTTCGCCAAAGTCGGCGCGGAGCATCCTGAGCAATACACCAAGAGCACCGATATTTTGGAAGTGTGGTTTGATTCGGGCACCACGCACACCACGGTGCTCAAAGGCAGCCATGGTGATAAAAATGCTGATGGCTCTTTTATGCATGCGCACAACGAAGGGCCAGAGGCTGATCTGTACCTAGAAGGCCACGATCAGCATCGCGGCTGGTTTCACTCTTCGCTCTTAACGGCTGCAGCGATGTATGGCCGCGCCCCGTATCGCGGCTTGCTCACGCACGGCTTCACCGTGGATGGCCAAGGCCGCAAGATGAGCAAGAGCTTGGGCAACGTCGTCGCTCCGCAGGAGGTGAGCGACAAGATGGGCGCAGAGATCATTCGCCTCTGGGCCGCGAGCACGGATTACTCTGGCGATTTGAGCATCGACGACAAAATCTTAGCGCGCGTGGTGGACACCTATCGCCGCATCCGCAACACGCTGAAATTTTTGCTGGCCAATGTGAGCGATTTTGATGCGGCAAAAGATGCCGTGCCATTGGATCAATTGCTTGAAGTCGATCGCTATGCCGTGGCACGCGCTGCGCAGTTGCAGGCCGAGATCTTGGCGCATTACAAGGTGTATGAATTCCACCCGGTCGTAAGCAAATTACAGCTGTATTGCAGCGAAGATTTGGGCGGCTTTTATCTCGATGTGCTGAAAGATCGGCTCTACACCACAGCAGCGAAATCACACGCTCGCCGCAGCGCGCAAACCGCGCTTTGGCACATCACACAAGCGATGCTGCGCTGGATGGCCCCGTTCCTGTCCTTCACATCGGAAGAGGCGTGGACGCTGTTTGGCAAATCCGAATCTGGCACGATCTTCACGGAGACGTATTGGAAGTTTGACGCTGTAGATCAAGCGCTGATCGGCAAATACAGCCGCATTCGCGCCATCCGCGATGAGGTCAATAAAGCGATTGAAGCCTTGCGTGCAGACGGCAAAGTGGGCAGCTCGCTACAGGCAGAAGTGCAACTGACTGCACCTGCTGATGACTACGCGCTACTGAAGAGTTTGGGGCAAGATGTGAAGTTCATCTTCATCACATCCGCTATTGAATTAATAGCTGGTAGCGCAATATCTATTTCGGCGCATCCCTCAAAACACACGAAATGCGAGCGCTGCTGGCATTATGTGGAAGATGTGGGCAGCCATCCCGCACACCCCACTATTTGTGGCCGGTGTGTGAGCAATTTATTCAGTGAAGGTGAGGAACGTACCCATGCCTAAAAGCAAAACAACATTTCAAGGTATGCTGCCTTGGCTGATCCTTGCCATCGTCATCATCTTGGCCGATCAATTCACCAAAACGCTGATCGTGGGCTACTACAAGCTGGGCGACAGCACGCCTGTCACGAGCTTTTTCAACATTGTGCGCGCTCACAACACCGGTGCGGCCTTTTCCTTTCTCGCGGGCGCAGGAGGCTGGCAAAGATGGTTTTTCACTGGCGTTGGCGCAGTCGCCACGATCTTCATTCTCTGGATGCTGCGCAGCCACCATGCACAAAAGCTTTTTGCCTTCGCACTCGCTTGTATCTTGGGCGGCGCAATAGGCAATGTGATCGATCGCCTGATCCACGGCTACGTGGTTGATTTTCTCGACTTCTACTACGGCACGTGGCACTTCCCAGCGTTTAACGTGGCCGACAGCGCCATCACGATTGGCGCGGTCTGCTTGATTTTGGATGAAATCTTGCGCGTTAGGCGCGCGCGCTGAAAGCGAAGCAAGACGAGCGACTAGCTCGCTGCTTTGGCCGCCGCCGTCGCTTTCATCGTCGCTTCTTTGCGATCTGCAGCCACCTTTTGCGCCGAAGGCCGCTCGCCAATCATCTTGATGTAGGCCTTGTAGTCGCAGCCCATCTCGAGCAGCAAGTCTTGTTTGTAAACAGCTCGCGTGGCCATGCCTACCAGCGGCAAATTGACCCAAGCTGAGCAATCGGCCATGGTGAACTGCTCGCCGCCAGCGACCATGGGCGAGAATTTAGCGAGCTTCATAAAAGCGGGAATATTTTTCTCAAGCTGCGCACGCACCCGCGCTTGCGTACCTTCGCTGACTGTGCCGCCGAAGAAAGCTTGCGGGTAAAGATCACGCGCCACCAGCTCCAAATGCAAATCCATAAACGTACACAGCTCGCGCACTTTGGCCGCTGCAAACGGATCGGATGGCAGTAGCGCAGGCGTGGGTTGCAAAGCTTCGATGTATTCCAAAATCGCTTGGCTCTCACACAAGCCGCCTTGGGGTGTGCGAATGAAAGGAATTTTACCCAGTGGTGAAGCAGTAAGCACCTCCGCATCCGTGCTCTTGGTCATGACGATTTCTTCGTTGAACGCCAAGTCTTTTTCAAGCAGCGCTAGCTTAACTTTGTTGTAGTAGTTAGAAACGGCAAAGCCGCAAAGAGTGATGGACATGACTGGCTCCTAATGTATGCCCATCAGTTTAGAGCGAACAGTGCTCTTGGGAAGCGCCAGCTGTGATTTAGGTGACTCTTGGCTTGTTTTTGAGGCGAAATAAGTATCTAGCCGGCGGATTGATTGCGTGGAGTGCTATTGTATTTGTAGCGTTTTGAAGATTGTTTTTTGGATAGACCGGCTGCGAGGCAAGGGGCTGCGGTGTCTGCCTCATGAGTCCTGCTCGCGAGCTAGGCGACAGGTGTCGCCACTCTCCTGAGCAGGAACCATGAGCCCGCCCGAATACGGCTCCCACAGGCCAAAGCGCACCAAAATCACATCAATTTCAAGAAACACAGGCAGGTAGCCGGCATAAAACCTGAGCATGACGCTCATTAATTCATAGCACTAGCGTTGCTCAGTCAAAACCAAATTCAAGCCCAAACCAGCGAATGCGCCCGCAAAACCGCGCCGCATTTCACACAGATAAGGCGTTGCAACAGTCTTATTTCAAACCAACAAAGCTGACTGCGCTGCAAGCGCAGTGATGCGTGCCCAATCGCCCGCAGCCAGAGCGTCAGTCGGCACGAGCCAAGATCCGCCCACGCAGATGACGTTTGACAAACTCAAAAACTCTTTCGCATTTGCAACGCTCACGCCACCCGTGGGGCAAAACTTCACATCAAAGAAGGGGCCACTCCAAGCTTTAAGCATCGCGGGCCCGCCGGCTTGCATCGCGGGGAAGAATTTGAGCTCTTTGTAACCCGCCTCACTGGCCATCATGATTTCACTGCCAGTGGCGACACCAGGGAGCAGGGGCAGGCCATGGTCTCGGCAGGCTTGGCCAACTGCATTCGTAAACCCTGGGCTGACTGCAAACCTCGCGCCCGCTCGCGCAGCAGCTTGCGCCTCAGCAGTTGTGCGCACCGTGCCTGCACCTACAACGGCTTCAGGCACCTCTTTGGCAATCCGTTCAATGCAATGCAAAGCCGCGGGCGTGCGCAGCGTGACTTCCAGCATGCGGATGCCACCGGCCACCAAGGCGCGCGCCATGGGTACGGCATGGCTCACATCATTCAACACGATCACGGGAATCACGGGTGCGTCTTGCATGACATCGAGCGATGTCAGCGTAGCAGGGAGAATCTTCAAAGCCATGTGCACGCTCCTTCTTCAGCAGTCAGGGCGTTGCGGCGTGTGGCGGCAAACAATTCGCGCCCCATGCCGATGCCATTCGATTCGGTGAGGTGCACAGGCATCTGCGCAAGAGGCCGCGCTTGCCACTCCGCTTCGGGCACGAGGGCCTGCAAGGTTCCCGCATCGGCATCCAGCCGCACAATATCTCCATCTTGCAGCTTCGCCAACGCGCCGCCGGCAAGTGCTTCGGGGCTCACATGAATCGCCGCGGGCACTTTGCCTGATGCGCCGCTCATGCGCCCATCGGTGACGAGCGCTACTTTGAAACCTTTGCCTTGCAACACGCCCAATGGCGGCGTGAGCTTGTGCAGCTCAGGCATGCCATTCGCACGCGGCCCCTGCCAGCGCACGACGACGATCATGTCCTTTTCCATCTCGCCGCCTTTGAACGCGGCGAGCATGGCTTCTTGGCTGTCAAACACGCGGGCAGGCGCTTCGATGATGTGGCGATCTTGCGGCACAGCAGAGACCTTCATCACACTGCGCCCCAAATTGCCTTGCAAGAGCTTCAAGCCACCCGTGGCGCTGAAAGGCTCAGCTGCAGTGCGTACAACGCTTGTGTCTTTGCTTGCGCCTACGTCGCTCCATGCGAGGGAGCCATCCAAAGATTGAGGAATTTTGGTGTACTCACGCAAGCCCTTGGATACCGTGACCACATCTGCATGCATGAAGCCTGCATCCATTAACTCGCGGATCACAAAACCCGGCCCACCTGCTGCTTGAAACTGATTCACATCTGCGCTGCCATTCGGGTACACATGCGTGAGCAGTGGCACAACATTTGACAGCTGCGAGAAGTCATCCCAATCAATCACAATGCCCGCAGCACGCGCCACAGCGACCCAGTGAATGAGGTGATTTGTAGATCCACCGGTGGCTAGGAGCGCCACCATCGCGTTCACAATACAGCGCTCATCGACCAGCTCTCCAATGCGTTTGGCATCTTTCGTCGCTTGCAGAACAGTTCGCGCCGCTTCCCGCGTGAGCAACTCACGCAGATTTCCGCCAGTGGCTTCATCAGGGTTCACAAAAGCTGTGCCCGGCACATGCAAGCCCATCGCTTCCAAGAGCATTTGATTGCTGTTGGCTGTGCCGTAAAACGTACACGTTCCTTGCCCGTGGTACGCCTTACTCTCAGCTTCTAAAAGCTCCTTGCGCCCCACCAACCCCTGCGCCGCTTGCTCGCGTATCTTGGCTTTTTCATTGTTAGGCAGCCCCGAAGTCATCGGCCCCGCAGGTACAAACACCATAGGCAGATGCCCGAAATGCAAAGCGCCGATCAGGAGTCCAGGCACAATTTTGTCGCACACGCCCAGCATCAATGCACCATCAAACACATCATGCGAGAGCGCAATCGCTGTGCCTTGCGCTATGTTGTCTCTAGAAAACAGCGATAGCTCCATGCCCGCTGTGCCCTGCGTCACGCCATCGCACATCGCTGGCACGCCGCCAGCGACTTGCGCTGTCGCGCCGTGCTTGCGCAACTCGTCTTTGATGATGGCTGGATAAGCGGCAAAGGGCGCATGCGCGGAGAGCATGTCGTTGTAGGCGTTCACGATACCAATATTCGGCGCTTTCTCAACCACCACTTTGAATTTATCGTTGGCTGGCAAAGCAGCAAAAGCGTGAGCGATATTCGCGCAGCCCATGCGATCTGCGCCGCGATCTCTTTTTGCAGCAGCTTTGACTTGGGCAAGATAAGCACTTCTCGTCGGCAAGCTACGCTCGCGAATGCGAGCAGTAACGGCAACAATGGCAGGATGAATTTTCATAAAACCACACCTTCGATGTAACTAAATTACAAAGCCATGATCTTACGACGATTGCGCATCGTTGACCAGCGCATGGGTTACATGCGAGTAACAAAAAGCCGCTCTAAGGAAGCGGCTTTTTAGAAAACGCAATCACATTCAAATCATGAACACTTCCACGCGGCGACCCTCGGCAGCAGATGTCGCGCCCGCCTTAATGTCGTTAGGCCGCACAAACACGATTTGGCCTTCTGGCACACCAGAACCGATGAGCAAGTCGCGCACTGTAAATGCACGCTGCTTAGCCAGCTCAGCATTTTTTGCGGCATCACCTGACGGATCGACAAACCCGCTGATGCCTACTTTTTTGCCTGATTTTGCTGCCGCCAAAATTTCCGCAAGCGCTTTTGCACCATCTTGAGCCAGTGCCATTGTTCCCGGTGCGAAGTAAAACTTCACCACACCGTTTTCTACCTTCACGCTCGCGCCATCAGCACTTGCGACCACTGGCATCACAGCCGCAGCCGCCGGGACAGCAATAGCCGGCGCAGTAGCGACAACACCCGCTTTAGCCATCTTCGCCGACTTGTTTTTTTGGTAGATAGACATGCCAATCATCAAGCTGATGACTAAAGCGATCACCCCGAATACCACGCCTAGGGCAACGCCCGTGCTTTCGTCATCTTGTGAGAACATTGAAATACTCCGTGAATTAATCAGCTTCATATTGTAAATTGTTGCCATGAGACGTTTTTTGCCATCACCCCCTGCCCCCGACAGCCGCGCTGGCATGCCAATGATTGACTCAGAGACGATGCTCAACGAGGTGATGAAACAGTGGGAAGGTCAGTCCGGTGATTTATGGGTATTTGGCTATGCCTCGCTCATTTGGAAGCAAGAATTCCAATTCACCGAGCGCCGCCCCGCCCGTGTGTATGGCTGGCACCGGGCACTTCAGATGTGGAGCACCATCAATCGCGGCACGCCTGAAGAACCGGGCTTGGTGTTTGCGCTACTCAGAGGCGGCAGTTGCCAAGGTGTCGTGTTTCGCATTCCAAAAGCGCAAGCACCCCAAGCCTTGAAAGATTTGTGGTTTCGAGAAATGCCCGGTGATGTGTACGACCCGCGTTGGTTGCGCTGCGCGACACATAGCGGCAGCGTAACTGCCTTAGCTTTCACCATGCCCCACAGCAGCCCGAGCTATTGCGGTGAGCTGACATCCGCTCAATACAAACACATCTTCAGCAAAGCACGTGGCCGTTACGGCACCACGCTACATTACGCGCAGCGCACCTACGAAAGCCTGCTGTCTGAAGGCATAGACGACCATGCACTCGCTCAGCTATTAAAGCTCGCTTAATGGCGTAATCGACGATTAGCCGGCGTGTTTATTGCGTATTGCGCTATATTATCTATAGCATTCATGCGGAGCTGAGTGACAGAGTTTTGTAAGCTGGCAAGAGCGTTGCTCAGGCGGCAGAGGTTGTGGACTTTCATTCAGGTATGCAACTGCGCCGGGCTTGGGTGGATGAGCGCAAGACGGGGCTTGCATCTCGGGCAAAGGCATCGTAGGCTCATTGACCCGTCATACGGAATTCCGACGCAGAAGACGCAAAGGTTACGCAAAAGGAATACCAAAAAGAGAAAAGAGAAAAGAGAATTTTGAAATTTTTTCAAACCTCTTTGGGTCTTCTTTGCATTTTTTTTGCGTCTTCTGCGCAACCTTTACGTCTTCTGCGTCCGGATGTTTGCATTTTTTCTTCAGACGTAGCCAAGCCTATTCAATCCAAAAAAAACGACCCGTAGGCCGCTCTTTTAAAGGTGCAGAAGATCACTCTTCCACGAACGCAACTTCACGTTTCTTCTTGATCGATGGCAGCATCACCACAGCCAACAAGATAGCAGCGGCAATGAGTAAGCCAGCTGACAAGGGGCGCGTCACGAATACGCTCCAATCACCGCGCGAGAGCAGCATGGCGCGGCGCAAATTCTCTTCCATCATGGGCCCGAGGATAAAGCCCAGCAGCAATGGTGCAGGCTCGCAGCCGATTTTGTAGAAAATATAGCCAATCACGCCAAACGCACCCACCATCCAAATGTCAAAGGTGTTGTTGTTCGTCGAGTAGACGCCAATCGCGCAGAAAAGCACAATGGCCGGAAACAAGAAGCGATAAGGCACGCTGAGCAATTTGATCCAGATGCCGATGAGTGGCAAATTCAAAATGATCAGCATCGCATTGCCGATCCACATGGAAGCGATCAAGCCCCAGAAGAGCTCGGGGTTGCTCGTCATCACTTGTGGGCCAGGCTGAATGTTGTGAATCGTCATCGCGCCCACCATCAGCGCCATCACGGCATTGGGCGGAATGCCCAAGGTGAGCAGTGGGATAAAGGAAGTTTGCGCGCCAGCATTGTTGGCCGCTTCAGGCGCCGCCACGCCGCGAATGTTGCCCTTGCCGAAGGGCAGCTCTCCTGGCTGTAGCTTGGTTTTCTTCTCCAGCGTGTAAGCCGCAAAAGCAGCCAGCAATGCACCGCCGCCGGGCAACACGCCCAGCATTGAGCCGAGCGCAGTGCCGCGCAGGACGGCAGGCACCATGCGTTTGAAGTCTTCCATCGTGGGGAACAAGCCCGTCACTTTGGCAGTAAACACTTCGCGCTCATCTTCTGGCACGGCCAGATTCATGATGATCTCGCCATAGCCAAACACGCCCATGGCAATCACCACAAAGCCAATGCCGTCAGTCAGCTCAGGCACATCAAAACTGTAACGCGCCACACCAGAGTTCACATCGGTGCCTATCAAGCCCAAGAGCAAGCCCAGCACAATCATCGAAATGGCTTTGAGCAGCGAGCCAGAAGCCAGCACCACCGCACCAATCAAGCCCAAGATCATGAGCGAAAAATATTCAGCAGGGCCGAATTTGAAGGCCAGCTCGGTCAAAGGTGCGGCAAAAGCCGCCAAGATCAGCGTGCCCACGCAGCCTGCAAAAAACGAGCCCAAGCCCGCAGCGGCCAGCGCCGGACCCGCTCGGCCTTGCCGCGCCATTTGGTAGCCGTCTAGCACGGTCACCACCGAAGAAGATTCACCCGGTAAGTTCACCAAAATTGCTGTGGTTGAGCCGCCGTATTGCGCGCCATAGTAAATACCGGCCAGCATGATCAGCGCAGCAATTGGGGGCAGCGCGTAAGTGGCGGGCAAAAGCATTGCAATGGTTGCGACCGGGCCGATGCCGGGGAGCACGCCAATCAACGTGCCAAGCAAACAGCCGATGAAGCAATACATCAGGTTTTGCAGCGTGAAAGCCACGCCAAAACCAAGCGATAGATTGTTGATCAGATCCATGTGTTTCTCCTTGTCTTTTTCTTATGCGATGAACGAGGGCCACACGGGAAACTGTAGCTTGAGCAGCACGATGAACGCCAAATAGCTGATGATGGCCAACACAGTGGCCAGGCCAAACACTTCGACGGGCTTGTAGCGATCTGCTGCGATACTAGCCACAAAGGTGAGCACATAAATGCCCACCATCATGCCTAGCGCAGGGAATTTGATGGCAGGTAAGCCGCCGATGCACACGCCAAACAGCAAGTTGGCGCTAATGATGGCAAGCAACGGCTTCCACGCAATCGAGCCAAATTTTTCGCCGTCAGCCGTGGCCACAGTGAGCGACTTGAAGAGTATGAACGAGCCTAAAATCGCAAGCAAAACACCGAGCATACGAGGGAAGTATCCTGGGCCCATGCGCCCACCATCGCCCATCGAGTAACTGTAAGCACCGATGGCAAACGCTGCGCCGACGATGATAAACATCAGCCCGGCTAAGAAGTCTTTCTGACTTTTGATATTCACTGATTTCTCCTGTGAGTTGTCTAATGAAACTGATTGTGTAGGCTGCGCTGGGCAGATCGCGTGTGGGTATCACCTACAGACTTTAGGGTTAACCCGAATTTTGAACTGCTTTGCAAGTAGAAAAGTGTGAAGCCTGTCGATACGCCGGATTCTGTGCGTTGGAGTTACCCCCAACGTGACCGTCATTCCTCTGGGCTGGGAGTCGCCTCGCCAGCTCGGTGCTACCTACCCGCCAGCTCTGCGGAACCACATCAACGCTGGCCTATTTGGTATTGCTGCGCGCAGAGATTGCCCGTTTCACCCGCACGGGTTGCCCCATGCGACTCGTCTCTGTTGCTCTAATCCTCAGCTTATGCCTTGCGGTTTTCACTGGAGAGCCGTTAGCTCCTGCGCTGTCCTGTGCAGTCCGGACGTTCCTCCAGTGCGTGGTTTCCCACACGATGCTCTCGCATCGCCCTTGCGCCCGACGCTTTCGCGTCGTTCGTTTGGACTGCACCAGCGACGGCCTAACAGGCTTCACAGCTTGATTTTACGCGGGCATAAAAAAAGGGCGCTTCAAGCGCCCTTTTTTTATGCCATTGCGAAAACTTAAGCGGCTTTGCGAGCGCGCTTGGCTGGAGCTGCTTTCTTGGCAACCACGGCTGCTTTGGCCTTGACGGTTTTGGCAGCAGCGCGCACTGGCTTCGCAGCGGCGCTGGTTTTGCTACCGACTTGTTTGCTCAGTGCGTCAATGCGGCTGATCAGGGTCTCGATGTCTTTGGCAGAAGGCACACCCATTTTGTTAAGTGCGCGAGCAACGCGCTCTTCGAAAATTTCTTCAAGCTTGTTCCATTGGCCCGTCGCCTTAGCTGCTACTTCGTTCGCCACGCCTGCAGCACGGTTCGTCACCTCGCTGATGCGCTCTTCAGCGGCCGCTTGCGTCTTGCGCTGAACAGCCAAACCTTCTTTAACCATGGCTTCAAACACGTTGCCGCCGTTTTGCTGCGCCTTGGAAAATTGTGCCAAACCAGCCAAATAGATTTGCTGAGCGGATGCTTTCACGCTCTCAGCCAATGCCGCTGGATTGAGGCTTTTGGATTTTGCGCTAGCAGCGGCTTTGTTGATTTTCTTAACCATGAAAAACTCCCGAAAGATGGTGAACAAACAAAATATGATGTGATGAATGTAGCCTTTCGGTGCAAAACTGTTTAGGTTGGCAGTTCTAAATGCCTAGAGGCAGCGCTCTATGGCCGCGACGCTAAACGCTGATCGCATCGAATGCAAAAGCAGCTAAGGTTATCGTTATCATGTGCTTTGTATTTCATCCAAGCGAACCACTATGAAACTTACACCCACTTTGCTAGCAATTACTCTCTTTTTTTGTAGCATTCCGCGCAGAATCTATGCCGGCAAACTTCGGTTTTTCCCCTCCCCTTTTATCTGTGCAAGCCACAGGAAACAAGCCGGGCACAAAAACCAAAAAGCCCAAAAAGGCTAAAGCAAAAAAGGGCAACGGTGTGACTTTTCACGACGGTAGCGCTGAATCTCGCGGTGAGCGAGACAAGCGCTTGATGCGCGAATGCAAAGGCAGGACGAATGCCGGCGTGTGCGAGGGCTACACGCGCTGAATCGTTGCGCTCTTGGTGAGTGCCTCATTCATCATCATTGGCCACCACACGGCGAATGGTTTCGGCAGAAAAGCCCCGGGTGATTAAAAATCGCATCTGTTTGCCTCGCTCGTTGGCATCAACAGGTGCCTGCCCAAACTTCTTGCGCCACACCTCGCGAGCTCGCTCTAACTCAGTGGCTTTAAGCTGCGATGCGGTTTGTGCAATGGCCTCAGCATCCATGCCGCGGGCTTTCATTTCTTGCACAACCCGCGCCGTACCTAGCTTCTGACCGCGCCGATGCGCTAAAGAATCAGCCGCACGCTGCTCATCCAAAAAACCTTTGGCTTGCAGCTCATCGAGCGTATTGGCCAGCTGACCAGGTTCGGTCTCAAAGCTCGCTAATTTTCTTTCTAACTCCACCCGAGAATACTCCCGCCCAGCCAACGCTCTGAGGGCGCGGCCTTTGAGGGAAAGTGTTTTTTGGGCGAACATGTTGGGCGGTGGGAGATTTTGATTACCGGACGCAGAAGAAAACAGCCAAAGTTACGCAGAAGACGCAGAAAAGAAAAAAGAATGAAAGATCAATTCAAAAACTCTTTTGGCATTTTTCTTTTTAGTATTCCTTCTGCGAAACCTCTGCGTCTTCTGCGTCCGGTATTTGTTTTCTTCTAAATTAAGCTTCCACCTCCGCCGGCAGCAAAGAAATCTTCAGCGATTCGCGGATCTTGTTTTCGATCTCAAACGCCAGCGCTTTGTTTTCTTTCAAAAACTCACGCGTGTTATCGCGCCCTTGGCCGATTTTCTCGCCGCCATAGGCATACCAAGCGCCACTTTTCTCGATGATGCGCGCTTCTACTCCCATGTCGATGATCTCGCCTAAGCGCGAGATGCCCTCGCCAAACATGATGTCAAAGTGCGCCTCTTTGAAAGGTGGGCTGACTTTGTTTTTCACCACTTTGACCTTGGTCTCATTGCCAATCGCCACTTCGGCTTTCTTGATCGTGCCGGTGCGGCGAATATCGAGGCGCACAGAGGCGTAAAACTTCAATGCATTGCCACCGGTGGTTGTCTCAGGTGAGCCAAACATCACGCCAATTTTCATGCGAATTTGGTTGATAAAGATCACCATGCAATTGGCTTTCTTGATGGTGGCGGTGAGCTTACGCAGGGCTTGGCTCATCAGGCGGGCTTGCAGGCCGGGCAGTGAATCGCCCATTTCGCCTTCCAATTCAGCCTTAGGAGTGAGCGCGGCCACGGAGTCAATCACGATCAAATCTACAGCACCAGAGCGCACGAGGCTGTCGACAATCTCCAGCGCTTGCTCGCCGGTATCAGGCTGGGAGATCAGCAGATCTTGCAGATTCACGCCCAGATTTTGCGCATATTGAATATCCAGCGCATGCTCAGCATCGATAAATGCGCAGGTACCGCCGAGCTTTTGCATCTCAGCGACAACTTGCAAAGTCAGCGTGGTTTTGCCAGAACTCTCTGGACCGTAAATTTCGATCACCCGGCCACGGGGCAAGCCTCCTACGCCAAGCGCCACATCCAAGCCCAGCGAGCCGGTAGAGACGACCTGAATGTCTTCAATCACCTCGCCTTCGCCCAGCTTCATGATCGAGCCTTTGCCAAATTGCTTGTCGATTTGAGCCAATGCAGCTTGTAGCGCTTTGGCTTTCTCAGTCATTGCAGCTTCGATCTTTGTACCTTTGACTTGTGCGTCCATGTTGATATTCCTTGATTTTCAGTTAAGTGAGTGTTAGCGCCAATTCGCTTCAAAAAGATTTTTCAATCAAAAAGCTGTTGGATTGAACAGGACTGTATATGCACAGTATAAATAAGTAAATAGAAATATTAATCAGTTTAATTGACTAAAATAGAATGATGAATCTGGCACTGAAAGACGGCTTGCGGGCAACGCACATGGGGCGTTTGCTCGGTGAGGCATCGCGCCGCTTCGACACGCGCGTGCAGACGCTCATGGCGCATAGCAGCCAAGCTCCGCTGCAATTGGCCAACCTTGCTGGGCGTGGCAAAGTAAGCGCCGCCATTGTCCACATCACACGGCATCTCCAATTAGGTGGTAGCCGTCTCACCGATTTAGCGCAAGCCGCCGACATGAGCAAACAAGCGATGACCACGCTTGTCGATGAGTGCGAAGCTTGGGGCTTGGTGCAGCGCGAGGCTGATACACGCGATGCACGCGCCAAACTCGTGTGCTTCACACCCACAGGTTTGGCGTGGCTCGCTGCGTTTGAAGCGGCCGTGGCGCAAGCGCAGGAGGAGCTAGCTCAGGAGGTGGGCGAACAAGTTGCGCAAGTGATGAGCTTTGGTCTGGAGGCTTATGCGCGGGGCTACTGAGGCCGTGAGATGACAGTTTATGCTTGAGGCATGAAATTCAATTTGAAGCACCCTATTCGCACTTTAATCACTGGCCTGCTCGCCCTGCTGCCACTGGCAGCCACACTTTTATTGCTGGGCTGGGTGTGGCAATTTCTTGCGAAGTATTTGGGGCCAGGAAGCAGCGTGGGGCAACTACTCACCAGTGTGGGCTTGGGTGTGACGCAATCCGAGCTGATCAGCTATTTGCTGGGCATGCTGGCTTTGGTGGTTGCGTTGTATTTTTTCGGCCTTTTGGTGGAGACGGGTTTGCAACGCGGCATGGCTCAGGTGCTTAATTCGATCGTGCAGCGCATCCCTGTGGTGCGCACGATCTATGATGTGGCGCAAAAACTGGTGGGGCTCTTTGCACGCAAAGAGGGGGACGATCTCAAATCCATGTCGCCCGTTTGGATTTATTTCGGCGGCAAGCCTGCGGCAGGAGATACTGCTGGCAAAGGCAGCACAGCAGCGCTCGGCTTTCTCTCTACGCCGCAGCCCGTGATGATCAGTGGCCTGGCTTATTTTGGCGTGCTCGTGCCGACTGCACCAGTGCCTATTGGGGGCGGTTTGCTTTATGTGCCGCCAGAATGGGTGGAGCCAGCAGACATGGGCATGGAAGCCGTGACGAGTATTTATGTCTCGATGGGCGTCACAACGGATCAATATTTAAAGAGCGCGAAAAAATAAGATCAGCTCTTTGGCAATAAGCCTAAACGCTCAATCGTGGCGCGTTCTTGTGCAAACGTACGAACGGCGTAGCGAGAGTATTCCGCACTGTCCATCCAAATCACGGGTTGGTGGAATTTGTCGAAGACTTCCAATACCTTGGCATCTTGGCTGACTTTTTGAAACGCAGCTTCCAGCAACTTGACCACCGCAGGATCCATGCCCTTCGGCCCACCAATACCGAAAGGCGATTCGGAGATCGTGTCCCAGCCGCTTTCTTTCACAGTAGGTACATCAGGAAAAGCTTTGGTGCGCTTGGCTCCCAGCGTGGCCAAATAGCGAAGCTTGCCTGATTGCACATGAGGCACAAATTCTGTGGTACCGCTCATCACGGGGATTTGGCCGCCGAGAATCGCCTGCAAAATTTCTGCTGAACCTTTGTAGGGAATGGGGTTGGTCGTGAAGCCCGCCTTGAAAGCGAATTCCTCAAAAGCCAGATGCGGTGTGGTGCCCGTGCCGGTGTGACCGTAATCTAATTTGCCGGGATTGGCTTTAGCCCAAGCCACCATCTCCTTGATGGTTTTGAAGGGTGCATCGGCAGTTGCAGCGATGCCAAAAGTGTAGCCCGTTAGACAGGCAATGTGCGTGATATCGTTGACCGGATGAAAGGCCATCTTTTGCATATGCGGCAGGCGGTAAACACCGAGCGGCAATTGCGTCAAAGTGTAGCCATCGGGCTTGGCTGTGAGCATGGCATTTGCGCCCAGCGTGCCACCCGCGCCGGGCTTGTTATCGATCGTCACGGTGGCTCCCCCCAAAGCGCGCCCTAAAGCCTCGCCAATGGAGCGAACAGCGCCATCCGATGCGCCACCAGCCGGCCACGGACAGATCAGCGAGATCGGGCGAGAGGGAAATTTGTCTTGAGCACGCGCCCAAGGGCTAACGAGAGCGGATGAGGCAGCCAGCGCAGGCGCTGCGATCAGGGCGGTGGCTTTGAGGACTTGGCGACGGGTGGATTTCATGCGGTCTCCTGTGTGTTTAACGGGTGTTAAGTTGATAGATGCAGATGCTTCCCAGCGTAGCGCACATACCATTCCAAGCAATCCGGGTTTGCCATGGCATCTCTGTTCACCACTTTTTCTAGGGGCTGGCCAAGCATGAGTTTTTTAATGGGTAACTCTTGTTTTTTACCGCTCAGCGTGCGCGGGATAGAGTCAACCTGCACCGTCTCGTTGGGCACAAAACGTGGCGAGAGTTGTTTGCGGATCGCTTCGTGAATTTTTGTCTTCAATGCGTCGTCGAGCATGATACCGGGGCGTAGCACCACGAAGAGCGGCATGAAGCTGTCTTTGCCAAGGTATTCCAAATCGACCACCATGCTATCAAGCACTTCGGGCAGCGCTTCAACGGCGCTGTAGATTTCACTCGTGCCCATGCGCAGGCCAGCGCGGTTGATCGTGGCATCGCTGCGGCCATAGATGATGCAGCCGCCATCCACGCCGATTTTGAGCCAATCGCCATGCCGCCAAACGAGGCGCTTTTCGCCCTTTGCATTCGTCGTACTGTACATATCGAAATAGCTCGACAAGTAGCGTTCGTTGCCTGCATCGTTCCAAAAATACAGTGGCATCGAGGGGATGGGCTGTGTGCACACCAGCTCACCGACTTCGCCCATCACTGGCTTGCCGTCTTCATTCCACGCTTCAACTGCGCAGCCGAGCAAGCGGCATGGCATCTGACCGGGGACTTGTGGGAGCTCACGATGGCTGCCGATGAATGCACCGCAAAAATCTGTGCCGCCGGAGATGTTGCACCAGAAAATATCTGGCGTACCCAGAGCTGCAAACTGCTCTGATCCCCAGCGCTGTACTTCTTCGGGCAAGGGCGAGCCGGTGCTGCCTAAAGCACGCACCTGTCGCAGATCGTGCCCATCTGCGAGTAAAGCTTGCACATCCACGCCCGCCTTCATGCAGTTCGTCCAATACGCGGCACCCGCGCCAAAAAACGTACAGCGATGCCGCGCCACGAAGCGCCAGAGCACCGTCCAATCCGGCGCATCTTTACTGCCCGATGGTGAGCCGTCGTAAATGCAAATTGTCGTGCCCGTTGCTAAGCCCGCCATTTGCGCATTCCACATCACCCAACCCGTGGAGCTGTACCAGTGGTAACGCTCGCCGAAGCTGTTGGGCGCATAGCTGCAGCCCACATCGTTGCCAAGTGATTTCATCGCGAGTAGTGTGAGCACAATACCGCCATGGCCATGCACGATGGGCTTAGGCAGGCCCGTCGTGCCGCTGGAATAGACGATCCACAGCGGGTGATCAAAGGGCAGTGACTCAGGCTTAAAAGCCTCAATTTCTACGCCTTTTCGGCCTATAGCCGTCATAAAATATGCGCAAGCCGCTATTATATTTATAGCATCAAACTTTCCATACGCTGTTTGCAGCAGAACCAAGTGCGTCACGCTGGAGAGCCCCGCGCACAGCTCGTGCACCACCTCCGAGCGATCCAGCGCCTTACCGGCGTAATGCACGCCATCCACCGCTATCAACACCTTCGGCGTGATCTGCTTGAAGCGATCAAGCACTGCCGGCGTGCCCATATCTGGCGCGCACACGCTCCACACTGCGCCGATGCTCATCGTCGCTAAACATGCAATGATCGTCTCTGGAATATTGGGCATATAAGCCGCTACGCGATCCCCGCGCTGCACGCCCATCTCGCGCAGCGTGATCGCCAATGATGCCACTTGAGATTTCAACTCTGGCCAGCTGAGCTCACGAATCTCACCCAACTCGTTCTCGCTGACGATGGCCATCATCCCCGCTGCATGTGCGGCATCTGCGTGGCGCAACACCTGCGCCGCGTAATTGAGCTGTGCGCCAGGAAACCACTTCGCCTGCGGCATGCGATCATCAGCCAGTACGGCGCTGTGCGGCGTGGGCGATTCAAGGCGGAAGTAATCCCAAATCGATTGCCAAAACGCCTCCAGATCCGTTACTGACCATTGCCACAAAGCGTCATACGTTTCAAAGCGCAGGCCGCGCTCGCGCTCTAACCAATCTTGATAAAGGCGAATCTGAGGGATGAAAGGCGGCTCTGATGTTGCGGGAGGCGTTAAAGTCATGCACAAGATATTAGTCTCTCAGACCCAACGACTGCGCACGGAGATTCCCGCATGCATCCGCAAACCTCATTGCTCATCCCACAGCTTGTTCCCATCATGCAGCTGAGCGTGCATGTCGCAGCGCCCGTAGAGGCTGGGCACATCACGCATGCACTCGGCACAGGAAAGCGCCGCATTATCCCTATCACCGGCGGGCAGACGCAAGGCACTGCACGCGGCCAATCCATGCAAGGCGAAGTGCTCGCAGGTGGCGCAGATTTTCAGCTCATCACAAGCGCCACAGCCGCCCAACTCGATGCCCGCTACATCCTGCGCCTTTTTGACGGTAGCCACATCTACGTGACCAACAGCGCGATGCGCACCGGCAGCGAAGTAGACATCGCCGCCCTTGTGCGCGGCGAGGTCGTCCCGCCAGAGCGCATCTATTTCCGCTGCGCCCCACGCTTCGAAGTCGAGCGCGCCGATCTGGCCTGGATGACGCAAACCCTCTTTATCGGCACGGGCGCCAGATTCCCAGATCGCGTGGAGATGGTGTTTTATGAGGTGAAATGAGGCTCAATCGCTCAGTAGTGGCACTTGCGATCCCCGCGCTGCGATAACGACGGCTTTATGCAATGCGCCAGCGCTTGCCTGCACCAACGGAACTTGACTTGAGCGCTTCATGCGGCTGATCCCTTCGCTAAAAAGACAAAGGCATGCATGCTCGGGATGTTGAGCTGATGCATAAAGCAAACCATGCAAACCTTGGTCACGGCATGTTCGCGCTGTGAGCTGAGATAGCTCATAGCGCTGCGATACCAATACCGGAAATTGCTCCGGCAATGCGCGTAAATCCGCGAGTCGCAGTGTCGCTGTTGTCGTAAACACGGCAAGTGAGCGCATCCTCAACTGATCTACATGCAGAGCGCGCGTCTCACGGCGAAAAAATCGCTCGTAGAGCGTCGTTGCGTCACTGTCTGCGAGATACGCAACTGTCTCATCCGCCAGATCAAATCGCCCAGCAAGTGCGCCTGCTGGCGGCAAAATGAATCCTGAGACTCTGACGCTGCCCTTCAGGGCTTTGGTGAGCTGCACGCGATGCCAGCTTTGGCCTACAGGAAGCTCAATGATTGGAGGCGTGAATCCCGATAAAGAAAGAGTTTTTGCATTCATGAGGCAAGGGTCAATGTGACTCTGCCGTTGCCAAAGAAAGAACACGTTCTGGAGCCAAGCCTTGCTCAAGCGCTGCACGCGGGGTGAGGCCATCTAGAGCCATGGAAGGCGATTCTAGAAATGTCAACAGTTGCCAACCATCCGCAGTGCCCAGTTGCTTAGGCAAATTCTGCAAAACGGGCCACACCGTGGGCTCAAACTGCCAGCGCGGCAGCTTGAAGCCTCGGCGCAAATGCGTCACACCAATGCAACGACCCGCTTTGATCCAAGCATTGATCGTGACGCGCGATGTGCCCGCCAAAGCTGCAGCTTCGTCAGTTGTCAACATATCGGCTGTGTCCATACGCTCACGGCGAAACTGTGCACCCGAGCGAAACACAGCGGCAGTTTGCGCGGCGGTGGCATACGGGCTGTCAGTTGCGTCATGGCGACTCGTTAACGGTTCTTTGATAAACGGAGAGGAAAGGGTGAAGGTATTCATAGCGGGGGGTGCGCAGGGCATGTGTGTATCAGGGCGCGTTGCGCGGGTTAACTTTGGCGGCACCAAAAAATCCAAGAGTTTCAGTAAGACCCAAAAATCGGCGTGTTGACCTCAGAACTACAGGCTGTATTGTTGAAGCAGCATGGCTTTGGATCAATTGATTGAGCGTCAAGCAATTCGCTGCCCTAACCGCCTCAACATCCGCCAAGCGATTAAATGTCGGTAAATACCTTATCCCCGGGTCTCTTCCTATATTTCCAAGAAGGATGACTTTATTTATCGTTGCCATGGACTACGCTTTCGCCAGAAAAGTCTCTTGTTTGTCAAAAGACAAGAGGATCGAAAGCGGTTATTTTGGATAATTTCGTTAAGCTTGTCAAGCTCTGAATTTCGCCTTTTGCGGCGGCAACATAAGGTTGAATATCACATCGCACGGGTTCTTTGTTTGGCTCAAACGCCCGCCAAAGTAGCCGGGGCGGCTGGCGTAAGTAAAGGGGGAGGCGGGCAAGGGGAGTAACCGGAGAAGGCAACGCCAATTCCCGCCGGAGGACATGGAGCCAGACGTAAAGCCGCATCGGATGGGCTGCCTCAAAGCAGCGGAGATTGGTGCGACTGCTCAACACTTTGTCACCGCATCACTAGCCAAGCAACCTCGCCAAATACTTCCCCGTATAACTCGCTTCACTTTGCGCCACCTGCTCCGGCGTGCCAGTAGCCACCACTTGCCCACCGCCTGAGCCACCTTCTGGCCCCATGTCGATGAGCCAATCGGCGGTTTTGATCACGTCTAGGTTGTGTTCGATGATGACGATGGTGTTGCCGGCGTCGCGCAACTGGTGCAAGACTTTGAGAAGGAGCTCAATGTCTGCAAAGTGCAGGCCGGTGGTGGGCTCGTCCAAGATGTAAAGCGTGCGGCCGGTATCGCGTTTCGAGAGTTCGAGCGCAAGCTTGACGCGCTGGGCTTCACCGCCGGAGAGCGTGGTGGCGCTTTGGCCGAGGCGGATATAGCTGAGGCCCACGTCAAGCAAAGTTTGCAGCTTGCGGGCGATCGTGGGCACAGTTTTGAAGAACTCGAAGGCATCGCCTACGGTGAGGTCGAGCATGGCCGCGATGTTTTTGCCTTTGTAGAGCACTTCTAGAGTTTCGCGGTTGTAGCGCAAACCTTTGCACACATCGCAGGGCACATACACATCGGGCAAAAAGTGCATTTCTACTTTCACCACGCCGTCACCCTGACAAGCCTCACAGCGACCGCCGGCCACGTTGAAGCTAAAGCGCCCCGCGCCATAGCCGCGCTCTCGGGCGACTGGCATTTCAGCGAGCAGCTCACGAATGGGTGTGAAGAGGCCGGTATACGTTGCAGGGTTGGAGCGCGGCGTGCGACCAATTGGGGATTGATCGACGTTGATCACTTTGTCGAAGTGCTCTAAGCCTTCAATACTTTCATACGCGGCAGGCTCATCATGGCTGCGATACAGGCTGCGGGCTATGGCTTTGTGCAGCGTGTCGTTGACGAGCGTAGATTTGCCTGAGCCGGACACGCCAGTCACGCAGGTCATGAGGCCAACGGGAAAATCTACTGTCACGTTTTTCAAGTTGTTGCCCGTTGCGCCCATCAAGCGAAGGAGCTGAAACTTTTCATCAGCTTTAACGGTAGGCTCTTTCTTCTTGTAGGTGCGCTCGGGGTAACGTGATTTGGCCGCATAAACGACAGGCGCTTTGATTTGATGCGGTAGCCATTTACCGCGCTGCTCTGGCACAGCGATCTGCCGCGTGCCTTTCAAGAATTGCCCGGTAAGCGACTCGGCGTTGTCTTCAATCTGCTTGGCCGTGCCCTGCGCGATGATGCGCCCGCCATGGATGCCTGCGCCCAGGCCAATATCCACCACATAATCCGCCGCACGAATCATGTCTTCATCGTGCTCAACGACGATGACGCTGTTGCCCAAATTGCGCAGATGTTTCAACGTGCTGATCAACCGATCGTTATCCCTCTGATGCAGGCCAATGCTCGGCTCATCCAACACATACATCACACCCGTGAGCCCGCTGCCGATTTGCGATGCAAGCCGAATGCGCTGCGATTCACCGCCAGACAAAGTCTCGGCACTGCGCGAGAGGCTCAAATAACTCAAGCCCACATCATTTAAGAATTTGAGGCGTGAAGCAATTTCTTTGATGACCTTGCTGGCAATCTCGGCCTTCGCGCCTGTCATCTTCAAAGTCTCAAAATAGTGCTGCGCTTCGATCAATGTGGCGCTGCCGATTTGGCTGATCGTCTTCGATTGCGCTGCATCCGAGGAATCCACCAGTCGCACATTGCGCGCCTCGCGCTTCAAGCGCGTACCCTCGCAAGCCGTGCAAGGCTGCGTATGCCGATAGCGCGCCAAATCTTCGCGCACGAGAGCAGACTCGGTTTCTCTATACCGCCGCTCCATGTTGTGAATGATGCCCTCAAACGGATGCTTCTTCTTCATCTTCTTGCCCGCGAAGCTGCCACTCTCCATCGTGTAACTGAAAGCAATCTCTTCTTCGCCACTGCCCTGCAAAATAGCGAGCTGTACGTTCTCTGGCAGCTCTTCAAACGGCTTCTCGACATCAAATTTGTAATGCTTAGCCATCGATTCGATCAACGCGAAATAGTAACCATTGCGCCGATCCCAGCCCTTGATCGCGCCACTGGCAAGCGAGAGCGATGGAAATGCCACGATCCGATTCGGATCAAAAAATTCCATCATGCCAATGCCGTCACACGTCTCGCATGCGCCCACGGGAGAGTTGAAGGAGAAAAGGCGCGGCTCAAGCTCGCCGATCGTGAAAGCGCAGATGGGGCAAGCAAACTTCGCGTTGAACCATTGCTCGGAAACTAGCTCATTTTCTTGTGAATTTTTAGACTTTTTCGTCGTATCGCCGGCGTGTTTGCTGCGTAGATTGCTATCAATTTCATAATCCATATTCAACGCAATGGCTCTGCCTTCTGCCAAGCGCAGCGCCGCTTCAAAGCTCTCCGCCAGCCGCTGCTTCATCTCAGGTTTGACCTTCAGGCGATCAATCACCACATCAATATCGTGCTTCTCAGTTTTCTTCAGTTTCGGCAAAGCGTCAAACTCATACATCTGCCCATCCACCCGAAAACGCACATAGCCCCGCGCCTGCATATCCTCAAACACATCTGCAAACTCACCCTTCTTCTCCCGCGCAAGCGGCGCAAGAATCATCACCTTGGTATCGTGCGGCCATGCCAGCACAGCATCCACCATCTGCGAGACGGTTTGCGACAGCAAAGGCAGCAAATGATCTGGGCAATGCGGCGTCCCCGCACGGGCAAAGAGCAAACGCAAATAGTCGTGAATCTCCGTCACTGTGCCCACGGTCGAGCGCGGGTTGTGGCTGGTCGCCTTTTGCTCAATCGAAATCGCCGGCGAAAGCCCCTCAATCACATCCACATCCGGCTTATCCATCAGCTGCAAAAACTGCCGCGCATAAGTCGACAAACTCTCCACATACCGCCGCTGCCCCTCGGCATACAGCGTGTCAAATGCGAGCGACGATTTTCCAGAGCCCGACAAGCCGGTGATCACCACCAATTGATTACGCGGAATATCCAAATCAACATTCTTCAAATTGTGCGTCCGCGCGCCACGAATGCTGATGTGCGTATGTATAGCTTGGCCTAAATAAGTGCCATCGGAAGGAGAATTCACAGTGTTTTCAATTTCAAAAAGTCAACCGAGCATCATAGCGCGGATGAGGTTTTGATGCCCTGGTTCTTACATAGACCGGCCACGGCTGGGCGGTCATCATTTTTAATGTGCAGGTGTTAGGCGTCTAGTCCTTGGCTGGGCATGCCATTTCTTACCGGACTTGCGAATCAACAGGCATGACCAACGTTGTCAACGCTTAAAATGTTTCTAATGCATCAAATGTTTACTACCTTACGGCGCTTTCGTTCCCGCGTATTGCCGAGGAAGATATGAGCTACTTTGAAGTGGCCTTGTGGAGCGGGTGCATTGGCATTTATCTGTCTTATGCCGGTTTAAGTCTTTTTTACGCCCTCTATCACCGCTCGTTGGTGGGCTTGCAAACCATGCTTCTGGTGCTAAGTTGTGGTGGACTGGTGCTGTTTGGTAGCGGCTTAGGTGCCCTGCTTTTCTCGGGACTGACGCGTGTTCAAGAAGCAGATTTGGTGATGGGCGTCGGTGCATTTTCTGCCGCTTACAGCTCGCTAGGCTTGCGCAATTTCTTGCGTGCCGAGCAAAGGGATGTCATTGTTGATCGAGGTTTGCTCGGTGTGGTGGCACTTTGCATTTGCTTATTGGTAGCGCCGTTTTGGCCCGATCAACAGCGCGCTTTGGAAGTGGTGTTCTTGGGTGCAATTTTGTCGGCACTCGTTGCGTTTTGGCTTTCATTACGCGCTTGGCTTTTGGGTGATAGCTTTGCCATGCCGATGGCTGTGGCGTGTTTGGCTTTACTCTTCGCTGTACTCGGACTGTATGGCCTACCTCTTGGCATGTTTCGAGACAACCATTTATTTCAGAGCGTTTCTGCCCTTTGTGCCTCGTTGTACGTCGTTTTGATTTGCCACGCTGTGAGGCGCCGCTACAGCGACATCAAGCGCATGGGTCAAGCGCTTGCGATGAGCCGCGATAAAGATCTGCTCACGCAGTTGTGGACGGGAGCTGCATTTATTCGGCAAATAGATGATGCTATTGCTCGTGCCAAACGTAACCGCAAAGAGCTGGCACTGATCGGCGTGGAAATCTACAACACATCGATGCTGCGGCAACAGTTTGGCCACCACGGGATAGAACAAGTGATCTACGGCATGGCCTCGCGAGTTCGCAAATTGGGCGGCTCGGTATCCGCTTTAGGCCGCTACAGTGATACCAGCTTCGTGATTGTGCTCGACAGCGTTGACAAGCCACGCTATCTGCGCAGCTTAGGGCTGCGCTTATCGGCTGGCGTGCGCAGGCCTTATTTGCTCAATGCCAATACCGTCAATGCGCATGACTTTCAGGCCGATATCGGCGTAGGCATTGCACGCGTTAGCCACCGCCATGCGGCGCTCTCGCGCTCATCTCGCAACAACGAGAGCGCCAGCGAATACGACAGTTTTTCTATTGCGCAGAATGCGTTGCATCAAACCTCTGTTTTGGCCAAAGCAGCTAGGCAATTTCCCTCAAGAGCAGCCATTTTTGATGATGCATCACGCAAAGCCCTTGATCTGAAATCTGCAGCCCTGCGCTAACGCAGCCGCATGCTTGAAAGACTCTTGAAAAGAAAAAAGCCAGCCGGATAACGGCTGGCTTTGGGTGCAACCCGTGCCGTGGATGCGCGGCGCTGGTCACTGGTGTGTCTCCTCAAGCCCTCTTGTTTGGCAGTGCCAAACAGAAGTGGTTTGAATGTAGTGCAGATAACAATACCTGAACATCAGGATTTTCCCTGCTGCTTCATTTACTTTTCTCAAAACCCTTGCGCAATCCAGCGCGCGGCTTTTTCGGCAATCATGAGGGTCGGAGAATTCGTGTTGCCGCTGGTGATGCTGGGCATCACGCTGGCATCCACCACGCGCAGGCCTGAGATTTTTCCACCTCGTCCGTCGCGCACGCGAAGATGTGAATCGACCACCGCCATCGCGTCATCATCGCGCCCCATCTTGGCAGTGCCTACTGGGTGGAAAATCGTTGTAGCAATATCACCTGCTAATTTTGCCAACTCTTCATCGCTTTGGTATTGCAGCCCGGGCTTGAATTCTTCGGGCTTGTATTTCGCAAGTGCCGGCTGAGATGCGATGCGGCGCGTCACGCGGAGGCTGTCTGCAGCCACTTGCCTGTCTGCATCGGTGCTCAAATAATTCGGCGCAATGGCCGGCGCGTCTTCAAACCGATTGGTTTTGAGCAGAACAGTTCCGCGACTCGTTGGATTCAGATTGCAGACGCTCGCTGTAAACGCCGGGAAGCCGTGTAGCGGCTCACCAAATGCATTGAGGCTGAGCGGCTGTACGTGATATTCCAAATTGGCATGCAGCTGACTTGGATCAGAGCGCGTAAAAGCACCGAGCTGGCTGGGTGCCATGCTCATCGGGCCAGAGCGAGTAAGCGCATATTCCAAACCGATCATCGCCTTGCCCCAAAGCGAATTGGCCACGGTATTAAGCGTTTTCGCGCCTTGCACTTTGTACACGGCACGAATTTGCAGATGATCTTGCAGATTTGCACCCACGCCTTTTAAGTCGACTTGTGGCGTGATGCCAACCTTGTGCAAAGATGCTGCATCGCCAATACCCGAAAGCTGCAAAATCTGCGGGCTTCCCACGGCGCCTGCACACAATATCACTTCGCTGGCAGCATTCGCGGTGAGTAATTCTTTGCCTGTCCACACCTGCACGCCCGTGCAGCGTTGCTCGCCACTGGGCAGACTCTCCAGCATCAGCCGCGAGACGTGTGCCCCTGTCCACATCTGAAAATTGTGTCTGTTATAGGTCGTGGGGCGCAAAAAAGCTTTGGCCGCATTCCAACGAAAACCGTTTTTTTGATTGACTTCAAAATAGCCAACACCTTCGTTGTCGCCGGTATTGAAATCTTCACTCGCAGGAATGCCTGCTTGCTGCGCTGCGAGCGCGAAGGCATCCAAAATATCCCAAGACAGGCGCTGCTTTTCAATGCGCCATTCGCCTGTGCTTTTGCCTGCACCAGTGTTGCGGCGATGACCATGCAAAGCAGCAAATTTTTGAACGCTTTCAGGCAGTTGGCCGGGATGTTTACTGCGGGTAGCGCTATCTAATTTATAGTGATCTTCATGCGCCATGAAATCTGGCAAGCTGCTCTTCCAGCTCCATGCTTCATCACCAGTAGTCGCCGCCCAACTGTCGTAATCACGCGCTTGACCACGCATGTAAATCATGCCGTTGATCGAACTGCACCCACCCAAGACCTTGCCGCGCGGATAGCGCAGCGAGCGCCCATTCAAGCCCGCATCTTTCTCCGTTTGATACAGCCAATCCGTGCGCGGATTGCCGATGCAATACAGGTAGCCTACGGGAATGTGAATCCAGTGGTAGTTGTCTGCTTGGCCTGCTTCAATGAGAAGCACGCGCTTATTCTTATCAGCGCTCAGCCGGTTGGCCAACAAACAGCCCGCCGTGCCTGCGCCGATGATGATGTAGTCGTAGGTTGAGGGATGCATCAAGTCACCAAGGGCGCTATTCTTGCCAAAACCTCATCCACGATGAAATCTGGCGATTGTTCAATGCGTTTGCCGTTACGTTCTTTCAATGCCACGGTGCGCGGTTGGTTGCAGATGATCACGCCTTGCGTGTCCATACCAGAGCCGGTCAGCGAAACGGCGAAGCCTGCGCTTCGTGCCAATGTGATGCCTTGGCTGATGGGTAAAACAATGCTTAACGAATCGTCTGCCGCAGAGAGCACGAACACAGGGCGCGTGCCTGCTTGCTCGCGCCCGCGTGTGGGGTTGAGGTCACACAACCAAATATCGCCGCGTTTAGGCTGCGCTCTAGAACTGATGGCCATCAGATGCGCTCCGAAGGCAGATCTTCAAAATCAAGCCACGCGCTGTCTTTGGGGAGCTTGAGTGCTTTGTGCTCTTTTCTAAGCTGCTCTAGGGCGTATTTGGGTTTGGAGGCTTGAATGATGATCTTGCCATCTTGCACGTCCATATCCACCTCTTTGCCTGCTTCCAAGCTAAGCATGGCAAGTAGGTTGCGCGGGATGGGCAATGCGACCGATCCGCCCCAGTTTCGTAGCGTGGCTGTGTTCATGGGATTCTCCAAAAGTGATACAAATATATCACTTACTTGTTGGCATCACAAATTCCGCGCCTTTTCCTATGCTGTCCGGCCAACGCTGCATCACGGATTTCTGGCGGGTGTAGAAACGCACGCCTTCTTCACCATAAGCATGCATATCGCCAAACAGACTGCGCTTCCAGCCGCCGAAGCCGTGCCAAGCCATGGGCACGGGAATCGGCACGTTCACGCCGACCATGCCGACTTGGATGCGGCGGGCGAACTCGCGGGCTACACCGCCATCGCGGGTGAAGCAACTCACGCCGTTGGCGAATTCATGCGCGTTGACTAAATCGACTGCTTGCGCAAAGTCCTTCACACGTACACAAGACAGCACGGGGCCGAAGATTTCTTCTTTGTATATTTTGTACTCTGGCTGCACATGATCAAACAGCGTGCCGCCGAGCCAGAAACCCTCTGCACAGCCAGCTTCATTGGATTTGAATGAGCGACCATCAACGAGCAGCTTCGCGCCTTCTTTTTCGCCTGCAGCGATATAACCCGTGATGCGATCTTGCGCGATTTTCGTGACGATCGGGCCCATTTCTGCGTCGAGATGTGTGCCGTTTTTGATTTTCAAGGCCTTTGTACGCTCAATCAATGCAGGCATGATGCGATCACCTACATCGCCGACCAGCACAGCCACCGAAATCGCCATGCAACGCTCGCCAGCAGATCCATATGCGCTGCCGATCAAAGCATCGACGACTTGCTCCATATCCGCATCAGGCATCACAATCATGTGATTCTTCGCGCCACCTAAGGCTTGCACGCGCTTGCCGTGATGCGCGCCTGTTTCGTAGATGTAATTTGCAATAGGCGTCGAACCCACAAAGCTCACAGCCTTCACATCGGGGTGCACGAGTAGAGCATCGACCGCTTCTTTATCGCCCTGCACCACGTTGAACACGCCATCTGGCAAGCCTGCTTTTTTCAACAACTCCGCCATGAAAAGCGAGGGTGATGGATCAATCGGACTGGGCTTCAAGATGAAACAATTGCCCGCCGCAATCGCCACCGGAAACATCCACAGGGGCACCATCACCGGAAAGTTAAATGGCGTGATGCCAGCGACGACACCTAAAGGCTGGCGCATGGTCCAGTTGTCAATGCCAGTGCCAACTTGCTCTGTGTAATCGCCTTTGAGCAACTGAGGAATGCCGGTGGCAAATTCCACAATCTCAATGCCGCGCGTCACCTCGCCTTGCGCATCGGTAAATACCTTGCCATGCTCAGCGGTGATCATCCGCGCCAAATCATCTTTGTGTAAATTGAGCAACTCCAAGAATTTAAACATCACGCGCGCGCGCTTGAGCGGCGGTGCATCGGCCCACGCGGGAAAAGCGGCCTGCGCTGATGCAACTGCGATCGCTGCCTCAGCGCTAGATGCCAAGGCCAATTGCCCGCTCACTGCACCCGTGGCTGGGTTAAACACGCTCTGGCTGCGACCCGATACGCCAGCAACAGATTGACCTTGTATCCAATGGCCGATATTTGCAACACTCATGATTAACTCCATAAAGAAACCCAATTTTTTGTCACAAAACGCTTGTTGTCCAATGAAATTTTGAAAAGATGTATAAAATTTACTTATCAATCGGGTGAATTAGAAGTGGATTTTTTAAACCTCAAAGCTTTTGCTACTGTTGCCCGCGAAGGCACGGTTTCCAAAGCTGCGCAAGCTTTGCACCTGACCCAACCAGCGGTGAGCCTGCAACTCAAATCATTGCAAGAGCGCTTGAAACTCCAGCTTTTTGAGCGATCAGGGCGAGGATTGATCCTCACGCGCGATGGTGCAGCGCTATTGCCGCAGGCTGAGAGGGTGCTCGCAGCACTGCGTGATTTTTCTCAATCGGCCAGTAGTTTGCAAAGCAATGTTCGCGGCAAACTGCGCATCGGCACGATCCTCGATCCAGAGTTCATCCGCTTGGGTGCTTTCCTCAAAGAGCTGGTGGAATCCGCTCCGCAGGTGGAGACGGAGCTCTCACAGCACATGAGTGGCGACGTGCTGACCAAGGTGCAGCAAGGTGTGCTGGATGGCGGCTTTTATCTGGCCATGCCGCAGGAGCTGGCCGCCTTGCGGTATCCCTCGGAGAAATCTCCTGATCACAGCCACAATCCCTATCTTTATGAAGGAAACATGGCTCTAGCCGGCATACATACTGCGCGAGGTGCTATAGATTTAATAGTTCACGAACTCACGCCTTTCCATTATCGCGTGATCGCGCCAGCCGGCTGGGGGCTTCAAGTCTTGGGCAAAGATTGGCGTGCATTGGCGCAATTGCCTTGGATCATCACGCCGCCTGCATCCGCGCATCATCGGCTGCTGCATGCCGTCATGGAGCCGCTGGGTGTGCAACCTCAACGCGCGGCTTTGGTCGATCAAGAGGCCTCCATGTTGGATTTGGTGCGCTCAGGCGTGGGCTTGAGTCTGGCGCGGGAGGCCATTGCGTTGCGCGAGGCACAATCGCGCGGCTTGGTGGTGGCAGATCGTGTGAAACTCGATTGTTGCTTGTGTTTTATTCATTTAAAAGCGCAGCGCCAAACACACACCATGGAGGCTGCGTGCCAAGCGTTAGCAAAAGTTTGGAATTGATGCGCATGCACGACAGCGCCATGCACATCACGACCTGTCTGCAGCCTTGCCAGCGCCCCCTTTCGTCTAGCGTGTGAAGAAACCATCTGAAGGCGAGCTACTATGTGTGCCTAAATGAGCGATTCAGCCCCCCGCATTGAAAGGCAAGCCCTACCCGGCCAAGGCAAAGCGTGCCTGCGCTTGTTTGGCCGGTGGACAGCCGCGCAATTGGCGCATCCTGCGCAGTATCAACAACTCAAAACAAGCTTAGCTTTGCACGCTGCGACACAATCCAAGCCGCTGCCGGCCGCTTGGGATCTGCGCATGATTGAGCGGCTCGATCACATCGGTGCCCAGCTGCTTTGGAACCACTGGGGTCGCGCTTGGCCGCAGGACATTGAGATGATGCCCACTCAGCGCGCCGTGATGAATCGCGTCGCGCAGTTTTCTTCGGTTCACGACGCATTAAAAGCGCCTACGCTGTGGCAACGTTTTTTGGGCTTAGGTGAAATCATCTTCACCGTGAACTCGCACCTGCGCAGCTTCACGCGCTTGATTGGACAATTGTTTTTCGATGTGTTGCTCTTGCTGCGCTCTCCACGCCAAGGGCCTTGGCGAGATATCTCGGGCCATCTCTACAGCATGGGGGCCACGGCATTACCCATCACGGCTTTGGTTGGTTTTTTGATCGGTGTGGTGCTCGCTTATCTCTCTGCACAGCAGCTTCGTCAGTTTGGTGCAGATGCTTTCATCGTGAATTTGCTCGGCCTGAGCTTGGTGCGCGAACTCGGGCCCATGCTGGCGGCGATTTTGATCGCCGGCCGCTCGGGCTCAGCCATTACCGCACAAATAGGTGTGATGCGCGTCACAGAAGAGCTCGATGCTATGCGCGTGATGGGGATACCGCATGGCTTTCGCTTGGTGATGCCGCGCGCAATCGCACTGGCTATTGCCATGCCATTGATCACGGTGTGGACAACCATCTTGGCTCTATTAGGTGGCATGTTGGCGGCCGATATTTCGTTACAAATTTCACCCCAGTTTTTTATCAACGCGCTGCCCGCCGCTGTGGAGCCAGTGAACATCGCCCTAGCCTTGTCGAAGTCAGTCGTCTTTGGGATTTGGATTGCCTTGATCGGCTGCCACTATGGCCTGCGCATCAAGCCCAATACGGAAAGCCTGGGCAAGGGCACCACGGCCTCCGTGGTCACATCGATCACTGCCGTGATCTTGATCAACGCGGTGTTTGCCATTGTCTTTCGGAATGTGGGCCTGTGATGGCACAGCAATTTCTTCTCTCAGACTTATCCGAATCGCGCTTCACCGCGGAGCACATCGTCGATATCAAAGGCTTGTGGTCAGTCTACCGTACACCGCAAACGCAAAATGTGATTCTTAAGGATCTGGATTTGCAGATTAGCCCCGGTGAGGTTCTCTCGCTGGTCGGAGGCTCAGGCTCAGGCAAAACCACTTTGCTACGCCAAATTCTTGGCTTGGAAACGCCTGAGAAAGGCCAAGTCAATGTCTTGGGGGCGCCGGCGTCTCAGATGGGAGCCAAGGGCGCGGCTAGCCGTGTGGGCATGTTGTTTCAACATGGCGCGCTGTTTTCGGCCTTCAGCGTGATCGATAACATCGCCTTCCCACTGCGCGAGTTGGGCACGCTGCCAGAAGATCTCATTAAAGATTGTGCCATGGTGAAGCTGCAAATGGTGGGGCTTGCGCCCGAGCATGCTCGCAAAATGCCTGCGGATTTATCGGGCGGCATGGTCAAGCGCGTCGCGCTGGCTCGCGCACTCATCATGGATCCGCCTTTGCTGCTGCTCGACGAGCCCACGGCAGGGCTGGATCCGAGCAGCTCAGACAGCTTTTGTGCTCTACTGCGTAATCTTCACAATGAGCTCGGCTTAACGGTGGTGATGGTCACGCATGATCTGGATACGGTGTATGCGCTATCGACCAGTGTCGCCGTGCTTGCGCAGCAAAAGGTGGTGATCAAAGCCTCGCCCAAAGAGGTGCTCGCTTTTGAGCATCCCTTTGTGAAGGAATTTTTCTTAGGCGAACGCGGCCAGCGCTCTAGTGCCTTATTGCGCTAGTATCTTTTTTAGGACACCTCACCATGGAAAACAAATCACACGCTCTAGCCGCCGGTGCATTCGTTATTTTGATGACGGCGCTGCTTGTGGCACTTGCCACTTGGCTGATGCGAGACAACCGCGCGCGCGATACCCTAGAGATTTCCACACGAGAATCCGTCACCGGTCTATCTACCCAAGCTGCCGTGCGCTACCGAGGCATTTCGGTGGGCAAGGTTGATAGCATTGAGTTTGACCCGAAACAGCGCGGCAACGTGCTCATTCGCTTGGGCGTGGATCAGGGCCTTCCGCTGACCAAATCAACGTATGCCACGCTCGGCTACCAAGGTGTGACGGGCTTGGCTTACATTCAACTTGATGACGATGGCGCATCCAACGACAAGCTCGATCTATCGTCTGCTCAAATCGCACAAATTCCGCTCAAACCCAGCTTGCTGACCAAAGTCACAGAGCAAGGTGCAAGCCTACTTCTACAAATCGAAGCGTCCACCAAGCAACTCAACCAATTGCTATCCACTGACAACCAGAAAATTATCGTCAGCAGCATACAAGCCGTGGGTGCGAGCGCGAGCAATGTTTCCACCCAAATCAGCGCGATGCAAAAAATTCTCGATGCCCAGCTTGGCCCCGAGCGCACCGATATTCCCGCTTTGGTACGCGATACGCGCGGCACCATGCAAGCCCTGCAAGGCACTGCTGGCGAGCTGAATAAAACAGCTCAGCAAGCCAACCAAGCCGTCAACAGTTTCAACAGCCTGGCGCAGCGTGCGGGCGAAAAAGGCGGCACGCTTGACCGCATTAACGAGAGCCTGAGCAACCTAGGTAGCGCCACGCAAGCCATTAGCCAAGGCGCGCAATCCCTGAGCGCCAACACCCTGCCCCGCGCCAGCCGCGCCATCGATGATGCCTCCCGCGCCGCTCGCGCCATGGATCGCGCCGCCAGCGAGCTCACCGATAACCCTCAAAGCCTCCTCTTCGGAAATGCCCCCGTGCCCCCCGGCCCCGGCGAGCGCGGTTTCACGGCACCTGCGAAATGATACGGATCATGAACACCATTACTACCAAATCAATAGCAGTCTGCGCATATTCTATGCCGGCTACCTGCCCAAAAGTCTTTAAAAACGAGCTGGAAAACGCCGTTATCAAGCGCTTCTCATTTTTAGCGATATTCCTGCTCATAGCCGCCGCTCTAACCGCCTGCAGCACCCCCCAGCCCCCCGCGCTGAAAACCGTGTACGACTTCGGCCCGATGCTCAATGCCCAGCTGCAAAATGCTTCGCTGAACGCCACACGCAGCCCCACGCTCAGCGTCACACCAAGCACCACACGCACAGCCGCGATTGCCCTGCCCGAGATCGAAGCCAGCGGTAGCTTGCAAAGCCCCGCCCTGCTCTACCGCCTGCAATACAGCAACCCCCAAGAGCTGCGCCCCTATGCAGGAGCCCGCTGGAGCGTGCCCCCCGCCCAGCTCGTGCGAGAGCGCATCCGCGATGCCCTGTCGCTTCAGAGCCCCGTGCTAAATGCGGAAGGCTCAGCCCCCTTCACGCTGCGCATTGAGCTCGATGAATTCAGCCACCTCTTCGAGAGCCCCGATAAAAGCCAAGGCATTTTGCGCCTGCGCGCTAGCCTGTTTCAAGGCAATCAGCTTGCCGCACAAACCACGGTCCTAGCCAAAGCCCCCGCGCCCAGCCAAGATGCAGCGGGTGGCGTACGAGCGCTTAGGGCAGCAACAGACGATGCTGCCAAGCAAGTGGCAGCTTGGATGGTTGGGCAAACGAAGTAACTCGAATCAGAGTTTGAAAAAGACTCATCGGAGCTCAGACTATTTACTACTGCATTTGCCGATTTTGCAAACGGGCTTTGAGTAATTCTTCATCCTTGGGCAGCAAAGCTTAACTGCTCAGCACCTGCAGCAGCTCTGTCTCGATCTCGATTTGTTTTTTGTTGTGTTGCAACTCAGCGCCATCAATCAGGAAGTTATCTTCGACGCGTTCGCCTAGTGTCATGACTTTGGCGAGTTGAAGGTTGATGCGGTGTTTGGCGAGGATACGGGCGATGGAATACAGCAAGCCGCTGCGGTCTGAGCAGCTGACGGTGAGGAGCCAGCGCTGGGCTTTGTCATCGGGGGCGAGGCTCACGCGCGGGGCGATGGGAAAGCTCTTAACGCGGCGAGAAAAGCGGGCTTTGGCCGGTGGCGGCAGCTCGCCTTGGGCGAGAAGCGTGCGCGGCAGCTCCGTTTCAATCATTTGCATCAACTCGCGGTGATGTTCGCCCAAACTGTTGCTGACGACTTGGAAAGTGTCTAAGGCATAGCCGTTGTTGGCGGTATGAATGCGTGCATCGAGGATGGAGAAGCTTTCGCTGTCGAAGAAGCCGCAAATGCGCGCAAACAAATCGCTTTGATCGGGTGTGTACACCAGCACTTGGATACCTTCGCCCACCGGGGAGAGGCGGGAGCGCACGATAGCAGCTTTCAGAGGATTATTGGGCTGTTTTGCCTCGTTAGCCGGCGTAGAATATGCGTGAGCCGCTATAGATTTTGCAGCGCCTGTATCCACATAGCGCGATATCTGTCTAGCATGCCAAGCGATGTCGTTTGCATCATGGCGCAAAAAATAACTCACCTCCAGCGTGCTCCACAAAGCTTTTTCAGCTTCATGGGGCATCGCATAGAGCGCCATTTTTTCTAAGGCTTCATTTTTACGCGCTTGCACTTGGGCACTGGCATCGGGTGCGCGGCCACCAAAGCTGCGCAGTGTGAGCTTGTAGAGATCTTCAAGCAGTTTCCCTTTCCAGGCGTTCCACACTTTAGGCGAAGTGCCGCGAATATCGGCCACAGTGAGTAAGTAGAGCGCAGTCAGGTAGCGCTCATTGCCCACTTTGCTGGCGAAGGCGGTGATCACATCCGGATCGCTCAAATCTTGCTTTTGCGCTGTTGAGCTCATCACGAGATGATGCTGCACGAGGAAGGCGATCAGCAGCGCATCTTCTTTGGCAATACCGTGCTCGCGGCAGAAGGTTTTGACTTCCATGGCGCCGAGATCGGAATGATCGCCGCCGCGGCCTTTAGCGATATCGTGAAAGAGCGCAGCGGTGTAGAGAATCCAAGGCTTATCCCAGCCAGCCGCGAGTTGACTGCAAAACGGATACTCATGCGTATGCTCGGCCATGAAGAAGCGGCGCACATTGCGCAGCACCATGAGGATATGTTGATCCACGGTGTAGACATGAAACAGGTCGTGCTGCATCTGGCCGACAATTTTGCGAAACACCCAGAGATAGCGCCCCAGCACGGATGTTTGGTTCATCAGGCGCGTGGCATGCGTGATGCCTTGGGGGAACTGCAAGATTTTCAAAAACATCGCGCGATTGGCCGGGTCTTTGCGAAAGCTCGCATTCATGATGCCGCGTGCGTTGTAGAGCGCTCGCAGGGTACGCGCGGAGAGGCCTTTGACGCCCACAGTCGTCTGATAAATATGAAACGTCTCAAGAATCGCGTGAGGATGCTTTTGATACAGCTCATCGCTGGTCACTTCAATCATGCCCGCTTTGTCGGCAAAGCGTTCGTTGATCCAATGCAGGGTTTGGTTTTGAGCAAACAGGCGCTCTTCAATATTGAGCAGCAGGATTTGCGCGAGCTGCGTCACGGCTTTGGCCGCCCAGTAATAGCGCTTCATCAGCTGCTCGCTGGCTCTTCTCGCCGATTTGCCTTGGGAGTGACTTTCTGCTTCAGCACAATAGCCAAAGCTCTCGGCCACTTGATGCTGCAAATCAAACACTAAGCGATCTTCGCGCCGTTTGGCCGCGATGTGCAGGCGCGCGCGCACTAGGCTGAGCAGCGCTTCATTGCGCTTGAGTTCACGCACTTCGCGCGCTGTGGCTAGGCCTTTGCGAGCCAGATCATCCCAGCTTTTACCCAAACCTGTCGCCTTGGTCAGCCAGAGAATCAATTGCAAATCACGCAAGCCGCCGGGAGACTCTTTGCAGTTGGGCTCTAGCGAATAAGGCGTATCTTCAAACTTGGTGTGCCGTTGGCGCATTTCCAAAGTTTTAGCGGTGTAGAAGGCTTTGGGATCAAGCGCGGCTCGATAGGTTTTTAAGAAGATTTTGTGCAGTGAGGCATTGCCAGCGAGCAGGCGAGATTCGAGCAAACTGGTTTGCACCGTCACATCTTTTTCTGCTTCGCTCACGCATTCGCTCACGCTGCGCACGCTGGAGCCGATCTCTAGGCCGGCGTCCCAGCAAGCGGTAATGAAGCTACTGGCACTCGTCTTGAAATGCTCATCATCCTGCGCGCTTTGCTCATCGCTGAGCAAGATCAAAACATCGATATCCGAATGCGGAAATAACTCCGCGCGCCCATAGCCGCCCACCGCCAAGAGCGCGCAGCCAGATGGAAACTGCGCATCACACCACAACTGGCGCAGCACCTCATCGGCTACGCCCGAGAGCTCACGCAATTGCAGCTTCACGCTGCGTGTGGATGCACCCGTGGCGGCGAATTTCTCTAAAACAGCCTGCTTTTTTGAGCGAAATGAGATGCTAGCCGGCGTATTCATTGCGCGGAGTGCTCACAAATTAGGAGTAAATAGATTAAGCAGAAAGCCAAGCGGGTGGCGGCGGCGAGCCTGCGGAGACCGTCATCAGCTCATAGCCTTCTCGCGTCACGAGCACGGTGTGCTCCCACTGGGCAGACAGCGAATGATCTTTCGTCACAATCGTCCAACCATCACCCAGCTCACGAATATCTTTGCGACCCATATTGATCATCGGCTCTACCGTGAAGCACATGCCCTCTTCAATCACATCACCCGTGCCAGCCTTGCCGTAATGCAAGATTTGCGGTTCTTCATGAAACTTCTGGCCGATGCCGTGGCCGCAGAATTCGCGCACGACGCTGTAGCCCTGCGTCTCCGCATAGCGCTGAATTGCCGAGCCGATATCGCCTAATTTCGCTCCGGGCTTGACTTGCTCAATGCCCTTCCACATGCATTCATAGGTGACCGCGCACAAGCGCTTGGCAAAGGGCGAGATTTCTCCCACATGAAACATGCGGCTCGTATCACCGTGCCAGCCATCTTTGATCACGGTCACATCAATGTTGATGATGTCACCCTTTTTCAAAGCTTTTTCGCTAGGCATACCGTGACAGACGACATGATTGACAGAGGTACAAATCGATCCCGGAAACGGCGGATAACCTGGCGGGGCGTAGCCGACTGTGGCAGATTTACAACCCTGCACATTGATGATGAAATCCAGCGCGAGTTTGTCCAGCGCCATCGTTGTCACGCCCGGTTTGACATGCGGCGCGAGAAAGTCTAGAACTTCGGAGGCTAAGCGGCCTGCCAGGCGCATACCAACGGCTGCGGCTTGATCTTTGATGGTGATACTCATTTATTTCGTCCTGCCTGAATTATCCCCGCTTTGACGAACAACGCCGTTTTCCATGAAATATGTCTGAAATACCAGTCGTAACACAAAGCAAATAGGGGGTTAGGACAAAAATCACTGTCAATATTACCGGGGCTGCGTACCTAAGATCGTTAGATTTCGTTGCAATGGATACCTCTTAACAATTTATTTCGAGGTGTTTCATGAACTGGTCTCTTGCATCTGAGTATTTTCCTTGCGATCCTGACATTTCTGCACATTTGCATCAACGCATTGAGCGAGACTTTGCACAACGCTGGAACGAGCAATGGGGCGGGCGCTCCCTGCTTCATGGGCGCACGCCCGACGCCAATGCCGTGCGGCTCAATGGCAACGATTACCTGGCGCTCACCGGGCACCCCGATATTGTCAAAGCGCAATCGCTGGCGATGCATCGCGATGCAGAGTTTGCTATCCAATCCAGTGTGTTTTTACATGGCGAGCATCCGGTGCGTGATTTGGAGCGCGGCTTGGCGAAATGGATCGGCAAAGAAGATGGCTTGATCTGCCAATCGGGCTACACAGCCAATCTAGGCTTGCTACAAGCCATTGCCGATGAGCAGACGCCGGTGTACATCGACACGTTAGCGCATATGTCGCTTTGGGAAGGCGCGCGAGCGGCCAAAGCACCCGCTCAACCCTTTCGCCACAATGATGCAGCGCATTTAGCGCGGTTGATGGCGCGCAATGGCCCAGGCATTGTGATTGTTGATTCGGTTTACAGCACAACGGGCGCGATCTGTCCATTGGCCGATATCGTGGAAGTTGCAAGGCAAGCTGGCAGCATGATTTTGGTGGATGAATCTCACTCGCTGGGCACGCATGGGCCAGGGGGCGCTGGCCTGTGTGCTGAGCTGGGATTATCTGAGCAGGTGCATTTCATCACAGCCAGTTTGGCCAAAGCATTCGCCGGTCGAGCGGGTTATTTCACTGTGCCTGCAGCTATGCGCAATTATGTGCTGAGCTTCAGTTATCCGAATATGTTTAGCTCTTGCTTACTGCCGCATGAGATTGCTGCGCTTAGCGCCACGATGGAGGTGATCAAACGCAGCGATGGCGCACGGGAGCGCCTGATGCATTTCTCGCGCCAATTGCGCGAGGGCTTGGCCGATCTGGGATACCCCGTGCACCAAGGCACCGAGCAAATCATTGCCTTGGAATCCGGCACGGAGCCAGCTACTATGGTTTTGCGCGATTTGCTAGAGGAGCGAGGCGTATTTGGCGCTGTTTTTTGCGCGCCAGCAACGAGTCGCAATCGTACGATGGTGCGGCTGACATTGAGCAGCAATATCACTAATGCGGAACTAGCGCATGTGCTGGATGTTGCACGGGAGATCGCACCGATGGCTAAGCCTTGGGATTGGCCTTTAGCGCGCCGCGCTGCAATGTCGCGCGCCAGCAATTCAAATATGGCTTTACTGGCGGCCTGAGCGAGGGTGCTCGTCCAGATCAACACCGCGCTCGGGCTGGTTGTCCAGAAACGCGCGGTGGCTTAATCCAATCGTACCCAGCGCATGCTGGGGGAAATGCGCTGCCATCAAATGCCCGCCTGTGCCCCAAGCCATGGCAGGCGCGGCCTGAGGCGCGGCCGTCGAACCCAAGGCGTGCGTCCACTCTAAATCGGTGAGCAGTTGCCCTTGCGCCAAGCCTTCTACAGTGAGCCCATCGACTCCGGCCACCTTGGCAAGCTCAACCGCGTGGCTGATATCTTTGTGCATCTCAAACTGAAGCCAATGCGCCATCCCTGCTGAGTCAAGCGCAAGCAAGCCAAATGGCTCGGTCAACACGACGTACTCAACGCAATCATTCGTTTTCACCCAAGCTTTGAGTTCCAGCTGCACTGCACGATCTTGCAGCGCCATGAGTTGACCGCGGCGTAAGATATTGCGCCAAATACCATCATGCATATCCATCGGTGCGTGCTGGAGCTGCCCCATCACTTGCGTGAGTCTTTGTACCAAATCCGGTGTTTGTTTCGTCACATAACGATCGATCAGGCCGTCGTTGAATGCTTCAACTGCTGTGTATTCATCGGCTTTTCCTGTCAGTAAAACACGATGCATCGGCCAAGCCGGGGTCGCTTTAAGCACCTCAAGGCCATTGGCTGCAGGCATGGCGTAGTCGACGACTGCAATATTGGTCAGGCCGTGGCGCTGCACACATGAGCGCCAATAGTCAATCACCATCCTGGGCAATGACTTGCCCGCATACCATTGATTGACCATACTTTGATGAAGTGCGACATCATCTTCCCAAAGCTGAGTGTCGTGATTCATTTGCGCTAAGAAATCGTCCATGCGCGTGTAAAAACGGATCGGCCAATCCTGCGGCAACACCATTGCCAGCATCTCCAAATAGGGCGTCTCATCGTCGAGAAAAACCACGCCACTAAGCCGGTGATAAAGGGGAAACTTCATAATTTGCTCGTTTTTTTTCTTCGCCAGAAGTTGGCTGGCAAGGCAATTGCAAAGTGAAAGTAGCGCCCATCGCGTGCTCCGCATGAACCATGATCGTGCCTTGCGCGGCCTCCACCACTTGTTTGCAAAACGCCAAGCCCAAGCCGTGGCCGGTCTCGTTAGCGTGAGAGTAAAACGGCTCAAAGATAAGTTTGAGTTGGTTTGCACCCATGCCGATGCCTCGGTCTTTGAATTGGATGCGGCCTCGCCCGTCACGCTCACCTATTTCGATGCATAAATCGCCACTGTCGTAGCGCGATTGCGCTGATTTGAGCGAGAACAATGCATTTTTGACGATGTTGTTAATGACCTGCGTAAATTGCCGCGAAGAGCCCATGAATGAGAAATCTGAGTACAGCAAGATCTGCACACATTGGCTTTCACGACGCGAACCAAAAGGATAATCTTCCACAGCCTTGCGCACGAGTTCGTAGGCGGAAATTGTCTCGTTCTGGCTGGGCAGATGGCTGTAGCGTGCGTTGGCCATCTGCAAATCGATGTGGTGATTGATGGCTCGCGTGAGACCATCCATCCGTGTGGCTAACCCGTCTAAGCGCTTGGTGTGCAAAGCATCCGTTGCCACTGCTTCTCCCCGAATCGCTTGTGCGATTAAGGCCATCGTTGCAACAGGCGTGCGCAACTCATGTGCCATGATGCCAATCACTTGCAAACTGTTACGCAGGCGCTCGCGCCGCAAATTTGCGCTCGACAAAGCCAGCAAAGCCGCGCTCACCCAAGCAAAAAGAAAAGTAACAGCATGTTCCAACGGCAGGGTTAATGCCACGCCAAGGGTGAAGTAGGCCAGCATGCCTGCAGCGATAGCGCCACCCATCAAGCCCAGCGTTGCCAAGCGCCAGTCGGTTAAGTGGTAATACACCACAATCATCACAGCGACTGTGGCCATCCACATCGCCGACCCACCATTCATCCAGTACATCCAGATGAAAAAGAACGGGAGCTGAAGCCAGCAAACAATGGTGAAATAAGTTCGCATGCCCGGGGAATTGCCAGCATCACGCGCTGGCGGCCAGATCAGGCCGAGGCCAGTGATCGCAATAGCCAATCGCACGCGCCCGTCTTCGAAAGCTTGGGGCATCACTTCCGTCCAAAGCCACCAGCAAACAAGATGCCCCAGCAGGGTAAATACCCCCAGCCACTGAAGGCGCCTGCGAGACGGGTGCAGGATGATTTCCAGCTCAAGCGCAATGAGCCATTTCTTCAGTTTTTTCAAAGCGTCGCGCATCATCATTATTCCCTGCAAGCCCAACGATTCAAATTCATTCCTCGTTTGATTGTATTATTTGCAACATTCTGCAATAGCCTATTGTGATCCTGTTTTCAAAGAAAGACATCCCCCCCTGCATGAGTCAACCTGCCAATTTTGACAGCGTCGTACTTGACGGGCTCTTTGCCGATTGGATGGCCGCCCTTCAACCTGAGGCGGTGGAAGCTCTGATCGTTCTCGGCCCCGACGTTTACGCCCCTGAAGGCCCGCGGTGTGTCCGTGCGGTGCATCCACCCAGATTGGAGGCCATGGCATTGGCGCTGGCACACAGCGAAGAATTTGGCAGGGAATGGATAGAGTCCGACTCACCATTGGTGGTATGGCAAGACATCTCGCGCAGCAGCTACGCAGAATGTAGCCGTTGGCGGGTGTTGGCTCTGTCACACGGTTTGCAATCTCTGGTGCGCGTGGCTTTTCTGCTACCGCGCGGCAAAGCACTGGAGTGTTACCTGATGACGCCACGCGCACTGCACGACAAAAGCCAAGCCACGAGTTTGGTCTGGTCAGTCATGAATATCTGGCCGCGTATCAAGCGCGGCATCGCAGAAGTGATTTGCCCCTTGAGCCAACGAGAGAGGGAATGCTTGGCCTTGGCTTGCGATGGCCTGACCGCGGTACAAACCAGCCATGCGCTGGCATGCAGCGAGCGCACGGTGAGCTATTACCTCTCCAACGCAATCCGCAAACTCGGTGTAGACAACAAACTCGCTGCTGTTGAGCGCGCAATTTGGCTTGGGGTGCTGTGATCAGATCACCTTCGGCCTACGCTGCAAAACATCTTGCGCCCTGGCCTCATACGCTGCCGCAAGTGCAAGTAGCTCTGCATCGCCCTGTGGCTTGCCAATGATCTGCACGCCCATCGGCAGCCCTTGGGCATTGAATCCGCAAGGCAGGCTGATCGCGGGCAGGCCGGCAAAGGTGGCGTAGATAGTGCATTCCATCCAGCGGTGATAGGTGTCCATGCTACGTGTGCCATTTGCCGTGACGATCTCTTGGGGCCAGCGCTGCTCAATGGGAAATGGCCACATCTGCACAGCGGGTAGCGCTAGAAAATCATGATGTTCAAAAAGTTGCAGCATGGCTTGATAAAACGATGTGCGCGTGGCGCTGGCGCGCATCAAATCTGTGCCCTTTAAATTCAAGCCGCAGTCGTATTCCCATAGCGCTTCAGGTTTGATGTTGTCGCGATTGCTGGGCTTGAGCAGATGCGGCGCGATGCGCGCGCCCACCAAAGCCTGCCGCCAAGTCAGCCACGCCTCCCACACCCGAGCTGGCGACATACCAAGCGCGCAAGGCAACACCACCGCTCCCGCATCGGCCATGCGCTGCAAAGCGGTCGAGCAAATATCCAAGACACCGGCCTCGGTGGATAAATAGCCATTCAAATCGCCAAGCCAGCCTATGCGCTGATTTTTTAAGGAAAAAAGGCTTGTAGCCGGCATAGAATATGCGCTAGATGCTATCGAAAGAGGAGTTTTTGGCGAGTAACCTGATTGCGTTTCTAGGAGAAGCCCCAAGCTTTCTACATCTCTGGCCATAGGCCCTTCTGTGCCCAGTTGCGCGATCCACACATCGGTGGCTGGCCACATCGGCACGCGGCCCTGGCTCGGGCGCATGCCAAACACATTGCCCCATGCTGCAGGGTTGCGAAGGCTGCCCATGAAATCTGAACCGTCGGCCACGCTGAGCATGTGCGTGGCCAGTGCGACCGCCGCCCCACCGCTGGAGCCACCTGCACTTTTACTGGTGTCAAAGGCATTGCGGGTTGCGCCAAAGACCTCGTTAAATGTATGTGAGCCGAGGCCGAACTCTGGTGTGTTCGTTTTGCCAATCACGATGCAGCCTGCCGCTTTCATGCGTTGCACCATCAAGCCGTCTTCTTGAGGACAGAAGTTTGTCAACAGTGGGCTGCCTTGCGTGTTGGGCAACCCTTTTGCGGGTGCGATGTCTTTGATGGCCTGTGGAATGCCATGCAACCATCCTTTGCTGCGGTCTTGAGCCAACAGCTCATCATGATCAGCAGCCTCTTGCATCAGAGAAGCCTCGTTGCGTAGATTGACAATCGCATTGACCTGCGGATTCACGCGAGCGATCTGCTTCAAGGTGGCTTGCATCAACTCTTGGCAAGAGACTTGCTTAGCTTGAATAAGCCGGGACAGGTGCGATGCACCAAAACTGGTAATTTCCATGACGTGGCTGTGCGATTAATAGGCTACATTGTGGAACACGTTTATCCACTGGAGTGCAAGAATCATGAAACGACGCAATATTCTCTCTACCGCTTTGACCGCAGCTGCTCTGGCAGTGGCCATGCTCAGCCCCATAGCGGCGCATGCGCAGGCCAAGACCCTCAAAGTGATTCCGCACGCCAACCTTACCGTGCTCGACCCGGTCTGGACGACCGCCTTCATCACCCGCAATCACGGCTACATGATCTACGACACGCTCTTTGGCACTGATTTGCAAGGCGTGGTCAAACCGCAGATGGTGGATAAATGGAGCGTGTCGAAAGACAACCTGCTGTGGACGTTCACTTTGCGTGATGGCCTTGAATTCCATGATGGCAAAGCTGTGACCAGTGAAGATGCTGTGGCCTCGCTCAAGCGCTGGGGCAGCCGCGATAGCTTTGGCGGCGCGCTGATGCGCAGCATTGATACGTGGGCCACGCCCGATGCCAAGACATTTACCATCAAACTCAAAACGCCTTTTGGTGTGATGCTTGATGCTTTGGGCAAGCCGTCATCGAACGTGCCCTTCATCATGCCTGCCCGCATTGCTGCCACACCCGGCACGGAGCAGATCAAAGAACACATCGGCTCAGGCCCCTATAAATTCAACCCCGCCGATTTCAAACCCGGCGAGCGCGTGATCTACACGAAAAACGACAAATACAAACCGCGCACAGAAGCGCCCAACGGCACGACCGGCGGGAAAGTCGTCAAAGTTGATCGTGTGGAGTGGGTGATCATCCGCGATGCACAAACGCAATACAACGCGCTGATCGCTGGCGAGGTGGATATCGTTGAGCAGCCAGCGTTCGAGCAATACGCTTCGCTCAAAACACAAAAAGACATCGAGATTTTTGACATGTCGCCTGCCGGCACGCAATTTATCTTCCGCTTCAACCACATGCATCCTCCGTTTAATAACGTGAAGATTCGCCAAGCGGCGATGGTGGCGCTCGGCCAAGAAGCGCATTTGAAGACCCAAGTAGGCACACCCGGCCTGTTTAAATTCTGCAAGAGCATGTACCCCTGCGGCACACCTTTTGCCAGTGACAACACCGGCATTTACACTGGCACAGCAGACCCAAAGAAGGCTGCTGCCATGCTCAAAGAAGCTGGCTATGACGGCACACCGGTCGTGCTGATGCGCCCCACCGATTTGGCCGCGATTGCTAAGCTGCCCTTGGTGGCCAAGCAACAGTTAGAGGCCGCTGGCTTTAAGGTCGATATGCCGCAAATGGATTGGGCCACGCTCGTGGCACGCCGCGCTAAGAAAGACGCACCAGCTGCAGGCGGCTGGAATGCCTTCATGACTGCATGGACGGCTGGCGATATTTTGAACCCCATTACCATGGCCATGATGAATGCCACCGGCGACAAAGGCTGGTTTGGTTGGCAGGATGACCCGCAAATCGAAGCTTTGAAAGTGAAATTCATTGCAGCAGCCAATGATGCCGAGAAGAAAAAAGTCGCTGAGGAGATTCAGCTTCGCGCGATGGAAACTGCCACTCACGTGCATCTGGGCCAATACAACAACCCAGCAGCGCACCGCAAGAGCGTGACTGGCCTGATGGGCGCAGGCGCGCAGGTGTATTGGAACGTGACGAAGAACTAAAGCATCCCGAATGCTGCGTTTCCTCCTCCAGCGCCTTCTGGCCATCATCCCCGTGTTGATGGTGGTGGCTGTCGTCGTCTTCTTGATCTTGCGGCTTACGCCTGGCGATCCTGCGGCTGTGATTGCCGGCAACAGCGCGACCAATGATGAGATTGAGCGCATCCGCGAGCAGCTCGGTTTAACAAAGCCGCTGCTCGTGCAGTTTGGTATCTGGGTGGGTAATCTGCTGCAGGGCGATTTCGGTTATTCCTATTATTTGAACAAACCTGTGACGCAACTGATGATGCAGCGCATTGAGCCAACTTTATCGCTCGCTGTGGGCACGATCACCATTGCGATTTTCGTAGCGATTCCTCTGGGCACGATTGCCGCTTGGCGCATGGGTGGTTGGCTCGATCGCTTGCTGTCGATGTTCTCAGTCGCAGGCTTTTCAGTGCCGATTTTCGTAGTCGGCTATTGCCTGATATGGCTCTTCGCCATCAAGCTCAATTGGTTTCCCGTGCAGGGCTACAAGCGCATCGCTGAAGGCTTTGTGCCTTGGATCATGCAGTTGATCTTGCCTTGGATCACGCTGTCTACCATTTACGTCGCATTGATTGCTCGGGTCACGCGCGCGAGCGTGAGTGAGGCTTTGACAGAGGACTACATCCGCACTGCTCGCGCCAAAGGCATTCGCGAGAGCGCAGTATTACTGCGACACGCGCTGGCCAATGCGGCTGTGCCGGTGGCCACAATGGTGGGCATTGGCGTAGCGCTCCTGATTGGCGGCGTGGTGGTCACGGAGACGGTTTATGCGATTCCCGGCCTAGGCTCACTCACGGTAGATGCCGTGCTCAACCGTGATTTTCCGGTGATTCAAGGGTTGGTGCTGCTGTTCAGCGTGAGCTATGTGCTGATCAATTTACTGGTGGATGTGAGCTACTTGTTTCTCGATCCGAGGATCAGATACTGATGAACGCACCCACATCAACAAGCCATTCAGTCTGGCAGCAGCTGGCAAAAAATTCCGCCATGCGCTTCGGCCTGATCGTACTCGGTATCTTGTTTTTTGTCGCGCTGTTTGCACCCTATCTCGGCACGCTCGATCCCTCCGCCATGGATTCTGCGCATATCAACACCGCCGCTGGCGCCCTCGCTGCTTTTACGCTGGCAGACGGCAGCACGCCGATGCACAACTTTTGGTTTGGTGCTGATAGCTTTGGCCGCGATATTTACAGCCGTGTGCTCTATGGTACGCGTGTGTCTTTACTTGTAGGCTTTTCTACCGCACTTGTAGCGATCAGCATTGGCGCGTTGCTCGGTATGCTGGCGGGCTACTTCCGGCTGGTGGATGCGATTCTCATGCGGTTCATGGATGGCCTCATGGCGATACCATCGATCTTGCTGGCGATTGCGTTAGTCGCGGCCCTCGGCGCACAAGTGTGGACTGTTGTGGTGGCGATTGCGATTCCAGAAATCCCGCGCGTCACGCGCCTCGTGCGCTCGCTCGTGCTCACGCTCCGCGAAGAGCCTTTTGTAGAAGCTGCCAAAGCGCTGGCCACGCCCACGCCCACCATTTTGCTGCGCCATATTTTGCCCAACGCGCTCGCACCGATGATTGTGCAAGGCACTTTTGTGGCGGCCAGTGCTGTGTTGACTGAGGCCGTCCTCAGCTTCTTAGGCCTCGGCCTGCCATCCGACATTCCCACCTGGGGCAACATCATGGCTGAAGGCAGAGTGCAGTTCACCCAATATCCCGGCAACGTGCTCTTCCCTGCAATGTTTCTCGTGCCTACTGTGCTTGCGATCAATCTGCTGGGCGATGGTTTGCGCGACGTGCTTGATCCGAAGTTTGCTAAGAGATGAAGAAAATGCAACTACCGCACGCAGAAGACGCAAAGGTTGCGCAAAAGACGCAAAAGAAATACCAAAAGGCGTTTTTCTTTTCTGCGTACTCTGCGCAACCTTTACGTCTTCTGCGTCCGGCTGTTTAATGCTCGCCTGCCATGCAAGTACTCGCCATTCAAAATCTTCATGTCGCCCTACCGCTAGGCGCGGATCGCCCGCATGCGATTGAGAATATTTCTTTAAGCATAGAAGCCGGCAAAACGCTTTGCGTCGTCGGCGAATCCGGCTCGGGAAAATCCGTCATGGCCACGGCCGTGATGGGCTTGCTTGCTAAAGAGCTGAAAGTGCAAAGTGGCGCGATCACGCTGAATGGGGAAAATCTCCTGACAGCCTCCGCGCTGAAACTACGCAGCTTGCGCGGCAAAGCGATGGGTATGGTCTTTCAAGAGCCGATGACGGCGCTCAATCCTGTGATGCGCTGCGGCGATCAGATTGACGAGCTGCTCAAAACACACACCGATTGGAGCAAGACCAAGCGCACAGAGGAAGTTTTAAAAATCCTAGAGCGCGTGAAGCTGCCCGAGCCGCAGCGCATGATGCGCAGCTATCCGCATCAGCTCTCCGGCGGTCAGAGGCAGCGTATTGTGATTGCCATGGCCTGCATCTTGAAGCCAGCGCTACTTATTTGCGATGAGCCCACCACAGCGCTGGATGTAACCACACAAAAAGAAATTCTGCGCCTGATTGACGAGCTTCAAAAAGAACAAGGCTGCGCCGTGCTCTTCATCACGCACGACATGGGTGTCGTGGCCGAGATTGCCGATGATGTGCTCGTGATGAATCAAGGCCAGGCTGTGGAGTTGGGCAAGGCAGATCAAGTGCTCAAAAATCCACAGAAGGCTTATACGCAAATGCTGCTTGCTGCTGTGCCCAGCATGCAGCCTCCGCCGCCCAAGCCTGATGCAGTGGGTGAACCTTTGCTGAAAGCAGATCGCGTCGGCAAAACATACATTAGCCGAGATTGGCTAGGCCGCGCTCGCCACACGCAAGCTTTGCAAGATGCCGCGCTCGAATTGCGAGCTGGTGAGACGATTGGCATTGTGGGTGAATCGGGCAGCGGTAAATCCACGCTTGCGCGATGCATCATGCGCTTGATTGATCCCACAGTGGGCGAAATCTTTTGGGGCGCTAACAGTATTGCCGCTTTTAAAGAAAGCCACCTTCGCCCACTGCGTAACCACATTCAAGTCGTCTTCCAAGATCCAAATCGCTCACTCAATCCACGCCTCAAAATTATCGATTCGCTCTGCGAAGGCGCTATGAATTTCGGAGCATCTCGCGCAGACGCAGCAGCGGCTACCACCCAAATCTTGCAAAAAGTCAAGCTCCCCCCAGAAGCTGCGCAGCGCTACCCCAGCCAATTCTCCGGCGGCCAACGCCAGCGTTTGGCGATTGCCCGCGCCCTCATGTGCAAGCCGCAGGTGCTGGTGGCTGATGAAGCGGTGAGCGCGCTGGATGTCAGCGTGCAGGCTCAGATTTTGCAATTGCTGCGAGAAGTTCAAGCCGAGCTCGGCTTGGGTCTGCTTTTCATTACGCATGATCTGCGCGTGGCTGCTCAACTCTGCGACCGCGTGATCGTGATGCACCAAGGCAAGATCGTTGAGCAAGGCAAGACGGCTACGCTCTATGCGAATCCACAGCAGGATTACACCAAGCGCTTGTTTGACGCTGCCCCCAAGAATATCTAAATGCGCATCTTTATTGCCGGCTACCAACACGAAACGAATACCTTTGCGCCTACGCTGGCCGATTGGGATGCTTTCAATGCGGGGCATACATTTCCGGCGTATCGACGTGGACAAAAATTGGTGGATACGTTCAAAGACATCAATATCCCTGTGGGCGGTTTTATTCAAGCGGCGCTGGCCAAGGGCTGGCAGCTTGTGCCTTCTGTGTGGGCAGGTGCCACGCCTTCGAGCTACGTGACGACAGAAGCTTTCGAGAAGATTTGTGGTGATATTTGTGAGGATTTACGCGAAGCTGTGAAGCAAGGCATTGATGCTGTGTATCTCGATCTGCATGGTGCAGCCGTTGCGCAAAATGCGGACGATTCCGAAGGCGAACTGATCGCGCGCATTCGCGCCATCGTCGGCGAGAGCGTGCCAATTGTGGGCAGCTTGGATTTACATGCGAATGTGACGCATCGCATGCTGCAAGTGGCCGACGCACTGGTGAGCTATCGCACGTATCCGCACATTGACATGGCTGATACGGGGCGGCTCGCGGCCAAGCTCCTTGAGCGGCGCATCAAGCTCGGGCGCAAAGAGAAGATCAGCTACCAACGCTTTGCCTACATGATCCCTTTGAATGCGCAGAGCACCTGGATGCAACCAGCCAAGCGGCTGTATGACGAATTGATTGCGAGCGATACGGCGCATGATGTAATGATGAGCTTTTGTATGGGCTTTCCGGCAGCGGATTTTGCGGAATGCGCGCCGATGATTTGGGGCTATGGTGAGCGCTCTGAGCTGGCAGTGCAACAATTGTTCGCGAGCGCCTCGGAGCCCCGGCAGTGGGATCCGGGTGTCTTGCCGGTGGCTGAGGCTGTGGCGCTCGCCATCCAACGCGCCGAACAATCCGACAGGCCGATCATCATCGCAGATACGCAAGACAACCCCGGCGCGGGCGGCGACAGCAACACCACTGGCGTGTTGCATGAGCTGATACGCCAAGGCGCAGGCAAACGCTTCCCGAATCGTGTGGCGCTGGGCATGCTGTATGACCCCCTATCTGCAGAAAAAGTACATGTTTTAGTAGAAAAACAGCCTATAGCCGGCATGGAATATGCGCAAGATGCTATCAAAAACAGAGTGATTGAATTGACACTCGGCAAAGCTGTTCCTACGTTTACCGGACAATTGAGTGATCCTCCCGTGCACGGCGAATTCACGGTGGAGCAAATAAGTGATGGCGTATGCACCTACAAAGGCCCGATGATGACGGGTGTGACAGCGCATTTGGGCAAGAGCTGTGCGTTGAACATTGAAGGTATTCGCGTGGCTGTGGTCAGTGGTAAAGCGCAGCTCTTGGATCGTGAGCTGCTGCGTATGGTGGGCATCAACGCGGAAGAGATGAAGATCATTGTGGTGAAAAGCTCGAACCATTTCCGCGCTGATTTCACGCCGCTGGTCGCCGATGCGCTGCGTGATGTGATCGTTGCAAAAGCGGCGGGGCCGATGGCAGCCGATGCTGGAGATTTACCTTGGAAAAAACTCTCGCCATCTATTTCACCTAGATTGCCTGCGTAGCGGCTTGCGCTTATTGGGCTGATGTCCTACTTTGCGTTGAGCGAAATTCGGATAGGCAATAGGCAAGTGATGTTGGACACTCAACGGTCTAAACCTTTGCACTTGTAGACCTTTCCATGCAGCCCACTTTCACTATACCTCTCGAACGCAGTTACCCGACCCGCCCTTCTGTTTCATTGCTCGGAGCAGAGCCTTGGCGAGCCGCGTATGAATACGTTGCCCACAAACTCACAGCTGTTGAGCCAGCCGCACGAGGCGATGACCATACTGTGGTGATCTTTCCCGGCATGGGGGCCAGTGGAAGATCAGTTGCGCCGCTGCGTCAATATTGCGAATCTCTTGGATACCACGCTGTCGATTGGGGGCGTGGCTTCAATACGGGGCCGCAAGGCGACGTTAACGCATGGCTTGACGGGCTTGCTCAAGACGTTAGCGCTTTGTTAGCTGGAAAAAACAAGCAGGCGACATTGATTGGCTGGAGCCTGGGAGGATTGTATGCACGTGAAGTTGCCAAGTTGATTCCAGCTCGAATGCGCCAGGTGATCACGCTTGGTACGCCGTTTAATGCTGACTCAGACCACACCCATGTCGGTTGGCTCTACAAGTTGCTGACGAATTCATCGCCCGCTCTGAGCACATCATTCGCCAAACGGCTGCGCACAGCTCCGCCCGCTCCCACCACGTCTATTTATAGCCGAACTGATGGCGTGGTGGCTTGGCAAAGCTGCCTGCACGAGAAGGCATCGATTCGCGTCGAAGACATTGAAGTTCATGGCAGTCACATGGGCATGGCTTGGAATCCAGCCGTGCTACGCATACTCAAAGACCGCTTAGCTCAAGCACCTGGGCAATGGCGACCTTACGTGCCTGAGTAAGTAAGACTTCTCAACCATCCGTGGAATCGGGGCAAGTTTAACTCCACATTCTCAATTTTTGCATGGAGCTGCTTCATGACTCGTCTTCACTTACCTGCTGCGCAAAGCAGCGCTACGTTTAAAAATGCTGTTGGTACGACATCATCAGAGACCGGGCTACGCCGCAATATCACGGGCTCGCTGCTTTTCCTTTTCATTCTGGGCGACGTATTGGGTGCGGGTATTTATGCACTCATGGGGGTGTTGGCGGGGATCGTCGGCGGTGCTTTGTGGGCTCCCTTGCTACTGGCATTGCTGTTGGCGCTGCTCACAGCAGGCTCATATGCAGAGCTGGTGACCAAGTATCCCAAGGCCGGCGGCGCGGCGGTGTTTGCTGAGCGTGCTTATCGCCAGCCGCTCATTTCGTTTCTCGTGGGCTTTGCCATGTTGGCGGCAGGTATAACGAGTGCCGCAGGTCTGTCGCTGGCATTTGCGGGCGATTATCTGGCCACATTTGTGAACGTGCCCCAAGCGCCTGCGGCAATGGTCTTTCTACTTCTTGTCGCAGCGCTGAATGCACGCGGTATCAGTGAATCTGTCAAAAGCAATATGGTGATGACTGTCATTGAAGTCACGGGTCTGGTGATTGTTATTGTGGCCGGAGCCATGGTTTGGACGAGCGGCAGCGGTGATGCCGCGCGGGTGATGAAATTTCCTGCCGGCGCTCAGCCGGGCACGGCGACCTTAGCTGCAGCTATCATTGCGTACTACGCTTTCGTTGGCTTCGAAACATCTGCCAACGTGGCTGAAGAAATTCGCGAACCGCATAAGGTTTATCCTGCCGCATTGTTTGGTGCATTAATTGTTGCCGGCGTCATGTATGTGATGGTTGGCTTGGCCAGCGGCATCGCTTTGCCTGCCGAACAACTCGCTGCATCTACTGGGCCACTATTGGCCGTTGTGCAGGCCAGTGGCATGAATTTCCCGGCGTGGGGATTCAGTCTAATTGCATTGGTGGCAGTAGCGAACGGCACATTGCTCACGATGATCATGGCAAGCCGCGTCACCTTTGGTATGGCTGAACAAGGTCTGTTGCCGCGAGTTTTGAGCAGGTTGCTGCCAAATCGTCGTACGCCTTGGATAGCGATTGGTGTGACAACTGCCGCTGCCATGGGATTGATTGCTATAGGCAACTTGCAGTCGTTGGCGGAGACTGTCGTTTTGTTATTGTTAATCGTGTTTATCAGCACGAACTTGGCGGTGCTTGTACTGCGTCGCGATACCCCATCGCATCCGCACTTCCGCGTATGGACGTTGATGCCTGTCTTGGGCATCGGCTCGTGCTTGCTGCTTTTGATGCAATTGAAATCACAGGTATGGCTTTATGGCGGCGCATTTCTCTTGCTGGGTTTGGTACTTTATGCATTGGCTCAATGGGCTAGGCAGCTCGAATCTATTACTGTCCAGTGATGAGCTGTTTGTAATGATTGAAATATGCACTCACCAAATGCTTCGTATTTGAGTGCAATTCCTACAACGTGCCGCGATATCGGCTGATGTTGATCAATAACGGAAAAATTTACAGTCGGTTTAACCAAACGATTTGGTTGATTGCATTACTTTTTTCATTTTTTAGATCCGGAGTTACACCATGAAAGTTAAAAATCTTCTCACTACCGCAGCTGCGGCATTAGCTATAGCAGGCACCGTCGGTCTGGCTTACGCTCAGACCAGCACCACTAACCGCAATGCGGATGGAAGCTCGACAGCTACGCCGGGTTCAACGAGCATGCCCAGTTCGTCCGGATCAAGCGGCACGAGCACGTTAGGTTCGACCGGCTCCAGTGGTTCTGGAACGTCTACCTCAAGCGGTACGTCTGGCACGTCTGGTACGTCTGGTTCGAGCGGAATGTCAGGTTCATCGGGTACCCCAGGCCGTTCAGGCACTTCGGGCACAACCGGCATGTCTGGTGACACGACCAACAGCACATCTGGCATGTCGGGCGGCTCACGGTCTACAGGCACCACGCGTACAGCGCGCGCAGACCGTAACTAAGCAACGCGTTTTTAAGGTATGCCCGCGGCTATGGGGGCTTCCCCGCCTCAGCTTGCTGGTTTATTCCCGCGCCCATCCTCCAAGCTTTTGCCTAGAGGGTGGGCGGGTTTGTTGCTATGTTGCTTGGCTTTATCGCAATGGGCTTGCAGTGATTCATCCAAGTTTCCTGCGCCCATTGACACCAACAATCCGATCAGTTCTGAATTACCCACCTATTTAAGCGCTGTTGATTTTGGTATTTCAAAGCCTTCTCCGGAGGTGCGTCAGGTGGCCAACGGCATACTTCGTGCGCGCGACCAAGGCGTTCATGACTTCTTTATCATCGATAAAAGACTCGCCAGACTTTACGTTTTCTCCGTCAACGGGATGTTGCGTGGCGAGAGCGCCATTCTGCTTGGTTCCGCACGCGGTGATGACAGTGTGCCTGGCATAGGTACACGCCCTCTGCAGCAAGTACGTCCTCATGAGCGCACCACGCCTGCTGGACGATTCGTTGCTGAGCGTGGCCAAAATCTCGATGGTGAAGATATAGTTTGGGTGGACTACGATGCGGCGGTGTCGATGCATCGCGTTCGCGCCAAAGTTTCCAAAGAACGCCGATTGGAACGATTGTCAACGCCATCAGCGCGAGACAATCGTATCTCGTTTGGCTGCGTAAATATTCCCACGCAGTTCTATGAGGCGGTCGTCTCGCCGACCTTTGCTCGATCCAATGCTGTTGTTTACATACTGCCTGAAGTCAACCCGTTGCAACAGGCGTTTAGCTTCGACATTTCTAGGAAATAAAGCTGTATTCTCTGGATCATGTGATGCAAGCGTGAGCCTGTTTTGGACTCGCGACATGCCGCCTGCCAACTGGCCTGATGGGTCAGCTGCGAGCAAGCACATCGAATGAGCCCAAAGGAATACGGATGAATACACCTCACGATCTGGCCGATTGCACCGCCACTGAATTGCTGGAATTGTTTAGAGCCGGCACAGCTTCTCCTGTTGAGGCACATCAAGCCGTGATGCAGCGGATCATAGATTTCGATCCTATTTTGAAGGTTTTTAGCCATATAGCCGGCGTAGAATCTGCCCAAAGCGCTATCAAAAGTGAAGCATTATGGAACGAGTATCGCAAGAGCGGTGCGCCTGTAGGCACCCTCGAGGGCGTGCCTACTTCCATCAAAGACATCATCTTGACGCGTGGTATGCCCACGCTTCGAGGAAGCCATACGGTCGATGCGAATCAGGCCTGGGAAGTAGATGCACCCGCTACGGCGCGCCTGAAAGAAGCAGGCGCAGTGATTCTCGGCAAAACGACGACGCCGGAATTTGGCTGCAAAGGCGAGACGAATTCTCCGCGCACCGGCATCACGCGTAACCCTTGGAACACAGCGAAAACGCCAGGGGGCAGCAGTGGCGGCACAGCTGCTGCCGTGGCTGCAGGCATGGGGCCGCTCAGCGTAGGCACGGATGGCGCGGGCAGTGTTCGCATCCCAGCGGCCTTTTGCGGAAATTTCGGTATGAAGCCTAGCTTTGGCCGCGTGCCTGCTTATCCGCTCTCGCCCTTTGGCTCTGTGGCGCATTTGGGGCCGCATACGATGAGTGTGCAAGATGCCGCTCTGTTGATGAATGTGATCACGCAGCCAGATGCACGTGATTGGACGTCGTTGCCATACGACGGCATCGACTATCTCAAAGATTTGGACAGGGGGATCAAAGGCCTACGCATTGCTTTCTCGCCCACTCTTGGCTATGTGAAGAATGTACATCCCGAAGTGGCCGCCGCAGTGAAACAAGCCGCTATAGATTTGGAAGCACTCGGCGCACATATCGTGCCGGCTGACCCCGGTTTTCAAGATCCACTTGAGATCACCACTGGCCTGTGGTTCCTCGGTGCATGGACTGTGTGGAATACGCTGTCGCCCGCGCAGCAAAAGGTGACTGACCCAGACTTCCAAGCTGAAGCAGAAATGGGCGGCAAGCTCTCTGCGCTGGATGTACAGAAGCTCAATACCCGGCGCGGCGCATTAGGCAGCCAGATGCGTCAATGGATGAGATCGACAACTCATCCCACGGGCTACGACCTACTCATCACACCCTCAGTCTCCATTCCTGCCTTCGATGCAAGACCAGCAGGGCATACACCCATGACGCCTGAAGCCATGCTGGGGTGGACGCCTTTTAGCTATCCCTTCAATCTCTCGCAGCAGCCGGCTTGCTCGATTCCTTGCGGCTTAACGACGGATGGTTTACCCATAGGATTGCAAATCGTCGGCTCGATGTTTGCCGATGCGCTGGTGTTGCGCGCAGCCCGTGCTTATGAAAAACTGCGCCCGATCATTCGGCCCAGCATGAGAACAACTTAGTACAAACACCTCAGTGCAATGCCAGCTGCATTGGCCATAATGGCGGCGAACAGCTCACCCAATCGCCATGACACTTCTCGCTATCGATGTTGGAAACACCCGCCTGAAATGGGCGATCTACAGCCATGCGCTTCCGGATGCAAAGCTGCTGGCCAGTGGCGCAGAGTTTTTAGAAAACATTGAAACGCTGGCCGAAGTGGCCTGGGCAAATATTTGTCCGCAAGATGCACCGAGCAAAATGATTGGCTGTATCGTCGCTGGTGATGCATTGCGTCAGCGCGTTCAAGAGCAGATCTTTGAGCGTTGGGATTTGCATCCCCAATGGGTGCTATCGAGTGCGCAAGAGGCTGGCCTTGTGAATGGGTATGACTACCCGATGCGCTTAGGCGCGGATCGCTGGGTCGCGATGATTGGTGCATGGCATCGCATGATGGCTACGCATGCTTCCATGCCGAAGCCGATGGTGGTGGTGATGGTGGGCACGGCCGTGACGGTTGAAGCGATTGGTGTGCAGCTTGCGCCCGATGGCACATCGCAAGGTAAATTTCTCGGCGGCTTTATCTTGCCCGGCCACGGCATGATGCTCAAGGCGCTTGAATCAGGCACAGCGGGCTTGCACGTGCCCACAGGTGATGTCAAAGAATTTCCTACGAATACGAGCGATGCACTGACCAGCGGCGGCACGTATGCCATCGCAGGCGCAGTGCGACGCATGAGACATCATGTGCAAAACCGCTGCGGGCAAGATCCTGTTCTTTTCATGACGGGCGGCGCGGGTTGGAAGATGCACCCTTGGCTGGGCTTAGACGACGTGGAGTTGGTCGACAACTTGATCTTTGATGGGTTGTTGGAAGTCGCGAAGTTTCGAGGCTTGGCCGGGTAGCAGTGCGTCATATTCGCGTTCGCGTTCTCGCACTGCGAAGCTGTTAATGCTGACTCGTTGAAGTCAAACCATCGACGGCTTGGAACATCGACTGTCTGGCTTGTGCGACGATCTGAGCCTTCCAAACATCGGTGTCGGTGTAAAACGCATCCATCAATTGTTGCTTGATTTGCTTGCCTTGGCTTTCAGGTGCTTCTGGATGATTGGCCAACCAATGATCAGCTCGCAGAGCATCGAGGATGCCCATCACAGGCACTGTTCCGTATTCCATCGCAATTGCGGTGTATTCTGCTTGCGGCGCTTCTTCGTAGGCTGCCATCCACATCATGCCGCTGAGCAAGGCGGAGGCCGATGAGCCGTTGTAGATGCTGGTCACGGGTGTCTCTCCGCTGGGGTTGCCATGGTTGCCCCACCAACGGCTGGCGCGAATGAAGGCTTCTGGATCGTCTTTGCAGGCGAAGATGCGTTCGCCCAAGCCACTGGGGCCCAGACCTGTGTGCAAGTCAATCCATGCGAGTCGCTCGCATTTTTTCGCGTATTGGCGCAGTACTTTGCGCAGTGTGATGTTGCTCCATGTGGGCGCATTGCCGCCGTAGAAGAGGCCATCAGCATGTGTGTATTGGCCTTGCGTCACGGCTTGCTGGAAGGCACGCAAACCACTGGCTTCACCAATACTTACCGAGTCTTTTTGCGCTCGTGCCTTCATCCAATCCGCGCAAGCTGCTCTATTTTCAGGAGTGGTTGGCCATTCTTTGGGGAGCAGCAAATCGTGCAAAGACGCGTAACCGGGGTTGGCCGTGGCAGGCGGCAAGGGCTTTGAGAAGTCTTGAAAATTACGGTTTAAATCTACGTTTTCATTCGTCACGCGGCGCAAGTGTGAGAAACCATAAGGATTGAGAGCATGGATATAGAGGACGGCCACACCTGCGGCTTTTGCTTTGCCTCGCCACTCTTGATCATGCAGCGCAAACACTTGCACCCCCGAGCCGCAATAGCCTTCTACGCCATGGCATGCGCTGCTCACGATAAGTAGCTCTTTGGCATCAGGCGAGCCATCAAGCGCCACATCCATCGCCAAATCTTCACCCTCTTTGCCTTTGAGCGGATGCGCGAAAGAAGTCAAGGGCAGCCCTGCGGTGGCAGCAGCTTCAAGGAATTTCACACGCGCTTGGGCGTAGGAGCTGGAGAATGCGGATGGAATTGAAATCATCACAAGATTGTGACGCAAGTGACAGCCTTCGGGTATTCCATGAGCCAAAATCTAAGCTGTCTAACGCATGCTGCACATCGCTGTTGAGGAGAAAACCCATGAACCATTTGAGCGGCCTTGATGCCACCTTTTTACACCTCGAATCCCCCGAGATGCCGATGCACATTGGCTCGCTGTGTGTGATGGATTTGCCAAGTGGCTTTGCGAGCGATGATTTCTTCGAGCATGCTAAGCAGCGTGTAGCCGAGCGCATGCATTTGGCTGATTTATTTACGCGCAAGCTCGCGCTGATTCCGTTTGATCTGTCTAACCCAGTGTGGGTGGAAGATGAAGATGTGGATATCGAATATCACGTGCGCCACGTCACGCTGCCAAAGCCAGGCACGAATCGTTTGCTCCAGCAGTATGTGGCGCGCTTGCATTCGAGTTTGCTTGATCGCAGCCGCCCGCTTTGGGAATTTTTTATCATTGATGGTTTGAAAAGCGGGCAAGTCGCGCTCTATACCAAGGCGCATCACGCTGGCATGGATGGGCAGGCTGGCATGGCTGTGGCACAGGCGATTTTTGATATGGAGCCTACAGGTCGCGTGGTCAAACCGCCGCGCCCCAAAGTGCGCAGTCATCGCTATCAATTGGGCATGGCGGAATTAGGCGGCGCTGCGCTGCGCAATACCGCGCTGCAAGTGGTCAAGCTGGTGCAAACTGCGCCTCAAATGCTTCGCGCCGTGAGAGATTTGGTGGCGACGCCCAACGAATCTACCGGCAAGCGCCAATGGGGCTTGCCAGACCAGCTCAAGCTCTTCGGCCCGCGTACGATGCTCAACACCACGATCACCAACCAACGCACCTTTGCGGGCCGCACGATCTCGCTGACTGAGACGAAATTTATTGGTAAGACGCTGGGCGGCACATTGAACGATGTTGTGCTGACGACGACGGCTGGTGCGCTGCGCCGCTATCTCAAGGAACACAACAATTTGCCCGATAAAACTTTGCTGGTGGCCATTCCAGTGAGCTTACGCGAGGCAGGCGATACATCGGCAAATAATCAAGTGAGTTTCATCACTTCCGTGATGGGCACAGACATTGCCGATCCGGTCAAGCGCTTGGCCGTGATCCATGAAGCATCAGAGGCCAATAAGCAGATGATGAGCCGCGTGAAAACCGCGATGCCCACAGATTTTCCGCTCTTCGGTGCGCCATGGCTCATGTCAGGCGTGGCCGCAGCCGTGTCTCGCTCAGGCTTGTTGAGTACCCTGCCGCCCATCAGTAATCTGATCATCTCCAACGTGCCCGGCAGCCCTGTGCCTTTGTATTTTGCAGGAGCAAAGTTAGCGAGCTTTTATCCCGTCTCGATCGTTATCCACAGCATGGCGCTCAACGTCACCGTACAAAGCTACGCAGGCCGCCTAGATTACGGCCTGATCGCCTGCCGCCGCGCGATGCCCGATGTGGCAGATTTGGGCGACTATTTGCTCGCTGAGCATCAAGTGTTGCTCGCCAAAGCGCAAGAGGCTGCCGCTAAGACTTTGGATGCCGAGCGCGCTGCTCCTGCGAAGACTGACCCAAAGTTGAAATTGGTGAGTGCTAAGCCTGCTCCTGTGCCGCGTTCGCGCACTAAGCCTCAGACCTCAAGCATTAAGCGAACGGCTGCACCCGCCTAAGTTCGTCGCTTGCTGATGTGTTTGGCGTTCTCGCGGCTGGCTACGCGCTTTACGCCTGAGCCCAGAGCAGCAAGCCGCGAGAGCGAAGACGGTGGAATGCAAGCGGTTGCGAGCCGAGACAACCCCGGCGTGTATAGAGGGTTGAGCGTAACGACCCGATCACCCAAAGCACGATGTGACAGTGCCGTAGCCATGCAGCACAGTCAGAGCCCCGGGCTGGAAGCGCGGAAGAATTTGGCGATCATGATCACAAAGCGCCAACCTTCAAAGATCAAATTCTGAGCACTGCACATGCTCACCGCGCCAAAACTAGAACTAAGGCCGGGGCTCGTGCGGCATGGCTACGGCGCTGGCGCAGCGTGCGCTCTCAGATCGAAAGCAACACAGATGAAAATCAAACAGCCGCGAGCCACTTCTCAGCAAGTCGTACCCAATACGTCGCCCCCAACGGAATCAAGTCATCATTGAAATCGTAGCTTGGGTTGTGCAGCATGCAAGGCCCGCCACCATGGCCCATTTCTCGGTGTGCGCCGTCGCCGTTCGCTATGAAGCAATAAGCGCCGGGCTTGGCTTGCAACATATAAGCAAAATCTTCTGCGCCCATGGTGGGCTCTTGCGCCGTGACGTTATTTGCGCCTACGATTTCCGCCATCACGCCGGCGCAGAAAAGCGCTTCTTTTTCGCTGTTGATGGTCGGCGGGTAGTTGCGCGAGAATTCAAAGTCGACTGTGCCGCCGAAAGCTGCCGCCAAGCCCTCAGATATTTCTTTCATGCGGGTTTCGATCAAATCAATCAGTTCGGTGGTGAACGTGCGCACCGTGCCTTCAAGCTTGCAACTATCCGGGATCACATTGGTCGCCTCGCCCGCGTGAATCATCGTGACGCTGATCACGCCGGCTTCCACCGGCTTTTTGTTGCGACTGATAATGCTTTGAAAAGCTTGCACCGCCTGCGTAGCGATGATGATGGGATCGACGGAATTGTGCGGCAACGCAGCATGGCCACCTTTGCCGTGAAACACGATTTTGAATTCATTGCTGGATGCCATCACGGGCCCAGGGCTCACCGAAAATTGCCCCACCTGCGGGCCTGGCCAGTTGTGCATACCAAACACAGCCTCGACGGGGAATTTCTCAAACAAACCTTCTTTGATCATCTCCCGCGCGCCGCCGCCGCCTTCTTCAGCGGGCTGGAAAATCAAATACACCGTGCCATCAAAATTACGGTGCTTGGCGAAATGCTGCGCTGCCGCCAATAGCATCGCCGTGTGACCATCGTGGCCGCAGGCGTGCATTTTGCCGGCGTGTTTGCTGGTGTGCGCGAACGTGTTGAATTCTTGCATCGGCAGCGCATCCATATCCGCGCGCAGGCCAATGGCTTTGCCGCTTTTGCCGCCATCACGCCCCTGCACAATGCCCACCACGCCGGTCGTGCCCATGCCGCGATGTATTGGAATCCCCCATTCCGTAAGTTTGGTTGCCACCACATCTGCTGTGCGCACCTCTTGGAAGCACAGTTCAGGATGCGCATGGATATCGCGGCGCACGGCGGCAATCGATGCGGCTTGGGTCACGAGGGAATCAATGATTTTCATGGCTTTGCTTCGTTAAGGGTTGGGCTTAAATCTGAAGAATACAGTGTACCCGCGCAGACAAGTTTTGCGCAGTCCGTTGAATACTAACCCCTCGCTAAAACCTGATTTAGAGCTTAGCGGCGCACGCGACCATCGTCGGTGAGAACCGTAAGATCCACATATTTTGAGGCCGTGTGATCGTTGGCGTTGAAATCCACCGTGAACCCGCCCATTTGGAAATTTTGAATGCTTTCCACGGCCGTGATAAAGGATTCGCGCGTGGCGTTGCGGCCTGCGCGGCGCAGTGCTTCAACAAAGACTTTGGCGGCAACGAAACCCTCTATGCTGGAATAGTTGGCAGTCAAATCCGCGCTGTTAGCCGCCGCTTTCATGGCTTGAAGATACTCGCTGACGAGTGGCGTATTGGGTGAATACGGATAAGGCATCACTTGACTGATGACTACGCCGCGCGCGTCTTTGCCCAACTCCGTGATCAATGCCTGCGTGCCAACGAAAGAGACGTTGTAGAACGTGCCGCCAAAGCCTGATTTGCGTGCTTCGCGAATGAAAGCGGCGCAGGCTTTGTAAGCACCTATTTGCACGATAGATTCTGGCTGCTTGGCCAAAATATCTGCCACCGCTTTTTTCACATCAACCGTATTACGTTCTACCGTGCCAGTAGATGCCGTGGTCAAATTCAAGGTCTTCAAAGCACGTTCGACACCTTCTAGACCAGCTTTGCCATAAGCATCATTTTGATAAAAAACGGAGAATTTCTTGATGCCAATTCCAGCAGCTTGCTTGACGATGGCTGCCGTTTCATCAAAGTAGCTGGCGCGCACATGAATGACGTAGCGATTAAAGGGGTCGCGCAGCGATTGTGCGCCAGTGAAAGGTGCGAAAAACGGTGTTTTTGCGGCGATGGCAAGCGGCAGGGCAGCTAGGCTGGTGGGTGTGCCGATGTAGCCAAATAGAGCAAAGGCATTGTCGGCGAGGAATTGCTTGGTGTTGGCGGCGGTTTTCTCGGGTTCATAGCCATCGTCTAAAGTGCGCAGATCAATGGTGCGGCCGTTGATACCGCCTTTCGCATTGATTTGGTTGAAATAGAGTTTTGCACCTTCGCGGAATTGAATGCCCAGCTGTGCGGCAGGCCCGGTCAGGGGTGCAGATTGTCCCAAAATAATGGTGTTATCGGACTGTGCGAAAACTGGCCAAGCCATACTGCTGCCAGCTAGGGCGAAGGTCGAGGTGAGCGCGTGGCGGCGGGAAATAGTTTTCATAATCAAGGCCAAATAGTTGATCCACGTATCATGACGCAAAATCATGTTAATTTTTACCCTTACTTGTCCTGAATACCTATGAACACTTCTGTGTTACATGTGCGCGGCGCTTGCCCGCATGATTGCCCTGACACGTGCGGTTTATTGACGGAAGTACACGATGGTGTGGCCATCAAAGTGCGCGGCAATCCTGCGCATGCGCACACGCATGGCACGCTTTGCGCGAAGGTCAATAAATACACCGAGCGTACCTACCACCCGGAGCGCTTGCTGTATCCGATGAAGCGCGTTGGCGAAAAAGGAGCGGGACAGTTTGAAAGAGTGTCTTGGGAGTCTGCGCTCAGTGATATCGCAGCGCGTCTCCAATCCATCGCTGCTGTTGATCCCCAAGCCATCCTGCCATACAGCTATGCTGGCACGATGGGCTTGGCGCAGAGCGAGGGGATGGCTGCGCGCTTTTTTCACAAACTTGGCGCGTCTTTTTTAGATCGCACGATTTGCTCTTCGGCTGGCACGGAAGCGCTCACGCACACACTGGGCGGCAAGGTGGGCATGAAGGTGGAATTTTTTGCTGAATCGAAGTTAATCGTGATTTGGGGCAGTAATTCCATCACGAGCAATCTGCATTTTTGGCGCTATGTGCAGGAGGCTAAGCGCATTGGCGCAAAGATTTGGTGCATTGATCCGCGCCGCACTGAAACGGCGGAAAAATGCCATGAGCATATTCAGCTTCTGCCCGGCACAGATGGCGCGCTCGCGCTTGCCATCATGCATCAGTTGATTGAGCATGATTTGCTCGATCATGATTACATCGCGCAGCACACGCAGGGCTGGGCGGCCTTGAAGGAGCGAGCTTTGCAATGGAGCCCAGAGCGAGCCTCGAAGGTGTGTGGTGTTTCTGTGGGTCAGATCAAGCAGCTAGCCAGAGAATATGGCGAGGCGGCCAAGCGCGGAGAGCCGGTAGCGATTCGGCTGAACTACGGCATGCAACGCGTTCGCGGCGGCGGCAATGCAGCTCGCGCTGTGGCTTGCTTGCCAGCGCTGGTCGGTGCATGGCGGCATCGGGCGGGCGGGATGCTGATGTCTTCATCCGGAATGTTCACAGTCAATCGAGCGGCGCTGTGTCGTCCGGATTTGCTTGCGGGAAAATCGCCGCGCACAATCAATATGAGCACCATTGGCGATGATTTGCTGCGCGCATCTTCACCAGAGTTTGGCTGCAAGATTCAAGCCGTGATCGTGTACAACAGTAATCCCGTGGCCGTGGCCCCTCAGAGCGGTAAAGTCGTGCAGGGTTTTGGGCGCGAAGATCTGTTCACCGTCGTGCTGGAGCATTTCCAAACCGACACCGCCGATTACGCCGATTACATCTTGCCCGCCACGACGCAACTGGAGCATTGGGATGTGCACCTCGCGTATGGTCACACCGATGTGATGCTCAACCAACCTGCCATTGCGCCTGTGGGCGAAGCGAAACCTAATACGCAAATCTTTCGCGAGCTGGCTACCCGGATGGGCTACAGCGAGCCATGCTTTTCAGACACTGATGAGCAGCTTTGCCGCACAGCATTTAAAGGTGTGATTGATTTTGAAACGCTTCTCACAGACGGCTTTGCGCCTTTGAATGTGCCCGATGCACCGTTTGCAAAAGGCGGTTTTCCTACAGCGTCTGGTCAGTGCGAATTTGAAAGCAAGCTATACGGTGTGCCTGACCATCTGCCCAACTATGAAATCGGCAGCAGCGATGCGCGCTACCCGCTGGCTATGATCTCGCCGCCTGCACGCAATTTTTTGAATTCCACCTTCGTCAATGTGAAAAGCCTGCGCGATATGGAGGGCGAGCCGCTGTTGGAGATTTCTGTGCAAGACGCAGCTTCACGCAATATTCAAGACGGTAGCATCGTCAAGGTATTCAATGATCGCGGCTCATACCGTTGCAAAGCACAAATCAGCGAACGTGCCCGAGTCGGCGTGGTGCACGGTCTGGGTATTTGGTGGCGCAAGATGGCTCTGGATGGTAAAAACGTCAACGAGCTCACCAGCCAACGTCTGACGGATATGGGCCGCGGGCCAGTGTTTTATGACTGCACGGTGCAGGTTAGTGCAGATATCGCGTTGCATGGGCTCTAACATTTGGATTTTTATGAAGAAGAAGCCACTAGCCGGCATATCATCTGATTTGTTTGCTATTGTTTTCATAGCATTTTGTATCTCAGGCTGCAGCAATTTAGGCTACTACTGGCAAAACACGCAAGGCCATTTGGCGGTGATGAATGCGGCCAAGCCGGTGCAAGATTGGCTCTCTGATGCGCAAATCCCAGAAGCTACGAAACGACGATTGGCGCTGGCGCAGCGCATTCGCGAATTTGCCTCGCTGGAGCTAGCCCTGCCCAACAACGCGAGCTACACGCGATTTGCGGATTTGCGCCGAAGTGCCGTGGTGTGGAATGTGGTAGCCGCGCCTGAGTATTCGCTGCAACTTAAAACTTGGTGCTTCGCGGTAGTGGGCTGCGTTGGCTATCGCGGCTATTACAACGAGCTTGACGCGACAACCGAGGCTGAGCGTGTGAAAGCCGAGGGCTATGAAGTCAACGTGTATGGCGTGCCCGCTTACTCCACGCTGGGCTACATGAATTGGGCAGGCGGCGATCCTTTGCTCTCCACTTTCATTGGCTATCCCGAAGGCGAGCTGGCTCGCATGATTTTCCATGAGCTGGCCCATCAGGTACTTTATGTGAAAGATGACACGATGTTCAACGAGTCTTTTGCCACAGCAGTGGAGCGCTTGGGGGGTCAGCAGTGGCTCGCCAAACATGGTTCGCAAGCGGCTCGCCAAGAATATGTTGCCTTTGACAGCAAGCGCAAAGAGTTTCGCATGCTCACGCTTCGCACACGTGAACGCTTGAACTCGATTTATAAGCAAAATCAGACTGTAGCCGGCATAGAATATGCGCGGACAGCTACTGATTTCATAGCAAGCCAAAAACAACAAACCATGCAGCAATTGCGCGTTGAATATGGCCAGCTCAAGCAAAGTTGGGACGGTTTTGCTGGCTATGACCGTTTTATTGCCAATGCCAACAACGCTAGCTTAGGCGCGCAAGCAGCGTACGACGAACTTGTGCCACAGTTTGAAGCGGTCTTTGAAAAGAGGGGCAAAGACTGGGCAGCGTTTTACAAGGCTATTGAGTCCATTGCGCCTTTACCCAAAGACGAGCGTCGCGCTGCATTGCTGGCTATGACACAATGAAGTGAAGACTACTTGGAGATCAACATGCCCCATATCAACATCTCGCGTCAACACGCTCTTGGCTTCGCTGCAGCGCGCAAAATCGCTCACAAATGGGCTGAGGACTGTGAGAAAAAGCTCGATATGGCCTGCACCTACCAAGAAGGCAAAACGGAAGATGAAGTTCAGTTCACACGCAGCGGCGTGAATGGCACTTTACGGGTGACGGCCACCGGCTTTGATTTGGAGGCCAAGCTTGGCTTTTTGCTAGGCGCCTTCAAAGGCAAGATCGAATCTGAGATCGAGAAAAACCTTGATGATTTACTGGCCAAAAGCACCAGCAAGAGCGCATCTGCTAAGAAAGCCGATCCTCAGAAAAAAGCCTGATAGACGCCATGAGTTTTCATTGTGGGCGTGGATCAAGAGCGCAGCAGACCGATACGTCACGACTATTGCATTGATAATTATTATTACATTACTATTTCAATAGTTGTTTACTATAATTAACTCCTTTCATCTGAAGGAGTCAACATGACCGTTCCATTCATTCCCGCTTCCCGGAGTCAGTCGTTGCTTGATGCACGTACTGTATTGCCTACGGCAGCGTAGGCCATTTTCATTTTTTTCCAAGCATCCATCAAAAGGACAACCATGAATTCCCCACAATCCGTCACGGGCCAATGCCCTTTCCACGCCGCTGGCGGCGCTCGGGCGAGCTCCAGCGCGCAATCCAATGCGCAATGGTGGCCCAATCAGCTCAATCTCTCCATATTGCATCAGCACCAAGCGGCATCCAACCCAATGGACGAAGGCTTCAGCTATGCAGAAGCCTTTAAGAAACTCGATTACCCAGCGCTTAAAAACGATTTGGCGGCGCTCATGACGCAATCGCAAGATTGGTGGCCTGCAGATTATGGCCACTATGGCGGTCTGTTCATCCGTCTTGCATGGCACGCAGCGGGCACCTATCGCACAGCCGATGGCCGAGGCGGTGCGAACACCGGCAACCAGCGTTTTGCACCGCTGAACAGTTGGCCTGATAACGGTAACCTCGACAAAGCCCGTCGCCTGCTCTGGCCCGTCAAGCAAAAATACGGCAACGCGATTTCTTGGGCGGATTTGTTCATCCTTTGCGGCAATGTGGCCATGGAAACTATGGGCTTTAAAACCTTTGGCTTCGGGGGTGGCCGTGCAGATACTTGGACACCTGAAGAAGATATCTTCTGGGGCCATGAGACCGAGTGGCTGGCCACCAGTGATCAATCTAAAGGCCGCTACACCGGCGAGCGTGATTTGATGACACCTCTTGCAGCGGTGCAAATGGGCTTGATCTATGTGAATCCACAAGGCCCCGATGGCAACCCCGATCCATTACTCTCCGGCAAAGATGTGCGTGAAACCTTCGCCCGAATGGCCATGAACGACTATGAAACGGTAGCCTTGGTCGCGGGCGGCCACACCTTCGGCAAGATGCACGGCGCTGGCGATCCGGCGCTCGTGGGCGCAGAGCCCGAAGGCGCTGCCATGGAAGAGATGGGCTTTGGTTGGATCAATAAGCTGGGCAACGGCAAGGGGGCAGATACCACCACCAGCGGTTTTGAAGGCGCTTGGAAGCCAAATCCCACGACTTGGGATATGGGTTACTTCAAGGTGCTCTTCAAGTACGAATATCAGCAAGTTAAGAGCCCGGCTGGCAACATTCAGTGGCAGGCGCAAAATGTCGAAGCCGAAGACATGATCCCTGACGCCCATGATGCCAGCAAGAAGCACCCGCCGCACATGACGACGGCCGATATGTCGCTGCGCATGGATCCCGCCTACGAAAAAATCTCTCGCCATTTTCAGGCCAACCCCGCAGAATTTGCAGATGCTTACGCGAGGGCTTGGTTCAAACTCACGCACCGCGATATGGGCCCGAAGGCGTTGTATCTCGGCCCCGAAGTGCCTGCTGAAGATTTGATCTGGCAAGACCCAATCCCTGCGCCCAAGCATCCGTTGATTGACGGCAAAAGCGCCACTGAGCTCAAACTCAAAATCATGGCCAGCGGTTTGTCGATTCCTGAACTGGTGTCCACCGCTTGGGCATCAGCTTCTACCTATCGCGGCTCAGATCGCCGGGGTGGAGCCAATGGAGCACGCGTTCGCCTAGCGCCCCAAAGACAATGGGAAGTCAATCAGCCCGCGCAATTGGCGAAAGTGCTCACAGCTCTCGAAGGCATTCAAACTGAGTTCAACAAGGCAGGTGTCAACCAAGTTTCACTTGCAGATTTGATCGTGCTCGCTGGCAATGCCGCAGTGGAAATGGCTGCCAAGGCCGCAGGCCACAGCATTGATATCCCCTTCACGCCTGGTCGCACCGATGCGACTATTGAGCAAACCGATACCGAATCGTTTGCAGTCATGGAGCCTGTGGCAGACGGCTTTCGCAACTACCGCAAAGCGGCATTTCAAACCTCGCCAGAAGAGATGCTGCTTGATAAAGCTCAACTGCTCACATTGAGCGCACCACAGATGACGGCTTTGATCGGCGGATTACGCGTGCTTGGCGCCAATTATGGCGACTCAAAGCAAGGTGTATTTACAAACCGAGTGGGACATTTAACGACCGATTTCTTCGTACATTTAGTTGATATGTCCACCGCTTGGAAACCCGTGGGAGACAACACCTTTGAAGGCAAAGACCGCAAAACCGGCGCTTTGAAATGGACAGCCACGCGTGTGGATCTAGCTTTCGGCTCGAACTCTCAACTTCGCGCTTTGGCCGAGGTATATGCGCAAAACGATAATCAAGGCAAGTTTGTGCGCGACTTTGTCGCAGCATGGACGAAAGTGATGAACTTAGATCGCGTTTGATCAGAAGTGATTGCATTGGGCACCTAAAAAAAGGCGGAAGATTCACCCGCCTTTTTTTTCGATCAAATCGCTGTGTTGCGCATTGATCATTCGTCACCGTAGACACATTCCTCACCAACGACCTCCCCTTGCACCGAAAGCTTCGTGCCCCATCTGTACCGCCGGCATGGACAGGTGGCATTGCTGTGCATGTGGACCAAACAAGGCTGAAATATCAAGGCATGCTTGGGTACGAGCGAGTGCGCGTACCCAATACAAACCTCGCAGCAAGCAACTTTTAGCTTTAGCGAATCAACTAGACTATCACTTGTTTTGCACGGTGCGCTTAGGACTGGGCGTCACCATCGCTGGAAATCATCTGAGTCGTAACTTGATGGGGCAGAAGTTAAAGTGCAAGCAGTATCTGCAAATGCGAAGTGAGAACTAAAGGTAAGTTAATGATGCGAGTTGCGAAAAGAAAGGCCATCATGCGCTGCTGCGTTGTGGCTTGGCTAGGCAGTGTGGGCTTGACCCAATTCGCCCATGCACAACACATTCCAGTGCCGATAGTCAATGCAGCGCGCGCTGCCGCGCTAGCTACGCCTCTGGTCGCTAGCGGGCAGGCACAGGAAGCATCGGCTCGAGCGCTTTTGGATGGCGCTAAATATGCTTGGTATCCACAGTTTGGTGTGAGCTCAACAGCAGGCACGCCGGGAGCGCGAGGCGTGAGCTTCAATGCAGAGCAGCCGCTTTATGATTTTGGGCGTCGTAGCCATGAGAAGGCGGCACTAGAAAAGCGCTTAAATGCCAGCAAGAAGAGTACAGCAGAATTTGAGCACGATGCTGCGCTGCGCGGCGCACGTGTCACTGTGGCTTTGGCTCGCGCGACTGCGCTGCTGGGGGTGGCGCAAAGCAATGTAACTTTGCATGAGCAATTTTTAGCCAACATTCGACGGCGACAAGAGGGCGGGGTCAATACAGTTGCTGATGTATCGATTGCACAAACTCGGCTTGTTCAAGCACAGGCGCAGGTTATTGATCAGCGCGAATCTCTCAATCTGCTGCGTCGCCAATACCAAATCATCACTCAGCTCAACGCGCCGCAAGATGCCGCGCTGGATTGGCCTGAGCCGCCGCCCTTGCCGTATAGCGGCGATGTGTTGCTCACCAAGGCTGTCGAGGCGAGCCCGCGCATTGCTTCGCAGCGCTTGGAGTCACAAGCGCTACGCGATGATGCAAAGGCGATGGGCTCTGCACTGTATCCTCAGCTCGCAGCAAAGGCTTCGCGTTTGATGGCTGCGGGCAGCAATCGCAATGATTGGTCTGCAGGCTTCGGGCTTAATTGGCAGGGCGATGTGGCGCTTTCTGCACGCGACAAGGTGCGTGCAGCTGATGAGAAAGCCCGCGCCGCTGAGCTGGCCATCGCCAGCACACAGCAGAGTTTGGAGGATTCCGCAGCGACTGCAGAGGCGGCGTTTAGCGCTGCGTTTGCTCGCAAAACCTCCGCTAAAGATCAACTAGAGGCCGCGCGTCGGACCACAGAACAATTTCAAAGCCAATTCTCGCTTGGCCGGCGCACTTGGACTGAGGTGATGAATACGTTGAACGACATCTACAGCGCCAATGCCCGCACTGCCGAGGCACACTATCAAGCATGGGACGGCTGGGTGCAGATGAAATCGCTGGCTGGAGAATTGCTGAGCACGCCTTAAGCCTGGTTGTACAAAATATTTGTCGTGTTTGTTTGTGTTTTAATGATAAAAACAGCATATAGCCGGCATGATTGCTGCGAAGTGCGCTATTAATTTAGTAGTGATTGATAACAATGGCTAAACTTTTGATTGACCGCGACAGCTTTGTGACGAGCATGTCACACTGGTTGCGCTGGCGCGGGCATACGCTCTCCCACGATATTTTTTCGCAGCGCGTTGCTTTGCCAGCCGGATCACACGAGCTAGGTGCATTACAAAACTGTGCGTCCGAGCTTGGGATACGCGTCAAGTTACGCGAGGGAGTGGTGAATGTCCCAAAAAACAGCGCAGGGCATAACGAGTTTCCCGCCGTAGCGCTGCTCAAGAATGGTACCTGTGTGCTGGTGCGCGGCAAAACACAGGATGGAGAATGGGTACTCTCCAATACAGCGAAATTTGTGCGCTCTCGCTTGACTGAGGACGCGCCGCCCATTTCTCCCGGCGGCACAGGCCAAGCTGAGGTGCTTGAGCGAGTGGCGCAAGAGCGCGCCCAGCCTGAGTTGATCACCGACACTGATGTGCTGGGCTGGATAACTGTGCAGCTGGAGCGCAGGCGTTTGCATGAAGAAATGTTTGGCCCAGCGCGTACGCCCCGCGCTTGGATTTGGGCTACGGTGCGCCGCCAGTGGGGCTTGTATGCGCAAGGTGCCATTGGCGCTGCGTTTATCAATATCTTGGCCGCTCTGGCGGCGCTGTACTCGTTGCAGATTTATGACCGCGTCATCCCAACCAACGCACAAAGCACGCTGTGGGTATTAACAATTGGCGTATTGGGTTTGTATGTGTTTGATTTCGTGCTGCGCTCACTGCGCTCATATTTGATCGATACAGCCAGCCGGCGGGTGGATCTGAAGCTCTCTGGCCAGGTGTTTGAGCAAGCGCTGGGCGTGCGTATGGAGGCTAGGCCGCAACATATGGGCACGTTTATATCGCAGTTGCGTGAGCATGAATCCGTGCGCGAATTTTTGATGTCAGGCGTGTTGTTTGTGATTTCTGATTTGCCGTTTATTCTGGTGTTTTTGATCATGATCTACGTGATTGGCGGCTCCTTGGTTTGGGTGCCAGCGATTGCTATACCTCTGATGATTTTGCTCAGCTTGTTGGTGCAGATTCCGCTGGCAAAACTTGCGCGCGCTAATCAGCGTGAGGGCTCGGCGCGTTCGGGCTTGTTGATTGAAGCCGTCGAAGGTGCGGAAACGCTCAAAACGCTCAATGCCGAGTGGCGCATGTCGCGGCGCTGGCAGGAGTTGTCTCAATTGCTCTCGGGCACGATGCTCAAAACCAAGAATTGGAGCAACCTCAATAACAACCTGGCCTACACACTCTCGCAAGTGGTTTACGTGGCCGTGATCGTGATGGGCGTGTACCTGACCACCAAGGGCGATTTGACAACCGGTGCGTTGGTGGCGGTGAGTATTTTGGTGGGGCGCTGTATGCAGCCCGTCAGTGGCTTGGTGGCATTGCTTGTGCGCTATCACCAAGCGCGCAGCAGCACAGAAACGCTCGACAATATCATGGGCTTGCCTGTAGACAGGCCCGCTGATCAAAGCTTCATTAGCTTGGATAAACATGCTGGGCAGTTGCAAGTTCAAAATCTGCAGTTCTCCTATGTTGCCAACGATATGCTGGCTGTGGATTTACAACACATTTTGATTCAACCCGGAGAAAAAGTGGCCATTCTTGGGCGCACGGGTTCGGGTAAATCAACTTTGCTGCGCTTGCTATCGGGCTTGTATTTACCAACGCGTGGGCGAGTCAGGCTCGATGGCCTAGATGTTTCGCAAATTGACCCCACGCGCTTTCGAGAATCGGTCGGTTATCTCACGCAAGATGTGCGCTTGTTTGCAGGCACCTTGAAAGAAAATCTGCTGTTGGGCTGCGGCCCGGTCAGTGACGATAAACTGATGGCGGCGATCAAGGCCACAGGCGTAGACCGCATGGTGCAAGTGCATCCGCAGGGCTTAGATATGCCGATCTTTGAAGGCGGGGGCGGCTTATCGGGCGGCCAGCGGCAGGCCGTGGGCTTGGCGCGCATGATGTTGTGTGAGCCAGTCGTGTGTTTGCTCGATGAGCCCACGGCTTCGATGGATCAGCAAAGCGAGACAGAGCTGATACAACGTTTAGATTGGGTGAAAAACCCGGCCGTCACTTTGGTGGTGGTGACGCACAAGCCTTCCATGCTGCAGTGGGCCAATCGGGTCGTGGTGATGGAGCAAGGCCGCGTGATTGCCGATGGCCCGAAAGAAGGCGTGCTCAAGCTTTTACAAACCGGTGGCATCAAACTAGACGCGCAAGGCCGACCCATTGATGGCACGCCAGCACAAGGCGCGCACCCTGTGCAACGCTCAGCGCAGCGCCCAGTGCAGCGTTCTTTGGGTGGCAATCTGGCTTCTGGGCTCAACACGGCACAAGGAATGGGAGCGCCATCATGAGCCGAGGTGATTTAATGGTTTATGAAGAAGGGCAGTCACGCGGCGTATGGACAGCTGGGTTACTTCTGGCCCTGATCGGTGGCATGTTGGCGGCCGGCGGCTACTGGGCTTACGCTTCGCAGATGGATGAAATTACCCGTGCGCCAGCCAGCTTGATCCCAACCTCCCGTTTGCAAACCGTGCAAGCCGTGGATGGCGGCATTGTGAAGAAAATGCTGGTGCGCGAAGGCCAGCAGGTTGAAAAAGGTGAGTTGTTGGTGCAGCTCGATAGCGGTCGCCCGCAAGCCGTGGTGGGCGAGAGTGCAGCCAAGGTGGCGGCGCTCACAGCAGCGATTGCGCGCACACGCGCTGAGCTGAGCAATACAGCGCTAATTTTTCCTGCCAGTGTGGCCAGTTACAGCGAAATTACTTCGGCGCAACGCATTATGTTTGATCGGCGCTTGCAAAGCTTAAAAGAAGAAATAAGTGTGCTGGAGCGAGGTATGAGCTTGGCAGACAATGAGCTCAAGCTGAATCTACCTTTGGCCAAAACGGGTGAAGTCTCTCAGGTGGAAATCATTCGCCTTGAGCGACAGGTCAATGACATCAGAAGCCAAATTGCGATCCGAAATAATCGTTATGTGACAGAAGCGCAAGGGGAGCTGGCCAAAGCGCAAGACGAATTGGCTGCCGCATCCCAAGTATTGGTGGGCCGCAAAGACCAAGTGCAGCAAGCAGACATTACCTCCCCGATGCGCGGAATCGTGAAAAACGTACGCTTCACCACGATTGGCGGTGTGGTGAGAGCTGCTGAGGAGATTTTGCAGATCGTTCCACTGGAAGAAGAACTGCTGGTTGAGGCCAAGATTCGCCCTGTAGATATTGGGTTTTTAAAGCCAGGTTTGGAAACTATTGTGAAGCTGGATGCCTATGATTACTCCATCTATGGCGCGATGAAGGGCAAGCTCACCTACATTTCTCCAGATACGTTGCGCGAAGAAAGCGCCAAAGACGATGTGCGCTATTACCGTGCCACCATAACGATTACAGATGCAACACTGCGTTCACCGCGAGGCGAAAAAACCGAGGTGATTCCTGGCATGACGGCAACGGTTGAGATCAAGACGGGGCAGAAAACTGTCATGCAATATTTGCTTAAGCCGTTTAATAAAACATTGTCAGAGGCACTGACTGAAAAGTAGACTGCATAAGGAACGAAAGCTGGGCATCCCAGCCTTCGTTTCAGTGCACCTAGCGCGGCGGGCTGTTTACGTCAGCGATTCGATCAAATCGACATATTGCTGCATCGCATCTTTCGCATCGGTGCCTTTGAGCTTGTCCCAAGCATCCCATTTTGCGCGGCCGACCATGTCGGTAAAGCCAGGTTTTTTCTCTTCGTTGTCGCCTACGCTGCCTTGCTTGTAGAGCGAATAAATTTTAAGCAGTGTTGCGTTGTCGGGGCGCTCGGAGAGGTTTTTTGAGTCTGCGGCGGCTTTGTCGAATTTTGCTTTGAGGCTGGTGGCCATGGTGTTCTCCAAAAATTGTGTCACTGGTAAGGGTTAGCGCTTTCTATCTTAGCGCAGTGAATCAAGCCACAATATGAGGAAATCCCTCAAAAAATTGCAGCTATTCCGGAGACAGCCTTCATGGTGACACGTTTCATCGCACAAGAAATCGAATTACTGGCGCAAGATTTTGCAGAGATCGTGGCGCGCCAAGCCGCGGATGCGGGGCAGACTGCTGCAGTGGCTGGCAATGCGGCGCGCAAAGTAGGCAAAGAGGTGCAAAACGCGGTGGCTGGCACGCTGGGCTTAACAGGCGAGCGGATGACCAAAGTCGATACGGCTTGGCTGCGCATGGATACGCCTGAGAACCTGATGATGATCGTGGGCGTGTGGGTGCTCTGCCCGGGGATTGAGCTTGATGCGATGCGCGTGCGCGTGAAAGATAAGCTGCTCAAATACCGGCGCTTCAAGCAGCGTGTCGTGCAAGACACTGCGGGCGCAACTTGGGTCAACGATGCCAAGTTTGACATTGACAACCATGTGGTGTCAGAAATACTGACGTATAAAAAAGGGCAGAGCCCACAAGAGGCTTTTCAAGCGCGCGTGGCCGAGCTGACGACGACGCCGCTGCACCCCAAACGTGCGCTGTGGCAATTCCATTTGATCGAAGATTACACATTGGCCGACGGCACGAAGGGCTCTGCGCTGATCGCGCGGATTCACCACTGTATTGCAGACGGTATTGCGCTGATCTCGGTCACGATGTCGATCATGGATGGTGGTCTTCAGCCACCTGAACGCAGACAAAAAGAAGGCTCTACATCGGGTTCGAGTGCGCCGCAAGATTGGATATTTGAGCATTTGCTCAAGCCGCTGCAAAGCCGCGCGATCAAAGCTGTGGCGCAGGTTAGTAGCAGCGCAGCCAGCACGCTACACATGCTCGCGGATCCGCAAAAAGGCTTGGGCGGTGCGATTGCTATGGCTGGCTTGGGCGGCAAACTCGCCCGAGATTTGGCTGCTATGGCTCTCATGCCTAATGATTCGCCCACACGCTTAAAAGGCAAACCCGGTGGCGTCAAAAGCGTTGCATGGTGTGCGCCCATTCCGTTGGCAGAAGTAAAAGCTGTGAGCAAGGCGCTAGATTGCTCGATCAACGACGTGCTACTGGCTTGTGTAGCGGGCGCGATTGGCGAGTACTTGCGCAATCTGGGCGATAGCGTCGATGGCCAAGAAATCCGTGCGATGGTGCCTGTAAATTTGCGCCCGATTGAGCAGGCTTATAAGTTAGGCAACCGCTTTGGCTTGGCAGCGCTCCTGCTGCCAATTGGCTTGCAAAATCCTGTGGAGCGCGTATTTGAAGTTCGTAAGCGAATGAATGATTTGAAGAGCAGCTACCAGCCCTTGCTCGCTTTCAGCATGCTCTCTGTGGCGGGTCTGCTCGTCAAGCCTGCGCAAGATGCGATACTGAATTTGTTCTCCAAGAAAACCACAGCAGTGATGACTAATGTGCCTGGCCCGCGCGAAAAGCACACCTTCTTGGGCGCAACTATTGAAGAGCTGATGTTTTGGGTGCCGCAGGCGGGCGATGTAGGCATGGGCGTGAGTATTTTGAGCTACGGAGGGGGCGTGCAATTCGGCCTAATCACCGATGCGAAGCTCTGCCCGAATCCTCAAGCCATCATCGACGAATTCGCTCCTGAGTTTGCTAAGCTCAGCATGATCACTCAAATGCTGCCTTGGGAGGGCAAGGCCTGGCCTTTCAATTGATTATTGAGAGCCAAATGGCTTGGTAGCCGGCAACAGTATTGCGCCAAGCGCTATGAAAAGGTGAGTTCAAGTACGAACTGCGTGAGAGCCAAGTTCATAGTGTAAGTTTAATCATCGGCAGGTCAAAGAACACCTCATGAGGTGTTCTCCAGCCCAGACACTTTCTTGGCCGATGGTTCAGTCTGTCCACCGCATGCTGCACCTGTTGTTCAGTGATCTCTCGCATGCAAGAGCCTTTGGGGAAATACTGGCGCAGCAAACCATTGGTGTTCTCATTGAGGCCCCGCTGCCAAGGGCTGTGAGGTCTGGCAAAGTACACACTAGCGCCCAAAGCAGCGCCAAACTCCTGATGCAGTGCAAACTCTGAGCCGTTGTCCAGCGTGATGGTGTGGCAGCGCTGGGCGTGGGGGCCGAGCATCTCGCAGATCGCCTGGCTGGTGGGCAGCGCGCAGCGCCTGATCAATGCCCTCGCCAAGGTATAGCGCGAGAGCCGATCCACCATCGTGACCAAGCCGCCCAGATGCTTAGCTCCCACCATGGTGTCTCCCTCCCAGTCCCCGATACGTACTTTGTCCTCGACCACGGCGGGGCGCTGTTCAATGTCTGTCCGATTTTTGATCGCCCCGCGTTGGTTACGCTGCGCAGCATCGATTTTGCAGCGCTTTTTCCTCTTCTTTCGATGACAGTGCAAATGGGCAATACTGCGACCCTGATCACGCGATTGCGCGTAGATGTACAGGTAGATGCTCTCGTGGCTGACCTGAATGGCCAACTGCTCAGCTAGCCTGCCTGAGACTTGCTCGGGTGATAGCTCCAAGCGCAAGTGCTGCTCAACTTGTTGCCACACATGATGGGTGATTTGGCGGGCGTTTCTGCTGGCCGCTTGACGGATGTCGCTACTAGTCTGAGCGCTGTCTGCCCGGTACAGGCCATCAGCGCCTACGCTGCGCTGGATCTCGCGTTTGATGGTGTCAACGTGACAGCCCAGTTGCTGGCTAATCGCTTGCGGCTTGATCGATTGCCCCAATAAGGCCTCGATCTGGTATCTTTGCGCTTGGTTCAGGTGGTGATATTTGCTCATGATGTGCGTGAGTGACTGGGTAGGTCTTTTGGGCAATCATGACATTACCTCCTGAACCACCCAATTTGCCGCTCTCACGCAGTTCGTACTTGAACTCACCAAATTATAGCGCTCATGCTTTGAGCGGTTACTTCTTGTCAGCGTCAAATAGAAATGTCACCCAGTTGCATCAAATAGAAATGTCACCTTGGCCGTAGGCTGGAAACGGCAGTGCAGTGTAGCGCCAGACGGCT
>JAYWHR010000071.1:0-7142 GCA_043777675.1 Comamonadaceae bacterium | reverse complement strand
AGTTGTCTCGGCTTCAAAGGGTGCGGCTACCTTGACCCACAAACGAGTGACGCCACCGGGCAGTGCCAGCAAACTCTGCGCTGTGCGCAGCGCCACATAAACGGCGCTGGAGTTCTGACCTTGATTACCAAAATCAAAAATGCCCGAGACGAACAACACGACTGGTGTACCCAAGGCGGCTTTTAAGGTCAGTTTGTCGCCAATAGTGAGCCCTAAGTCTTTCGCCAAATCGCTGCCAATCACCACCTCGGTACTGGTGAGGTCAGCACTGCCTGCAATAATTTTTTCACTCAAAGCAATCAACCGCAAATAGGTTTCAGGCTCAATGCCGCGCACACCCACGCCTATGTTGGCATCGCCCCGAACGATGAATGCCGCGCCCTCGACCACTGGTGTCACAACGAGCACACCTGGCATGGCCAACGTGGTGTCGCGCACTTTTTGCCACTGATCTAGCGACCGCTCGCGCTGCGCCCGCGGCTGCACCAGCGCGGCAATTTCAGTGTCTGACTCTTGTCGCAAACGGCGCGGCGCTTCCTCTGGCGACTTGATCACGATTTGCGCCTGAAAATCCAGCAGAGTCTTGAAAAAGTTGTCTTGTAGCCCGGAGATCAGTGCAGACATAAACACAATCACCGACACGCCTAGAGCTACGCCAGCGACGATGAAGGTCGTTTGCAGCAAGCCTTCACGCAAGAAGCGGGTGGCCAGCACCCACTCAAAAGGCAACAGGGGATTCATCGAGACGGCTTCATGGGCTCAGCGCCCGCATTGCCTTTGGCGTTCGCCCCTGAAGGCTCGGGCGTCACGGTCGCCCGCACGCGCTGGCCCACTTTCACACCGGTTTTGCTCACTGGCACGACGCCTTCACCTTCAGCGAGACCGTTGAGCACTTCCACCCGCGTATCGCCTCGCAGACCGAGCGTGACGACCTGCTTGACGGCACGCTTTTCTCGCACCACCAACACCCACGGCTTATCGCTGGTTGCGTCCTCTAAAGTGCTGCTGGGAATCACCACGGCGGCCGTACGTCGAGCGGTTTCAATATCGATTGATACAGTCATGTCTTGACGCAAATATGCAGGCGCTTGCATCACATTCAGCTTAACCTCCACTGAGCCACGCGCAGCATCGACACCGGGGTTGATATAAGACACCACGGCATCAAAACGCTGGCTTGCAAATGCATCCGCCGAGCCCAATGCTTTTTGCCCAAGCGCGATTTTCGACAGGTTTTTTTCATCAATCTGCACCAGTATCTGTGTCTGGCCGCTAGCGGCCAGCACCATCAGCGCTTTGCCGGGTTGCACGATATCGCCCACCTCCACATCGCGCGAGATCAACACGCCAGCAGAAGACGCAAGCACCTGCCCCTGCGCCAGCTTGACCCGCGCCAACTGCTGCCCCGCTACTGCCTGAGCGAGCGCGGCGCGTGCTAGCGCCGCATTGCTGCCGCCGGGAATGCTACTTTTAGCTTGCGCTTGAGCGCTGGCCACTTGGCTGGTGGCCACATCAAGCGCGCGTTGCGCGTCATCGACAGCCGCTTGGCTCACAAAGCCTTGCGCCACCAAATCGCGGTTGCGAACCAGCGTCTTTCGCGCTTGTAGCGCAGTAGTTTGAGCCTGCGCCAGTGCTTGCGCCGCCTGCGGCTGCCCCACCTCGCCGATCTGCCGCACTTGAGCCTGAGCCTGGGCGACAGAGGCATCTGCTTGGGCGAGGCCAGCACGGGCATCGCTGTTGTCCAGCTCAATCAGCAGTTGCCCGCGCTCCACGGCTTGGCCTTCAGCCACCGCCACACGCAGCACCCTTCCCGAGCCTTGCAGCGCCACAGTCACTCGCTGCGGCGAGATCACTCGGCCGCTGGTCACCACAGTTTGCACCAGCTGCCCACTAGTGACGGGATACACCTTGGTGGGTGTGCCAAGCAATACATTGCGCAGGAGGTACAGCACTATGGCTAGACCCAACGCACTGGCCGCGGCGATCAGTAGCCAGCTTCGTACGCTGCGACGGCTACGCTTGTGTGCGTCTTGCTCTGACGCGGCGGGCGCAGGCGGACTTGACTTTTTTGGGATTGCTGCGCTTTGTGCGGGAGTGGTTGTTGGCGCCTCAACATGAGGTGGTTTAGCTGCAGTTTTAGCAACATCGGCGTTGATCAGAACGTCGCTCATACACAGTTCACAGCAAAGAACGAATGCGTCGACGGATGATCGTTGGTCTCAAAAATCTTGACGCGTGCTGGATATTTCTGAATTGCCATGAACATTTATAACCACGACTGTTCTAAAGGTCTGTGCGCTGTCAGACGGACGAGTTTATTTCACAGCTTCATAGGCGTTGGATCAACGGGTTTCGTGAGCGCTCGTGGCCGTTCATGTCTGTGAGTTGAAACACTTTTGAAACGGCATCCTACGTCGCTGTGAAATTGAGTAGCGCCCATGTCTTTTGTGCATTACCGCACAGACCCAAGAAACTGTCGCGGTTATAAATGTTCATGGCAATTCAAAAACAGCCAGCACGCCCTATGATTTTTAAGCTTATCCACCATCTGTAAACCCGCTTGCGCATTCCGTTTCTAGTTTTACGTTGACTTTTCTGTGGAATTTTCATGAATATTCTCTTCGCTGCCAAAATCACCAAATACGCCCAACGATATGACGCTTGCATGATCGCCGTGGGCGCATGTAGGCAGGGCGAATTAGCTCGGATTTTTAGGGGTTCGGCCGCGGACCGTGTGGCGAAGGATCGCAGCGTTGCGGTGCTGTTGCTGAAGTAGTGTTCATGTCCGCTTGGAGGCAATGATGTTTATGTTTGATGCAGATCCAGGACGAAGTGGCATTCAGCACCGAATCGATCTTTGATATCGTGAAGTTGGCGTTCTATGTAGCCTGTGGCTACATGGCGTTTGGTATCGTTACGCGCCACGCTCAAACTCCCAAGTTACTGGCGTTGGCACGGAGGCGTTTCGCAGTCTTGGTGCTTTTGATCCTGCTGGTCATTGGCATCAAGGTTTTCGAAGATGTGATTGCGAAGGAATCTGCTGTCGTTGACGCGGCTCTACTGTGGTCTATTCGGGAGAATACACCAGTTGCTTATTTAGGCTTTTTGAAAGCGGTAACTTTCACTGGCTCTGGTAAATTTTTAGCGCCTTTGACGTTTGGAATATCGATTGCATTTTTTCTAACGCGCCATCGCCGCGAGGCCGTCATACTGCTAGTTTCGATGGCCAGCGCATGGAGTTCAACATATGCGCTGAAAGCACTGGTAGGACGCGTACGGCCCGAACTTTGGAGCACTGAGTGGTATTGGGGATCCAGCTTTCCGAGTGGGCATACCTTGAGCACGGCTGCTTTTGCAACCGCGCTGGCGCTGGCTGCAGCACACATCTGGCCGCGCTCAAGCTTTGTAGTCTTGGTTCTGGCCGCAACGTGGATTGGTCTAGTCGGGTTATCGCGTCTGGTTTTAGGGGTGCATTGGCCTACGGATGTACTTGGGGCCATCTGCCTAGGTATCTTCATACCACTCGCTATCAGGTTGGGCCTTGAGTTATTTTCGCATCGCTCAAATGAAAGCGGATGACGGCTTGCTTGCCTTGGTGATGCGCTGTTCGCCATTGCTCATCAGCACCGCTGTGCGCCTGAGAAAGCAAAGTTTGTGCAGGATTGAATCGTAGAGGACATGCAATGGATATCTTCGCGCATACATTGTGGGCTGGCGCGGGCGTGATGTTGGCACATCGGCGCTGGCCTGTCTCGCCAACAACGGCAATGGCTACTGTGGGACTGGCGGCTTTGCCCGACATAGCGCATCTCGCACCGCTAGTGTCATGGACACTCTTTGGCGACGGTACGCTGAAAACATTGTGGACATACTCTGTCGCTTTGGTTGGCCAAGAGTGGCACTCAACTACTTAGCGCTGACCATGGTAGCTGCGTGGCTTTATTTTCATCGACGGCATTCACCCTAGAGCAACACCACTGCGTCCATGCGAGATGTGTTTGAACCTCTATTCCTCGTATTTAAATATTGAGGCGCTGGGATGAATATCACCCCTACCGTATGTGTTTGGGTACGGTAGGGGTGATTGATCTGCGATAGATCCAACGCATAACTAATTTACGAAATTCGCTATAGATAAGCACGATGCTGGCCATGGCCAAGCAAGTCAGCCATTGATCCGCCGTGAGCGGCACGGTGCCAAACGCCAAGTTGAGGAATGGCACATGGATGACGGCTACTTGCAGCAGTGCCGACACCGCCACTGCACCCCACAGCCACGGGTTGACGAACAAATTTTTGAACACGCTGGTGGTTTCTGAACGCGAGTTGAAGCATTGAAACAAATGCATCATCACCAACACTGTGAATCCTGCTGAACGCGCATTGGCAATCTCACCAGAACCACCAATGGGTGCAATCAGCCCGCCGGGCAGATACATGTCCATCGTCAGCAGCGCAACGACCGCAATCACCAATCCTATTTCAAACACGCCTGCCCACATGTGCAGTCCGATCACGCGCTCGTTCATGTGGCGCGGCTTGCGCGCCATCACGTCGTCTGTGGGTGGATCGATCCCCATCGCCAGTGCTGGCCATGAGTCGGTGATCAAGTTGAGCCACAAAATTTGAGTGGCCAGCAGCGGCAGCACCAATGCGCTACCTCCACCATCAGAGACGCTGAGCCCAATCACTCCCGCACCCACCACACCCAGAAACACCGTTAAAACCTCTCCCATATTGGATGACAACAAGTACCGCAAAAATTTACGGATATTGTCGAACAAGCTGCGCCCTTCGCGCACGGCATCCACGATGGTGGCAAAGTTATCGTCCGCCAAAATCACTTTAGCCGCTTCCTTGGTCACCTCGGTGCCCGTAATGCCCATCGCAACGCCAATGTTGGCTGCCTTCAGAGCAGGCGCATCGTTAACACCGTCGCCAGTCATGGCCACCACTTGTCCGTCTGCTTGGAGGGCTGCAACGATGCGCAGCTTGTGTGTGGGCGAGACACGAGCGTAGACCGAAGTTTTTTGCACGGCTGCTGCGAATGCCGCATCATCCAGCGCATCCAGTTCCAGCCCGCTCAAGACGGTCTGGCCTTTTTCGTTGATGCCCAAATCTGTTGCGATGCGCAGCGCTGTTCGCGGATGATCGCCCGTGATCATGATGATCCGAATACCCGCACGCCGCGCCTCGCGAATGGCAACAGCAGCCTCTTCGCGGGGTGGATCCATCATGCCAACGATGCCTACCCAGATGAGGTCATGCTCCAGATCATCTTTTGGTGGCTCGTTGGTCTTGGGCGTTTCGCTTTGGGCTAACGGCCGAAAAGCCACAGCTAACGTGCGCAATGCCGCATCTGACAGCGCGTCAACCTGCGCCAATATTTGAATTCGATGCGTCTCATCCAATGCAACCGTCTGCATGCCCACTTGACGGTGGCTGCACCTCTTGAGCAGCACATCGGGCGCGCCTTTAGTGATCAAAATAGCTGCGTCCGCATGGTCGTGATCGGTCTGCAAGGTTGACATCATCTTGCGCACCGATGTGAACGCGATTTCCCCGATGCGGGAGAAGCGTTTGATGCGCTTCTCATTCACGCCCAGTTTGCGTTCGGCCACCAGAAAAGCCGCCTCGGTTGGGTCGCCCTGAATTTGCCATTCCTCTTCAGCTTTGGCATCTGGAGTCGTCCTTTTGATTTGCCGCAGCGTTGCGTTACCTGCTAGGCAGCCATACATGAGCAGCGCAGTCTGCTCATTTAGCAACTCGCCTCTATCAAGCTGAACGCCATCCACTTGCACTTGACCGTTGGGTTCATAACCGACGCCTGTAACGCGCGTGCTGCCCGATGCGGTGATGATTTGCTCAATCGTCATTTCAGCGCGGGTGAGCGTGCCGGTTTTGTCCGTAGCAATTACGGTGGTGGCGCCAAGCGCTTCAACCGAAGACAACTTTTTTACGATCGCATTGCGCTTGGCCATACGCCTCACACCCAATGCCAACACCACCGACAAAATCGCCGGCAATCCCTCGGGCACCGCCGCCACAGCTAATGCCACGCCAAACAACAACACAGTCACTACATCGCTCGTATTCCGAATGTCTGACACCACCAAGATGGTGCTCACCACCACCACAGAGATGAGCACCACTGCTATGCCTAGAAAACGCCCAATCCGCCTGATTTCTTTCTCCAAGGGAGTCGGCTCTTCAACCGTTGCCGTTAATAGGCTGGCAATCGCCCCCATCTCGGTAGCCATGCCCGTGGCAGTCACGATGGCGCGGCCCGTGCCTTGCACCACAGCCGTGCCTTTGAAAACCATATTGAGTTGATCGCCCAGCGCGGCAGCTTTTGGCAGCGTAGCGATGTCTTTCAGCACAGATTCGCTCTCGCCCGTTAAGGACGCTTCCTGCACGCGAAGGGATGCCACTTGAAATAAGCGCGCATCTGCGCCTACACTGTCGCCCTCCGCCAGCACCAGCACATCACCCACCACCAATTGCGCACTCGGCAATCGCGCCAGATGCCCGTTACGCACCACGCCAGAGGTGGCTTCGGTCATGCGCGCCAAAGCTGCCACAGCATCACGTGCCTTGGCTTCTTCTAAATAGCCCAAAGCGCCATTCAGAAGGACCACGATGCTAATCACAATCGCGTCAACTGGATAACCAGAAAAGCCCTCCACGCCCCACGCAATCAGCGCCACGGCAATGGCCGCCAGCAAGAGGTAGATAAGAGGATCTTGAAATTGCGACAGGATGCGCCGCCACGCCGGGGTAGGTGGTGTAGCATCAAGCGTATTGGCACCGTTTTTAGCCCAACGAGCTGCTGCCTCTTGGCTGGATAGCCCCTGCTCTAAATCCGTACCCAAATCCTTGGTGATTTCAAGTAAATCTTGGCTGCATGCGGCAAGTCGATTATGCGAATCAGTCATACATCAGCGCAGACATGCCGTACACATGGTGTGTAGTTTGGGTGTATGCTCATTCCAAGCTTTTTAATGGTTAATTAGCCTCACAGCCGGCGTATGTTATCAATAGTTTGCTATTAAATGGTGAGTTCAAGTACGAACTGCGTGAGAGCCAAGTTCATAGTGTAAGTTTAATCATCGGCAGGTCAAAGAACACCTCATGAGGTGTTC
>JAYWHR010000070.1:0-89033 GCA_043777675.1 Comamonadaceae bacterium | reverse complement strand
TGTCGAACACTCTTCTCGATTTCGGATTGCTCACGGTTTGTGCCATTTCAGTTTTAACAACCTATCGGGCTGTCTGTTTTTATTAGACCACTACAGTTCGGAGTTTTAACGCCGAAGTCAAGCCGCAACGTGAGTCAAAGTTGTCGTGCTCAGACGACTAGCCACATTCCTCGCTGTCCGAGGCCTGCGAACCAAGCGAACCTCTAGCTTGCAACCCAAAGCATCCGCATACTTGGAGAGCGTTGCCAAAGAAGGCGAATGCTTGCCGCTGCCCGACTCCATACGCGCAACCGCAGACTGCGTGGTCCCGATTTTTTCTGCCACCTGAGCCTGCGTGAGACCTTGCGCGGCCCGCGCTTTCAAGAACTCATCCAAAAGAGAAAATTCATCGGCTAGTTTTTCATACTCCGCCTTGACCTCTGCGTTAGCCAGTGCTTTGGCTCGAAGTTGCTTATGCGTCAACATGTTTCCACTCCTTCATTCGCTTGCGCGCAAGTACCAATCAAAATTCCCGGCGGCAGCGCCAGCACCTCAGCCTGCAACTTCTCATCGTGGTATTTGATCTCCCATTTCATGCATTGAATATAGCATATTTGCGATAATTGACGGAAAATTCAAGCTGCAAGGGTTAGACTTCACTGATGTAACCCCGCTCCACCTGCTGCTCTGGATTCTCGAAGATGGCCATTGCAGTTTTCATGCGCAGGAAGCCGAACTTTCGGTAGAAGGGCTCTTTGCCCGGGACGGCGTAGAGAATGATTTTTTTGTGATCGCGTGACTGCTCTACCAAGTGGCTGACAACCTGTTTGCCCAAGCCGGTATTTTGATGACTCGGCAACACTGCAATGTCGCAAAGATACGAACATTCTCCACCATCAGCAAGTGCTCGCCCCACCGCAACGAGCTTCGTGCCCTCGTAGACGAAGCACTGAAACATGCTGTTGGCGAAGACTTTCTTCAGGTGAGCTGGTGACTTTTCGCCAAGAGGCGCAGCCCGATAGAGCGCGGCAAGTTCTTCCCAGTCGACGCCATCGGCAGAGTATTTCCATTCGAATGACATGCTGCTTCCTTGTCTCTAATCACTATTAAAATAATAGCACGCTGCGCATATTCTATGCCGGCTACTTGCCCATCTTGCTTCAAATTTTGGTGTTCTACAGGCTTATGACGCTCCACCTGCTCACGTTGGCGGCGGACGAACACGCTCAGGCTACAGAAAAGTTTTTCCCGCCGAACTACTGATCTTTTGTAGCGTGATGACCGTGATTGGCCGCGCTCAACCTACAAAAACTTTTCCGCATCCTGCTCGTATTCATCCACCGCCTTGCGGGTTGTCCGTACTGGGAATGCTTGTCCAAGCAACCTTCGCATGTGTGCCTTCGCCTTTAGACATTTTCTTGCGATCAAGCATTCGGGCATCGAATTGAAAGTCCTCGGAGATCTTAACTACTAGGAGCTTACTGAAGTTCCCAGCGCGCTTTACTTGTACTTCCAATGAGTTCTTCTCAGGCGAAATGGTCTTCACTTCGACGTAGTCATTTCCGAGTTTCCCGTCGGAACCGGGCGTATTTGGCTTGTGTCGCTTAACTTCATACTTGATTTCAGCGTATAGCTCCCCTAGTTCGCCCCAAATCTGTAGGTAACGCCCTGTGATCGCGTGGTAAGTCATCGCGTTATCGACCAAGCTCTCAAAGATTATCATTAGCTCTGGATTGGGCTGTGAGCGCCCCGCAGGTAATTCATTTTCGTGTAGGGGCTGCCACTCCCACGGGTTATATCCACAAGCAGCCGCATCTGCTATCTGCTCTGGGCTGTAGCCTGTATTGTGCATATCGTGCAGAAAGTCCCAATCGCTCATATGTTCCTTTTGTCTAACTGTCCGCGAGGTTTAACGTATTTATATCGCAAAAAGTTGCGGTATCAGCTAGGCACACAAGTCGAGCGCCAGCCAAGCCGCAGGGTATGGTGCGAGTGATAGGAATAGGCGGTGCGGCCATTCGCGCTCGCTTGTGAGGTGGCGTGCAAACCAAGGTGTTGATGCAGACCATCTCAGCGAACCAATCAAGCCACTGCGCGAGGTGCTAGCCGACTATTCCTATCGCGACCACCATGCCAGCGTACAAAAGGTGGCGCGTAACGGCAAGCTAGTCAATGCTATCAAATCAATAGCATTTCGCGCAGATTCTATGCCGGCTAGAGGGCTAAAACGCTTGAAAATCAGCGCCCGCGCTGATTCATAAACACCAGCTTCTCAAACAGCGTCACATCCTGCTCATTCTTCAGCAGCGCGCCCACCAGCGGTGGCACAGAAATTTTGTCGTCCGTGCTTTGCAGGGCTTTGAGGGGAATGTCTTCTGCCACGAGGAGTTTGATCCAATCGAGCAGCTCAGAAGTCGAGGGCTTTTTCTTGATGCCGGGGAGGTTGCGCACATCGTAGAAAGTTTTCATCGCTGCGCCCAGCAGCTCTTTTTTCAGGCCGGGGAAATGCACATCCACAATCTGCTGCATCGTGGCAGCTTCTGGGAATTTGATGTAGTGGAAAAAGCAGCGGCGCAGAAAAGCATCGGGCAGCTCTTTTTCGTTGTTGGAGGTGATGAACACCAGCGGGCGGTTTTTGGCTTTGATCAGCTGGCGCGTCTCATAACAATAAAACTCCATGCGATCAATCTCGCGCAGCAAATCGTTGGGGAATTCAATGTCGGCTTTGTCGATTTCGTCAATCAGCAGGGCGACCGGCTCTTCGCTGGTAAAGGCCTGCCAGAGCACGCCTTTGATGATGTAGTTGTGAATATCTTTCACGCGCTCGCCGCCATCCACATCCGAGAGCTGCGAATCGCGCAAACGGCTCACCGCATCGTATTCATACAAGCCCTGCTGCGCCTTGGTGGTGGATTTGACATGCCATTGCAATAAAGGCATTTGGAGGGCCGTGGACACTTCTTCAGCCAGCATGGTTTTGCCGGTGCCGGGCTCGCCTTTGATGAGCAGGGGCCGCTTGAGGGTGATGGCGGCATTCACAGCCAACATCAGATCGGGGGTGGCGACGTAGCCTTCGGAGCCTTGGAATTTCATAGAGCAGTGTTGTTTCACGATGGAGCTGGGTTTGCCCGCAGCTATAATTGAAGTGTTGTTTGGTACTTGACCAAACGCCCCTCCATTCTGTACGCAAAATGAACAAGTTCTTCGCTGCCGCACTCGCCTTGACAGTCTCCTCCGTGACCTTTATGGCTTCTGCCCAAGACATCAAGGGTGATGCAAAAGCCGGTCAAAGCAAGGCGGCCATGTGTATTGGCTGCCATGGCATCGTGGGCTACCAAGCCAGCTTCCCCGAGATCTACAAAGCGCCCATGATTTCTGGCCAAAGTGCTAAATACATCAGCAATTCGCTCTTGGCCTACCAGAAAGACGAGCGCAAACACCCCACAATGAAGGCGATCTCCGCATCTTTGTCGGAACAAGATATGGCTGACTTTGGTGCCTTCTACAGCCAACATGGTGTGGTGGCAGGCTTTGCGTTACCTGAGAAGGCCGCTAAAGAGCCATCCGCAGCAGTGGCTGCCTTGCTGACTAAAGGTGCATGTATTTCCTGCCACGGCGCGAATTTCGCCAAGCCGATTGATCCAAGCTACCCCAAGATTGCTGGCCAGCACAGCGATTACTTGTTTGTGGCGCTCAAAGCCTACAAAATCGAAGGTAACGCCAAAGTCGGGCGCTCTAATGGCGTGATGGCAGGCATTTCCAAGCAATATTCAAACGCAGAACTCAAGGCCATTGCCAATTACATTGGTGCCTTGCCCGGCGATTTGAAGACCGTGCCGCAGTCCAAGTTCAAGTAATCGGTTGACGATTATTTTGGGTAACATATTCCCCTGAAAGGCTTCGAGCCTCAAGGAGAACAAAAAATGCCCGTGATCGTTGTAGCCAACCCTAAAGGCGGGGTTGGCAAAACCACCCTTTCTACCAATATCGCAGGCTACTTTGCCAGCAAAGGCCATGGCGTGATGCTCGGTGATGCCGATCGCCAGCAATCCTCCAAGCTTTGGCTCGGCTTGCGCCCGGCTGCTGCCCGCCCGATTCAAAGCTGGGATGTGAGCGATGGTGTGGCCAAGCCGCCCAAGGGCGTGACGCATGTGGTGCTTGATACACCCGGCGGTTTGCATGGTGGCAGCTTCAAAGATGTGATGAAAGTCGCCGATAAAATTATCGTGCCGCTACAGCCCAGCGTGTTTGATATTTTTGCCACGCGGGCGTTTTTGAATGAACTCGCTAAAAGCAGTAAGAGCAGCAAAATACAAATTGGCATTGTCGGCATGCGCGTGGATTCGCGCACGATTGCGGCGGATAAGCTCCAAGAGTTCGTTGGCAAGCTGGGCCTTCCTGTGCTTGGCTACTTGCGCGATACGCAAAACTATATTCACCTTGCCGCACGCGGCCTCACGCTCTGGGATGTCGCGCCCAACAGGGTGGAGAAGGATCTAGAGCAGTGGCAGGCGTTCGCAACATTTTTGGATCAATAAACATGGTACGTTTTCAAACCCTTGCGCAAGTGGTAGCGCTGGTTGGCCAAGAAGTAGCCGTGAGTGAGTGGACGCTTATCACACAAGAGCAAATCCAGAAATTCGCAGAAGCTACGGGTGATTTTCAGTGGATTCATGTGGATGTCGAGCGCGCCAAGGCCGGGCCTTTTGGCGCGCCGATTGCGCATGGTTTTCTCACACTATCGCTGATAGCCAAGTTTTTTGACGAAACTTTGTACATCGACGAGCCCAGCATGGGCGTGAACTATGGCCTTAATAAAGTTCGCTTTATGGCCCCGGTGCCCGTGGGCAGCCGTTTGCGAGCGCGCATGAAGCTCCTGGCCACGGAGCCCGTATCAGGGCCCGGTGGTTCAACAGGCGTGCAGATGACTTGGGAAGTCAAAATCGAATGTGAGGGCTTGGAGAAGCCTGTTTGCGTGGCTGAGAGCTTGGCGCGACGGTATCCTGCACAACCAGTTGCAAGCCCGCCATAGGCTATAATCATAAGCTTTGCTACTGGAAAAGTACGCGTTCTGTTTCTTAAATGTATCCATGCCGGATACCCAGAATCGCGCGGCTGCCCACTTTGACGAGGTTCCCCATGAAAGAAGGCATTCATCCTAACTACCGCGAAGTGTGCTTCGTGGATTTGTCTAACAACGCTCAGTTTGTCATCCGTTCTTGCGTTAACGCTAAAGAAATGATCAAGATGGCCGATGGCAAAGAATTGCCGCTGTACAAGCTCGATACATCGAGCGAGTCTCATCCTTTCTACACAGGCACACAGAAATCCGTGGACAACATGGGTGGTCGCGTGGAGAAATTCCGCAATCGCTTTGCTCGCACCTCACCGGCTGCGAAGAAGTAAGTTATCTTTGTCGAGCAGTTCTCAAACTGTTCACAATACGAAGGCAGACTGGGTAACCAGCCTGCCTTTTTTCAATTGCATGTCGTCTTTACCCGCATTATCTCCTGCTACGACGCCTGCCATCGTGACGCAGGAGGCTGTACGCCGTTTGCCGCGTTGGGCTCTCTTGCTTTTGAGTGTGGCTTATGTGCTTGCTGGCTTTCTTGGGCGTGAGCCTTGGAAGAGCGTGGATATTGCTTCTTTTGGCCAGATGCGGGAATTGGCGCTCGGGCAAAGTGATTGGATTTCGCCCAACTTCTTGGCAAGCATGCCGGAGATGATGGCGCTGGTGCCTTACTGGCTGGGCGCTGGCTTTATTCAGCTCAACGCGCTTGTAGGCGCGCCGCTTGCGATGGATGTCGCGGTGCGTGTGCCGTTTGCATTGCTGCTTGCTTTGGCTTTAGCCAGCACTTGGTATGCGACCTACTACCTTGCACGCTTGCCGCAAGCTCAGCCGGTCCCTTTTGCTTTCGGCGGCGAGGCTGATCCGATCAACTACGCGCGCAGCTTGGCCGATGGCAGCTTGCTAGCCATGCTGGCGATGTTGGGGCTTGCTCAGCTCTCCCATGAGACCACGCCGACACTATCGCAGTTGGCTTTTTCTGCGCTCTTGTTTTATGCCGTAGCTGCATCTAGCCTGCGTCATATCGCCCCAGGAATAGCGCTTTTGCTAAGCAGTCTTGGCCTTGCGCTTTCAGGCGCACCGGCTTTTGGCTTGGCGCTATGTTTGGCGGCGGCTTGGGTGCGAGGGATGCAGGGCGATGCAAAGGCGTTGATGTGGGCGAGCGCGATGGCCGCTTGTGGGTTCATTGCGGCTGCGCTGGCTCATAGCCTAGGCCAGTGGCAAGCGCAAATTGGAAGCTGGCCAGCAAGCGCTCGTGATTGGTGGACATTGGGCAAGCTCTGGGTGTGGTTTACTTGGCCCGCGTGGCCGTTGGCCTTGGTAGCGCTGTGGCGCTGGCGGCGCTGGTGGCGCAGTTTGCATATCGCTTGGCCAGCGGCAGTGCTCGCTGTGATGGTGGTAGCCACTATCGTGCGGCCTGGGGCCGACCGGACTTTGTTGCTGGCGGTGCCTGCATTCGCTTGTCTTGCCGCGATGGCTTTGCCAACACTTCATCGCAGCGTGAGCGCCTTGGTCGATTGGTTCACAATTTTGTTTTTTGCGGGCTGCGGGCTGGTGATCTGGGTGATTTATCTTTCCATGCACACGAACATCCCGGCCAAGCCAGCCGCCAACGTGCGTCGACTGTTGCCGGGCTTTGAGCCTAGCTTCTCTGTCATCGCTTTAACGGCGGCTTCGGTAGCCACACTCGGTTGGATCGCCGTGATCGTGTGGCGAACTGGGCGGCATCGCTCGGCGCTGTGGAAATCGCTGGTGATTCCCGCTAGCGGTGCGGTCACTTGCTGGATATTGCTGACCACGCTGTGGATGCCAATACTCGATTACGCGCGCAGCTATGCGCCCATGATTGCGCGAGTGCAACTGCATATCGGCCATGCGTCGTGCGTGCATGGCGCCGGTCTTAACCAAGCGCAGGCCACAGCGTTGCAGTTTCATGGGCGTTATGCAGTGATTCCCATGACCACTAAGCAACCGCCTGTGCAGCGTTGCGATTGGATGATTGTGGATGCAGAGCGGTTGAAGAGTGATCAATTCACGTTGCCAGAGGGCTGGCTTCAAACACACAGCGTGCGCCGTCGCTCGTCCACCGATTCTGAGACGCTCTTGATCTACAAACGCATCGGCTCGTGAAATGAGTCAGCACAACATCTCCACTCGCCAAGAGCTCGGCGTGATCGCTCAGCATGCCAAAGTGATTGTGGTGGGGCAACTCGCCACCATGGCGTATGGCGTGACAGATGCGGTAGTTGCTGGCCGCTATTCTGATGAGTCGCTGGCTACACTGGCCGTGGCATCCAGCATTTTTATCAGCATCTATGTGAGCTTGATGAGCGTGATGCAGGCGCTGATGCCTATTTACTCGGAGCTGCATGGCGCGAAGAAGCCGCTTGAGTTGGGCAGCGCGTTTCGTCAATCACTGTACCTAGCTTCGGCTTTGATGCTGCTGGGCATGGCAGTGATGATGCAAGCAGGCTACTTCTTGGCGTTGTTTGGTGTGCCCGAGAAGCTGCGTCCTGGTGCGCAGCAGTATTTGAGTATTCTGGGCTGGGCGCTGATTCCGGCGATGGGATTTCGCGTGTTTGGCGCGCTCAATCAATCACTGGGCTCACCGCGGATTGTGATGTTGCTACAAATCGGATCTTTGGCGTACAAAATTCCGCTGACTGTATGGTTTGTGTTCGGTGGCGCAGGGCTTCCAGCGATGGGAGTAGTGGGTTGCGCTTGGGCGAGTTTTGCAGTGAATTGTTTACTTTTCGGTGCGGCATTCGTGGCACTGCGCAAGCTAGATCTGTACAAACCACTCGCACTTTTTTCCCAGGTAGAAGCGCCCGATTGGAAGCGCCTCAGAACTTATGCTTCATTGGGCGTGCCTGCGGGCCTGGCCAGTATGGTCGAAGTCACGTCTTATGCGCTGATGGGTTTACTTGTAGCGCGCATGGGTATCTTGGCTACCGCTTCACATCAAATCGCGGCGAGCGTGGCAGCGGTGCTCTTCATGATGCCACTGTCGCTGTCTATCGCAAGCAGCGCGCGCGTGTCGTATTGGATGGGCGCTGGCCATCCAGCGCAGGCTGGCGCTCTAGCGAGAGCAGCTATCAAGCTGACAGTCGTTGTGGCGCTTGCAGCTAGCACTGTGATGGCTCTGCTGGCTGTGCCGATTGCTAATATGTATTCCGGCAGCGCCGAAGTGGCTAGGCTCGGCGCGGGGCTGTTACTTTTCGTGGCGGTGTATCACGTCGCTGATGCTTGGCAAACAATTGGGTGCTTTCTCTTGCGCAGCTGGCGTATCACCGTGATGCCGCTCGTGGTGTATGGCTTCACGCTTTGGGGCTTGGGGCTGGGGGGTGGTTTTGTATTGGCCTACCAAGGATTGGGCGCAATCGCCGCTTGGCAGCAGCCGGCAGCGTTTTGGCTGATGGGATTTTTTGCGCTATGTTTGGCGGCTACTGCGTTTCAATGGCGCATTTGGCAACTGACTCGATAGACTTCAGGCGGCCAAGCGTCCAGCATGCATAAGCACACGACTAGCCGGCAGCGTGAACGCAAAGCGTGAGCCTTTGCCCAGCTCTGATGTGATGCGCAGCTCGCCGCCATGGCGCTGCACCACGTGCTTGACGATTGACAGGCCTAAACCAGTGCCGCCACTCTCGCGCGAGCGGCTGCGATCGACGCGGTAGAAGCGCTCCGTGAGACGCGGCAGGTGCTCTGGCGCAATGCCAGAGCCTGTGTCTTGAACGGCAAACTCCACCCGATCATCTGGCAAGAGGCGCAAACTCACATCCACCGCACCGCCAGGCAGCGTATAGCGCAGCGCGTTTTGCACGAGATTGCTGGTAGCACTGAGCAGCTCGGTGCTGTCGCCCAATAAATCAATGTCATGCGCTTCGCCGACGAAGTGCAAGCGATGGGTCGTGTTGCCTGGCAAATCCATGACCTGCATCATGGCGCGGGCATCGCGCTCTAACTGAGCCATGAGTCGGGATACAGGCAGACGGCTCTCGAAGCTCGGGGATGGGCTGGCCTCCAAGCGCGAGAGCGTGAGCAAATCGCTGACCAAGCTTTGCATGCGTTGGCTTTGCTCTTGCATTAAGCCAAGGTAGCGGTTGCGTTGTGCTTCGTCGAGTGGTAGATTTTGCAGGGTTTCCACAAAGCCGGAAAGCACAGTCAGCGGTGTGCGAATCTCGTGCGATACGTTGGCCACAAAATCGCGGCGCTGGGCTTCGGCCAGTTCCAGTGCTGTGATATCGCGCACTAGCATCAGGAGCTTTGAGACATTGCCCTGCACATTGGAGCCATAGCGATGCAGCTGCGCAGACAGGCGCTTGGGATGCTGGGCTGTACTGCTAGCAGTTTCAAAGATCACATCATGGGAAAAATCGCCATCTTGCAAATATTCGGAAAATTCTGGCGCGCGCACAAGGTTGGTGATGTGCTGCATCACATCGCGTTGCGCATCGAGCGCCAGCAATTGCGCGCCGGTTTGGTTACACCATTCAATACGGTTTTGTGCATCAAGCAGGAGTACGCCATTGGGAGAGGCCTGAATCGCAGAGAGGAAATCCTGCAGACGTTGATCGCTTTGCTGTAGTTGCTGATCGCGTGCTCGCAAAAGGTGGCGCACCCGCAGCGTGAGCTGCCCCCAAATGCCTTTAGATTCCTCTAAAGGCAAGCCAGCCTGCGCATTGCGCAACTGCTGATCAAACTGACTGAATTTCACGCTGTCCCAAAGCAGCCACACCGCAATACCTAATAATCCACCCCAAGCCGCATTTTTTAAAGAAAATAGGCCGATAGCCGGCAAGAATCCTGCGCAGAATGCTATAAAAAACGTAGTGAAACGATTCATGAACAATTCATTGGATACGTTCTTCAGACGGTTTGAGAAGTGGCTTGCGCCGTGATGCGATATCCCGCGCCGCGCACGGTATCAATCATACCGCCAGCTGATTGCAAAGCTTCGCGCAGACGCTTGATATGCACATCGACAGTTCGTTCTTCAATGAACACATGATCGCCCCATACTTTATCGAGAAGCTGTGCGCGGCTGTGCACACGCTCAGGATGCGCCATCAGATAGCGCAGCAGCTTGAATTCTGTGGGCCCGACTTTGAGCTCTGCGCCTGAGTGGCTCACACGATGCGTCGCGCTGTCGAGTTCGAGCATGCCGATCTTCAGTGCTTCATCACCTTGCTCTGGCGTGCGGCGCCGTAGAATTGCTCGGATGCGCGCCATGAGCTCCTGTGTAGAGAAAGGCTTGGTGATGTAATCATCTGCCCCTGCATCTAAGCCTTGGATTTTGTCGCTTTCCTCGGAGCGAGCCGTGAGCAACAAGATCGGCACTTGGCGCGTGCGCTCACTACTGCGCCACTTGCGCGCAAGCGCAATGCCACTCGCGCCGGGCAGCATCCAATCGAGCAGCACGATATCAGGCAACACTGCATCTAGCTCGCGCTGCGCCTGCTCACCGTCCATGCAAACCACGGGCTCAAAACCATTGTGTCGCAAATTGATCGCTAGCAGTTCGCTGATCGCGGGCTCGTCTTCAACTATCAGTGCGCGCATGCGTTTCATGACGTATTACCGTGTTTAACGCAAAGCCGATTCGATTTCATCAATTGAAATGTGGCGCACGTCTGTGCCTTCAACGATGTAGATAATCGATTCAGCGATATTTTTCGCATGATCGCCGATGCGCTCCAAAGCCTTAGCCACAAAGAGCAGATCCAAGCTCGGTGAGATGGTGCGTGGATCTTCCATCATATAGGTCACGAGCTTGCGGATAAATCCGTTGAACTCGCGGTCAATCGCATCATCTTCTTTGAGAATATCTAGAGCGGTAGAGGTATCTAATCGTGCAAAGCCATCTAGGGATTTGCGCAGCAAGCCGCTGGCCAATTCAAGCGCTACACGTAATTCACTTGACGGCAAAGAGCGCATTGCGCCGCTGGCAATAATGCTTTTAACCATGCGTGCGATTTTGTTAGCTTCGTCGCCGATACGCTCAAGATTAGCTGTCACGCGAGAGATCGCCATTAACAAGCGAAGATCGCGCGCAGTGGGCTGACGACGACCAATGATCGAGGTGAGGTCGTGGTCAATTTGAATTTCCATCGAGTTGACCCGCGCTTCTGCCATGATCACGCGATCCGAGGCTTCTGCGCTGAATGTGGTGAGCGCTTCAATCGCGCCGCGCATCTGCGATTCCACCAAACCACCCATTTCCATCAGGCGGCTGGATACAGCATTGAGGTCTGCGTCAAATTGCGTTGAGAGATGTTTATCTGCCATGATGATTCCCTTTAGCCGAAACGGCCTGTAATGTAGTCTTCCGTTTCTTTGCGAGCGGGTTTAAAAAACATGCTTTCCGTATCGCCAAATTCCATCAAATCGCCTAAATACATATAGGCTGTGTAATCGCTGCAACGCGCTGCTTGTTGCATGTTGTGCGTCACGATCACCACGGTGTAATCGTTTTTCAGTTCCATGATCAATTCTTCGATTTTGGCAGTTGAAATTGGATCAAGCGCAGAGCAAGGCTCATCGAGAAGCAGCACTTGCGGCAGCACAGCAATGCCGCGTGCAATGCACAAGCGCTGCTGTTGGCCGCCCGAGAGGCTGGCGCCGTTTTGTTGCAACTTGTCTTTGACTTCGCCCCAAAGCGCTGCTTTTCTCAGCGCCCATTCCACGCGATCGTCCATTTCGGAGTTGTTCATGTTTTCAAACAACTTGACACCGAAGGCGATGTTGTCGTAAATCGACATCGGAAAAGGCGTGGGCTTTTGGAAGACCATACCGATCTTGGCGCGAATCAGCGCCACATCTTGCTTACTGGTGAGCAAGTTTTCGCCATCAATCACGATCTCACCCGTGGCGCTTTGATCTGGATAGAGCTCAAACATTCGGTTCATCGTACGCAGCAGAGTGGATTTGCCGCAGCCTGATGGCCCGATGAAAGCAGTAACTTTCTTCTCTGGAATCGTCAGATTGATGTTTTTCAGCGCGTGAAATTTGCCGTAGTAAAAATTAAGATCACGTACAGTGAGCTTGGGTGGCTCAGTAGGGAGGCGGGGTTTGTTATTTTCCATGGTGTAGATGTCTTGTTGTTTGATTGCTTATTTTTGGCGTGTGAGTACACGCGCCAAGATATTGAGAGCCAAAACGGCGAGCGTGATCAGCAACACGCCTGCCCAAGCCAATTTTTGCCAATTTTCATAAGGGCTCATGGCAAACTTAAAGATTGTCACAGGCAAGCTGGCCATGGGTTCGCGCAAATCATTGGTCCAGAATTGGTTCGATAAAGCGGTAAACAGCAAAGGTGCCGTCTCGCCTGCAATCCGAGCGACAGCAAGCAAAATGCCAGTGACCACACCCGCTCGCGCTGCACGAATCGTGATACTCAGAATCACACGATATTTCGGTGTGCCCAATGCATACGCGGCTTCGCGCAAACCAGGGGGAATGAGTGCGAGCATGTTTTCCGTGGTGCGAATCACCACGGGAATGACAATCAAAGCCAGTGCCACGATGCCCGCAGCTGCAGAGAATGATTTGACTTGCGCGACGATCACGGCATAGACAAAAAGGCCAATCACAATCGAAGGCGCCGACAGCAAAATATCGTTGACAAAGCGCGTGATGGATGCCAAGCGGCTTTTCATACCGTACTCAGCCAGATACACACCCGCCATCACGCCAATCGGCGTACCCACAAGAGTGGCCAGCGCCACCATCACGAACGAGCCATAAATAGCATTCGCTAAACCGCCCATATCGTTGGGAGGCGGCGTCATTTCAGTGAAAACGGCCAGCGATAAGCCAGACAAACCTAGCCTGAGCGTTTCCCACAAAATCCATGCCAACCAAAACAGGCCAAAAGCCATCGCGCTGAGCGACAGAATCAAGGCGATTCGGTTAATAAGCTTGCGGTTTGCAAAGCGCGATGCACGCAGCGCTTGGCTGGATGGCTTGGGGGCAGTGATCATGTTGTCAGACATCACGGCGCTCATGTTTTGGCTCCTTCACCTTTGCGCAATTGCGAGAGCAAAAGCTTGGAAAGGGTGAGCACCACGAATGTGATGAAAAACAGCACCAAGCCCAGATACATCAGCGATGCTTGATGCAAGCCTTCACCGGCTTCCGCAAATTCATTGGCCAATGCAGACGTGATGCTGTTGGCAGGTGCAAACAAGCTCAGAGAATCGAGCTGGTTAAAATTTCCAATCAAGAACGTGACGGCCATCGTCTCACCCAGAGCACGCCCCAATCCCAACATAATCCCGCCGATCACGCCAGCTTTGGTGTAGGGTAATACTACGTTCCACATCACTTCCCAAGTCGTTGCGCCCAAACCGTAAGCGGATTCTTTGAGCAAGGTCGGTGTCACTTCAAACACATCGCGCATCACGGAGGCAATGTAAGGAATGATCATGATGGCCAGCACGATGCCGGCTGAAAGAAGGCCTATGCCCACTGGCGGGCCAGATACCAACACTTCTAAATAGGGCACGCCTTTAAGAAGCTTTTGCAGCGGCTGCTGGATGTATTCAGCAAGTATCGGGCCAAACACCAACAAGCCCCACATGCCATAAACAATCGATGGCACAGCAGCCAGCAATTCAATGGCGGTACCCAGCGGGCGCTTGAGCCATGCCGGCGAGAGCTCGGTGAGGAAAAGCGCAATACCGAAGCTCACTGGCACAGCGATGATGAGTGCAATGATCGAGGTGGCAATCGTGCCATAAATCATCACCAAGCCACCGTAGTTATTCTTAACAGGGTCCCACTCGGTGCTTATTAAAAACCCAAGACCGTTGTGTGCAATAGAAGGCCATGCACCATAGATCAGTGAAGCAATAATCCCAATCAGCAAGCCTAGGGTAATGATCGCCGCGCCACGGGCGCTCCAGCCGAAAATTCGATCAATGGCTCGCGAGCCTGCAGCGTTGACGGTAGATGCCATATCTTTGCTCGATTTTTATATGTTTTAAGCAGAAGGCCGGCGTATAAACTACGCCGGCTGCTATTTTTTCAGGAGTAATTACTTGATCGCAACTGGTTTACCAGCGGCATCCTTGATGTCTCCCCAAGCTTTGCGGATCGATCCTTTTGCGCTATCTGGCATCGGCACATAATCCAAATCAGCGGCTGTCTTGTCGCCTTGCATCATGGCCCAATCAAAAAACTTGAGTGCAACGGTGGCATTTTGTGGCTTATCTTGCGTCTTCTGCATCAAGATAAAGGTTGCACCGCTGATCGGCCAAGAGGCTGCGCCAGGTTGCTGCGTGAGGATTTGGTAGAAGCTTTTGTTCCAATCCGCACCAGCAGCTGCCGCTTTGAACGTGTCATCATCCGGAGCCACGAATTTGCCATCCATGTTTTGCATCAAGGCGTAATTGAGTTTGTTTTGCTTCACATAAGCATATTCAAGGTAGCCAATTGAATTGGGCAAGCGACTGACGAATGCGGCTACGCCTTCGTTGCCTTTACCGCCCGCGCCCACTGGCCAATTCACTGCTGTGCCTTCTCCCACTTTGCTCTTCCATTCTGCATTCACTTTGGACAGATAGTTGGTGAAGATGAAGGTGGTGCCTGAGCCATCAGCGCGGCGCACAGGTGCGATATCTGCATCTGGTAGGTTGACGCTGGGGTTGAGTCCTTTAATTGCTGCATCATTCCACTTGGTGATCTTGCCCAAAAAGATATCACCTAGCACTTGGCCATTCAAACGCAATTGACCGGGATTGACACCCTTCACATTGATCACAGGTACGACGCCACCGATCACCGTGGGGAATTGCACAAGATTTTTAGCTTTGAGCTCATCGTCTTTGAGTGGCATGTCTGACGCGCCGAAATCCACCGTTTTGGCTTCAATTTGGCGCAGACCTGCTCCTGAGCCCACGGATTGGTAATTGATTTTCACACCGGTGGCTTTGTTGTAATCCGCTGCCCATTTCGAATAGAGTGGGGCGGGGAATGAGGCGCCAGCACCCGTGATTTCTTGGGCAGATGCGCTAGCTGCGAAAGCCAGACCCACTGCAATGCTTAAAAGACCTGATTTGAAGAAACGATTCATGATCACACCTTGGTTAAAAAATACCGCCGAGCGGCTTGTTCATAAAGCGAATGTAGGGGTTGATTGTGACAACTTGATGACTGTCACCCTGTAAGGGATTGTCGCTAATTTGTCATCAAATATTCATAAGGATGACATTTTTTGCGACTAAGGTGCAGAGTTTTAAGCGGAGCCTCATGCCGATTATTCGCACCATGCCTGATTCGATACTTTACCCATCCCGTCGCCACTTTTTGCGTGCCACGGCTGCTGCCAGCACTGTGGCCGCTCTCAGTCCCTTGGCGGTTGCTCAGGCGACTTCTCAGCGCAGCCCCACGGTTGCGCAGGTGATCGATAGCTCCAACCTCATACAAGATATATCCAAGGATTTTTTGGTAGGAAGCCGCACGGCTTGGCAAGAAATCAATGCTGCCGGAGGCGTTCGTGGCACCACGATTCGCCACAGTGTGATCGAAACGGATGGCTCTGCTGCGCAAATCAATGGTGCTTGGGCTCAAATACGCAACGATTCAAGCTGCATCGCCAGCTTTGGCACCTGCGCAGATGGCATGGCTACGGCATTGACTCAACAAGGCCGTAGTGACAGCAGCGAGCTCGCACACTCTGCGCCCTGGCTGCAAAGCGCGAGCGTTGATCGAGGCGTCAATACCTTTCCAATTTTTTCTACCCGTGAACAGCAAATCCAGCATGCGCTTAAAAGCATGACCTCCGTGGGTGTCGATCAGCTTGTCGTGGTCTACGCTTCTGATACTGACCTGCGTCAAAACAGGTCAGATATCCAGCGCATGGCACAAACTTTAAAGCTTAAGCTCCAAGAGATGCCGGTGCATTCTGTTTTAAGCCAGCAGGCAGCGCAAATAAGTAATTCATCGACACCTTTGATGCTGTTTTTGGGTGGCACACCTGAACTTGTTCAATTTCTGAGAGGGTGGACTTCCACCTCCGTGTTGCGCCATATCATTGCATTGGCAGACGTGAACCTACTCACTGCACAACAAATGATGGGCAAACGGCATGTTCCAGTCATTGGTACGCAAGCGGTGCCTATGGTATCGGGCTCGCTGCCAATCGTACGACGCTTTCGCCAAGCATTGGCCAAGTACTACGATGAGCCCCCCACCGCGCTCAGTCTGGCGGGATATTTGTCGGCGAGATACACATTCGAGGTGCTGCAAACTGTGCGCGGTAACCTCAATCGCAGTGCTGTATTTGAGGCGTTTGATCGCCGACAGACAGTGGATCTGGAAGGATTCCGTATCAGTTATGAAAATGGCAAACTGCACAATGCCTTCGTGACGCAGTCCATGATCAGGGCGGATGGTCGAGTGATGGGATGATGCAAAGAGAGTGTCGGCGCGCCTTGCTTTTCATGCTAACGTCGCACGCTATGAACAGTACGAAAAATTTTCCATGCACGACGGTAGTTTGATAGCGGCGGTCGATCTTGGCTCCAACAGCTTTCGTCTGGAGGTGGGTAGGCTGGATCACGGCAGCATTCTTCGGGTCGATTACCTCAAAGAAACCGTGCGCCAAGGCGGCGGGCTGGACGACCAGCGCAATCTGAGTCAAGAGGCGATGCAGCGCGGTTGGGCCACGCTGGCGCGCTTTGGCGAGCGCTTGGCGGGCTTCAAAGGAAGCCAAGTGCGTGCCGTTGCCACGCAAACTCTGCGCGAAGCGCGCAATCGCGATCTGTTCCTTAAAAAAGCCGAGCAAATCTTGGGTTTTCCCATCGAGGTGATCTCTGGTCGCGAAGAAGCGAGGCTGATTTATCAAGGCGTAGCGCAGGTGCTCGATGGTGCAGAGGAAAAACGCTTGGTGATGGATATCGGCGGGCGCTCTACCGAGCTGATTTTGGGCACGGGCGTACAGCCCACGGCGATGGAATCGTATCGTGTGGGCAGCGTCGTGTGGGCAGAGCGTTATTTTGCGAACGGGCGCTTGGATGCTCAGGCTTTTGATACCGCGATCGTGGCAGCTAAAGCCGTGCTCGATGAAGCCATGACACGCTTTTCTGTGGGCTGGAGCGCGGCCTATGGCTCAGCAGGCACGATTGGCGCCGTAGCTGATTTGCTGCATGTACCAGGACAAAAAGAAGGCTACATAGAGCGCGATGCTTTGATGGCTCTGCGCCGGCAGTTGGAATGCGCTGGGCACATAGACAAAGTCACTCTTACTGGCCTTAAAGAGGATCGCCGCCCCGTTTTGGGTGCAGGGTTAAGTGTGTTGATTGCGGTCTTTGAGTTGCTCGGCATTTCTCGCTTGCGCGCGATGGACACTGGACTGCGTCATGGTGTGTTACATGATTTGGTGGGGCGCGACAGCACCACGGCAGATATTCGGAGCCAATCGATTGAGCGGCTGGCTCGCCGCTTTGATGTCGATGAACTACAAGCAGAACGTGTAAAACTAGCCGCGACACAGTTTTTTGAAGACATCCAGCACAGCGTGGAAGATGCTCAGGAGCAACGCCAGCGCCATGCGCGCAAGCTTCGCTGGGCGAGTCAGTTGCATGAAGTGGGCGCATTGATTTCTCATAGCGATTGCCACAAACACAGCGCCTATATTTTGGATCATGCCGATGTGCTCGGCTTTTCAAACAATGAGCTGCATCGCTTGAGCTTGCTCGTACTTGGCCACAAAGGCAAGCTGCGTAAACTCGATGCTGATTTTGAGGATGTGCGTTTTGTGCAGCAGCTCATGAGCCTGCGTTTGGGCGTGTTGCTCTGCCACGCGCGTGTATCACCTGCACTCAAGGGTTTGCGCTTGCAATGCAATGTGGCCGAGCGTAGCTTCTGTCTGTATTACGCGGGCTACTGGGCGCAGAAGTTTCCACAATCTATGCATTTGCTGGCGCAAGAAATTTTGGCGTGGCAGAAAACGCCTTGGTCTTTGCGCCTTGAGGCGGCTTGACTGCCTGATTCAATGCAGCGAATTGAGCGTGTCACCAAAGCATATCGGGCGATTGCACGCAATGCACCAAGGTGCTTTGCACATCCATGCGCACGCGATTGCGCAACCACCATACCGAGCCTTTGCGCACGGACAGCGCGTACCTTGGCGTCGCAACGCGCGCTGCTTCAAAGTCCGTAGCCTCAACGCCTGTAGCCTTCCAACCCGGCGCCTCTAGCAATTGCGCTGCAACATATCCCAATGTAGGCTGATGACCGACCACCAACACAGGTGTGCGAGCATCCGGCCATTGCGCTAGAGCCAGCAGCGACTGCGCATCGCCCTCAGGTGAGAGCTCAGGGCATAGTTTGTATTTGCGGCCAAGCGCAGCAACCGTGCTCTCGCAACGCACCGCCGGGCTGCACAGTATGCGCACGCCATCGGGCAGGTGTTGATCCAGCCATTTGGCCATCCGTCGCGCTTGGCTTTTGCCTCTCGGCGTGAGGCGACGCAGCATGTCGTCGGGCTGCTCGGCACTGGCATCATAGGCTTCGGCATGTCGCCATAAAAGCAAATCCATGGCTTGCTCCTGATTTGTTGTGATTAGCTCTTTTTCCCATAGCGCTGCATCAAAGCCTGCTGAGCGCTGTGGCCTGTTTTGGGAGAGTGGATGGCTTGATAGCTGCCGTCGGATTGCATCTCCCAAGCATCTACGCCATCGTGCAGGTAAGCGCTCAAGCATTCATCCACGATGCGTTGGCGCAGCGCAGGCTCGGTGACTGGCCATGCCAGCTCAATGCGGCGCAACATATTGCGATTCATCCAATCGGCGCTGGAGAGATAGAGCTCAACATCGTCTGCGCTGCGAAAGTAAAAAACGCGCGTATGCTCTAAAAACCGTCCGATGATCGAGCGCACACGAATATTGTCTGTCAGGCCGGGCACCTGAGCAGGCAGCATACATGCACCGCGCACAATCAAATCGATCTTCACGCCAGCTTGGCCAGCGCGCACCAGCGCATCCATGATGGCTTCATCGGTGAGCGAATTCATCTTGGCGATCAAGCGAGTCGATTTGCCTTTTGCCGCCTTAACTGCGAGCGCATCAATGCGAGCGAGTACCTCGCGGTGCAGATAAAAGGGCGCAATAGACAATTTTTTCATCTTCGGCACATGATTGTGGCTAGCCAAATGCATGAAGAGCTGCTCCATATCAGAGGTGAGCTGCGCGTCTTGGGTGAAATAGCCGATATCGGTGTAGAGGCGCGCAGTCTTGGAGTTGTAGTTGCCTGTAGATAAGTGGCCGTAGCGTTGCAATTGCTTGCCTTCTTTGCGCGTAACGAGCAGCATCTTGGCATGCGTCTTCAGGCCGACCACGCCATACACCACCTGTGCGCCAATAGCTTCTAAGCGCTCCGCCCAATTGATATTGGCTTCTTCATCAAAGCGCGCTTTGAGCTCCACCACGGCTAACACTTCTTTGCCGCGTCGCACTGCCTCCACCAGCAAATCCATCATGGTGGAATCTGTGCCAGCGCGATAAATCGTTTGCCGAATCGCGAGCACCTTCGGGTCGTGTACGGCTTCGCGCAAGAACTCAATCACGGCATCAAAGCTCTCAAAAGGCTGATGCAGCATGGCATCACCTTGCTTGAGCCGATCAAATATCGAGAGGCCGCGCGCCAGGGGAATCATGCTCGCAGGGTATGAGGGTGTGTAAGGTGCAAAGTGCAGCTCAGGCTGCTTGACTAAATCTGCCAATTGCCCAAAGCGCACCAGATTCACAGGCCCTGGCACGCGATACAGAGCCAGCTCAGGCAATTCAAATTGTTTGAGCAGCAGCGCAGACAGCTCGGATGAGCAACTGGCCGAGACCTCAATGCGTGTAGCCTGCCCGTAGTGGCGATGCTGCAAGCCTTGACGCAGCGCCATGCGCAGATTTTTCACATCATCTTCGTCGATCGCCATGTCGGTATGGCGCGTCACGCGGAACTGAGAAAACTGCCCGACAGCGCGGCCAGGAAACAAATCCGCAAGATGCGCACGCACCACGCTCGACAGCGAGATGAATAATTGCTTTTTGCCGCAGAGCTTGGCCGGTAGAGCAATCACTCGCGGCAATACGCGCGGCACTTTCACAATCGCAATCGTGTTCTTTCGCTCAAAAGCGTCCAAGCCACCGAGTTGTACGATGAAATTCAGGGATTTGCTGGCCACTTGCGGAAACGGATGCGCTGGATCCAGCAACACCGGCACCAACAACGGGCGCACTTCTTCTTCAAAATATTTAAGCACCCATCGACGCTGCGCCGCATCGCGCTCGCCATGCGCCACGATCGAAATGCCTTCACTTTTAAACCGATCAGTCAGTGCGTGATTAAACAAATCATATTGCTCGGCCACTAAGGCATGCGCGTTCTTGTGCAAAGCCTCAAAGCTACTGACGGAATAACTGCCTTTGGTATCCTGTGCTTGAAAAGCGGCCAAGTGCAAAAAAGCGCGCACTTCAAACAGCTCATCCAGATTGGAGCAAGCAATACATAAATAGCGCAAGCGTTCTACGAGAGGAACATCATCCCGCTTGGCCCATGCCAGCACGCGGTGGTTAAAAGCGAGAAGGCTCAGATCGCGATCAAGATATTCAATGCCGTAAGCCAACGGTGGAGGTAAAGTGGAAGGAGGTGACATGCCCGAGCCGTTTTGTAAATGTTTGCTGCCAGTGTGCAGCAGTCATGTGACAGTTTAGTGACTGATTGATGACTGACATATACCTTTGCCAAAACTTATGTTGTCAAGAAATGTTTTTTGTAGCGTGTTGGCATGTCATCCACACGTAGCAGCATCGGCAAGTCAGCGGTATTGAAATCAGCATCCCAAGCGGGAGCGCCGAGGATGCGTGCGCCCAAACGCAGATAACCTTTGATAAGTGCTGGCGGCTCTACATTAAGCGCTAGATCGAATTGCGTCACAGGCAGCGGTGTGTGCGCATAAACATGCCACGTTGGATCGGCCAGATAGGTTTGCGAGACCTGATGCCAAATGCTCGCTGCTGCATCTCCACTGATGCGGCCTTGGTGTAGCATGGGAATGCTGGCGCAGCCCACCATCGTAGAGAGCTGGTTGCGGTGCATAAATTGCGCCAGAGCGCCCCACAACGCCATGATGACTGCGCCGCTGCGGTAATCGGCATGTACACAGCTTCTGCCCAGCTCCACCATGCTCGGCTTGAGGCTATGTAGTGCATCAATGTTGAACTCGGTTTCCGTGTATAGGCCACCAGCGCGCTGCGCTTGTACCGGCGTGAGCAAGCGGTATGTTCCGACGACTTGGCCCGTGGCAACATCCCGCACAAGCAGATGCTCACAAAAATCATCAAATCGATCTATATCGTGGCCAGCCAAGTTGTTGCTGAGCTTTGCGCCCATCTCGCCCGCAAAAATTGCATAGCGCAATCGCTGCGCCTCGCGCACTTCATCCAAATGCTGAGCCCAGAACACTTGGAGTTTGGGTGGTGTGCTTTCACGCGCGGTCTGCGGTGCTGAGTGTGGTACTTCGGCGATACGAGGGGCAGTTGGCTGCGCTTGCTCAAGTGCCTTGCGAGGCATGATTTTGGTAAAAAAATCTGCAAATGAAAGCGGTAGAAATGTCGTGGGAGAAAAGCCAAGCGTGGGCACAGGAATATCTTTCATAGCTGTTTCCTTTTGTTGTGACTGGTTTTGCTTAAAAAAAAGCCCTCGCGAGGAGGGCTGATCAGGATGTATTAAGTGCCGACGACGCCACCATCTTTACGGCGTATCGCCACCGTGGCTGAGCGCGGGCGGTTGTTAAAAGGCCAGCTCGAGATTTTGGTCACTGCATCAGGATCGCTCTTCTCGCTGGGGCTTTCGCCGGGATGCTGAATGTTGATAAACATCGTGCGGCCATCGGGTGTTTGCGTCGCGCCGGTGATCTCGCAGCCATTGGGCCCAGTGAGGAAGCGGCGGATTTCGCCAGTGTTCACATCGGCCGCCAGCATCATGTTGTTGCCCATGTTCACCAAATCGCCTTTGCCCATGGCAGAGGTGCTCATGTCGGTTTGAATCCAAAGCACACCGCGCGAATCGGTCCACAAGCCATCGGGACAAGAGAACATATCGCCTTTGACATTGCCTTTGGCATCCGAACGCGTGAGGCTTGGATCGCCCGCCATCACAAAATGATTCCAGCGGAAGGTATCGGCATCAAAATCGCCAGTTTCTTTCCAGCGAATGATGTTGCCTTGCGTGTTGTTCGCACGCGGGTTGATCGCATCTACAGCCGGGCGGTTTGCGCCGCCACGGTCTGAATTATTGGTGAGCGTGCAATACACCCAGCCCGCTTTGTCAATATCAATCCACTCGGGGCGATCCATCTTAGTGGCGCCGAGCAGATCAGAGGCTTGGCGTGTTTTGATCACAACCTCGCCTTGGTCTTTGAAGCCGTTGGCTGCCGTCATCTTGCCAATACCGTGAATGAGTGGCAGCCATTCGCCCGTGCCGTCGGCGTTGAATTTAGCCACATACAAAATGCCATCGTCGAGTAAATTGCGGTTGACTTGGGCGGCAGTTTGCGTGGCTGTGGCAGGGCGAATCTTACGCTCGCTCACGAATTTGTAAATGTACTCAAAGCGGGCATCTTCGCCGGAATACACCACCGCGTAGCCATCTTTCGTCACGGCAACCGTTGCGCCTTCGTGCGCGGCACGGCCCATGGCCGTGCGCTTGATCGGCGTGCTGGTCGGGTCCATCGGATCAATTTCTACGATCCAGCCAAAGCGATTAGCTTCATTCGGATTTTTCACCGCATCAAAGCGCTCATCATGCTCATGCCAGCGATAGCCCCAGCCGGCCTTGCGCATGCCCCAGCGGCGCTCATGCTCGGAGAGCGTGTCGCCACCGCTGAAATAGCCCATGAAGTTTTCTTCGCAGGTGAGATACGTCCCCCAAGGGGTGATACCACTGCCACAATTATTCAGCGTACCTAGCACGCGGGTGCCAGCCGCGTCGGCTGCTGTTTTCAAAAGCGCATGGCCGGCAGCTGGGCCAGCAATCGTCATCGGCGTGTTGCCGGTGAAGCGGCGGGCAAAGCGCGAAGGGCGCACCACTTCCCAGTTGCCAGCCGTCTCGCGCACTTCGATGACGCTCACGCCGTGTGCGGCTTGCGCTTTTTTAACCTTTTCCGCGCTCCATGTTTTCATACCGTCTTTGTGCAACAGGCCATCATCGGTGTACTCATGGTTCATCACGAGCAAGCCGTTTTTATTGCGAGCCTCGCTTTGGCCAAGCGGATAGAAGTGGATGCCATCGTGGTGCATGCCAATTTGCGCTTCCTGCTCGACAGCGGTGTTCGTTGCATCGTATTTGAAGGCAGGCATGTTGCCTGCGATCCCAACAGCATCGCCCCAAGGCGCAAAAACCTGAGCACCATAGCCCTCAGGAACCGTGATGCCATCTTTGACGGAAACCGGCACGCTCTTAAAGCCAACCAGTGGGCCGCTGCCTGCGCCCATGCTGGCAGCTCCCGCAGCACAGCCTGCCAAACCACTAAAAATACCGCCCGCCGCCAACCCCAAACCACCGCGCAAGATCAAGCGGCGCGCAGGGTCGGATACATCGTGAATGCTGGGGTTAGAAGATGAATTGGAATTTTCCATCTGTGAGTAATCTTTTGCCATTTTTTTCTCCTGAAAAGGAATTAATCAATATCTACAACAAGTTCAATCTTGCGGTGTTGGTGTGTCATTGGTGTGACTGTTTTATGAAAAATTAAAGACAGTCACATCAATCGAGCCGCCTAAGCGGCTCGATTGATGCGGTTTGATCTGTCTCAGTATTGCAAATTCAGTTGAAAAACTGCCGTTGTGCCGCTGGTTTCGTTGGAGACGATAAGCAATGGCTTGCCATTGGGTGAATCAGCCGCTTTAATGATGAGCAAACCTTCGGGCCCGCGATCACCTGTCGCGCCGGTGCGGGTGTTGAGGTAAGTGATATAGATGGGCGCGGCGGGGTGGCTCACGTCGTACACCATCACACCACCCACACGTTCTAAGCCAACGAAAGCAAAGGTTTTTGTGCCGAATTTGGCAGTAACCACGCTTTCCGGCTCTGGGCCTTTGGCGGGGCTGCGGTCATCAAGTGTGTTGTTATCGTTGCTGGCGTTGAAAGTGATCGTCGGATGGAGCAATGCGGTGCGTTGCTCGAATTGATCACCCGAATCCCAAACCAAGCCGAAATTATCAGCATCCCAAATGCTCAATGAGCGCGCGCCGAACGCGACCAATTCATTACACTGGCCAGAGGCGTTTTTGCCGGTGCGATTGGCGCCTGCGAATGCATCGATGCGCAAGCGCCCGAGATTACTATCGAAGCCCATCGTGGATGTGAGCGTGCCATAGACGCTGCTGTCAAATCCGCTGGTGCAGAAATCCCGCACGCGCGGGTCATCGCGGCTGACAGTCGTGGTTGCGCCCACGGTGGTCACGCCGACATACTCGCGTGCGTCGCCTTCGTTGGCTGTGGCCAGAAAAGTGCGTGTGCCGATACGGAAAGAAGTGATGCCATCGGGCATATACATCCCTTTAATCGGGTAGTTCGTGATCTTGATGGTGGGCGTGCCTGTGTTGGTGTTTGAGCCGCCATCTTCGTTGCTCACGTCTAAGCCATTGCCAGCCAGACTGTGATCTTTGAGACCGAGTGCGCGGATGCTGGTGATGGTTTTGCTGGCGATGTCGAGCACAGCAATGGCATTGTTTTCTTGCAAGCTGATCCACGCGGTGCGGCTGTCTTCAGAAATGGTGATGTATTCTGGCTCAAGATCTTGCGCGACGCTGGTGCCACCGATGCCGGGCAGACGGATACCTTGCGCGCGCAGTGCCGCAGCTTGAGAATTGAAAGAGCTAAAACCGGCGCTTGTGACGGTCATTTGTAAGCTCGAAGCTGTGGGCGAAAGGCCAGCGATCTCAATCACGCTGATTGAGCCTTCAGGATCTACTGAGCTGGCTTGGCCGTAGCTATTGGGCTCGCCTTCGTTGGCTACGAGCAGATAGCGGCCATCGGGGCTAAAGGTGAGCATATCAGGCAGCGCGCCCACGGTTCGTGTACCGAGCACAGTCAAATCGCTCGCGCGAACGAAGGCGACGATGCCTGCATCTGTTTTGGTGGCAGCTTCAACTGCAAGCGCTACGATGCCTTTATAGACGGCCACGCTATTCACAGCGCCTAAACCTGAGCCGAATTGAGCTGTTGTTAAAGAGCCCACTAAGCTGACGGACAGCGTGGCTGATGTGCCCGTGCCTGTGTTCACCAAGCTGAGTACATCGACCGAACTTTGGGCGCCATTGACGACAAACAAACGACGGCTGAGCGGATCAAAGCCTGAAATCTCTGCTGCTCCCAGACCGCCTGTATGCGTGTAGCCAGCGATTTTCTCCATGCTCAGGGTCGCGGGCGTAGGCTCGTTGGCTACAGGTGGCGCTGCAATGTCGTCAGAGCCTGTGCCGCAGGCGGTCAGTAAAAATGCGGATGCTGTTAAAGCCGCTAGGCCTAAGCGGCGGGTATGCTGCGAGAGCAGATGCAGCGGTGATTTCAAATCAAATGTCATATCCAATACTCCGAGCAGCAACATGCGCCCTTGACAACGATTGGATACAGATCGCATGTCAGGAAAATGACACTTATATGACGTTTCAGTGACGCGGCCACTTGAGGGTCTGCTCGTAGAGTGGCGTGTTCAAGCGTCGCTTGCAAAGATTCTATATTTCTATTATTATAGAAATATGGAAACAAAAAAGAAGCCCCCACTCAAAGCTGTGCGCTTCCCAGAAGCGGAGGCGATCAAAGCCTTGGCGGCGCTGGCGCAGGCGCAGCGGTTGCGCGCCTTTCGCGCGCTGGTGCAAGCTGGCCAAGCGGGGCTCACGCCGGGCGTGCTCGCGGCGATGCTAGATACACCGGCTTCGAGTCTGTCATTTCACTTGAAAGAGTTGGTGAATGCGCAGCTCGCGCAGGTGGAGCAACAAGGGCGCAGCTTGATTTATCGCGCTGATTTCTCTCGCATGACGGCGCTGCTAGGCTTTTTGAGCGAAAACTGCTGTGCTGCGGACCCCGAGGGCGGATGCTGCTAAGTGCTGCTGAGCACGATCTCGCGATGATTCGCTACTGAATAAATAGCAAACTATCTATATTTTATGCCGGCTATTGGCTGATTTAATCTAATTTAAGAAGGAAACAAGCAAAATGAAACGCTTCCATGTACATATCTCGGTGGATTCGATCGAGCAATCCACACAGTTCTACAACACATTGTTTGGCCAAGCGCCCACGGTGCTGAAAACGGATTACGCGAAATGGATGTTGGATGATCCAATGATTAATTTTGCGATTTCCGAGCGCGCAGCCAAGGTGGGGCAAGCCGGCTTGGATCACTTGGGCTTTCAGATGGACAGTGCGCCCGAGCTTCATGCGATGACAGCGAGTTTGCAATCCGCGGGTCTTGCAGTGAGTGATATGGGTGAGACGACCTGCTGCTATGCCAAAAGCGACAAAGGCTGGGTGCATGATCCGCAGGGCATTGCTTGGGAGAGCTTCGTCACGATGGGTGAGGCGACGACCTATGGCATCGAGAGCACGCCAGACAGTTCTGCTGCCAGCGGCGCATGCTGCGCGCCTTCTACACCCTCTACAGCCTCCGCGTCGTGCGCGCCCGTTGTAGCTGCAAGCAGCGCCAAAGCCTGTTGCTAAATTGATTTTAGCTACTACCTAATTCATAGCAATCTACGCATATTCCATGCCGGCTACATGCCAATTTAATCTTAGAAAGACCACAAAATGAGCACCGCTAAGCCTCTCAACGTCTTGTTCCTCTGCACCCACAATTCCGCCCGCAGCATCTTGGCTGAAGTCTTGCTCAACAAGATCGGCAATGGCCGCTTCATCGCGTACTCCGCAGGTAGCAGCCCGAGGGAAGGCGGTAGCCCCAATGCGCTCGGGCTGCAGGTTTTGCGCGATCATGGCTTTGAAATCGAAGGTCTGCGTAGCAAGAATTGGGACGAATTTGCAGGTGTCGATGCTCCGAAGATGGATTTGATCATTACCGTCTGCGACAACGCGGCAGGGGAAGTCTGCCCCTATTGGCCAGGCCAGCCTGCCACTGCGCACTGGGGCTACCCTGACCCCAGCGCAGGCGAGGGCAGCGATACCGAAAAGCTCGAAGCCTTCCGCCAAACCCTGCATGCCATGCGCCGTCGCTTGGAACTGCTGGCGAGTTTGCCTGCAGAGAAGCTGGCACGGATGAGCTTGCAAGAAACCGCCAAAGATCTAGCAAAGTCATGAAGGTAGTTTCGCTGCAGCAAAAAGCTTTCGCAGAATTCATTGGCACGGCCGCACTGCTTTGCGCGGTGATCGGCTCAGGCATCATGGCTGAGAGTCTCTCGGGTGGCAATGTGGGCTTGGCGCTGCTGGCCAACACGCTAGCCACGGTGTTTGCGCTGTATGTGTTGATTGAAGTGCTCGGGCCGATCAGTGGAGCGCATTTCAATCCACTGGTGACGATTTGGGCACAGTTTTTTGATCAAAATCGGCATGTAGCCGGTATAAAACATGCGTGGAACGCTACTGTATTTATAGCATGCGTCTTTATCTCAGCTCAGCTCATTGGCGCGGCATGCGGTGCGTGGCTAGCGCATGCGATGTTTGATATGACTATTTTCCAAACAAGCGCCAAGTTGCGAGGTGGCTGGAATGCAGCCGGCCAATTCACGGGATGGAGCCAATGGATTGCCGAGGCCGTGGCCACAGGCGGGTTGCTTTTCGTCATCATCCGCAGCGGCGCAGTGGGAGTTCATGCCAAGGCCAGCGCCTTAGTCGCTTGCTATATCGGCGCTGCGTATTGGTTTACTGCCAGCACCAGCTTCGCTAACCCAGCCGCTGTATTTGGCCGCATGCTGAGTGACAGCTTTGCAGGGATTGCGCCAGCAAGTGCTTTGGGCTTTGTGGTGGCGCAATGCGCAGGGGCGGCAATCGGTGTGGTGTTGGCAAATGCGCTCGGCGAGAAGCCCAAGGATTAGCCCAGCGCCTTGACGACAGCGTCGCCCATTTGCACGGTGTTGACTTTCGTATTTCCAGTGCTGTAGATGTCCCCAGTGCGTAGGCCTTGGGATAGGACCTTTTTCACCGCTTCTTCAATGCGCAGCGCAGCTTCGGGCTGGTTGAGCGAGAAGCGCAGCATCATGGCGGCGCTGAGGATCGTGGCCAGAGGATTAGCAATGCCTTTGCCAGCGATATCGGGAGCGCTGCCGTGGCTGGGCTCATACAAGCCTTGGTTGCTGCTGTTCAAGCTGGCTGAGGGCAGCATGCCAATCGAGCCGGTAAGCATGCTGGCCTCATCGCTCAGAATGTCGCCAAACATATTGCCTGTGACGATCACATCAAACGCTTTGGGTGCTTTCACCAGTTGCATCGCGGCATTGTCTACATACATGTGATCGAGCTTAACTTCGGGGTATTGTTTGCCGACCTCAGTGACGGTATCTTTCCACAATTGGAAAGTTTCCAGTACATTGGCTTTATCAACGCTGGTGACTTTTTTGTTGCGTTTCATAGCGGCTTGAAAGGCCACATGAGCAATGCGCTCGATCTCGGGCACGCTATAGCGCATCGTGTCAAACGCTTCTTGCGCACCCGGGAAATGCCCATCGGTGGCGACGCGGCGACCACGCGGTTGACCGAAATAAATATCGCCTGTGAGCTCGCGGATGATGAGAATATCTAGGCCAGAGATGATCTCAGGCTTCAAGCTCGAAGCATCCACGAGTTGCTCGTAGCAAATCGCAGGTCGGAAGTTGGCAAACAGGCCAAGATTTTTCCGCAGCCCAAGAATCGCTTGCTCAGGGCGCAAGGGGCGATCCAGCTTATCGTATTTCCAATCCCCCACCGCGCCAAACAAAATCGCATTGGCTTCTTTAGCGAGCTTCAAAGTAGATTCAGGCAACGGATGCCCGTGCGCTTCGTAAGCGGCACCGCCCACCAGCGCGCTTTCCATTTCAAATTTCAAATCCAAAGCTTGGAGGACTTTGACAGCCTCAGCAACGATTTCAGTGCCAATGCCGTCACCGGGAAGAATAGCGATTTTCATGATGTTGATTTACTATTAAATTGATAGCAGCTCGCGCATATTCTGTGCCGGCTAGATGCTGATATTGCATTAAAAATGATTACAAGACGGCGGCCAACCAAGGCTTAGTCGCCAAACGCTGTACTTCAAATGCTTTAATTTTTTCACTTTGGCGCAGCGTCAGGCCAATATCGTCGAAGCCGTTGATCAGGCAATATTTGCGGAACGCGTTGACTTCAAACTCTATCGCTTCGCCATCTCCTTTTAATACGACTTGCTTGTCTAAATCAATCGTGAGCTGGTACCCAGGGAAGGCGTTGACTTCATCGAACAGTTTTGCGACGGTGGTGTCTGGCAGCACGATGGGCAGCAGGCCATTTTTGAAGCAGTTGTTGAAGAAGATATCGGCGAAGCTAGGCGCGATCAAAGCGCGAAAGCCGTATTGCTCAATCGCCCAAGGTGCATGTTCGCGGCTTGAGCCGCAGCCGAAATTTTTGCGGCAGAGCATGATGCTTGCGTCTTGATATCTGGATTGATTCAATACAAAACTCGGGTTGACCTTACGATCTGCCAACTTGGAATACGGCTCGCCGACATCGAGAAAACGCTCTGCATCAAACAAGTTGTCGCCGAAGCCACTCTTACTGATGCGCTTCAAAAATTGTTTGGAAATGATCGCGTCGGTATCGACGTTTTCGCGGTCGATCGGGGCGACGAGACCTTTGTGGATGTTGAATTTTTTCATGCTTATTTCTTTTTACCAACGTCTTCAATTTTTTCGCCAGCTTTTTGGATGTCTTGACCGACGCCCTTGATGGTGTTGCAGCCCGCCAAAATCATGCAGACGCTGAAGCTGAGGAGAGTGAGGATGGATTTCATGGTGAGGACTTCTAAAAAAAGGTTGAAAACAACGATTTAAGCAAAGCGCCGAATATCGACAAAATGCCCATGCACAGCCGCCGCTGCCGCCATAGAAGGAGACACCAGGTGCGTCCGGCCACCTGCGCCTTGGCGGCCTTCAAAGTTACGGTTGCTCGTTGATGCGCATCGCTCGCCCGGTTCGAGGCGATCCGCGTTCATGGCCAAGCACATGCTGCAGCCGGGCTCGCGCCACTCAAAGCCTGCGGCTTTGAAGATCTCATGCAAACCTTCGCGCTCTGCTTGCGCTTTCACCAGGCCTGAGCCGGGCACGACGAGCGCCAGGCGCACATTTTTCGCTACTTTCTGGCCGAGGCGCTTGACGGTAGCGGCCGCTTCGCGGATGTCTTCGATGCGGCTGTTGGTGCATGAGCCGATGAACACTTTGTCAATCGTGATATCCGTCAAAGCTTTGTTAGGCTCTAGGCCCATGTAGGCGAGGGCGCGTTCGATATCTTTGCGCTTGGTCGCGTCTTTTTCTTTGTCAGGATCAGGTACGCGGCCTTCTACGCCAAGCACCATCTCAGGGCTTGTGCCCCAAGTCACTTGCGGTTGAATTTGCGCGGCATCAAGCGTAACCACAGTGTCAAACTTCGCATCTGCATCGCTCACCAAGGTGCGCCAGTAGGCGATGGCTTGTTGCAACACAACGCCCGTCGGCGACATCGGGCGGCCTTGCACATATTCAATCGTTTTTTCATCCACCGCCACAAGGCCTGCGCGTGCACCGCCTTCAATCGCCATATTGCAGACCGTCATGCGGCCTTCCATGCTCATCGCGCGAAACACGCTGCCGCCAAATTCGATGCAATGGCCTGTGCCGCCAGCGGTACCGATTTTGCCAATGATGGCCAGAACAACGTCTTTCGGGGTCACGCCTTTTTGTAGCTCGCCATCCACCTTCACCAGCATGTTTTTCATTTTCTTCTGCTGCAAGCAATTGGTGGCCAGAACATGCTCCACCTCGCTCGTGCCGATGCCATGCGCGAGCGCGCCGAATGCGCCGTGCGTGCTGGTGTGCGAGTCGCCGCAAACCACCGTCATGCCCGGAAGCGTTGCGCCTTGCTCAGGCCCCATCACATGCACGATACCTTGGCCTGCTGTGAGGAAGGGGTGATACGCCGCTGCGCCAAATTCTTTGATGTTGGCATCCAGCGTGGTGATTTGCTCTTTGCTCACCAGATCCACAATGCCGTCGTAGCCCAGCTCCCAGCCAGTGGTGGGCGTGTTGTGATCGGCAGTGGCGACGATGGAGGAGACGCGCCAGACCTTACGATTGGCCTGACGCAAGCCTTCGAAAGCCTGTGGGCTGGTGACTTCGTGCACCAAATGGCGGTCAATATAAAGAATAGCCGTGCCATCTTCCTCGGTGTGGACGACGTGTTCGTCCCAAATTTTGTCGTAGAGGGTACGGGCGGTGAATGTGCTTGGCATAAGAATTCCTGACTAGTGCGTATTTTAAGTTTTGGATAAAAGATGTTCAACCAGCAATCGTGCAGGCGCAGGTAGTGTTTCAAAATCACGGGCGACGATCAGTAGATCTCGCGCTGACCAAGCGTCTAACAATGGTACAGCCACTAAATCGCCCACTGAGCCCACGAGTTCGAAGGCACGATCAGGCATCACGCCGACACCTAGGCCGTTGTGAATCATGCGGCACATCGCATCCAGTGAAGTGACTTGAATGCGCAATTGCAATTGCTTGCCCACCTCGGCTGCTGCGCGGCGCTGGGCAAGATACAGGGCACTGTTGCTGTGCAGGCCGACATGATCAAAAGCGAGTGATTCGACAAAACCAATCTGCTTCCTGCGAGACAGCGGATGCTTGCGTGGCACGACGAGCACCAGTTTGTCTTGCCGATAAATGTGCTGTTGCAAGCCCTTCAAATCTGCCTGTTCATTGCAAATGCCCACATCTGCCGCACCATCATGCACCGCGCGAACCACATCGCTGCTTAAGTGCTCCTGCAAATCAATTTTGATCTGTGGATGCAGCTTGGCAAACGCACCAATATCTTCAGGAAGAAATTCCACAATCGCAGAAATATTCGCATGAATGCGCACATGGCCTTTAACGCCTGCTGCATATTCGCCCAAATCACCGTGCATGCGATCCAAGCTGTTTAGCACGGATCGCGCATGATGCAAAAACGCCTCGCCCGCAGGCGTTGGGCTCACGCCGCGCGCATGGCGATAGAGCAGGGCCGTGCCCGCTGCGGCTTCTAAATCTGATAAGCGCTTGCTTACTGCCGATGCCGCAATAAACTCCTTGTCCGCTGCCTTGCCAATGCTGCCGTGCTCGCACACTGCGGCAAAGAGCTGCAGTGTGGTCAAGTCAAGGCGGCGCGCAAAGCTACGCTCGGAGGGTTTCATGGAGATCGTGTCGTGATTGGCGATGTCGCACGCTGATTTTCACACGGAATACGACTAAAGGCATCGTGAATCGAGATGGGTGCATGGCGTTTTCATGGAGTGCTTTGAAGCTGAGTTTTTGCTTCAATCCATACAAGACATTTTTCTGCTCAACGGGACAACTTCATGCATCCACATTTCAATCGTCGCAATTTGCTCATCAACAGCCTCGCCAGCGCCACACTCGTTGCTGCGCCTTGGGCACGCGCCCAAAGCTTCCCCGAGCGCCAGCTCACCATCGTCGTGCCTGCGCCGCCAGGCGGCACAGCAGATATTTCCTCGCGGGCGATTTCTGATCCGCTTTCCAAAGCTCTCGGCCAAGCCGTAGCAGTGGACAACAAAGGAGGCGGCAATGGCGCAGTGGGCGCGCAAGTGGTGATCAATGCCAAGCCCGACGGCCACACCTTGCTCATGGCCTACTCGGGCTTCCATTGCATGAGCCCGCATCTCGTCAAACTCCCCTACGATCCGCTCAAAGATTTGCAGGCGATTGCCAATGTTTATTCCGCGCCGCAGGTGATGGTGGTTCGCTCCAATCTCGGCATCAAGACTGTGCAAGAGTTGATCGCTTATGCCAAGAAAAATCCTGGCAAGCTCAATTACGGCAGCTCCGGCAATGGCAGTGTGCAACACATTGCCACCGAGCTGTTCAAGCAAATCAGCGGTACATTTATCACGCACATCCCTTATCGCGGATCAGGCCCCACGATCACGGATTTGCTGGCCAGCCAAATCGACATCACGGTCACCACCGCGCCTTCTCTCATGCCCCATATCCAAAGTGGCCGATTCACGCCACTGGTGGTGGCCGGCCCGCGCCGCTTGACGAGTTTGCCCAATGTTCCCACGGGCGCAGAGGCTGGCTTGAAAGGCTACGAGGTCGATGCTTGGTTTGCGCTCTACACCCATGCGCAAGCGCCGAAAGCAGCGGTTGATCGCATTGCTGCAGAAGTGCAAAAAATCATGGCTGTGCCCGCTTTCCGCGAGCGCGCCAGCAGCCTCGGCGCAGAGGCCAACTTCATCGGCCCGCGCGAGATGATGGCTTATGCGCAAGCTGAGTATGACAAATGGGGTAAGGTGATCAAGTCAGCCAAGATCACGGCAGATTGACACCTTTCCACCAGCTTTTAGCCATTTAGCCATTATATCTGCTGCGTGGATTGCTATCGAATTAGTAGCTCTCAAAAGATTTGCGTTTGGCAGGAGCGGCTACAAGTGAGAGGCATTTCGCCCGCCTTCATGGTGGAGTACCACAAATCAGTCGGGCGAAATGCCTCTCACTCGCAGCCTACCAGCTACTGGCTATCTCAGACCCAATGAGTGCTGATCATCCATGAGAGCAAACAGGGCAAGTGGTCTGACGCGGCACTCGTACCTCGTTCCACTCCATCCCTCGCCCATCGAGCATGAGCAAACGCCCAGCAAGCGATGAGCCTACGCCCGTAATGAGCTTCAAAGCTTCTGCCGCTTGCATGCTGCCAATGATGCCCACGAGTGGGGCAAATACGCCCATGGTGGCGCAGCGGGTTTCTTCGAAGGTGGATTGGGGTGGGAAGACGCAGGCGTAGCAGGGGGAGCTCTCGGAGCGTGGATCGAAGACGCTGATTTGGCCGTCGAAGCGGATGGCTGCGCCGCTGACCAAAGGCTTCTTGTGCTTCACGCAGGCCGCGTTGACGGCATGGCGTGTAGTGAAGTTGTCGCAGCAGTCCAGCACGATATCGGCTTGTACGACCAATGTATCGAGAAGCGAAGAATCTGCTCGCTGCGTGATGCAATGAACCTTTACTTCTGGATTGATAGATGCTATCGATTCACTAGCACTCAGCGCTTTATTCATGCCGGCTTTAGCCATATTGTGGGCAATTTGCCGCTGTAGATTCGTCATGTCCACCACATCATCATCGATGATGGTGATCTGCCCCACGCCAGCTGAGCCAAGATACAAAGCCACAGGCGAGCCCAAGCCGCCAGCGCCGATAATGAGCGCATGGCCAGCGAGAATTTTCTCCTGACCTTCTACGCCAATTTCATTGAGCAAGATATGGCGCGAGTAGCGAAGCAGTTGGTCGTCGGTCATAGTTCGATGATACGCAAATCTGAGAATGGCAGCTGCTTAGCATAAGAGCAAAGAAAAAGCCCGGCGTGCCGGGCTTTTGGAGAATCACAATTCAAAGCTCACTGCTCTTTCGGTGCATCTTTGCGCACGGCGAGTGTTTTGCTCACCAGCACTTCACGGCCTTTGAGTTGGTTGATGGCTTGGATGAGCTGAAAATCTTTGTCGGTGCCAAACTCGGGCAAGCGACGCTCGGACTCAGGTTTTTTGTTGAAATCTTCCAAGCGCTTGCGAGCTTCTTCTCGAGCCGCCTCGCGCTCTTTCTCCAGTTCTTTTTGCTTGGCCAGATAAGCAGGATCGGTCGACTGTTCTAAGTGCTTTGTCAAATCCGCTTCGCGGGTGCGCAGCGCGGCAAACATATTACCTTCAGGCGTTTCATCCAGCATGATATCGGGGATGATGCCTTTGGCTTGAATGGAGTTGCCCTTGGGTGTGTAGTAGCGGCTGGTCGTGAGCTTGAGGCCCGTATCGGGTCCGAGCGGGCGAATCACCTGCACGCTGCCTTTGCCGAAGGTCTGGCTGCCCATGATTTTGGCGCGGCCATGATCTTGCAACGCACCGGCCACGATTTCGCTGGCTGATGCGGAGCCTTCATTCACAAGCACAACCACAGGCAAAGTTTTGTAGATCCCTTTGGTGGCATCGTTCATTCGCTTGATTGGATCGTTACTGCCACGGCGATAAAACTCAGGCGAGGCTTTGTAGATGAATTTACTATCGGCCAACTGGCCATTCGTCGAGACGACAGTCACATTGTCTGGCAAAAAAGCCGCAGAGATGGCCACTGCTGAATCGAGCAAGCCTCCTGGGTCGTTGCGCAGATCGAGCACGAGACCTTTGAGGTTGTTATCTGCTTTGTAAATCTCCTCGAGCTTGCGGGCAAAATCTTCCGTCGTGCGGTCTTGGAACTGGGAAACACGCAGCCAAGCGTAGCCAGGCTCCATGTTTTTGCTGCGCACGGACTGTGTGCGAATTTCTTCGCGCGTGATTGTCACGCTGAAGGTGCGATTGTTTTCTTCACGACGAAGAATCGTGAGAATCACCTTGGTATTCGGCTCGCCGCGCATGCGCTTGACGGCTTCATTGAGTGGCAAGCCCTTTACGGCTGTGTCGTCAATCTTGGTGATCAGATCATTGGGCTTGAGGCCAGCGCGGAAAGCGGGCGAGCCCTCGATTGGCGAGACGACTTTGACAAAGCCTTCTTCTTGAGAAATTTCTATGCCCACGCCTACAAAGCGCCCCGAGGTACCTTCGCGGAATTCTCTGAAAGATTTTTTGTCGAAATACTGGCTGTGTGGATCGAGGCTGGTCACCATGCCATTGATGGCTTCAGTGATGAGCTTTTTCTCGTCGACTGGCTCGACGTAATCCGTTTTGATCATGCCAAATACGGCGGCGAGCTGCTGAAGCTCTTCCAGCGGCAAAGGAGCGAGTGCGCGCTGCGCCACGGATTGCACGGAAATTGTGGTGAGCGCACCCGCCACCACACCCATGGAAATCCAGCCTGCGATCTTGAGTTTTGCGTTCATAGCCGTGATACCTGCTAGCCTGACTTTTGGGTCGAGATAGACCCGTTTATTAAGTTAAATATACACCTTGGAGCGGCACGGTGTACTTTGAGTTCCAGTAATTGTTGAGTCGAGGAGCAGTCGGTCAGGCTTTTCCTTGTGCTGCAACAGAAGCGGCAGCCTTGGCGGCTGCTCGCGCATCGCCCAAATAATAGTTTTTGATGGGTTTTAAGTTTGAATCCAGCTCATAAACCAGCGGAATGCCGTTGGGGATGTTGAGATTGACGATGGACTCATCGGAAATGCCATCTAAATATTTGATCAAAGCGCGAATGGAATTGCCATGCGCGGCAATAACGATGCGCTTACCGGCCTTGATAGCAGGCTCACAAGATTCTTTCCAAAAGGGGAGCACGCGCTCCACGGTGTCTTTCAAGCATTCAGTCAGGGGAATCTCCTGGGCCTTTAACTTGGCATAGCGGATGTCTGAGCGCTCGCTTCGCGGATCAGCTGCTTCTAGCGCCGGCGGCGGTGTGTCGTAGCTTCTGCGCCAGATCAGTACCTGATCGTCGCCGAATTTCTTGGCAGTTTCCGCTTTGTTGAGGCCTTGCAGTGCGCCATAGTGCCGCTCGTTTAAGCGCCAATGTTTCATGACGGGCAGCCAAGTGCGATCCATTTCGTCTAAGGCAAGCCAAAGTGTGCGGATGGCGCGCTTGAGCACGCTGGTATAAGCCACATCGAATTCGTAGCCGGCTTCTTTCAAGAGTTTGCCGGCTTGTTTCGCTTGGGCGATACCGGTGTCAGTCAGATCAACGTCCGTCCAGCCCGTGAAGCGGTTTTCGAGGTTCCAAGTCGATTCTCCGTGGCGAATGAGTACAAGTTTATACATAGGTGTCCCTGTGGCAAATGAGTTGAAATATGGGGCGCCGGGCGCTGCTTTACTCATCATTCTAAAATACGTGTTTTGAGTTTGTTACGAATTGGGTTTTGAAAATGAAGTTTTTGATTGAAAACTGGATGCTTTTTGCGGTGGCGTTTGGCTCGGGCGCGATGCTACTTTGGCCTGCTATTAAGGGCGGTTCGTTAGGCGGGGCAGGCAGCTTGAATGCCAATGGCGCGGTACAACTGATGAACCGTGAAAAAGCCGTGGTGGTGGATGTGAGCGATGCCACTGAATTTGCCGCCGGCCATATAGTGGGATCAAAAAATCTACCCGCCGAAGATATGCTTTCGAAATTGGAAAGTGCCGTAAAAAACAAAGCACTGCCGATTATTTTGGTTTGCGCTACGGGCACGCGAGCTGCGCGCTTGGTGGCTGCTTCTAAAAAACTGGGTTACAGCAATGTACAAGCGATTGCAGGCGGCTTGAAGGCTTGGCGCGAAGCCGGCTTGCCACTTGAAAAAGCGTGATTGCCCAGACCTGAAGAATTGAAAGAAGATTGCTATGCAAACCGTCAAGATGTACACCACCGCTGTCTGCCCTTTTTGCATTCGAGCCAAGCAAGTGCTCAAGGCTAAAGGCGTTGAGAAGATTGAAGAAATTCGCATCGACATCGACGCGACCGCGCGCGATCACATGATGCAAACAACTGGGCGGCGCACTGTGCCGCAGATTTTCATTGGCGAGACCCATGTAGGTGGCTGCGATGATTTGATCGCGCTCGATGGCAAAGGTGGGTTGATAACACTTTTACAGGCTGCTTGATTTCACGCGATCTGCCTCTGCGATAATTCATTTGTGCCTGCCCGAGCTAGTCGAAGGGTGGGCTTTGTTTTGTTTTGACTCTTCTAGAAAGAATGATCATGGCTGAGAACCAAGTTACCGATATCCAAGGCGCACCCGCATCGACGCCTGCAACTGACGAAGCCCCAGTCTTCCAGATTCAGCGCATCTATTTGAAAGATCTCTCGCTGGAGCAGCCCAATTCGCCCACGATCCTCTTGGAGCAGCAGCAGCCTGCGGTGGATATTCAGCTTGGCGTGGAAGCCCAGCCTGCAGCCCAAGGCGTGTTTGAAGTGTGCGTCACAGCCACTGTGACAACGAAGATTGAAGATCGCACCGTATTTTTGGTGGAAGCCAAACAAGCTGGTATTTTTGAAATCCGCAATCTCCCACAAGACCAAATGGGCCCTGTGCTCGGCATTGCTTGCCCGCAAATCGTGTACCCTTATCTGCGCGCTAGCGTGGCCGACATCATCACCCGTGCTGGCTTTCCGCCCGTGCATTTGGCTGAGATTAATTTTCAGGCCATGTATGAGGCGCAACAGGCTGAAACAGCCCAAGCTTAAGTCGGGCTTTTTCGCTGAAATTCGAAGCCTTTTGAGCATGCAGCCGGCATACAATATGCGCGGAGTGCTATGAAAATAATAGTGATTGGTGCAGGCGCTTGGGGCACGGCCTTGGCCTTGAGCGCGTTTGCCGCGCATGATGTGAGCTTGCTGGCGCGCGATGCGCAGCAGGCTGCTCTGATGCAGGCTTCGCGCGTGAACAGCCGATATTTGCCAGATGTTTTGTTGCCATCTTCATTAGCCATTTTGCATGGTGACGCGCTTGAAGCGGCGGCCATGGCAGCTGATCTTTATGTGATCGCGACGCCGATGGCGGGCTTGGCGCAGAGCTTGGCCGCGTTGTCCAAAGTATCAGCGCCGGTGGTTTGGCTCTGCAAAGGTTTTGATGAAAATGGCCTGCTAGCGCACGAAATTGCTGCGCAATATTTGTATCAATGTGCCTCTGAATCTGTAGTAAGCCGTCAATTCGGTGTGCTCAGCGGCCCCAGCTTTGCACTGGAAGTTGCTCGCGGTCAGCCGACTGCTTTGGTTGCTGCAAGCCATTCGCTTGCAGTGAGCCACGCGCTGGTTGAGGCCTTTCACAGCGAGCGCTTGCGTGTTTATGAAAACAGCGATGTGATCGGTGTGGAGGTCGGAGGCGCAGTGAAAAACGTGCTTGCCATCGCCACTGGCCTATGCGATGGCCTGCAACTCGGCCTCAATGCCCGCGCTGCCCTGATCACGCGCGGCCTAGCCGAGATGACTCGCTTAGGCTTGGCGCTTGGCGCGCAAGCGGAGACCTTTATGGGTTTATCTGGTTTGGGTGATCTCGTACTGACAGCCACGGGCGATTTAAGCCGCAACCGAAAAGTCGGCCTACTTCTCGCGCAAGGCCAAAGCCTGGCCGAAGCCACCGCATCGCTTGGGGCTGTAGCCGAGGGCGCGCGTTGTGCTGCCGCCGTACTCGCTCGGGCAAAGAGCCTAGGTGTGGAGATGCCGATCACGCAATGCGTGGTCGCGCTGCTGGAGGGCAAAATAAATGCCAACCAAACGGTCGCCTTGCTCATGGGGCGCGGGCCAGGGCGAGAAAGCTAAGCGGTGCGTTTGAGCAAAGGGGATTTTTCCCGAGCCACAGCAATGAATTCATCGACGACAGCCCGGTTGCGAAGCCCGCGTCGCCACACCAAGCCCACATCGACTGTAGGAATCGATTCGCGTAAATTCCGCACCTCGATGTGCTGGTTGTCCAGTGTCCAAGGGCGATAGAGAAAATCTGGCAGGATGGCGATGCCCGCACCCAAGCCCACCAAAGAACGCACCGCCTCCAAAGAAGATGTTCGCAGCATCACATCAGGTCGTAAAGAGTAGCGCGACCACACCGAGCGCAACACGGCATCGATCCGATCGACCTGCAGCAAAATTTGCGGCACAGCGGCGCACTCGCTAAGCGACAGGTCTGTGGCCTGAGCTAGCGGATGGCTCGAAGACATCCAGACACGGCTATTGGAGCGGGTGAGCGTCTCCACCACCAGCGCTTGCGGATTGCCTAAGTCATTGCTCACCATCATTGCCAGATCAACCTCGCCATTGATGAGTAAATGCTCTAAGAATTGCGGCGTTTCTTCCACTACTTCGATCCGCACCGACGGATGCGAGCGCTGAAATCGCGCAAATAAATCTGCCAAGTAGTAACCTGCCACCAAACTGCTCACGCCGATGCACAGCACGCCGGTGAGGTTTTGTGCATCGCCGCGATGGATCATGCTGGCTTCGGCCACAGCTCCCAGCACTTTTTGAGCGCTCGCTTGGAAGCGGTAGCCCGCTTGCGTGAGCACCATGCCGCGTGATGAGCGTTCAAAAAGAGCTGTGCCTAGAGAGTCTTCCAGCTCCAAGATGCTCTTGGTCAAGGCAGATTGGGCAATATTGACCATGCGCGCTGCGGCTGCCACCGAACCGGCTTCGCATATCGCTAAAAAGTATCGAAATTGCCTGAGCGTGAAGTGGCGGTGATTGAGAGCAGCCATCGAAAAATAAAAGGGTTAACCCCCAGTATCTCTAAAAACGATAGATAGCGCAAGCAATATTGCATTTTGTCAATCAACGATCTTTCAATAAACTCCAGCGAGGGCAAACACGCTAGGTTTGCCGATCCTCAACCCCTAGGAGCCTTTCATGAAACTTCTTCAGCGAACCTTAGTAGTGGCGATATGCGTCAGCTTTGTCGGCAGCGCCTTTGCTCAAAAAATGGTCACCAAGCTCGGTAAGTCCGAAGGCCAAGTGGATATCGTAGCCTGGCCCGGCTACATCGAGCGCGGCGCAACTGACAAGAGTTTTGATTGGGTCACGGATTTTGAGAAGAAATCTGGTTGCAAGGTGAACGTCAAGACCGCTGGCACATCCGACGAAATGGTCGCGCTGATGAACGAAGGAGGCTTCGATTTGGTCACTGCCTCGGGCGATGCCAGTACGCGCTTGATTCGCGGCAAAAAAGTGCAGCCGATCAATACGGCTCTGATCCCGAGCTACAAAAATATCGATCCACGCTTGCAAAAAGCACCTTGGCATTTTGAAAACAACATGCACTACGGTGTGCCCTATCAGTGGGGCTGGAACGTGTTGATGTACAACACCAAAGTTTTTGGCGATAAAAAGCCAACTAGTTGGTCTGTGGTGTTCGAAGAACAAAACTTACCAGACGGCAAATCCAACAAAGGCCGCGTGCAGGCTTTTGACGGTCCGATTTATATCGCTGATGCTGCTTTGTATTTGATGAAGAAAAATCCTGCGCTGGGCATCAAAGACCCGTATGAACTCAATGAAGTGCAATACAAAGCCGCGCTTGAATTGCTGCGCGGTCAACGCAAGATCGTTGGCAAATACTGGCACGATGCGTTCGTGCAGATTGATGACTTCACCAACGAAGGCGTCGTGGCTTCTGGTTCATGGCAGTTCCAAGCAAATATTTTGGGCTCCAAGAAAGCTCCAATTGCAACAGTTGTGCCGGTCGAGGGCGCGACCGGTTGGGCTGACAGCACCATGATGCACACCGATGCGAAAAACCCTAATTGCGCGTACCAGTGGATGGAGCATTCACTCAATGTCAAACTGCAAGGCGATTTGTCGGCTTGGTTTGGCTCTGTGCCTGCCGTGCCCGCAGCTTGCAAAGGCAACAAGCTTTTGACTGATCAGGGCTGCGCTCGCCAGGGCTTTGACTCATTTGACAAAATTTCCTTCTGGCGCACGCCTACCAGCCAGTGCAAGACTCAAGACAACAAATGCGTGCCCTACCATAAGTGGGTCTCTGACTACATCGCCGTCTTGGGCGGCCGTTAATCGTCTGCACTGAAGCGCGTCAGTTTTAAACCATGAACCTTCCCATTGAGCCGGGAGCCGTCTATCTAGATCAGCTCTCCTGTGTTTTTAAATCAGCTGGTAAGTCAGTGCAGGCAGTCGACGGCGTTACGCTGGATATCCTGCCGGGTGAATTTTTCACCTTGCTCGGGCCTTCGGGCTCGGGCAAAACCACCTGCCTGCGGATGATTGGAGGGTTTGTGCTGCCCACATCAGGTACAGTAAATTTGGGTGGACGAGATGTGACGCATCTGCCGCCCTATGAGCGCGCCGTGAACACGGTGTTCCAAGATTACGCGCTCTTTCCCCATATGAGCATTCTGGAGAATGTGGCCTATGCGCTGCGTATTCGCGGCGTGGAGAAAAAAGTCCGTGAGCGCAAAGCGCATGAGCTGCTGGATGTGGTGCGCTTACCGCAGGTGGCTGGGCGAAAGCCCAATGAGTTATCTGGGGGGCAGCGTCAGCGGATTGCTTTGGCGCGCGCTTTGATCAGTGAGCCCAAGGTCTTGTTGCTCGACGAGCCACTGGGCGCATTAGATTTGAAGTTACGAGAGCAAATGCAGGTCGAGCTTAAAAACTTGCAAAGACAGTTAGGTATTACGTTTATCTTCGTGACGCATGATCAGCACGAAGCGCTGTCGATGAGTGATCGCATTGGTGTTTTTAATCTTGGGCGATTAGAGCAAGTGGCCACGCCTGAGGTGCTCTACAACAAGCCCAAAACGCGCTTCGTGGCCGATTTCGTTGGCACTGCGAATTTGATCTCAGGTGAGCAGGCCATACACATCACAGGCACTGCTCTGGCCATGTTGCGGCCTGAGCAAATTCGTGTTGGTGCGCAGGAAGATGCAAAAGTCACCGGAACCTTGCGCAGCGTGCAATATTTTGGCTCTTTTGTGCGCCTGCGTGTAGCGCAGCTAGGGCAGACGGAGTGGATTGTGGATCAACCTTTGACTGCTGATCGCGTGCCAGAGGTCGGTCAGACAATTCATCTGCATTGGTCGCTAGGGGCTGTTCACGGCATCATGGCAGGAGCGCTTGCATGAGTAGCTTGGCGCTCACCTCTGTCAGGTTGGCGCAGCCCAACCGCAGTTGGGCCAATCAGTTGTCTTACTTGCTTTACGCCCGCAAGGGCTTGCTGCTGGGCGTCTTACTTGTACCTCCTCTGCTTTGGTTTGGCGTGATCTATCTGGGCTCGCTGCTCAGCTTGCTAGCCAATAGCTTTTTTCGTTTAGATGATTTCACCGGTCAAGTGGTGCGTGAGGTCGGATTCACAAATTTTATAGAAATTTTTGCACCTGCAAATCTAGACGTGATCATCCGCAGCACCACCATGGCGATTGCGGTGACGATGGCTTGTGTGGTGATTGGGTTTCCGTTGGCTTACTACATGGCGCGACATGCGCGAGGCTCTCAAAAAGCTATTCTGTATTTGGCGGTGATGCTGCCTTTGTGGTCGAGTTATCTCGTTCGCTTGTATGCATGGAAGTTGTTGTTGGCCAAAGAGGGTGCGATAGCTTGGGTGGCCCAGCAGTTGCACCTGCAGTGGCTTCTCGATGCACTTTTACAAACGCCAGTGATCGGTGGAAATTCATTGAGTTTCTCTCCGATGGGTACATTTATCGTGTTTGTCTATATGTGGCTGCCGTTTGTGATTTTGCCGATTCAGGCTGCTATTGAGCGTATTCCGGGCTCCTACATTGAGGCCTCATCAGATCTAGGCGCAACGCCGTGGCAAACCTTCAGGCAAGTGATCTGGCCTCTGGCTATCCCCGGCGTTGCCGCAGGCACGATCTTTTCTTTTTCGCTCACGTTTGGTGACTACATTATTCCGCAGGTCATTGGTAACTCAACGCTCTATATTGGGCAAGTGGTTTATCGCCAGCAAGGTGTAGCAGGCAATATCCCTTTTGCAGCGGCATTCTCGTTGGTGCCTATTTTGATCATTGCCGTTTATTTGTGGCTGGCCAAACGCAAAGGAGCTTTTGATGCACTCTAAGCCTCGCGTCGGTGCTGGCTGGGGGCTCAAGCTCGCTGCTTGGTCTGCAGTTTTGTTTTTGCATATTCCCTTGGCACTGATTATTTTGTATGCTTTCAGCGCGGAAGATAAGAGCTTTGTGTTTCCACCGCCCGCGCTTACCACGCAATGGTTTGCCGTAGCTTGGGAACGCCAAGATGTGTGGGATGCGATTGGGCTGTCCGTTAAAGTCGCCACGCTTTCAACGCTTGTAGCTTTGGTGCTCGGCACTTTGGCTGCGGGCGCGCTGGCACGGCATCAATTCTTTGGCCGCGAGTCGATTTCTTTGCTACTTATTTTGCCCATCGCCTTACCCGGCGTAATCACTGGCATCGCTCTGCGCTCGGCCTACCATACGCTTGAAATTCCATTTAGTTTTTGGACCATTGTGATCGGACATGCCACGTTTTGTGTGGTGGTGGTCTACAACAACGCTGTGGCGCGATTGCGCCGTGTTAGCCCGTCGCTGCTAGAAGCTTCGATGGATTTGGGCGCGAATGCGTTTCAAACCTTTCGTTATGTGTTGCTGCCGCAACTTGGATCGGCCTTGTTGGCCGGCGCGCTTTTAGCTTTTGCACTCAGCTTTGACGAAGTCATCGTGACTACGTTTACTGCTGGTCAGCAAACCACACTGCCGATTTGGATGTTGCAAGAGCTGATCCGTCCGCGTCAAAGGCCGGTGACCAATGTGGTCGCTGTCTTCATCATCATTCTCACATTCATTCCTGTGTTGCTGGCCTACTGGCTCACCCGCTCTGATGAAGACAGCAATAACCGCTAACGCACAGATTTCATTACCACTTTTCCCCAAGCACAGGAGTTCATCATGGGCCATCCTAATGATTTTCAGTTGAGTTTCCCCACAGATTTATTGATTGATCAGCAGCTCGTCACAGGCGAAGGCCCAGGCGAACCCATCCTTAATCCAGCTACAGGCCAAGTGCTCTGCGAAGTACACGAAGCCAGCGCAGAGCAACTCAATCGCGCCGTGGCGGCTGCAGCCCGTGCGTTTGGTACGTGGTCTCAAACAACGCCAGCTGAGCGCTCCTATGCTTTGCTCAAAATCGCGGATGCCATTGAGCAAAACGCAGAGACCTTCGCTCGCTTAGAGTCGCTCAATTGCGGCAAGCCCTATGCCAGAGCCCTCGCCGATGAAATTCCCGCTATTGCCGATTGCTTCCGTTACTTTGCAGGTGCTGCGCGCTGCATGAGTGGCTCAATCGCTGGCGAATATTTAGCTGGCCACACCAGTATGATTCGCCGAGATCCGGTGGGTGTCGTGGGCTCGATTGCCCCTTGGAATTACCCCTTGCTGATGGCAGCTTGGAAAACAGCACCCGCTCTGGCAGCTGGCAATACTGTCGTACTAAAACCTAGCGAGCAAACCCCTCTTACCGCTTTGCTATTTGGCAAGGTATGTGCAGATATTTTGCCCAAAGGCGTGCTCAATATTGTTTGTGGGCGCGGTGCAAGCGTGGGGCAGCCGTTGGTAGAGCATCCACAGGTGCGCATGGTATCCATCACGGGCGACGTCTCGACCGGCCGCAAGATTTTGCAAGCCGCTTCAACAACGCTCAAACGCACGCACCTTGAGCTTGGCGGAAAAGCGCCAGTGATTGTGTTTGACGATGCTGATTTGGCCTCTGTCGTGGAAGGCGTTCGCACATTTGGCTATTACAACGCGGGCCAAGATTGCACCGCCGCCTGCCGAATTTACGCGAGCAACAAAATTTATGAAAAACTAGTCGCTGATTTAAGCAGCGCAGTTGCCACCATCAAGATGGGTTTGCAAGATGAAGACGGCGTAGAGATCGGGCCTCTGATCTCCGATCGCCAGCGCAATCGCGTGGCCAGCTTTGTTGAACGTGCACAAATGGCAGGGCATATGGAAGTCACCACAGGCGGGAAAATTCGCCCAGGCGATGGTTACTTTTATGAGCCGACAGTCATTGCGGGTGCGCGGCAAGACGATGAAATCGTACAGCGCGAAGTTTTTGGCCCCGTGGTGTCCGTTACCCGCTTCAAAGACATGGAAGAAGTGGTGGGCTGGGCCAACGATTCAGAATACGGCTTGGCCTCCAGTGTCTGGACGCAGGATATCAGCAAGGCGATGAATGTGGCGAAGCGTTTGCAGTATGGCTGTACTTGGATCAACACCCACTTTATGCTAGTCAATGAAATGCCGCATGGCGGCCTGAAATCTTCCGGCTACGGCAAAGATATGTCGATGTATGCGTTGGAAGATTACACTGTGCCCAGACACGTGATGATCAAACTTTAAGTCTTGAGGAGCACCGGCAATGAATATCAATCTCAACGAACAACTGATGGCAAGAAAAGCAGCGGCTACACCACGCGGTGTAGGCGTGATGGCCAGCTTTTTTGCTGATCGCGCGACCAACAGCGAACTGTGGGATGTAGAAGGTAAACGCTACATTGATTTCGCTGGTGGCATCGCTGTGCTCAACACGGGGCATCGCCATCCTAAAGTCGTCGCTGCCATTGAGGCGCAGCTGCAGCGATTCACGCACACCTGTTATCAAGTGATCCCCTATGAAAGCTATATCTCACTTGCCGAAAAAATCAATGAGTTGACGCCTGGCGCGCATGCGAAGAAAACCGCATTTTTCTCAACTGGCGCTGAAGCCGTGGAAAACGCGATCAAGATTGCACGATCACACACCAAGCGTAGCGGCGTCATTGCTTTTGGCGGCTCTTTTCATGGCAGAAGCCTGTTTGCGGCCGCACTCACTGGCAAAGTAGCGCCTTACAAAATTGGTTTTGGCCCATTTCCGCCAGAGATTTATCATGTGCCTTTTCCCTGCCATTGCGCTGACTTGGCGAGTGTCAAAAAGGCCATGCAGCACGTCTTTAAAGCTGACATTGAGCCCAGCCGAGTTGCAGCTATTATTTTCGAGCCCGTCCAAGGCGAAGGCGGCTTCAACGTGATTCAGCGTGAAGCTATTGTCTGGCTGCGGCAGCTCTGCGATGAGCACGGCATATTGCTGATTGCTGATGAAGTGCAAACAGGCTTTGGCCGCACCGGTGAGATGTTTGCAATGCACCACTTTGAGAAGGATGGTGTGCTGCCTGATCTCATGACGATTGCTAAATCCATGGCTGGCGGCATGACACTGTCCTGCGTGACAGGCAAGGCTGACATCATGGATGCGCCCGCTCCTGGTGGCTTAGGTGGCACATACGCCGGCAACCCATTGGCCATTGCAGCTGCGCATGCTGTGATTGAGGTGATGCAGGAAGAGAAATTACCCCAGCGCGGTGGCAAGCTTGGTCAGCAGCTCAAAGATCGTTTGGAGAGTCTTCGCGCACAAGTGCCGCAAATCTTTGATGTCCGTGGTTTGGGCGCCATGGTGGCTTGCGAGTTTCGTGATGCGAACGGTGAGCCCGATGTGATCAAAACCAAGGCTGTGCAGGCGGCGGCGCTAGCTGAAGGTTTGATTTTGCTCACCTGCGGCGTGGATGCAAATGTGATCCGATTTCTTTTTCCGCTCACGATTGAACAAGCCGTGTTTGATGAGGCATTGGATATCTTGGGCAATGCCCTGCTTGCTTAAGGGCAGAGTATGACCTTGGCTGAGGCAGCCCGCCCTTGATTCAAGTCGTCAAACGCTTGTGCACCTGCGCTCAAGGGACGGGTATCGAGCCAAGCAAGACTTCCGAAAGCACCTTCATGGATCAGTTTCACGGTTGCGCGTAGATCGGCGGTTGTGTAGGTGTATGTGCCCAAAAGGGTGATCTCAGCGAGCGTCAAGCGGCGCATGTCGATTTCGCTGGCCCAGTCTTGCAGGCCAATGTGCATGATCACGCCGCCGGCTTTCACGCTGGCAAAAGCGGTGGTGCGTGTGATTTTGGAGCCGACGGCATCCATCACGTAATCGAAGGCGTTTTCTGCGGGATGGGTCTCTTTGGGGTTGTAAGTTTTGACCAGCGCGTATTGCTCGATTTGCTGGCGGCGCAGTGGGTTGACCTCAGCGACTGAGATGTCCGCACAGCCATAGCTTTTCAGCAGCAAGGCAGACAGCATGCCTATCGCGCCACCGCCCAAAATCAGCACGCGGCATTCCTGCACGGGGCGCACCAAAACGCGCATCGATAAATTGATCGCATGCAAGGCGGTGGCAGCGGGCTCGGTAACGGCGGCGTGCGTAGCAGGCATGTCTTGCGGCATATCAATCAACGATGCGGCAGGAATCGACATGTATTGCGCAAACGCGCCAGGCCGCGTCATGCCGACCATCGTGCGATTACTGCACAGGTTATTGCGGCCTTGCACGCAGTATTCGCAAGTGCCGCAGGTAATCAGTGGATTGCCGGTGACGCGCGTACCTTTGGCGTATTGCGCGGAGGCCGATTCCGCGACCGTACCGCAAAACTCATGCCCCAAGATCAAGCCCGGCTTGCGACGAGGATCGTGACCGTGATAGGCATGCATATCGGAGCCGCAGATGCCTACGGCTTCGATTTTGAGCACCACTTCGCCGGCTTCCAAAGCAGGATCGGGGCGATCCAGCAGTTGCACTTCATTCGGTTGGGTATAGACAAGAGCTTTCATGATTGGCCTTTTTATAGGGTAAGGCTGACATTACGATGACGACTGTTTGGTGCGACAGGTCTTCAAAAAACCTGACATGAAGGCGACCAAACCTTCAGTTTGCTGCACGCTGACGCCGTTGTACAAACTGGCTCTCAAGTACTTCCCAACCCCAAATGGGGTCAGCGTTCGGAGGCCCACGATTCCACGCTCCCAGCCTTGGATCAAGAAGTTCCGAGTGGATTCCTCGTCGCCACCGGCGACATCAAAGGGGATGTTCATGCGGCTGCGGATTGCAGGGTCTGCAATCGGGGTGGAATAAAAGCCCTCTGACTTGTCGATCAAGTCGTACAGCATGGCTGACTTGGCGATAGAGCGGCGTTCCATTTCATGCACGCCACCTTGCGCGATCATCCATTGCATATAGATGTTGACCACCTCGACGTTGAAAGTAGCCATGGTATTCCACAAATTGCCCTCACGGGCGTTGGTGGTGTAGCAGAGCACGCCGGGGCAAAGTTTGCTGGGCGTGCCCAGCAAGTCCCTTCGAATAACACACAGTGTGACGCCGGCGTGTCCGATGTTTTTGGATGCGCAGGCATACAGAACGCCCACATTGCAACCTACCCAGTCAATGGGCTTGGTGGAAAAGTCCGACGATGCGTCAATCACCAATGGTGCTTTAATGCCCAGCTTGGGAAGCTGATGCAACTCAATCCCGTTAACCGTTTCATTCGAGCAAAGATACACGTACTTGGATTGGGGATCCAAATGATCAAAGGATGGATTGTGGGTAAACGTGCCAGCTACGCTCTCGGAGGAAACAACGATAGGGCGGCAGTATTTTGAGGCTTCGGATAAGGCGCGTTTGGACCAGGTGCCATTGACCAGGTAGGTCGCTTTTTCATCGCCATGGGGACAAAGGTTGAGCGGAACTGCTGCAAACTGCCCGTGCCCACCACCATGCATGAAAAGAATTTCATACTGTTCAGGAATATCCATCGCCTGCCGGCAGCGTTGTACCACGCTGGCAAGGATATCTAAAAACTCTGGCGACCGATGCGAGAGGTACATCGAGCACATGCGTTCCGCATCGAACAAGGCCTTGATACTTGTCTGTACTTCAGCCGCCAGTGATGTAGGCCCAGGGCTAAAATTCAGCGGTGTGACGCCGCTGGGGGGAAGCAACGATCCGAGCAGGGCAGGATGAGTGTCGGCTGGTTTCATGATGACTCTGAACTATTTGGCAGTAAAGCCGCCGTCGATCATGATGGTCTGACCCGTGATGTAGCTGGACGAATCACTGGCTAAAAAGACCGACAGACCATATAGATCGGTGAGTTCACCGTTGCGCCCGATGCAGGTTTGATCCGCATTTTTTTGCGCCGCAGCAGCATTACCAAACACAGGCGCTGTCAGTGCTGTCGGAAAGAATCCTGGCCCAATGGCATTGCAAGTAATCCCCTTGGACGACCACTCTTGCGCAATCGCTTTAGTCAGTTGAACCACACCGCCTTTGCCTGCGCCGTAGGGCGCACTATTGCCAAATGCGCGATAACTTTGCAAACTTGCGATATTGATGATGCGTCCCCAACCCCGCGCAGCCATGGCGGGCGCTAGCGCTTGGGATAAAAAGAAAGGTGCACTTAAATGCAAATTGATTTGTGTTTGCCAACTCTCGGGTGTGACATCGGCAAAGGACTCGCGCAGGTTCACGCCTGCGGCATTGACCAAGATATCAATATCACCCACTTGCAAAGCGCTTTTCGCAGCATCTTGTGTCGCTTCGATATCTGCCAAATCGCAGGGTAAGCATTGCACCTCAATGCCTTGCTGCTTCAAGCGATCTGCCGCGGCAGACAAAGCATCCACACGCCGCGCTCCGAGCACGAGCTTTGCCCCTGCCAAGCCCAGTGCCGTGGCCATAGCTTCACCTATGCCCGAGTTGCCACCAGTAACGAAGGCTGTGCGCCCTTTCAGGCTGAACAAAGCTTGTAGATTCATGCTGTGACGGGCTCGCCTACGTTAAATTTCTGGCCAGGAAAATATTTCGCCAAGCGGTCGTCAGCCGTACGTGCATGCGCCTCCATACCTTCAAGGCGCGAAATGCGTGCAGTCACGAGGCCAATATCACGAGCAGCATCACGTGTCATCTTTTGCCAAGTGAGTGTCTTCATAAACTTATGTACAGATAAGCCACCTGAGTATCTACCTGCGCCCTTGGTAGGCAGTACGTGATTCGGGCCGCTGGCTTTGTCGCCATAAGCCACCGTGGTTTCTTCGCCTAAGAAAAGCGAGCCGTAGCAGGTGAGATTCTCTAGCCACCAATTTAAATCTTTCGTGTGCACTTCTAAGTGCTCAGAGGCATATTTGTCTGAAATTTCAGCCATCTCTTCGCGCGTGGAGCACAGAATCACCTCGCCATAATCGCGCCAAGCGCACCCTGCAGCATCACGAGCAATCGGGGGTAGGGCATCGATCAAAGGCTGCATACGCGCCATCACATCGCGCGCCAGCTTTTCATCAGTGGTGAACAGCCAAGCTGGCGACTCATGACCATGCTCTGCTTGGCCAACCAAATCGCTCGCCACAATGGCTGGATCAGCCGTTTCATCCGCAATCACAGCCACTTCCGAAGGGCCTGCAAACACATCAATGCCCACTTTGCCAAACAGGCTTCGCTTGGCTTCAGCCACAAATTTATTGCCCGGCCCCACAATCACATCAGCTGGCTTGCCGGTGAACAAACCATAAGCCATCGTAGCAATTGCCTGCACGCCGCCCAAGGTCATGATGACATCTGCGCCGGCTTTATCAAAAGCATACATGAGATACGGATGCATCGGGCCATCACGAAACGGGCCTGAGCAAGCAAGGATGGTTTTCACGCCTGCTGCCTTGGCGGTGGCCACACCCATGTAGGCTGAGGCGATGTGCGCATAGCGCCCAGCCGGCGCATAGCAGCCCGCCACATTCACCGGCAACACGCGTTGGCCAGCTGTCACGCCGGGATGCAGCTCAGTCTGAAATTCACTGACAGATTTTCTTTGCGCGGTGGCAAAGTTAAACACCTGCAAAATAGCAAAATCGATATCTGCTTTCACATCAGCAGGCACGGCCTTGGCATTCGCATCAAGCTGCGCGCGCGAGACGACGAATTCGCCGTCCCATTTGTCAAGGCTCTTGGCATAGGAGCGCACGGCTGCTTCACCATTCTTTTGGATCTCTGCCAACATATCGTTCACCACGCTTTGCGCAGTGGCTGTCTCAGACTCAGGGGTCTTCGCAGCTTTTTTCAGGTATTGAATGCTCACAATGGTGCTCCAGAAATTGGAATGCAGCGGCCAACCAGAACCTCGCTGGCTGCTGTAAACAATGGGTCGTTTACTTGCTGTTGTTGGCGAATTCACGCAGTTTGGGATCAGCTTGCACCATGTTCATATACTCACTCGTCACGAAGTCTTGGACTTGCGGGATGGTGGGCAATGCGCCGGTCTCGCGCATGAATACAGCGATTTGCGCAAACCATGCATCCACTTGTGAATTGCTGTTTTTGCGATCCATCATTTTGATTTGCTGGCCAAGATCAAATGTCGGGCGGGTATCAAATTCTTTCTTCATGGAGGCTTCGCTGATGCTCACGCCGCCTTTGGCATAGAAATCTTTCATCATGGCAATGGATTCTTTTTGGTTAGCGCCCATCCACTTCCATGCACGCAAATACACCGCTAAAAACTTAGCCACGTTTTGTGGATTTTCCTTGGCGTAATCACCGCGAGCAATCAACGCACCAGGCACGACAGCGCCACCTTCTTTACCACTGCAGAGTACCTTAGCGCCAGCTTTTTCTTCCACTGTGTATATGTTTGGCGCCCACATGCCTGCCAGATCCGTGTTGTTTGATGACAAGGCTGAGATGATTTCTGATTGCCCCATGTTTTTCATGACGACACATGATTTTTTCAGGCCGTAGCGCTTGAGGCAAGCTTGTACAGCGTAATCTGCGGTTGAATTTTGGGTCAGAGTGATGGTTTGACCGCGCAAGGCCGCTGCCGGGTCTTTTGCAAACTCAGCCGCCTTCTTACTGCTGGCGACCAAGGCGTTACCAGCAGACTCATCATTGGTGACACCAATGGTTTTGATGCCGAAACGCACATGGCCTAAAACAGCAGGCACTGAGCCCGTGCCGCCCACATCCCAAGATTTGGCCGCTGAAGCGGCGATCTGCGGCACGCCAGCGGGAAAGGTGCTGAACTCAGGTGCTAAGCCGACTTCTTTCCACCAGCCTTTTTCAGTGGCTACATGGAAAGGCATCGCCCAATACAGCGAAGGCTGGTAGCTGATTTTGATGGGCGTGAGGGTTTGTGCAAACGATGCGCTCAAAGCCAAAGCGCTGGCGAAGCCGATAACAGTTTTCTTCAACATGAAAGTCTCCTAAGGGTGGTGATGAAAGGGGTGTGGGGTAGCTATCAATGATCCGTAGCGCCATGCTCTTCGCGCAGTGATTTCCAAATACGCGTGCGCAAATGAACGAAGGAGGCCAAATCCATCACATCTTCGATACGCGGATGGGTGTCCCAGCCGTCTACTTCGCGGATATTTTTGACATCTAAAATTTCTTTGATGCGCCCGGGGCGGCTGGTCATGACGACAACGCGATCAGCCAAATACACAGCTTCTTCGACAGAGTGCGTGATAAACAAAACAGTGCGAGGGTTTTTACGTGCGAGTTTGACCAATTCTTCTTGCATCACCACACGTGTTTGCGCATCCAGAGCGCCGAAGGGCTCGTCCATCAACAATACGTCTGGATCAAGCGCATAGGCGCGCGCAATCGCAACGCGCTGCTGCATGCCGCCTGAGAGTTGATGAGGGTAGGCCGATTCGTAGCCTTTGAGGTTCATCAGGCTGATGTAGTGCGTGATGATTTCGTGGCGCTTGTCTTGCGCCAAGCCTTTAGCTCGCAGGCCAAAATCAATGTTGTCATAGACTGATTTCCATGGAAACAGCGCGAAGGCTTGAAATACCACGGCGCGCTCAGGCCCGGGGTTCTTGACTTGCTTGCCACCCACCGACACTTCGCCAGAGCTTGGAAATTCCAAGCCAGCGACCATGCGCATGCAAGTTGTCTTGCCGCAGCCGGATGGCCCGACAATAGCGACGAATTCTTGATCGTTAACCTTGAGATCAAAGCCGTCAATTGTTAAAAAATCTTTGTTGTCGCGCTTGAAAACGCGGGTCACATTTTTGAATTCAATGGTGCTCATTGTGTTTTTTTTGTTTATTGACGATGACGCAGCAAGCGCGACTCTATTTTTCGGATGGCAATATCAATTAACACGCCGACAAAGCCGATGGCCAACATGCCCGCCATGACGATATCCGTGGCAATCGCACTTTGGCCCTTCACGATCAAATACCCCATGCCGCTAGATGCTGCAATCAACTCTGCGCCCACAAGCGACAACCAGCCCAGCCCAGCGCCGATTCTCAAACCTGCAATGATGGATGGCACAGCAGCGGGGAAAAGCACTTCTGTGATCGTTCGGAAATGCCCGACGCCCAGCATGCTGGCCGCTTCCGTGTAACGCACATCGACGCCTTTCGCGCCGCGATACGCGTTGATCAAGCAGGGCGGGAATGCGCCTACAAAAATGATCAAAGTGGGGCCGCCAATGCCTGTGCCGAACCACAATGCTGCAAACGGCACCCACGCCACGGGCGCGATAAAACGCACCGCGTCAAACAGCGGCGTGACGATGTCGTCGAGCCAGCTAAACCAGCCCATCAACAGCCCCAAGGGCACACCGATGATTGCGGCAAGCGTAAACCCATAAGCGTAGCGCTGCAAACTGGAGGCCATGTGCTCATGCAGGCGATAGCCAGCAAAGGGGGTTTGCATCAAATCAATGAGTTTGAGCACCACCTCATGCGGCATGGGTAAAAACTGCCTAGGAATCAACTGCGCAAATGCGGCGAAATACCAAAAGCCAAAAAAGGCGCTGATGCCGATCAAAGACAACACCGCTTTAGGTGGCATCCACGGCTGCGAGTTGCTCATCATGAGGATCTCTCGCGCCGCCAAGGCATGGCTTTGACCTCGACGTACCCTAAGATTGCTGTGGTGACAGCGCCGCAGATGCCCACGCACACCATGGCCACCAAGATCATCGCCGGATAAATATCTTGCGCGCCTTGATTAAGAATGCTGCCCAAGCCATACAAAGCACCGATCAGCTCAGCGGCAACTAGGGTTGTCCAACTGGCTTGCAGCGACAAGCGCAAGCCCGTAAAAATCATTGGAAAAGCGCCGGGAATCAATACACCAAACACCAGAGAGCTACCCCGTATACCCAGCATTTGCGCAGCTTCTAAAACTGGCGTGTCAATATTGCGTACGCCGGTATAGCTGTTGATTACTGAGGGTACAAAGGCCGCCACAAAAATCACCAAAATCTTGGCAGCATCACCCAAGCCGAGCCAAACAATCGCCAGCGGAATCCATGCCAAGGGTGGGATCGGACGCAAGAGCAGGAATGCGGGATTGATCAGGCTTTCTGCTGTGCGCGAGTAGCCCATCAGCAAACCCAGCGGGACGCCGACAGAAACTGCAACAGCAAAGCCCATCAACACCAGTTGCAGGCTATGCATCACATGCTGGTGTAAGCGGCCGTTGCCATAGCCCTCAGTGGTGATTTGCACCAGTGATTCGCCCACTTCTTTGGGATTAGGAAAGCGCGCCGGCGATATCCAGCCGGTAGCGGAGGTGAACAACCACCATGCAGCAAACAGCAAAGCAATCGTCAACGCACCTATCCATGTGCGGCGGGACATTCCTGCGATATGACCGGATGAATCCATGATGTTGGGCTGGCGTCGGTGCAGAAGTTCAGGCTGAATAAAATGTAAGCGCTTTCATTTATGTTGTCATATTGCTATTTGAACGTCAAGCAATTGACACGTAAATATTCGAATTTAGAGGGTAAATCCTAGGGTGAATAGAAAAATCTGTAAAAATTAGGATGCAAGCGTTTGCAGTATTTATGAGTTTGAGCTATCTTTCGTTATGCAAAATAAGAGTCGGATTATCGATGTGGCGCGCATAGCGGGAGTGTCTACGGCCACAGTGTCTCGCGCTGTGTCGCAGCCTGAGCGGGTGAGCAGAAAAACGCGCGATCTGGTGCAAGCAGCCGTCGAGCAGCTGGGCTATGTGCCTGATGCAGCGGGCAGAGCCTTGGCCTCCGGCCGCACACGAACTATTGGCTGTGTGATCCCCACGCTAGATTTAGCAATTTTTGCGCGCAGCACCCACGCTATGCAATTGAGCCTCGCAAGCGCTGGTTATCAGCTTTTGGTGGCTAGCCACAACTACGACCATTTGGTAGAGGCTGAGCTCATCAAGACGATGCAACACAGAGGTGTAGATGGCTTGGTTTTGGTGGGCGCTCAGCATCATGCCCAAGCATGGAGCAGCCTTCAGGCTTGGAGCAAGCCGGTGCTGTTGACTTGGGTGTGTGATGAACGATTACCCTCGGTGGGCTTTGATAACCAAGCCATAGCTGCGATGGCAGCGTGCCACTTACTGGACTTAGGGCATCGCAGGATCGGCATGATCTCGGGCCGTGTTCAGCACAATGATCGCGCGGGGCAACGCAGGCTTGGCTTTTTAAGCGAGCTCAAGCGCTTTGGGCTGAACGCCAATGCAGCTGCTGTATGCGAGCAGGACCTAAGCATACAAGGTGGCCGCGAGGGCATCAGGGAGCTTAAGCGGCGCGATCCGAAGTTGACGGCTTTGGTGTGTGGCAACGACATGGTGGCCATCGGTGCCATGCTAGAGGCTCAGGCTATGGGTATGAGCGTGCCAAAGGATATTTCTATATGCGGCATAGACAACCACGAGCTGGCTGGCGAGATGAAGCCAGGGCTAACGACAGTCAGCTTGCCCACACAGGATTTGGGGCGAATCGCTGCCACACAAATTCTGCAAATCCTAGCGGGCGAACCTGTTCCGCGTCAGTCACTTTTGCCATTTCATCTGGTGCAACGCGGATCGACGTCCCCAGCGCAGCGTACGTAGTGCCAGTCACATCGCTTTGAATTGTGCAGCGTAAAGCCTGCTAACCATTAACTTATCTAGGCGGCCTCGCAGGCTCAATGTGAGCCGGCCTGTTGCATCACGTTGCACAGCTTCGATCAAGCTGACGCGCACCACGGTACTACGGTGGATTTGCCAAAATTCATCGGGTTTGAGTTGGGGCAAGAGGTCTTTGATGGGTGTGCGAATCAGCAGTTCGCGCTCGGGTTTTTCAATGCCGGTGAGTACGCGAACGTATTTGTCTGCAGCTTCAAAATAGGCGACTTCTGATAGCGGCACAACGATGATTTGGCTGCCGACGCTGGCTTGGATGCGTTGCAGGCTAGGCGTGCTGATGAGGGCATCGAGGGGCGTGCGCAGCAAGCTGCGCAAGGCATTGAGCATCGGCTCATCGGTATCCAAGATTTCAGGCAATGCTATTGATTGAATAGCACTCTGCGCATGGAATACGCCGGCTAAAGGCCTAATTCGCTCTAAAGTTTGCTGTAAACGCACTGTTTTGACAGGTTTGACAATGTAGTCCACCGCAGATTGCTCGAAGGCTTTGACGGCATATTCGTCAAACGCGGTGACGAAAATCAGAAGTGGCAGCCTGCGGCCTGATGGCCAGCGTTCGGCGATCTCTTGCGCGGCTTCTAAGCCCGATTGGCCGGGCATGCGCACGTCGAAAAACAGCAATTGCGGCAGTAGCTCAAGCGCCTGCTCGACGGCTTGCAGGCCATCGGTCGCGATCTGCGTTTGCAGCTGCGGCCAAAGCGTGGCCAGCTCGCGCTGCAAGGCCTCCGCGAGCAAAGGCTCGTCTTCGGCGATCAGGGCGGTAAGGCTCTGCGGGCTCATGTTCGCAGCGGCAGCATGAGGGTGACTTGGCAGCCGGGTGAGATATCCATTTTGACTGCTTTATTAGCGTCAAAAGCAGGAGTAGCCCTTGTATTCATTGCGCGGACTGCTATCAAATCTATAGTATTTTGGCTGCCATACCAGCTTTGCAAACGCTCGCGCACTTGAGCGAGGCCAAAGCCTTGGGTGACCTGATCGTGCGCAGCTTCCGTATCAAAGCCCATGCCATCGTCGCTGACTTGAAGAATGAGCTGCTCACCTTTTTTTGAAGCCGTGATCCACACCGTGCCGCCGCCGACTTTGGGCTCTAGGCCATGCTCAATAGCGTTTTCCACCAAGCTTTGCAGAATCAAGGTGGGCACTAAGACCCGCGTCAGCTCTTGTGGCAAATCGAGGTGAAAGCGCAGACGCTCGCCCAAGCGGATATGCATGAGCGAGAGATAGTCGCGCAGCCGATCAAACTCCGCTTGCAAGCTGTGTTCTTGCGCCCTTGAAGCGCTAAGCGTGGCGCGCAGGAAATCACCCAGCTGATCGAGCATTTGCACGGCACGCTCTGGCTCATGTGGAATGAGCGCGCGCAGATTGGCCAGCGTGTTAAAAAGCATGTGGGGATCGAGCTGGCTTTGCAATAATTTGAGCTGTGCCTCAGTGGCTTGACGACTTTTGGCTTCAATCTCGGCCAGCAAATAAGCGCTTTTGCCTTGGTTATAGAAAAACAGCGAAATGCCAATGCCCGAGGCCATGCTAAACAGGAAGATATAGACGAAAAACTGGGGTGAGCGGCGCATGAGGCTGAAGCTGGACTGGCCGTTGATCGCATCACCAATCAGTGTGCCCAACAGGAACCCCAAGAAGACCCCTCCCACGATCAGCGCAACGCCGCGCCAGCCGCGAGGAAACAGATAGGGCGAGTCTTGATCAAGAAAAAAGCGCCCACCATCAATCAAAGCCCACGTCACCATGCCCATGGGCAGCGAATAAACCATTTGCCGCCACAAAGGCACGCCTGGCTGAAAGAGCGACAGCACAAGACAAATAGCGACACAAAACAAGGCCACCTGCCAGCCATGGCGCAGCAGCACAAATCTGCATGGCCTCATCACAGCCCAGCCCCGCGCCCAGCGCGGCAGCATCCGCGCCGCTTCAGTAGCTTGGTGGACTCCCGGAATAAACATAGAAGCAGTGCTCATGATGGTCATTGTGCAGGTAAATGGGATTCAAACGGCTTGATGTGGCTGATGCCCGTTGAGCGCAGAGCGCGTATGCGATTGCGATTGCTTGAAGCTCCCAGCCATCAAAATCAGAAGCCGTGGACAGACCCAGACCGGTATTTCTTGAAAGATTTGACGCATCATGAATCCGTGTAAGGTATTCACCAAGGATCGCGCCGTGCTTGCAAACGCGCACGTTCGGATTGCAATAGCCTCTCATGCAAGACGCTGCCGGGGCTGCCAAGCCAAACTAGCGCACCATGAATCGCCAAGCCGAGCCCCCAGCCCATAAGTGGGAAAAATGCCCAAGGCTTACCGTTGGCCAGAGAAATCGTCATGAGCAAAGCGTTAACGCAGACGAAGACTGCACAGTGGATGAACCAACCTAGCTTTGCGCCTGCGCGGCGGCGGGCGAGGCGCTCGATTTCGCTGGGGCTCAGAGTGGATTTTGGGGATGGGTTGGAAAAGTTGTAGGCGTGGCTCATGGTGTACTCCTGAAAAAGTTAGCTCCAAATGAATTGACCGAGAAAGCGGCCAGGCAGCAAGGTGAACACCCCCGCGCCAAGACATGCGCCGAAATACAAGCGGAGCATATTTTTGCGATGGCCGGCAATGTTGCCTTTGGCGAGATGCCAAAAAGCACCGAAGAGGCCAATGAGGGTGGCGGGGATGAAAAGATGAATCCACGAAAAGCGAGACCACACTGGAAAATGGGAATGAATGAAGAGGGCGGAGATGGCCGTGATCAACATCATCGTGACCCAAGCGTAGCCAAAGGCGCGATGCAGCTTGGGGCGTTGTTTGCCGGACAGGCGTGCCCACAACGCAAAAGGCCCGAGCGCAGCGGCGCTAAGGGCTGCAGCGAGATGGATGATGATTTGCGGGGAAAGTGAGGAGAGAGTTTGCATGCCGCTAATGTGCCTGTGCAGCGCTTTGCAGGCCAGCGGTTTGCGATGAAATGCAGATTTATGGGTGCGAAATGCGCTCGTTAAGGGTTTACCACCCAGACATATCGGTAAGAGGCTGCGCTCCTACAATCAGCATCATGAAGAAATCTCTTTGGATCAGCGCTTTTGTTGTGTTGGCCGCCGCCGGCGGTGGCGCGTGGTGGTATTCAAACCAAGACAAGAACAGCGATATGCAATACCGCACGGCAAAAATAGATCGTGGCAACTTGGCCGCCAGCGTGTCGGCCAGCGGCGCAGTCAATCCCGTCACGCAGGTGAGCGTGGGCACGCAGGTGAGCGGGCAGATCAAAGAGTTGTATGTGGATTTCAATTCAGAGGTGAAGGCGGGTCAACTGATTGCGCAGATTGATCCAGAGACCTTCGAATTCCGTGTGCGGCAAGCGATGGCGGATGTAGATGTGGCTAGAGCTGCCGTATTGAGCGCGCAAGCCAATGTGTTGGCATCGAATGCCGCTATTTCTCGCTCTCAAGTGGATGTGGCTGAGGCGCAGCGCGATTTTGAGCGGAAAAAAGATTTGGCAGAGAAGCAATTCATTGCGCAGAGTGAGGCCGATAGAGCCCGCGCTTTGGTGAACACATCTGGCGAGAGCTTGAAATCTACCCAAGCTCAGCTCGCGGTGACGAATGCACAAGTCAAATCAGCGCAAGCGAATGTGGCACAGCGCGATGCGGCTCTTTCTCAGGCGCGCATTGATTTGCAGCGCACGAAGATCACCTCGCCTGTGAATGGGATCGTGATCAAGCGCGCGATTGAGAAGGGGCAAACGGTGGCCGCCAGCTTGCAATCGCCTGAGCTGTTTGTGATCGCGCAAAATTTATCGGATATGCAGGTGGATGCGAGTATTGACGAGGCCGATGTGAGCCGTATTCGCACTGGCCAGCGCGCTACGTTTACCGTAGATGCATTCCCCGGGCAAACCTTTGAAGGCGAAGTGCGCCAAGTGCGCAAGGCCGCGCAAAACGTGGCTAATGTGGTGACGTATGTTGCCGTGGTGGGCTTTACCAACAGCGCAGGGCGCTTGCTGCCAGGGATGACTGCCAATGTGCGCGTGGTCACCGAGAGCCGAGAAAATGTGCTGAAGATTCCGAATGCTGCGCTGCGTGTAAGGATTGCCGGTGTGGAGCCGGCTAGCGGAGGGTCGTCTGCTCCTTCTTCTGGCGCTTCTGCTCCGAAATCAGGGCGTACTGGCTTCAGCTTCTTCAGCGAAGCCGTAGCGCAACCAGCCGGCAGCGGTGGTGGTACGGGCGGGGGTGGTGGAGGCTTTGCTGCACAGCGTGAACGCTTGATCTCGGAGCTACAGCTCACATCTGATCAACAAGCCAAGCTTGATGCAATTCAAACCGAGATGCGCCCTAAATTCTTGGGCGTGCGCGATATGGATGAGGCCGAGCGCCAAGGCGCAAGAGAGAAAATCACTGCGGAGATGCGCAGCAAAATCTCCGCGATGCTCAACGCTGATCAGCGAAAAAAATACCAAGAGTTAATTGCCAACACGCCGGCGCCAAGCAGCGGTAACCGCCCAGCAGCTGCTAGCGCTGCACCTCCGTCGCCATCCGCTGCGGTACAAATTGCTCCTAATTCAATAGCGCCTCGCGCAGATTCTATGCCGGCTACTGGCTCAAAAGCCTCTATAAACGATGAAAAAAATGCTGCTACGGGCCCTGTGGCTGGCGCTGCCGTATCCGCATCGCCAGCTGCATCTGCAGCCGCGCCAACTGGAGGTGCAGGTGGGGGCGGCGGTGGGGCGGGCACCGGTGGCGGCGGGCCTTTGGGAGAATTGCGCAATCGCTTGGTCAGTGAATTGCAGCTTAGCGCCGATCAGCAGCAAAAGCTCGATGCGCTGTTTGCTGAGACGCGCCCCAAATTCTCCGCCATGCGCGATGCCACGCCAGAAGATCGCCCGAAAGTGCGCGAGCGCATCATGGCCGAGCTGCGCGCCAAAGTGAATGATTTCCTCACACCCGAGCAGAAGACGAAATATGCCGCGCTACAAGCTGAAATGGGCAGCCGCACAAGCTCGCGTGGCCGCATTTATCTGCTTAACGAACAAGGCAAACCCGTGGCCTACAACGTGCGCCTAGGTATCACCGATGGCACATCGACCGAGTTGATCGTGCAACCCAACAGCCCGAATGCCGATCTTTTCAAAGAAGGCGCAACGGTGATCACAGGTGTGAGCGGTGGCGCAGCCGCTGCGCCGGGTGCTCGCCCGGGCAGCACTGGCCCTCGTATGCCTTTCTAAATCAAGGCACGTCCAATGGCCTTGATCGAAGCGCGCCAGCTCGTTAAAACCTACACGATGGGTGATCAAACCGTGCATGCCCTGCGCGGGGTGTCGCTCGATATTGCAGAGGGCGAATTCGTCGCCATCATGGGTGCATCGGGCTCAGGCAAATCCACGCTGATGAATATCCTCGGCTGCCTTGATCTGCCCACCAGCGGCGAATACCGCCTCGCTGGCGAAGGTGTGCAAGGCATGGAATCCGATCAACTCGCCTCCATCCGCAATCGCCGCATCGGCTTCGTCTTCCAGCAATTCAATTTGCTGCCGCGTACGAGTGCTTTGGAAAATGTTGAGCTGCCCATGGTCTACGCAGGTATCAAAAGCGAAGCCCGCAAAGAAAAAGCCAAAGCCGCGCTCACCCGCGTGGGCCTGGCCGAGCGCATGCATCACACCCCTGCCGAGCTCTCCGGCGGCCAGCAGCAGCGCGTGGCCATCGCCCGTGCCTTGGTCAACAGCCCCCAACTCATCTTGGCCGACGAGCCCACCGGCGCACTCGACAGCCAAACCAGCGAAGACATCATGAAATTGCTGACTGAGCTCAATAGCCAAGGCATGACGGTCGTTTTAGTTACGCATGAGCACGATGTGGCCGCTTGGGCGAGAAGGCGGATTGTGTTTCGGGATGGGCTGATGGTGGAGGATGTGGTGCAGGAGTCAGTGAGATAAAACAGCAAGACAGAACAGCCGGACGCAGAAGACGCAAAGGTTACGCAGAAGACGCAGAAGACGCAGAAAATGCAGAAAAAACAAAACTCTTTTGAGATAAGGCCTAACAAGAACGGGCTTCCTTGCATTTCTCTTTTTGGTATTCCTTCTGCGTAACCTTTGCGTCTTCTGCGTCCGGTTTTCGGCTGTTCTAAATCCCAAAATAGCCAAGTCTTCGCCCAGCAGTGAAATTTAGTGTCCAATCTCATCATTCATGCAAGACATCCAACACTACATGCGCGAAGGCACGCTGCGTCTGCCTAGCCTACCGCCGCTCTCGCTTTATATTCATTTACCTTGGTGCCTCAAGAAATGCCCGTATTGCGATTTCAATTCGCATGAAGTTGCTGGCGGAGGTGCTCTGCAGCAGGATACGGAGCAGCGCTATTTGCAAGCGCTGATTGCTGATCTAGAAATGAGCCTGCCGCTGGTTTGGGGGCGCAGAGTCCATAGCATTTTCATAGGTGGCGGCACGCCCAGTTTGTTTTCTCCTGATTCGATTGATTATTTGCTCGCCGCCGTGCGTGCGCGATTGCCTTTGGAGGCAGGCTGCGAAATCACGCTAGAGGCCAACCCAGGCACGTTTGAGAAAGACCGCTTCAAAGCCTTCCGTCAAGCCGGTGTCACGCGCCTGTCCATCGGTGTGCAAAGCTTCAATGATGCTCATCTCAAAGTCCTAGGCCGTGTGCATAACAGTGCGCAAGCGAAAGCAGCCATTGAAGAGGCTGCTATGAATTTCGATGCATTCAATATTGACATCATGTATGCCTTGCCCGGTCAAAGTCTCGTGCAATGCGAGCAAGATGTTCAAACCGCTCTCCAATTCAAGCCGCCCCACATCAGCATTTATCACCTCACGATTGAGCCCAACACCTACTTCGCTAAATTCACGCCAAAAAATTTGCCTGTCGATGACGATGCATACGACATGCTCGACCGCATCATTGAACTCACCGCAGCTCAAGGCTTGGAGCGCTATGAAATCTCTGCATTTGCTAAGCCAAATAAACGTAGCGTTCACAACACCAACTACTGGCAATTTGGCGACTATCTCGGTATCGGCGCAGGCGCGCACGGAAAGCTTAGCTTCGCCCACCGCGTGATGCGCCAAGTCAAAGCCCGCGAGCCCAAGCTCTACATGGATAAAGCTTTATCCGCGAAACCGTGGGATTGCATGGTGCAAGAGACCGAAGTGAGCCGCACCGATTTACCCTTTGAATTCATGCTCAACGCCCTGCGCCTAACCGGCGGCTTCGCGCTGGCAGATTTTTCCGAGCGCACGGGTTTGCCCATCACCTCCATCCAAAAGCAGCTCAACGAGGCAGAAGCCAAAGGCCTGATTGAGCGCGATTTCACCCATGTGCGCCCCACCACGCGCGGGTTAGATTTTTTGAGCGATTTGCAAGCGATGTTCCTTGCTTAGATTAAAATACTGTTCCGCTGGAGGTTTGGGTGAGCGGTTTAAACCAGCAGTCTTGAAAACTGCCGGGGATGTGAGTCCCCCGTGAGTTCGAATCTCACAGCCTCCGCCAGTATTGAGACAAGCCCCACTGCCGTTTGCGTGGGGCTTTTTTGTTTGAGACTCGTCATGGCCATCAAATCCACCATTTACAAAGCCAGTATCCAAATCGCAGATATTGATCATGGCTACTACGCTGACCATGCGCTGACATTGGCGCGCCACCCGAGCGAGACAGATGAGCGCATGATGATTCGTTTGGTGGCGTTTGCGCTGCAAGCTTATAAGCTGCAAAGCATTTGCAATGGTGATGGAACACTGGGCTTTGGCGCGGGGATGTCTGACCCGGATGAGGCAGACGTGGTGCTCAAAGATTTCACGGGTGCGATTCGGCTCTGGGTGGAAGTGGGGCAGCCGGAAGACAAACCGATCATCAAGGCTTGCGGCAAGGCCGATGAGGTGCATGTGTATGCCTTTAACCACGCCACGCCGGTTTGGTGGAAGGGTATTCAAACCAAACTCACGCGGCCACGCAATTTGAGCGTGTATCAAGTGCCATCAGAGGCGGCAAAAGCACTTGAAGCGCTGGCTGAGCGCAGTATGAATGTGCAGGCGACGATTCAAGAAGGCGTGCTCTCTTTAAGTAGCGAAAAGGGCTCTGTGGATGTAGAGCCGATAAAGCTTTTATAACTGAAACGCGGCGCGAATCTCGCCTGTTTGCACGCCACGCGCATTGAGCAAAGGCTGCGGCGACCAAGCTTTCAAAGCTTCTCGCTGCGCTGCATCAAGCCAACCCAACTGGTTCATCGCCACGACGGCTGCGGCATACAGAGCATGCATGTTTCCGCTGATCATTTTGATGGCAATGGCTTCCTGCCGGCTGATACTCGCAATCACTTGCACGCCATCTGCGCCGATTTTTGTGATCCAGTCGCCACGGCCCACGTGCGTGAACGCGAGATCGTTGCGGCCTGTGCCGGAGATCATTTCTGGGTGTTTGACGAAAGCATCGCGCAGTGCTGCAAAGGGCTCGCCCAGCTCAGGGTCACGCGCGCCGCTGGCCAGCCGTGCAAAGGCATGCGCCAAATTGTGCAGAGGCATCGCGTAATTGGGCGCGGAGCAGCCATCTGTGCCAGCAACTAGTTGGTTTGAATCGGCTTGCGTGGCTTGCATCACGCTTTTGTGAATTGCACGTTGCAAAGGGTGTTCAGGTGCGAGGTGGTTTTCAAGCGGCAACCCATGCTGCACGCAGTAGGCGAGAAAGCCCGTGTGTTTGCCGCTGCAATTGTTGTGGCGTTCATCGAATTGCAAATCAGCAGGTGCGCTTAAGCCACCATAAGAAAAGCGCAGCGGCACATGACAGCCGCATTGCAGTGCTTTATAGGGCTGATTGATTTTGTGCAGCATGTCATCGACTTGCGCCACATGCATCTCTTCGCCATTGTGGCTGGCGCAGAGCAGGGCGGTTTGCTTTTCCGTGAAATTGAAATGCTTCAAGCCACCGCCCTGTAGGAAGGGCAGCGCCTGAAAAGGCTTGATGGTGGAGCGCGTAAAACTCATGGCCTGCGCATCACCAGCGCTGCGCAGCAATTGGCCTTGCGCGTTGACCACGGCTATGGCACCGGGGTGCACGATCTCTGGCAAGCTGCCGCGTGTGTGTTCGATAAGTGGTATGAATTTCATAGCAATCTGCGCATTGTTTATGCCGGCAACATGCCTTTTTCGATAATATATTTGACCACTGTGTCCACACCGCTGAGGGTCTTCAAATTGGTCATCACATAGGGGCGATTGGCCGAGGGGCGCATGCGCTTGGTGTCTGCTTCCATCACATCAAGATTCGCGCCCACATAGGGCGCGAGATCGGTTTTGTTGATCACAAAAAGATCGCTCTTGGTGATGCCGGGCCCGCCTTTGCGCGGAATCTTCTCGCCTGCGGCTACGTCAATCACATAAATCGTGAGGTCAGATAGCTCGGGGCTGAAGGTGGCAGCGAGGTTGTCGCCACCACTTTCCACGAACACGATATCTGCGTTAGGAAATTGCTCCAGCATGCGGTCAATCGCTTCCAAGTTGATCGATGCATCTTCACGAATTGCAGTGTGTGGGCAACCACCCGTCTCCACGCCCATGATGCGCTCAGCATCCAGTGCGCCGCTCACGGTCAAGATGCGCTGATCTTCTTTGGTGTAAATATCATTCGTGATCGCCACCAGATCGTATTTCTCACGCATGGCTTTGCAAAGCATCTCAAGCAGCGTCGTCTTACCAGAGCCCACGGGGCCGCCGATGCCTACTCTGAGCGGGGGGAGATGCTTGGTGCGGTTTTTGATGTGGTGTAGGGTGGACATGGTAGGTATCTTGGGGTTTGAAGAGAAAATCCGAACACAAACTTCCGGACGCAGAAGACGCAAAGGTTACGCAGAAGACGCAAAAAAAGTCAGAAGAAAGAACAAAAGTCTCTGAATCGTAAAACTTAAAAATCGAGCCTCTTGCATTTCTCTTTTTGGTATTCTTTCTGCGTAACTTTTGCGTCTTCTGCGTCCGGTATTCGCATTTTGCATTTCAAGAATTAAGAACGAAACAACCGCGAATACTGCGTCTCATGCTGCGCAGAAACTATCGCCAGCATCGGCGAAAAGGCTTGGCGCTCGCTGTCAGGCAATTGCAAAGCCACCTCCACCGCAGCAGGAATTTCTGCGGCGAGCTGCTGCAAAATGCGCTGCCCGGCGGTTTGCCCGAGCGGTACGGCTTTGATGGCGGCTTGCACCATGTTTTCTGCCCAGCCGAAGGTGAAGGCCAAAGCGATGTCTCGCACTCTGGCCTGTGTGCGCGTGGCAGCTAAGGCAAAGGCTATCGGGTAGGTAGGTACTTGATCGCCCAGCCAGTGCGCAGCATCAAGCTCGGGCGATTGCACTTTGAGCCATTCGATCAAAGAGCGCCCCATTTGCTCGGTTTGCAGGCGCAGCTCATGCGTCTCGCGGGTTTGCAGCACCCAAGCATTGAGCTCTTGCACACGCTCTGAATCGTTTCTTCGGATGGCTGTGACTGCTTTGCAAAGCGCCGCTAAATCGCCGCGCGCTAAGCTAATGTGCAATTGATCTTGCAGCCAATTTGCTATGGAATCAGGAGCTATTCGGCCATATTCTATGCCTGCTTCCAGCCCTTCTGAGTAGGAAAAACCACCAATTGGCAAGGCTGGAGAAGCAAGCCAGATCAGTTGCAGCAAGCTGCTGGCCGGCAGTGCCGCAGCGGGCGGATCGAAGATGCGGCGCATGAAGGGATGAATAGGTGAGGGCGCTTAATGCGAATGGCCGTGATTGCAGTCTGGCCCGTGTACATGGCCGCTCTGCCCTGCAGGCGCAGCTGCAATCGGAATCGAGATGCGCTTCAGCGGTGGGGCTGAATGCGCATGATCGTGTGAGTGGTCATGCGCATGCTCAGCGGGGTGCGCGTGGTCATCATCCTTACCGTAGCCATGCGAATGCCCACCATGCGAGGAATAAGCCCCATTCTCCGGCTCAAACGATTCCGTCACGTTATTCACGATCAAATGCATCGCTCGCAGCATCTCTGCCAGCACATGATCTGGCTCAATCTTCAGATGATCGGGCTTCAATTCAATCGGCACATGCCGATTACCCAAGTGATACGCCGCACGAATCAAATCGTAGGGCGAGCCGTGCGCTGCGCAATGCGTGATGCGCAACACAGCTTGAGGCGCTGCGATCACGCGCACCAGCGAGCCATCTTCTGCCACCAACACATCGCCGCCGCGCACCACCGTACCGCGTGGCAAAAAAATACCAAGCTGACGGCCTGAAGAATCCGTGCCATCGAAGCGGCTTTTCTGGCGTACATCCCAATCGAGTTCGAGGGTAGCTGCACGCTTGATGAGCACTGGCGCCAAGCCAGCGCCTTGAGCCATGAGCTTAGAAATTTGAATCATGCCAACTCGACTTCCAAATGTGAAAAATGTTGATCTAGCGTGAGTATTGGAGTCGAATGACGCTGCGCAATCGTCGCAATCAATGCATCAGTCAACGGGACTGTGATGCCTTTGCTACGCAAGCTTTGCAGCATCTCGCCAGCTTGGCTCCAATCGGCCTCTTCTGTAGCCATGCTTGGGACGACTTCAAAGATCAGCCGCAATTGCTCTTTTTCTTTATTGCCTTTTGCCCCTTGCAATAGCTCGGCCTTCACAGGGCCACACAGGCGAGCTTGGTACAGTTCGATCGCCTCTTGCACTGCATCGGCCACGCCGCCAGCATGGCCGCGCAGAAACTCGATCCAAGCGCTGGTGTCAATTAGGATACTCGGCGCAACTTTGCGGCCCTTCATGCTTTGACTGGCTTCGTATCAAGTGCGCGCAGTTTGCGCCAGTTGTCGGTGATCTGCACTTTGCCGCGCAGAGCAATCACTTTTTTGAGTTTTTGCTCTTGCAAATAGCTTTGCAAAGCGTCGCGCACAGCGTCTAGCGGATTGCTGCGACCAGTAGCCTGCATCACAGATTGCATCACTTTATCATCAATTGAAAGAGTGGTTCGCATAAAAATTCTCCTTTGTTTGCATCAATTTTAACAAAAAAGATGCATGGGCATTTCGTGACAAAGCTCGTCAAAACAAGAAATACCGCTGCGTCATCGGCAGGCTCACTGCTGGCTCGCAGGTCAGCAGCATGCCGTTTGCACGGACGGCGTAGGTTTGTGCATCAACTTCCATTTTGGGCGCGTAATCGTTGTGGATCATGTGCTGCTTTTTCACGCTGCGGATATTCTTGGCCGCCGCAATGCTCTTTTGCAAACCAAAGCGCTCAGGGATGCCTTGCGCGATGGCGCTTTGCGAGAGGAAGGTGAGATTACTTTTATGCAGGCTGCGGCCAGAGCTGCCAAACATCGGGCGGTAGTGCACAGGCTGGGGCGTGGGGATGCTGGCATTCGGATCGCCCATGGCGGCCATGGCAATCGTGCCACCTTTCAAAATCAGCGCGGGCTTCACGCCGAAGAAGGCGGGCTTCCAGATCACGATGTCTGCCCACTTGCCTACTTCTAAGCTGCCCACTTCATGGCTGATGCCGTGCGCGATGGCTGGGTTAATGGCGTATTTAGCGATGTAGCGCTTGGCGCGGAAGTTGTCATGCCGCTCTGAATCGCCGGGGAGCTTGCCGCGCTGCTGCTTCATTTTGTGCGCAGTTTGCCAGCAGCGAATGATCACCTCGCCAACTCTGCCCATGGCTTGAGAATCAGATGAAAACATGCTGATCGCGCCCAGATCATGCAAGATGTCTTCTGCCGCGATGGTTTCTTTGCGGATGCGGCTCTCTGCAAAGGCCAAATCTTCGGCGATGCTGGCGTCCAAATGATGGCAGACCATGAGCATGTCAACGTGCTCATCGAGTGTGTTGATCGTGTAAGGGCGCGTGGGATTGGTGGAAGATGGGAGCACGTTTTGCTCGCCCACTACTTTCAAAATATCCGGCGCATGCCCGCCGCCTGCGCCCTCAGTGTGGAAGCTGTGAATCGTGCGGCCTTTGAAGGCGGCGATGGTGTCTTCTACGAAGCCGGATTCATTGAGTGTGTCAGTGTGAATCGCCACTTGAATGTCGGTCTCTTCGGCCACATCAAGGCAATTGGAAATGGCCGCTGGCGTGGTGCCCCAGTCTTCGTGGAGCTTGAGGCCAATCACGCCTGCGCTGACCTGCTCGCGCAAGGCGGCGGGCAGGCTGGCATTGCCTTTGCCGAGAAAGCCAAGGTTCATCGGGAAAGCATCTGCGGCTTGCAGCATGCGCTCGATATGCCAAGGGCCAGGCGTGCAGGTCGTGGCGAATGTGCCAGTGGCGGGGCCGGTGCCGCCGCCGATCATGGTGGTGATGCCGCTGCTCAAAGCTTCTTCGATTTGCTGCGGGCAAATGAAATGAATGTGTGTGTCAATCCCGCCGGGGGTGACGATGTTGCCCTCGCAGCTGATGATTTCCGTGCCGGGGCCTATGATGATGTCGATGCCGGGCTGCGTGTCTGGGTTGCCAGCTTTGCCGATACGCACGATGCGGCCGTCTTTCAAGCCGATGTCAGCCTTCACAATGCCCCAGTGGTCAATGATGAGTGCGTTGGTGAGCACGGTGTCCACAGCACCTTCGGCTCGGGTGCGTTGGCTTTGCGCCATACCATCGCGAATCGTTTTACCACCGCCGAATTTCACTTCTTCGCCGTAGCCTCCCGCTTGCAGCGTGAAATCTTTTTCTACTTCGATGATGAGATCAGTATCTGCCAAGCGAACGCGATCACCCACGGTCGGGCCGAAGATCTCTGCATAAGCGCGTTTTTGAATGGTGACCATGTTTAAAGCGCTCCTTGTACTTTGGCGTTGAAACCAAAGACCTTGCGATCACCCGCAAAATCAACGAGCTCCACAGTGCGCTGCTGCCCGGGCTCAAAGCGCACAGCCAAGCCACTTGCAATGTTCAAGCGCATGCCGCGCGCAGCGGCGCGGTCAAAGCTGAGCGCTGTGTTGGTCTCGGCAAAATGGTAGTGCGAGCCCACTTGAATCGGCCTATCGCCTGCGTTTTTCACGATCAGCGTGATCGCACGCCGCCCCACGTTGAGCGCATGCTCGCCGTCGTCAATCAACATTTCGCCTGGAATCATGGCGGCGCTCACTTACGTGAAAGCCACATAGCCACGGCAACCAGCACGCCCAAGGCGGCTAGTCCAGCCACATCACTGGCATGCCAATGCGAGCCAATCAAACCATGATTTTCATGAGAAAAAGCGATGGTAGCCGGCATAAATATTGCGCAGACTGCTATTAATTTAGTAGTGATCAATTTCATGGTGATGATCTGATGAGTTATTGAATAGGTTGATGCACGGTCACCAGCTTGGTGCCGTCAGGAAACGTGGCTTCGATTTGGATATCTGGAATCATTTCGGCGATGCCATCCATCACATCGGCTTTGGTGAGCACATGGCGGCCTTCGCTCATGAGCTGCGCGACGGTTTTGCCATCCCGTGCACCTTCCATCACAGCGGCGCTGATGAAGGCGATCGTTTCTGGGTAGTTGAGCTTCAATCCGCGTGCTTTGCGGCGCTCGGCCAGCAAGGCAGCGGTGAAGAGAAGGAGTTTGTCTTTTTCGCGGGGGGTGAGTTCCATGAATTCATTATCTTGGAATTGAGCCTCATTGCAAGCGCGCTAACCATCTTGGTGCATGTTCTTTTTGGTGCACTTCATCGATTCATGGCTTGGCTGAAGACGTATGACCAAACACCAAATACCAAATACCAAATACCGGACGCAGAAGACGCAAAGGTGACGCAGAAGACGCAAAAGAAAACAGAAGAAAAAATGCAAAAGTGACGCTGAGTTTCAAAAAAGTTATCTTGGTATTTTTCTTTTTGGTATTTCTTCTGCGTCCGGCTGTTTGTCTTTCTTAGGTGTTCGCCAACCAACCCTCACATCGCCCAAATACGCGGCGGCACATTGGGCAAACCCCATGCTAATTCACGCCAAGCGCCGCGTACTTTTTTGCATAAATCCATCGCTTGTTCAGTGTGATCGGCTAGGACACGTAGCAAGATCACTTGTACATGCGGGCTGGTGATGCCGCATGTTGCCCGGAGCGCATGATTCTGAGAAATTTCTCTGGATTGAGATAAAAATAGCTCTTTAGCCGGCATAGATATTGCGCTTCCTGCTATGAAAAAGAGAGTGGCGAGACAGGTGTGGCCGTTCAGACCCATGGGCGATTGCAGCAGGCGCGTGTCATCAGCGGCAATGCGGCCTCGCTCCAACCACGGGCTGTGTTGACTCGTTGGACAGAGCAATTCAACGTGCTGCGTGAACGCGCCGCGCGCAAAGGGCTGGTTGGCTGCGGGCAGGCCCAGCGCCGTGATGTCCCAGCCGATTATCTCTGCGGTGGGGGCGAGTTGCAATTGCAATCGGTTCTCGGCCAAGCAGCCGCTGTAGGCGATGTTTTCAAGCGGTAGCCATTCAAGGCGTGCGCCATCTGCCATTTTCACGGTGGTACGCTGGATGGCGGCATCGCCCGAGGTTTTGTAAAAGCGCGTGGCGCCGGGGGTGGTGATGAGCGCATGAGCGTCTGCTTGGATGTTGACCGTGATATCTAAATCATCGCCGCCGGCCACGCCGCCCGGCGGATGCACCAGCACGTTGTGGCAGACGGCATCTCCTTCAGGATAGAGACTTTGCAAGATGCGCAATGGGCCATTGTGCGAGAAATCAAGCAGGGTTTTGCCAGAGGCAGCGCGATAATTTAGCTGAAGTTGAGCATGCCAAGTCATGTGAATTGCTATAAATTTAGTAGCAGATTACGCATATTTTATGCCGGCTACTGGCTGTTTTCATATAAAACTCAATGCGAAGGGCAGGCTGAGCATACCCAGCACAGTGGACAGCGTGACCAAGCCTGCAACGAAGCTGCCATCTAGCCCCATCTTTGCTGCGAGAACGTAGCAGCTGGATGCCGTGGGCAATGCGCTAAACATCAGCAGCACGCTGGCCTGCGTTTTGTTGAGATCAAACAGCTGTACCAAACCTACTGCAATCAGCGGCACCGCCAGATGCCGCACGCTGAGCAGAGCTATACCGGTGCGGATGCGGCTTGCATTACTGAATACTTGCCCAAGCTGCAAGCCCGCGCCGGCAGCCATGAGCCCGAGAGCCAGCGATGCCTGCCCCATGCGGCTCACGGCAGGCTCAGCAAACGCAGGCACCGTGATGCCCAGCACATTGGCTAGAAGGCCCGCGAGCGTGCCGATGATCAGCGGGTTGCGCAGCAATGCTTTGCCAAAGCTTTGGCCAGAATGCTTAGCCATCGGCCAGACAGCGGCCATGTTGAACAAGGGTACACACAGGCCGATGATCACCGCGATAAGTAGCAAGCCTTGCTGCCCGCCTAGGCGTTCGGCCAGCGCCAGCGCAATGTAGGAGTTAAAACGAAAGCCGACCTGCGCGCTGCTGGCGAAATCGTTGCGTTGCACGCCGGGTAGCTTCGCTACTGAGTACGAGAGCGCAATGGCGCATGCAGCCATCACCAACGCCGCGCCAATCAAATTGCTGGCTGCTGCCCAATCAAGCGGCGAGCGAGATATGGCATGAAAGAGCAACACAGGAAAGAGTACGTAATACACCAAGCTTTCCACCTCTTCCCACATCGGACGGCCAAGCTGCGTGTAGCGGCAGATTAAGTATCCGCACACAATCAGTGCAAAGTCGGGGAACAAAAGTTGTGCGAAATGCATAGAAAGTTTAGGGTCTTTGAGAGGAGCTTCGGGAAAAGTTGTCAGGGATAGCGAGTATGGGTAAGCCACAATCGCAATCGTTGTAGAACTGCTTATTATTCATGCTTTATAGCGCTGCGCTGCATCGCTTTTTATTTTCTGGAGTTACACATGTCTTCTTTGCACTCTTTACGCAAACGCAACGCTCTTAAATTCGTAGCGCTCGGCGCTGTTTCTATCGCGGCTAGTGGCATCGTTCACGCTCAAAACTATCCAAATAAGCCGATCACGCTGCAAGTGCCTTTCGCGCCGGGCGGTACAACAGATATCATCGGCCGCGTGATCTCAGAGCCGTTGGGCAAAGCCTTGGGGCAAAACGTGATCGTGGTCAACAAAGCTGGCGGCGGCGGTGTGATCGGCGCGAACGAGACGGCCAAAGCAAACCCGGATGGCTACAGCTTGGGCGTGGCGACGGTCTCCACCACGGCAGCCAATCCTGCGATCAATCCTAAAATTCCGTACAACGCTTCCACCGATTTCACGCCCATCATCAACATCGCGGCCACGCCCAATGTGATAGCTGTGCATCCGAAATTCCCAGCGCGTGATTACGCAGGCTTCATTGCCGAGCTGAAGAAGAATCCCGGCAAATACAGCTACTCTTCATCGGGCACGGGTGGTATTGGCCATTTGCAGACGGAGTTGTTTAAAAACCTCGCAGGCGTGTTCATGACGCACATTCCCTACACCGGCGCAGGGCCGGCGCTGCGCGACACCGTGGGTGGTCAAGTAGAAATTATTTTTGACAATGTGCCTTCAGCGCTACCGCATATTCAAGCAGGTCGTTTGATTCCCATCGTGGTGGCAGCGCCCCAGCGCTTGGTGGCTTTGCCCAATGTACCGACGTTCAAGGAAGTGGGCTTGGAGCCTGTGAATCGCATGGCCTATTACGGTATCGTTGGGCCCAAAGGTTTGCCCGCAGAGGTGGTGCAAAAGATCAATGCCGCAGTGCGCACTGCAGTTCAAGACCCTGCGGTGAAAAAGCGCATTGAAGATACAGGCTCACTCGTGGTGGCCAACACGCCTGAGCAGTTTGCTCAGCAAATGGCTGCCGAGCTAGAGGTGTACAAAAAAGTCGTGGCTCAACAAAAGCTCAAGCTTGAGTGACGTAGTTTGGTAGCAGCTGACGACAGCATCGATGCCTTTGTCGAAGCCTTGTGGCTCGAAGAAGGCTTAGCGAAAAACACGCTGGAGGCTTACCGGCGCGATTTGAATTTATTTGCCGCGTGGTTGCATCAGACGCAATCGCGCGGCATTCAATCTACTGAGGAACTTGACTTGCGCGAATACTTCGCCGCCAAGCACGATAGCACCAAGGCGACATCTGCAAACCGCCGCCTCACCGTCTTTAAACGCTATTTCCGTTGGTGTTTGCGCGAGCGCTTCACCACGGTTGACCCAACGCTCAAACTCCTGGCCGCCAGGCAGCCCATGCGCGTGCCCAAAACGCTCACCGAGGCCGATGTCGAGCAACTGCTGGCCGCGCCTGATGTGAGCACGCCTCTGGGCTTGCGTGATCGCGCCATGCTCGAGCTCATGTATGCCAGCGGCTTGCGCGTGAGCGAATGCGTGAGCCTGAAGGTGCACAACGTCAGTTTGACGGAACACGTCCTGCGAACCTTTGGCAAAGGCAGCAAAGAGCGGATTGTGCCCTTCGGCGAGCATGCCGCGCATTGGATCACGAAGTATTTGAAAGACGCACGGCCGGAGATTTTGAAGAAGCAGTTAAGTGATGATTTGTTCGTCACGGCGCGCGGTAGCAAAGCAGGCGAAGCTATGACGCGCGTGGCTTTTTGGCAAACGATCAAAAAGCATGCATTGCAAGTGGGCATCACCAAGCCGCTGTCACCGCATACTTTGCGCCACGCCTTCGCTACGCATTTGCTTAATCACGGTGCAGACTTAAGAGCCGTGCAAATGTTGCTTGGCCATGCTGATATTTCCACAACAACCATTTACACGCATGTGGCACGTGAGCGATTAAAGAAAACGGTGGCTGAGCATCACCCAAGAGGGTGATTTGTCGATCACCCCAGAGGGTGATTTGTCCATACCCCAAGAGGGTGATTTTCCAAGCGCTTAGCTCTGCGCTAATTCAAACGTCAGCGCATCGCGCAAATTGCTTTCGATATTGGCAACACTCAACCGGCATGGATTGTTGCTGCCGGGCAAAGAGACATCGTACACATTGGGTACTTTCACGATTTCCACCACCGCAAAATTACGAATGTGCCTGCGTAGATCGTCCATCAAACCCTTGGCTGTCTCATCGATCAGCTCAGATTCGACAATCATGGCAGCAGGCAATGCGAGTTCGCACTCTCGCACGAGATGCGTACTGTTGGATGCATGACGTACATTGCATTTGGCTTTGGCCAGCGTTTTGTCAACACTCATCTTCACCAATGGATTCGTTGCAAAGACCAAAACATTGAGTTGCTCAAGTTGCTGAGAATCCATGGTGAGTAAATTAAGCTCACTGCTGGCTATGCCCTCATGCTCGCTCTGAGCGGGAAACTCTAAACATATAGCGGTTTTACCATCCACTTGGGAGCGAGTAGCGATCACGCTCGATGCTTGAGCCAACTCAGTAATCAGCTCCCAGATGAAATGGCTCGTGCGCTCCAAAGTCGGTACATCTTCAACGGTTTTGACGACGTGATCTGCAACGATCGACATGCGAGCAGAAGCGCCCCAAGCCGATAGCTCGGTTGAAACGGTGAGTCGGTTTCCGAAAGGCATGGCCCATTCGATGGCTGATTCCACCAAGGCTTTACACAAATTGGGATCGCCCTCAACCGTGCAGCCTTGAAGCTGAGGCACCAGCAACACACCAGATCGGCGCAAATCATTGGCGCGTTTAGCCAACACACTGCCCATCAGTGGCAACATTTGTATATTTTGTATTTGAGGCTTGACTCTTCGCAGCTTGACTTCAGCCAATGAATTGATGGTCTGCCCCATATCGGAAAGCGCTGTCACGTCTCGCAGCAAAAGATTCCATTGCTGCACCGTAGCACCTCGCTCTGCCAAGGCGTGAAGATCCTTCGCGATCGCGCGCGCTCGATTGTGTACTTCATCGCCAGCCAAGCCAAGCAGGGCTAAATTGACATCTGGTGCATTGGCATCCGGCGCTGACGCGAGCCGAGCACTGGAACTGGATGGCGCGTTATGGCGTACGACATCTAATTCAGACCAAACCGAGCTATCACCACCGACTTGTGTGAGCATGCTTTCCCAGTCTGTTCGCTCAGGGTTGCCGCCTATCGCACGCAATAATTTGGTTAGCATATGAAATAATCCCCCTAAGGTCGACTTGAAAGTACTACTTATTAACGTTAAAATGAAATATACTTTGTAACTATTTGCATTTTAACAAGTCCAAATAATTTATGCAACCTCATTTATCACGGGAAGAGCAACTGTTACAAAGCAAAGTTGAAAGTTGCGACAAAGTTGCGCAAGAGCTGTGGTCAGGCGATAAAAAATATGCCGAACGCTGTCCGATCCTGTCAGATCGAATTCCAGACGTTGTAGTTCATTTGAGCCAAAATAAAAGCCCGCATAGCCGCATGCTTTTGTCGCACGGCTTAAAGCGGCCTAATTCGCAGACTGTGACGCTGTTCATACGAACAAAGCGTGGTGCCCGAGGCCGGAATCGAACCGGCACGCCTTGCGGCGGGGGATTTTGAGTCCCCTGCGTCTACCAATTTCACCACCCGGGCAGGTATGAATACTCGCTCACGCGAAGCCTCCAATTATGGCACAGTACGGGGCTGTTAATCTACACAAATCATGATGAATTTCCCCACCATTGAAGACGCAATCGGCAAAACGCCTCTCGTTCGCTTGCAGCGCATAGGCGCTGAGCTATGCGCTGCGCAGGGCAATGTGATCTTAGGCAAGCTAGAGGGCAACAACCCAGCGGGCAGCGTAAAAGATCGGCCCGCGCTCTCTATGATCCAGCGAGCGCAGGAGCGAGGCGATATCAAGCCCGGCGACACACTGATCGAAGCTACTTCGGGCAACACGGGCATCGCGCTGGCCATGGCGGCAGCGATCAAGGGCTACAAGATGATTTTGATCATGCCTGAAGACTTGTCGATAGAGCGAGCGCAAACGATGAAAGCCTTTGGCGCTGAGCTGATCCTCACGCCCAAGAGTGGCGGCATGGAGTATTCGCGCGATTTGGCCGATGCCATGCAAAAAGAAGGCAAAGGCCGCGTGCTCGACCAGTTTGCCAATGAAGACAATCCGCGCATCCATTACGAGACGACGGGCCCTGAGATCTGGGAGCAGACGGGTGGCAAGATCACGCATTTCGTAAGCGCGATGGGCACGACCGGCACGATCACGGGCGTATCGCGCTACTTGAAAGAGAAAAATTCAGCAGTGCGCATCGTTGGTGCGCAGCCCTCGGAAGGCTCGCGGATTCCGGGTATTCGTAAATGGCCAGAAGCATATTTGCCGAAAATCTACGACCCCAAAAACGTGGATGAGTTGATCTACGTGAGCCAAGCAGATGCGGAAGACATGTGCCGCCACATGGCGCGTGATGAGGGAATTTTTGCTGGTATTTCTGCTGCAGGTGCTTGCTGGGTGGCGCAACAGATTGCAGCGCGTGAGAAGAATGCGGTGATCGTATTTATTGTGTGTGATCGTGGTGACCGTTATTTATCGACAGGTGTATTCCCAGCTTAAATTTCCAGTAAAAATAGCAGATAGCCGGCATAGAATATGCGCACAGTGCTATAAAAATAATAGTAAAAAAACATGAGTTCAGCATTTAAATTTTGTCCACAATGCGCTACGGCGTTGGCATTTGAGACGCAAATGGAAGACGGTGGCGAGAAAGAGCGGCTGCGCTGCCCGGCTTGCGGTTTCACGCACTGGAACAACCCGACGCCTGTGCTCGCTGCCATTGTGGAATACAACGGGCAAGTGCTGCTGGCTCGCAATGCCGCTTGGCCGGGCAAGATGTTTGCGCTGATCACCGGCTTCATGGAGAAAAGCGAAACGCCGCAGGGCGGCATCGCGCGAGAGGTCAAAGAAGAGACGAATCTCGATTGCAGCGAGGTGAATTTGGTCGGCGTGTACGATTTCCAGCGTATGAACCAAGTCATCATCGCCTACCATGTGGTAGCGCATGGATCGGTGGCGTTGTCACCCGAGCTGGCCGAATACAAACTGTTTGACTACGACGGCATCAAATGCTGGCCAGCGGGCACAGGCTACGCGCTGGCTGAGTGGCTGAAAAAGGTCAAAGGTCTTGAGCCTGAATTTGTGGAGTGGAGCAAGCGATAATGCAGCTAGTGAGCTGGTTCCATAAAAGCCAGGATGAATTGTGATCTGACGCCATTTAATTTTTATCATGCACATCGACAAAGAACTCGACACCCGTGGCCTGAACTGCCCGCTGCCCATCCTCAAAGCCAAAAAGGCACTTGCAGAGCTTGCCAGCGGCCAAATGCTCAAAATCGTATCAACGGATGCTGGATCGGTGCGCGACTTCCAAGCCTTTGCCAAGCAGACGGGCAACGAGCTCGTCGAGCAACAAACCATGGGCGCAGACTTTATCCATGTGATGCGCAGACGCTAAACGCACTATTTTTTTGAACTGAATCATGAGCTAGGCGGCGCAAAATATGCCCGACTAGCTATTTTTTTGATAGCGATATCTAATCGCTTCGCATCAGCGATCCAGCCCGTCACCTAACCCAAGCGCTTGATCTGCTCGCGCAGCTTATCCAGCGTTGCAGAAAAATCAGCTAAGCGCTTGCGCTCGAGTTCGAGCACGGCGGCGGGGGCTTTGGCGACGAAGGCTTCGTTGCTCAGCTTGGCGTTGACTTTGATCACTTCGCCATCTAAGCGCGTGATTTCTTTGCTGAGGCGGACTTTTTCTGCGGCCACGTCGACTTCCACGAAGATCGACATTCTTGCATCGCCGACCATGGCTGTAGGCGATGCGCCGCTGGCCTCAGCCCATTGTGCTTCCGTGGAGAAGGTTTTTACGTCAGATAACTTCGCTAAGGCTTTGAGCACGGCAGCGTTGGCGTTGATGAATTCGGCATCGCCAAAGGCAAGCAAAGGCAGGCGCTGAGCGGGGCTCACATTCATCTCGCCGCGCAGATTGCGGCAAGCATCGACGATGGATTTGAGCTTGGCGACATGGGCGATTGCTACTGGATCAATCTTCTCGGGCTGGGCTTGTGGGTAGCGGGCAACGGCTACCGAAGGGGCCTCACCATTTACTGAATCACCCTTCAAACCCGCGACCGGCGCAACCTTTTGCCACAACTCTTCTGTGATGAACGGAATGATCGGGTGCGCGAGGCGCATGATGCATTCCAGCGTGCGGATCAGGGTGCGTCTGGTTGCTCGCTGCTCAGCCTCTGTGCCCGTTTGGATTTGCACTTTGGCGATTTCTAAATACCAATCGCAGAACTCATTCCACACAAAATCGTAAATCGTGTTGGCCACGTTGTCGAGGCGATAGTCTGCAAAGCCTTGCGCAACATCGGCTTCTGCCTTTTGCAAGATGGAGGAGAGCCAGCGGTCGGCTTGACTAAATTGCAGGTAACCATGAAATTCAGCTCCCGGTTGGCATTGCTCTTTCGTGTGATCCTTCAAGCCGCAGTCGTAGCCTTCACAGTTCATCAGCACGAAGCGTGTCGCATTCCAGAGCTTATTGCAAAAGTTGCGATAACCTTCGCATCGTTTGCTGTCGAAGTTGATGTTTCTGCCGAGTGATGCAAGCGCGGCAAAGGTGAAGCGCAAGGCGTCTGCGCCGTAGCCGGGAATACCTTGCGGGAATTCTTTTTCGGTGTTTTTACGCACTTGTGGCGCAGTCTCGGGCTTGCGCAGGCCTTGGGTGCGTTTGTCGAGCAAAGGTGCGAGTTCGATCCCGTCGATCAGATCCACCGGGTCAAGTACATTGCCCTCGGATTTACTCATCTTCTTGCCCTGCGAATCCCGTACGAGACCGTGGATATACACATGCTTGAAGGGCACGTGCCCGGTGAAGTGCTTGGTCATCATGATCATCCGGGCGACCCAGAAGAAGATGATGTCGTAGCCGGTGACGAGGGTGGAAGAGGGAAGATAGAGGTTGTAGTCGTCAGTCGATTCGCTGCCTTGATTTGGCCAACCCATCGTGCTGAACGGAACGAGCGCAGACGAATACCAAGTGTCAAGCACGTCTTCATCGCGCGTGAGCGTTTTTTCGGGTGCTTTGGCTTTCGCCTCGTCCTCGTTACGAGCCACATAGACTTTGCCATCTTCGTCATACCAAGCCGGAATCTGATGACCCCACCAAAGTTGGCGCGAAATGCACCAGTCTTGGATGTTGTTCATCCACTGGTTGTAGGTGTTCACCCATTGCTCGGGTATAAACTTCACTTCGCCAGACGCTACTGAATCAATAGCGCCTTGCGCAATAGATACGCCGCCTACTGGCTGTTTTCGCGCAGCGAGCTCCCCCTCGGGGGGCAGCGCACCATGCGAAGCAGGGAGCGTGGGGGCTTTATTTACGGCTACAAACCATTGATCGGTCAGCATGGGCTCGACCACCTGCCCTGTGCGAGCGCAGATTGGCAGCATCAATTTATGCGGCTTGATCTCCATCAAAAAGCCTTGCGTGTCCAAATCTTTGAGCAAAGCTTTGCGAGCGACGAAGCGATCCATGCCTTGGTAAGCGGCAGGGCCGTTTTCGTTGATCTTGGCATCTAGTGTGAAGATGGTGATCAACGGCAGATTGTGGCGCTGGGAGCAGGCGTAATCGTTGAAATCATGGGCGCCGGTGATCTTCACGCAGCCTGAGCCGAAAGCACGATCGACGAAATCATCGGCAATGATGGGAATGCGGCGATCGCAAAGCGGCAGATCGACCATTTTGCCCAGCAAATGTTTGTAGCGCTCATCCTCAGGATGCACGCAAAGCGCACCATCGGCCAGCATCGTCTCAGGCCGCGTGGTGGCGATTTGAAGGCCGCGCACCAGAGCGCCTTCCACCATCTGCGGGCCATCGCTAAACGGGTACAAGATGTAATGCATCTTGCCGTCTGCCTCTTGGCTTTCAACTTCCAAATCACTTACCGCGCTTTTCAGCACCGGATCCCAATTCACCAAGCGCTTGCCGCGATAGATCAAGCCTTCTTCATACAGGCGCACAAAAGTTTCCGTGACGACCTTTGAGAGTTTCTCATCCATCGTGAAATACTCGCGGCTCCAATCCACGCTCGCGCCCATGCGGCGCATTTGCGTGGTGATGGTGTTGCCGGATTCTTCTTTCCAGTCCCAGACGCGGGAGACGAAATTCTTGCGGCCTAAATCATGCCGAGTCTGCCCCTTGTCTTGGAGCTGCCGCTCCACCACGATTTGCGTGGCGATGCCGGCATGGTCTGTGCCGGGAATCCAAGCGGTGTTAAAGCCCTTCATGCGGTGATAGCGTGTGAGCGAATCCATGATCGTTTGGTTAAACGCATGGCCCATGTGCAGCGTGCCGGTGACGTTGGGCGGTGGCAGCTGGATAGAGAAATTCTCGCCTTTTGCGGCCGCATCGGCGCTGGGCTGCCCCGTGCCGCGCGAGCCGGCTTGGCCATACCCGCGCTTTTCCCATTCTGGGCCCCATTGCGCTTCAATTGGTTGCGGATCGAAGGATTTGGCGAGTGAATCGAGGCTGGGTTGGGCGGGTTTTGTAATTTCTTGAGTCATGCCCCGATTTTACCGGGGAGGTTTGCGCTATTTCGCTGCATGAGCGTCTCGGGAAAGCGCCACAGCCAGCATCGCGCCCACGCGGGCATTGTTTTTCACCAAGGCGATATTGGTTTTGAGACTTGCGCCTTGCGTGAGCTCATTGATGCGCTTGAGCAAATAGGGTGTGACGCTCTTGCCTGCGATGCCTTGGGCTTGCGCTTCTCGCAACGCAGCTTCGATGATGGTGTTGATCTGCGCAGCGGGGATTTCACTCTCGAGGGGCACTGGATTGCTGATCAACACGCCGCCTTTTAAGCCGAGTGCCCATTGGGTGCGGATGAAGCGGGCCTGAAGCTGCGGCTCGTCTATCCTGAAATCTGCTTTCAGGCCGCTATCGCGCGTAAAAAATGCAGCGAAATTCTCTTGCCCTACGGTGATCACAGGCACACCCTGCGTTTCTAATACTTCGAGCGTGAGCGGCAAATCCAGAATTGATTTCGCGCCTGCGCAGACAACTGCCACTGGAGTACGAGCCAGCTCAGTGAGATCGGCAGAAATATCAAAGCTGGCCTGAGCGCCTCGATGCACGCCCCCAATGCCGCCTGTGACGAAGACTTGAATACCAGCGAGCGCTGCGCAAATCATGGTGGCTGCAACAGTCGTTGCACCCGGTTTGCCGGTGGCCACCGCGTAAGGCAAATCGCGCCGGCTGAGCTTCATGACATCCGGCGTAGAGCCGAGTACTTCAATTTGCTCGCGCGCGAGGCCAATGCAGATCTTGCCCTTCAGCACGGCAATGGTGGCAGGAACAGCGCCATGTGCGCGGATCACGGCCTCTACTTCGAGCGCCGTTTGTACATTCTGCGGATATGGCATGCCATGCGCAATGATGGTGGATTCGAGCGCCACCACGGCTTGCCCCGCTTGCAGAGCCTGCGCAACTTCGGGGTGAATATTCAAGTGTTCTGTGGCGGTTTGCATGTTGTAGGGCTCAAATCAAATCGGGTGTGATGGCATGGCTGACGGTGTATGGGCTTTGTACGGTCAGCAGCCCTAAGCGCATGGCGCGTTGCACATGCTTTCCTAGCGCATCAAGAGGATAGCGCAGATAGCTGGCACACAAGCCTGCGCAGAAAGCGTCACCCGCGCCGCTCACGTCAACGATGGTGAAGGCTTGAGATGGCTCGGGCATGAGCTTTGTCTCATGCGCATTTCCAGCTTCGATGCAGGCCACGCCATGCTCGCCTAAGGTAACGACGAGGCGTTCCAAGCCAGCGGCGTGAAGCTGGATAAACGCCGCTTTCACGGCAGTGGGCTCTTGTTGCCAACCAAGACTCACACACAGCGTAGCCAACTCCGCTCGGTTGAGCACAAGCGTATCCACGCCGCGCAAATCCTCAGGCAGGCGTTGCATTTTGGGCTCTGAGACAGCGAGCATCACCAGCCGCTCTTGCTTGCCATGCGCCAATGCCCCGAGCCAAGCGAGGCTACTCGCAGGTAAATTCATATCCGCCATCCAGAGCTTGGCGGTTCGATCCTTCATGACAGGTGAAAGCAACTCAGGCGTGAGCAACTCAGTCAGCGCCATATCCGCCATGCCGATCCTGAGCTGGCCTTGCGCGTCCAGTACAGCCGTATAGCTCCCGGTGCTGCCGGTTTGACTCACAAGGCACGCGTCAGTATTCACGCCCAGTTCTCGCAACGGCGCTAGTACGGCGTGAGCAGCTGCATCTTGGCTCACATGGCCAATCAAGCTCACCTGCAACCCTAGCCGCGCCAAATTTTCTGCCACATTACGCGCGACGCCACCAGGCGACTCGCTCGCTATGCAGGCATTCGAGCTAGCTGCATGCAGGCTCTGCAAGGCTTTGAGCTTGCGATCTAAATTGATGCCGCCAATGCAAAGTGCATCGGCTGTGAATTGTGAAGACAAAAATAGCTGCATGGGGAAGAGCTTGCCACAAACCGGCTACGTCAAGCAGACACTCAATTATTTTTGTAAAAATTTAAGTCAAATAGACGACTGGCCGGCGAATTACCTGCGCTAGCCGCTACTGAAGTAATAGCAAAGCACAGCAATCAACCCGCTTGCGCACCGTGGTATTGCAAGCGCCGCACAATGTATTTTTTGCCTTGAGGGGCGCGGAGGTCAGTATGCTGGCGCAGACACAAAAATCCATTTTGGCCATTGGGCTGTTTGCAGCTTTTGCCGATGGCGCCAAGAGTGCCGAAGAGCGCGAGCAGATTCGGCGTATGGCGGAGTCTTTGGCCGATGGTGCAGAGCAGGCTGATCTGGCGCGGCTCTATCAAGATGTGTTGCTCAAGCGCGTGAGCCTGCCAAGCGTGTGCGCAGCGGTAGGCGATCCGGCTGAGCGGCAACTGGCCTACGAAATGGCGGTTTGCGTTTGTGACGCTGATGGGCGGCAAAGCGATGCAGAGCGAAAATTTTTAAGTGAGCTCAAGCCATTGCTGCGTTTGGACACAGCACAAACCGACGCCTTCGACAAAGAAGCGGACGCCGTGGTGGAACTGGCGGAAGCGGCAGCGCCGGCCGTTGTTGCAGAGATACCAAATATCGCAATACTCAGCAAAGTGCCGCAGGCCGAGCTGGACAAATCGATTTTGAATCACGCCATGCTTTGCGGCGCGCTAGAGCTGCTGCCGCAATCTTGGGCCTCGATGGCGATCATTCCTATGCAGGTCAAAATGGTTTATAGCATTGGCAAGGCGCATGGCGTAGAGCTGGATCAAGGGCATATCAAAGAATTTATTGCAGCGGCAGGCGTGGGCTTGGGCTCGCAGTATTTGGAGCAGTTTGGCCGCAAGCTTTTGGGCGGCTTGCTGGGCAGGGTGGCGGGGCGCGCGATTGGCGGCATCGGGCGTGCTGCCACGGGCGTGGCGTTTTCGTTTGCAACCACTTATGCCTTGGGGCAGTTGGCCGCGCGCTACTACGCTGGTGGGCGGGTGATGGACGCTGCGTTGTTGCAAAAAACCTTCTCAGAGCTGCTCGGCCCAGCCAGACAAATGCAGGCGCAATACCTGCCGCAGATTCAAGCGCAAGCAGCTAGCCTTGATGCAAGCAAGATCATGGGCATACTGCGCAAGGGCGTGGTGTAACCATGCCCGCGCCGGTGATGAAATCAGGTCAGCCGTTGATTTTTTTGCTCAACGCAGCGGCTGGGCGCTGTGACCCTCAGGCTCTGAGCGCACTGATTGAAGCTACTTTTAGCCAAGCGGGGCGAAGTGTGGAGATTGTCTTGGCTACGCCTGGTGAGTTATCCGCTGTGGCGGCGCGGGCCGCAGAAAAGGCCCAGCGCTTGTCTACCGCGATAGTGGCTGTCGGAGGCGATGGCACGGTCAACACCGTGGCGCAGGCGGCTCACGCACAAGGCTGCGTGATGGGTGTGGTGGCGCAGGGCACATTTAATTATTTTGCGCGCACCCACGGCATTCCTGCGGAGCCCGAGCAAGCGCTGCTTGCGTTGCTCGACGCTCAGGTGGTGCCCGTGCAGGTTGCGACGGTCAACAAGCGAGTGTTTTTAGTCAACGCCAGCTTGGGGCTGTATCCAGAATTATTGGAAGACCGCGAAGCTTACAAAGCGCGGTTTGGCCGCAGCCGCTTCGTGGCTTTGGCGGCAGCGTGCATCACGCTGTTGCGCTCACACCGGCAATTGCGTTTAGAAATTGAGCTCGGTGATTCGGTCTATCAAGTGCGCACGCCCACCTTGTTTGTGGGCAACAACCGATTGCAGCTCGACCAATTTGGCGTGCAGGCCAGCGCTGGCCGCACGCAAGCTTTTGAACCGGGGCGCGTGGCGGCAGTGATGCACAAGCCGATTGGCACGCTGGCGATGCTTGGCCTGATGCTGCACGGCGCGATGGGCACCTTGGGTGAGGCTGAAAGTGTGAAGAGCTTCCAGTTCAGTCACATGGTGGTCAAGCCAGGCCAACGCAGAGTGAAAGTGGCGATGGATGGAGAGGTGAGTTGGCTGCGTTCGCCAATTGAGTTTTTGGTTCCCTCTCAACCGCTCTATTTGCTCCAGCCTCGCAGCGCAGCAAATGGGCTTGAGGTCCGCGCATGAGTGTGTTGCTGCATATCTCAGACACGCATTTCGGAACGGAACAAGCAGTGGTGGTCGAAGCGCTCACAGTTTTTGCACACGCACATCAGCCTGAGCTGGTCGTTTTAACGGGCGATATCACTCAGCGCGCCCGCAGAGCCGAGTTTGCCGCTGCGAGAACATTTGCACAAAGCTTGGGCGCGAAAGTGCTGGCCATGCCGGGCAACCACGATATACCTTTGTTCAATGTGGTGGCGCGCATGTTTCACCCTTATGCGGGCTTTCGTGCAGCATTTGGTGCGCAGACGGAGCCGATGTATTCGTCATCGGAATTGTTGTTGTTGTGCGTGAACACCAGCAGGCCGCATCGGCATCGCCACGGCGAAATATCGCCTGAGCAGATTGAGCGCGTTGCCGCTGAGCTAGAGCGCGCCAGCCCAAAGCAACTGCGCGTGGTGGCGGTGCATCAACCGATTGATACGCCGTATCCAGCTGAGCTCATGCATCGCGTGCGCGGCCATGAGCAGGCGCAGCGCCGCTGGGCACAAGCGGGCGCTGATGTCGTGATAGGTGGGCATATTCACTTGCCTTATGTAATGGCTCTGAGTGGCCTCGCTCGGCCAATGTGGGCGGTGCAAGCGGGCACAGCGGTTTCGCGCCGGGTGCGAGCCGGTGCGCCTAATTCGTTAAATCTGATTCGCTGGGGCGCAGCAAGCCCAGCCGGTGTGTGCGTGGTGGAGCAGTGGGACTATGACGTGCACTCGCAAGCATTTGCTCGACACAAAACCTATGACATCCAACCTGCCCGATAAGTTTTAGGCAGCACAGCAGAGCAAAAAGCCCTGTAGCCGCGGGGCTACAGGGCTTAAATTTTGAAGTGTTGGCTGTAACAAGCCAATAGCGCCAAGTGGTTGTGAGCAGCGAAGTGCGCCTCAAGGCTAGCGAGTTGAAAGCACTGGAAGATCCATCTGATCATGGGCAGCTACCTGATCGAATCCACCGCAAAGGATAAAAAGGCCATTGAACACACCATAAGTCGACAGCCGGATGCCAACACGCTCACTTCCAATAGCTGTGCCGCAGTTGCTCGTGAAATCTCCAATGCAAAGCGGTTACGAGCCTCTATGCTTCCAGCATAGCCATCAGTGCTCAAGCGAACGAGTGGGTTAAGGAACTGATCGATGAAGTAGCCATTCGCGCTTGGTGAAGTACCCATCAGTGATGATCAAACCCGCCGTCGCACGCTGAGCGTAGTAGGTGGCCATCAGTGGGTTCGGTAAATGCTCAGGCGTTGCCCGACTACGCGTTAAGGGACCAACACCAAATGGTTAGAAGGTTAGCGCGAACGATCGGAAAAGTGTTTCGAACAGCATTCGGTGAAGTTGAAAATAAGCTGATGAGCGAGGTGTGGCCGAGGTTGGCTCCGACCACACTGTATTTATAGATGTTTAGTACGACATGGTCAGGTTGTCAGTCACTTTGCGCACGCCCATCGTGCTCCAAGCCGCCTGCGTCACCATGTTACGGTCAGCCCAAGTATGCACAGTACCTGATAGCGTCACATCGCCATCATTGACTGTCATAAGCAAATAGAAACGTCACCATCGCGGCAAATTCAAATGTCACCTTTTAGGAGGGTGAAATTGAATGAAAGCGAAGTTACAGATGGACGAGAAGCAGGCCAAGAGGCTGGGAGTCATTGAGCAAGTCAGCAAGCGATTCATGACGCAGGCACTGGCAGCGCAGCAACTGCACTTGAGCGTGCGGCAAATCAAACGCCTATGCAAAGCCTACAAAGCGCATGGCGCGGCAGGCCTCATCCACCAAGCCACAGGCCGCCCCAGCAATGCAGCCGTAGACGCGGCGACCAAGCAGCGTTGGCTGGCACAAGTGCGCCAGCGCTACAGCGACTTTGGCCCCACACTGGCTGCCGAACAACTCCAGCCCCAAGGCTTCACACAAAGCGTCAACACCCTGCGCAACTGGATGATGGCTGATGCGTTATGGAAGGCCAAGAAGCCGCCCCAGCGGCCCGTGCACCTGCTGCGCCAGCGCCGTGCACGCCTTGGCGAGCTGGTTCAAATCGACGGTAGCCCCCACCGCTGGCTGGAGCTGCGCGGTCCTGCCTGCTGCCTGATTGCCTTCATTGACGATGCCACCAGCCGCCTCATGGCTGCGCACTTCGTGCCCAACGAGAGCACTTGGGGTTACCTGCATACGCTTCAAAGCTACATCACATTGCATGGCAAGCCACTGGCCTTGTACAGTGACCGCCACGGCATCTTCACGCAGCACAAAGCCTATGGCAAAGCCGGCCAGATATTGGCTCCCACCCAGTTCGAGCGTGCCTTAATACAACTGGACATTCAATCCATCTTGGCGCTCAGTCCTCAAGCCAAAGGGCGCGTGGAGCGCCTATTCCAAACCCTGCAAGACCGCTTGGTCAAAGCCCTTCGGCTAGCCAACATTTGCACGCTGGATGCGGCCAACGCCTACCTAGCGCATTACCTGCCAGAGCACAACGCACGCTTTGCCGTCCCAGCGGCCAGTAGCGAAGATGCCCACCGCGCCTACCCCGGCTCTGCGCTAGAGATTTCTCGCATTTGTGCGTTGCACCACCAAAGAAGCGTCAGCGCGGCGCGTGTGGTGCAGTTTGAGGGGCAAATCTTAGTGCTGCGCGGTGCACCTACAGCCAAGAGTGTGAACATTGTGCAGTATGCCGATGAGCGCTTAGAGCTACTGGTGGGCAGCCAAAGCGTCACCTTTGATCGTCATGATTGGCTGCAAACCCAAGCCCGCCACAAGGCCAATGCCAAGCAGATCAATACCCAAGTCGATGAGCTGATCAGCCAAGTGCAGACCAAGGAGATGAGGCGCTTGGCCAGGTTGCACAATCAGATTGCCGCGCAGGACAGCATGCGCCAAAGCGGCTATCAGGACGCGCCAGCGTAGTTGCTCAGTCTGCAAAGGGAGCGCCCGCGTCCAAACCATTGAGCTTGCCAGCGCTTTCAGACACATCCTAGGCATGAAGTGTTGGCAGGCGGCTTCGCGGCCCTATCGGCCTGCTACATGGGGCGTCGCCCCATACCCCAGCGAGCCGTCTGGCGCTACACTGCACTGCCGTTTCCAGCCTACGGCCAAGGTGACA
>JAYWHR010000069.1:0-2206 GCA_043777675.1 Comamonadaceae bacterium | reverse complement strand
GAGCGCTGGTATTTACAGCTGAGCTCAGGCACATTCATTGATCGCGCCAGCTTGTTTCAGCGCAGACCTTCTGGCGAATGGAACGAACAGCGCGCTGGCGATTACGTCCCCGTCAAACAATGGGCTCATCCCGATCAAACCCCCGTATTTCAGCTTGATCTAGGAAAAGCGAGTACGGTATGGGTTCGACTCGAAAATTACCCAGCGTCTATCGCACCTCGATTTCAATTCATCAGCGAAGACACGCTGACAAAACAGCGCCACTGGACATTCCTTCTTTTGGGTTGTTATTTTGGTTTGGGGCTGCTGGTGCTTTTTCTGGGCATTGTGCATGCCCGCCTCTACGCGGATCGCGCTTTTGTGGCGTATAGCGCCTATGTGGCGTTTATGCTTTTGTTTCAGATCGCGTTTACGGGTATCGGCGGTTTGTTCTTTTGGCCAGAAGCGGCAAGTTGGAACAACGCGGCACCCGCAATTTTTATGCTTTTACTGACTGCCTGCGGCATTTGGTTTGTACGTGAAGCTTGTGTACTAGCGCGTCACAACAAGTGGGTCGATAAGACAGTGATGGCTTGGGTCGCGTTTGGCGTCATATTCGCATTTGTTTATGCTTTGCAGGCCAATCGAATAACGTTTGTTGTTCTTAATTTATATGGCTTGATCTCTGTGGTGCTGAGTATCGCGCTGTGTCTATGGGTTTGGCGGCGCGGTGAGAAATATGGTTTTTTGCTGTTTTTAGGTTTTTTGCCGGTGCATCTCGGCTATCCCTTTCCTGCGCTCAGGAGTGCCGGCGTGATTGCTGATCATTGGCTGAGCCAATACGCAGTCTTGATTGGCTCAGCGATTGAGATTCCGCTCTTGCTGTATGTTTTGCACTTGCGAGCCAAAGAGTTCAACGAAAATCGCGCCAGAATGCGCGCAATGGATCATGCCGATCCACTCACTGGGCTTGCTATCACACCGGTGTTAACTCTGCGTCTGCGCGATGCGATGCGCAGATACCAACAACAGGACAAAGCACACGCGCTCATTCTGGTGGAATTAGCCAATCACGCCGCTATTTCAGCCCAAAGCGGGCGGCTCGTCGGTGATCGTGCTTTGGTTGTATCTGCCTCATGCTTGCAGGCTATGTTTGGCATGCTAGACACCGTGTGCCGAATCGACGACACCCGCTTTGCCGTGTTGATCGCCACCCCACTGAATCGGTATTCCATCACTGAGATTGCTCAAAAAATCATCACGCGTGGCTTGTCTGAAAAGCTAGATTCAGAAAAGAAGATATCGATTCGATTTCGAGTGGTGACATCGCCACTTTACCCCTCCACAGCCGGGCTCAATGCACGAGGCGAAATTGATTTGAATGAAGTTCTCAAGCCCTTGGTTGAAGCGATGGATGACTTGGCTGATGAGCCCAAAAAATTCATTACTCATTTAACGCCAACTCAGAAAACTCAAAGCGTTCCTGCCCAGCAACCCGTCTAGATACCGGGTTCAATACGGCCATGAGCTTATTGCAAGTTGCCTTGCCATCTCGCACCCTGCGATCTGAGGCACTTGCTGCATTGGAATGCGAAAATATTGATAAAAAAGTGCTGTTAGCCGGCGCCTTATATGCGCAGAGTGCTTCTTTATCGATAGCAAATGCTAGCTGGCATGAGGAGCTCATTGCATCCAAAAAGCTGCCTGGGCAACCCGAAAAACCTGCCTTGATGCAGCATCTGGACGTACCCCAGCGGTCCATCTTCACACCCCAAGGCCTGGCGGCTCTGGTGCATTCTGTCTGCCACATCGAATTCAATGCCATCAATCTTGCGTTAGATGCTGTATGGCGATTTCCTTGCATGCCAGCTCAGTATTACGTCGATTAGCTGCGCGTTGCCGCTGAAGAAGCGCATCATTTCACTTTGCTGCGCACCCAATTGCAAAACATGAACTACGACTACGGCGCTTTCCCCGCGCATACCGGTTTGTGGGATATGGCTTGGCGCACTCAGAGCGACATCGTCGCCCGCATGGCGCTTGTGCCGCGCACATTGGAGGCGCGCGGGCTGGATGCCACGCCGCCCATGCAAGCCAAACTACGAAAAGTGGGCACGCCGGATGCCCTGAAGATCATCGGTATTTTGGACATCATCTTGCGCGACGAGGTCGGCCACGTGGCCATTGGCAATCATTGGTATCGCTGGCTCTGCGAGCGTGATGCGCT
>JAYWHR010000068.1:0-27841 GCA_043777675.1 Comamonadaceae bacterium | reverse complement strand
GGCTGGAGAACACCTCATGAGGTGTTCTTTGACCTGCCGATGATTAAACTTACACTATGAACTTGGCTCTCACGCAGTTCGTACTTGAACTCACCAATTTATAGCGTTGGCTTGCATACCGTTTCACGCCACCCGCTCGCCTGCGTCGTACCATCAGGCAGTTGCCAGAGAAATTTTTTGAAAACACACGCGATTCATGTCTCGGTGATTTCAAGATGGTCTCCACGCGCAGTTGTCAAAAAATTTCTGATTCAACCGCCCAATGGTTTTCGCTTCATGGGTGTTGGCGCACGTTGTATGATTTGCGAATTGATCACTCCTCACACACATGCGCCCAACAACTGCTCTCCAATCTCACCGCATCGCCATCCGTGGCGTGGTGCAGGCGCATCGTGCGCTCAACGCACGGGTGTTCGGCTCTGTGCTCAGCGGCGCGGATGTGGATGGCAGTGATCTGGACATCTTGATCGACCCAACGCCAGAAACCAGTTTGATGGATGTGGCAGCGATTCAAGTGGAGTTGGAGAAACTGCTCGGCGTACCTGTGGATGTGTTGACGCCGAATGCACTGCCCGAAAAGTTTCGCAGCATTGTGCTAGCTCAGGCTATTCCGGTATGACAGACGAGACGCGCATCCCCGACTATCTCGGCCATATCCTTCAGGCCATCGAACGTATTGAGCGGCATACCTCTGATGTAGACGAAATGACGTTTCTCTCCAGCGAGCTCATTCAAGATGCCGTGATTCGCAATCTGGAGATCATTGGCGAGGCAGCCAACAACGTGTTGCGCCAAGATGTGAGCTTTGCGGCAAAGCACGCAGAAATTCCATGGCAGGTCATGTACGCGATGCGAAACCGCCTCTCGCATGCGTATGACAGGGTGGATATGGAAATCGTATGGAAAACAATTCAGCGCGATCTACCTGAGCTTTATCATCTGGTGAAATCAGCGATTATTTAACAAAAATCACTCGGTAGCCGGCGTATTTATTGCGTAGAGTGCTATTGAATTTATAGTATTAGCTTGCATACCGTTTCACGCCATCCGCCCGCCTGCGTCGTACCATCGGGCAGTTGCCAGAGAAATTTTTTGAAAACACACGAGATGGCGGCATCGTCGAATTGAAGATCGTCTCCACGCTCAGTTGTCAGAAAATTTCTGATTCAACCGCTCAATGGTTTCCGCTTGAGGGATTAAGCCTCACCGCGCTTCGTAGGTGCGTGTGTTGAAGGGCGCAAGCTGCTCTAGCGCCTTTCCGTAGACATGGATGTGGAGCGTGGGCTCAGTGCCAGCCACGGCAGTTGAGTGAATCGAAGTGGGGTCAAGAACCAGTCTGTCGCCAGGCCCCACGACCGTGTCGTGGCTGATCCGCAGCTGGCGATCTGGGCCGAGCCTGAAGAGGTGATTTAACTCTTGGCCTTCAATGCCTACGATGACCGCCCAAGTGTGATGCTCATGGGGCTGGCTCTTCGAATGAACCCCATCAGACACAAGGTAGGCGGCTGGCCCAACCTCCGCAACGTGCAGTGGATACAGGAGCTCTTCTGCGGCCGTCGCCTTCATGTAGGACGCGAATTCATATCGCCGAGTCCACGCCAGAAGGTCGATTGCCAGCTGGACTAAGCATGCCTCATCGGGATCCGGCTCGAGAATCTGTGGCTGGCCGAGCAGAGAGCGCAGTTGTTGATCCGCCAATGCGTTCATTCTGTGAGGTCTAAACTTAATGCATACCGCAAAACCTGCGGTATAAAAATGGCGTTGCGGTATGAGTTGGGCATCAATATTCCTAAATCGCTTGCGAAATCATGGGGTTAGGTGAGTATTTATAGTTTCAAACACAGGTATAAATGAAACGCCAAACACCGCAACGTGTAAGCCAATTTATACTGCAGTTTTGCGCTCGGCCGAAGTTGCTTTCCAGCAAGCCAACAAGTATCCAGCGGAAACCATTGGGCGGTTGAATCAGAAATTTTTTGGCAACTGCGCGCGGAGACCATTGTTTGTGCTCCGAGGCCGTTATCGCTTGTATTTTCAAAAAATTTGCTGAGGCAACTGCACGATGGTACGACGCAGGTGAGCGGGTGGAGCGTGACGCACTGCACGCCAGAAGCCTTTGACAAGCGCAGGGTGAAAGGTAGTTTTGCTACAAATTCAATAGCGCTCCGCGCTTTAAATACGCCGGCTATAGGTTAACTTTATGCCGAAAAAGTGCAGGGAAGACCGATTACGCCAAATAAAGTGCAACACGATCCGTCGTCCAGGTGGCTACTCCAGAGCCGAAGAAATCTGCGTCTTCCGTCCACACCGCGCAGCCCCAAGCCATCGCACAAGCGAGCACTGGCCAATCGTCTGCATCGCGGGATGCGATGCGTTGCAAGGCGGCTTCTCGGTGTGGGGCGTAGAGCGCCAATGTCATCGGGCGGACGATAGGCTCTAGAAGATTGAGCACGGTCATCGCGGCTTCTGGCGGCAAACCGCGCTTTTTCAGCAAGGCGGGCAGGTATTTGCGAGCATCGTCATACGCAACATCAGGCGCAAAGAAATTGACCTGGCTTGCGTGCGCAAGGATGAGCTGCCGCACGCGCTGCCCCAGCACGGCGCGAATCAAGATATTCGCGTCGAGAACAATCGTTTTGCCATTCATGCAGCTTTGGCTTTTGGCTTACGCGCTGGCACGGTAATGGCTTTGCGGCGTTGGGCTTTGAAGTCTGCAACGATGGCTTCTGGCTCGATGCTTTGCTTGGCGAGCAGTTGATCGAGCGTTTGGCTGGCTTTTCTCAAGGCGGCCACATCGGCTTCCATTTGGCCTTGCGTTGGAATGAAATAGCCGACCGTCTGGCCATGGCGCGTGATGGCGACGGGTGTGCTCGATGCAATGTATTCCGCCAAATCGCTACGGAATTCTCGAATGCCAACTTTGACGGTTTCCAAGGTTTTTCTCCAAGAAATGTGAATCAGTGTGTACACATTTTACGATAAACCTGCCAAACGAGCAAGCAATGCAATCTCTGAATGAAAACGTGCGCCAACAACGATTGAAGCGGAAACCATTGGGCTATTGAATCAGGAATTTTTTGGTAACTGCGCGTGGAGGCCACGCTTAATTCACCGAGGCAGTAATCGCGTGTGTTTTCAAAAAATTTGCTGAGGCAACTGCACAATGGTACGACGCAGGTGAGTGGGTGGAGCGTAACGCACAGAGCGCGAACCCTTCGACAAGCTCAGGGTCACCGGATGATCACTATCAATTCAATAGCGACCTACGCAATAAATACGCCGGCTACATGCCGAAATCGCTTTAAATCCCGAACAAAAAATCAAGCCGGAGAAGAGCGCAAGGCATACGTCTTCCCATCGAGCCACAAGAATTCAGCCCGCAAAATTGCGCTGCCTTTTTCGTCTTTGAAGGTGAAGCCGAGCACGGCGAGTGGTTGGCCGTCTTTGATCTCCGCGACTTTCCACGCGTTCATGCGAGATATCGGGGCGAGTTCGATCTCCCAGAACTTGTCGGCGCGTTTTGGCAGGGTGGCTTTTTGCAGCAGCGCGGCCGCGTCGACCGGGGCGCTCTGCGCAGGGATGCTGCGCGTCGCTAGATCTGCGGGGAGCTTTATACCGGGGGTGAGATCGAGTGTTAATTCCGTATGGGCGCTTTGCCATTTCACCTTGCTGGCTTTGCCCTCTAAATAAACCGGGCGATCTAAATCGAAGCTGCTCCAGCCATGATGAGCATGGGCTGCTTTGTCGACAAGCAGGTTGGCGGGGAGGGCGGTTGCCGCAATGAGTTGTAGGCTGATCCGACGATTGAAGTAGCGTTGCATGGCGGGCTCCTCAGTTGAGTTAAAGGTAAGCAATCCAGCGTCCGCAGAAGATGGCGGCTATCCAGATCAGGGTTGAGAGCATCGTTTGAGCCCTTGCCATGCCATCAAGTTTCGTCAGTGAATCTCGGCCATGGAACCAAGCTGCGTTGCAGGCAGCAAGGGTGAGCAAAAGCATTTTGAGGGTGAAAGCGCGATTGGCCAGCAGCTCGCCGGCTTGCGTTGCAAACATGATCAAGCCGGAGGCGGCGGCTAGACCGAAGCCTGATATCGCCAGCAGTAATGCCAGCCGCGCCAATTCGCGCACGGGCAGCGCTTTTCCAAAGCCCCACACGCGCAGCTCCAGAAGTACAAGATTACCTAACAACAAGGCAATGCCAATAATGTGAATCACCTCCAGTGTGGGATAGGCAAAAGGATGCGTACGAAGGGGGCCGAGGGCAGAGGAGAGCGCGTCGAGAGGTGTCACGGTTTTGAATGGCAGAAAGCGTTGATTTGCGGGTAATTGTGCGCCCAAGCGTCAGAAAGCGACAAGTTGGGCGGGTAAAATTCGTTTTTAACCCGACCTCTACATAAAAATGTCCGCCTGGGTGCTTCCTGATCACATTGCCGATGTGCTGCCTTCTGAGGCGCGCCACATCGAAGAATTGCGCCGCAGCTTGCTCGATGCCGCCCGGGGCTATGGCTATGAGCTGGTGATGCCGCCACTCCTCGAATACCTCGAATCTTTGCTTACAGGCACTGGAGAGGCGCTGGATTTGCAAACCTTCAAACTCGTGGATCAACTCTCCGGCCGCACGATGGGCGTGCGGGCTGACAGCACGCCGCAGGTGGCGCGCATTGATGCGCATTTGCTTAACCGCCAAGGCGTGGCGCGGCTTTGCTACTGCGGGCCGGCGCTGCACACTGCGCCTGCCAAGCCACATGCGACACGAGAGCCGCTGCAGTTTGGCGCAGAAATTTATGGCCATGCCGGGCGCGAGGCTGATTTAGAAATCATGCTCTTGGCCATTGATTGCTTGCAACGCGCTGGCCTCAAGGATTTAACGGTGGATTTGGCCGATGCACAGATCGTGCGCAGCTTGCTGAGCGGCGCGCCGGTATTTGGCGAGCAACTGGCGCAGATTCATGCGGCGCTGGCGGCGAAAGATGTGGCTACGCTTGCTGAGCTGATGGGCAGCTTGCCTGCTGCGCAGCGCGATGCGCTGGTGCAGCTGACCAAGCTGTATGGCGATGAAAAGGTGCTTTTAGAGGCCGAAAATAGCTTATCGCCGGCGTATAAGCTGCGTGGAGCGCTATCAAATTTGAAGTGGCTCGCGGATCACGTGGTCTCTGCTCAGCCTAGCGTGAAGGTGACTTTTGATCTGTCTGACGCACGTGGCTATGCCTACTACACCGGTGCACGCTTTGCGATTTATTCGCCAAGTGCGGGCGATGCGGTCGCACGCGGCGGGCGCTATGACGAGGTGGGCTCCGTGTTTGGCCGCAACCGGCCAGCGGTGGGCTTCTCGCTGGATGTGAAAGATTTAGTGGCTGCAACACCAGTACAGAAGCTGCACACAGCGATCCGCGCTCCTTGGGGCGAATCGCCAGCGTTACGCGTGGCCGTTGCGAGCCTCAGATCAGCCGGCGAGACGGTGGTCTGTGTGCTGCCGGGGCATGAAACTGAAGTTCAAGAATTCGATTGCGACCGCGAACTGGCTGAAGTAGCAGGGCAGTGGGTAGTCAAAAGTGTTTAAAACGTGTAAGTGATAAAAATACCGGACGCAGAAGACGCAAAGGTTACGCAAAAGACGCAAAAAAAACCAAAAACAAGATTCAAAATTGAAACCAAAACCTAAAACCTAATAGATTTTGTACTTGTCTTTTTTGTTATTTTTTCTGCGTAACCTTTGCGTCTTCTGCGTCCGGTATTTTGAATTTGAATTTGAATTTTGAATTGAAGAGTACAAATGAATCCAGTCAAAGGTAAAAACGTCGTCGTCGTAGGCTCTCAGTGGGGCGATGAAGGCAAAGGCAAGTTGGTCGATTGGCTGACCGAGACCGCGCAAGGCGTGGTGCGCTTTCAAGGCGGGCATAACGCCGGGCACACGCTTGTGATCAATGGCGTGAAGACGGCGCTGCATTTGATTCCCAGTGGCATCATGCGCGCGGGTGTGAAGTGTTATATCGGCAATGGCGTGGTGCTCTCGGCTGCCAAGCTATTTGAAGAAATCGAGGGGCTGGAAAGAGCGGGTGTTGAAGTGCGCTCGCGTCTTCGTACCTCTGAGGCTTGCCCGTTGATCTTGCCTTTCCATGCAGCGCTGGATGTGGCTCGCGAGGCGTATCGCTCTAAAGGCGGTATGGAAAAAATCGGCACCACAGGCCGCGGCATTGGTCCCGCCTATGAGGACAAAATCGCGCGCCGTGCGCTGCGCGTGCAAGATCTGAAATACCCCGAGCGCTTTGCTGCAAAACTCAAGGATTTGCTGGATCTTCACAATCACGTGATGACCACTTACTTGAACGCACCAGCGCTCGAATTTCAGCCGATTTTTGACGAAGCGATGAAACATGCTGAGCTCCTCAAGCCGATGATGGCTGATGTCTCGCGTGAGTTGAACGAAGCCCATGCCAAAGGCGTGAATTTGCTGTTTGAAGGCGCGCAAGGCACGCTGCTTGATGTGGATCACGGTACGTACCCATTCGTCACCAGCAGCAATTGCGTGGCCGGCAATGCATCAGCCGGCGCGGGCGTGGGCCCGGGCATGCTGCACTACATCTTGGGCATCACCAAAGCTTATTGCACCCGCGTGGGCGGCGGCCCGTTCCCTACCGAATTAGAGTGGGAAAAAGAAGGCACACCTGGCTACCACATGAGCACCGTGGGCGCTGAAAAGGGCGTCACCACTGGGCGCAGTCGCCGCTGCGGTTGGTTTGATGCAGCCTTGCTCAAGCGTAGTGCGCAAGTCAATGGGCTGAGCGGCCTGTGCATCACCAAGCTGGATGTACTCGATGGGATTAAAGAACTCAAAATCTGCGTGGGCTATGAGCTCGATGGCGAGACGATTGACATCCTGCCAATGGGTGCAGAAGAGATTTCTCGTTGCGTGCCGATCTACGAAACCATGGAAGGCTGGACACAAAACACCGTCGGCGTGACCCAGCTCGACAAACTCCCTGTACAAGCCCGCCTCTATTTACAGCGCATTGAGCATGTCACCGGCGTGCCGATCCATATCGTTTCCACTAGCCCAGATCGGGATCACACGATCCTGATCAAGCATCCTTATTTGGCTTAAAAATACAAATACGAATACCGGACGCGGAAGACGGAAAGGTTACGCAGAAAAAATACCAAAAAGAGAAAACGGCGTGAGACTAGTTTCAATTCTTGAAGTCTTATCTCCTGACTTTTTTGCGTCTTTTGCGTAACCTTTGCGTCTTCTGCGCCCGGTATTTTTCTTTTTCACTATCATCGCCTCACAGCATCAACATCGGAGACAAAAATGCTCACAGAAGACGGCAAACACCTCTACGTCAGTTACGACGAATACCACAACCTCATTGAGAAACTGGCCATCCAGATTCATAAATCTGGCTGGGAATTTGACACAATCCTGTGCCTCGCACGCGGTGGCATGCGCCCCGGCGATATTTTGAGCCGCATCTTTAATAAGCCCTTGGCCATCATGTCCACCAGCTCTTATCGTGCTAACGAAGGCACCGTGCAGGGCCACCTCGACATAGCCCGCTTCATCACCACCCCCAAAGGCGAAATCGCAGGCCGTGTGCTGCTGGTGGATGATCTGGCTGACTCGGGCCACACGCTCAAAGCCGTGGTCGATATGCTCAAAGACAACTACAAGCCGATTTCCGAGTTGCGCACTGCCGTGATCTGGACAAAAGGCGTTTCCGTCTTCAAATGTGACTACAGCGTGGACTATCTCCCCACCAACCCTTGGATTCACCAACCCTTCGAAGGCTACGACAGCCTCTCGCCCGACAAGCTGCTGGAGAAGTGGAAGGTGTAGGGGCTTGTTCCTTGCTTTCGATTCAAAGCCGCTGCCGAGTCAGCGGCTTTTTCTTGTCCCAAGATGAATTGATAACATCCATCCATGACTGCCTCCAAAATCACTCACCTCATTCACCACCCTTATCAGCCGCCGGAGAGCTTTGATGCGCCGCAAATTGGCGTGCATAAAGCCTCCACGGTGATCTTTCCGAATGTGGCGGCCATGCGCAGCCGAGATTGGAAGAACAAGAGTGGCTACACCTATGGCCTGCACGGCACGCCAACGACCTTTGTGCTGGAAGAGCGCATTGCAACGCTGGAAGGTGGCTTGCAATGTGTGCTGGTACCTAGCGGTTTGATGTCGTTAACTTCGGTAGATTTGGCTTTGCTCGCCCAAGGCGATGACATGCTGATTCCTCATAACGTGTATGGCTCGCGGCTCGCCTTCACCCAGCACGAGTTGACGCGATTCGGCATCAACACGCGCTTTTATGATGCGGTGGATACTGCCGATCTGGCTGCCAAGATCACTCCAAAAACCAAGCTCGTGTGGCTGGAAGCCCCAGGATCTGTGACCATGGAATTTCCTGATCTGCCGGCTTTGGTGCACATTTGCCGCGAAAAAGGCGTCACTTGTGCTTTAGATAACACTTGGGGCGCGGGTTTAGCGTTCAATGCGTTCGACTTAGATGGCCAAGGCTTGGGGGTGGACATCAGCAGCCAAGCGCTGACTAAATACCCCAGCGGCGGTGGCGATGTGCTGATGGGCTCGATCGTGACGCGCGATGAAGCGCTGCATCTCCAAATCAAACTCAGCCACATGCGCTTGGGGCCCGGCGTGGCGGCCAATGATGCCGAGCTGGTGCTGCGCAGCTTGCCCAGTATCGGTATCCGCTATCGCGCAGCGGATCAAACGGCGCGGCAACTCGCGCGCTGGCTCAAGGCGTGCCCGGAAATCGAGACCGTGCTGCATCCTGCCTTGGAAGGTGTGTCTGGGCATAATTTTTGGCAAAATTTATGCAAAAAACAGTGGGTAGCCGGCACAGAATATGCGCAAGATGCTACGAATTTAGTAGCGAGTAGATCTGCAGATCAGGGTATGGCAGCGGGCCTGTTTAGTATCGTTTTTCATGAGAAATACACTCAACCGCAGATTGACGCCTTCGTCGATGCGCTCAAGCTCTTCAAAATCGGCTATTCATGGGGCGGGCATTTGAGCTTGGTTGTGCCCTACGATATTGCCAGTATGCGCGATCCCACAGTATCGCATTGGCCGTATCGGGGCATCTTGGTGCGCTTTTCGATAGGTTTTGAAGCTGCGCTTGATCTGCAGGCGGATTTGCAGCAAGCGCTTGGCACTCTATCTCATTGAGTGCTTTGTAGCCGGATGACATAAGTGTTTTGTGCTTGTGGCTTAGTTCACGAAGCAGGCAGTTTTTTGCGTTGGTTTGTGCAGTTTTCCACAAACCCCGCGCTATTTGATCAAGCCTAGGTAGGCTGGCTCATATGCTTAGCACGTTGCTTGACAAGACCGCGCTGGTTTGCAGGCGGAGGTCTCTCGACAACATTTGGAGCCAAGCATGATCGTCAAGCCAATCAATTCCGCCAAGCCATCTCGCGCCTACAAATTCAAACGGCTTTCGCAAGCTGTACTTTGCTTGGCCTTGGCACAAACGAGCTTGGCCAGCTTCGCTCAATTGCAACCCATCCAATCCGCTAGCAGCGCAGCCAATGCGAGCCCGGAGCGCATTTATCTGGTGCAGCCGGGCGATAGCTTGCAGGGCATCGCTCAGCAACAATTCAAATACGGCGGCAGTTGGCAGGCGTTGCGTGATTTCAATGGCATTCGCAGCGGAGTGCAAAATATGATCTTGCCCGGTCAGCGCTTGCGCTTGCCTGCCGCTTGGGTTGAGCAACCGCCAGCGCTGCAGACGGTCGCGAAGCTGCAGTCCCGTGGCGCTGATTTGCAAATACAAATGCCCTCTGGTGCAAGTGGCGCAGAGCAGTTGCCTCAGGGAAGTGTATTGCGCACAGCAGCGCAGCCAGCCAGAATCGCTCTAGAGGATGGCAGCACGGTGCAATTGGCGCCGCGCAGCGAGTTAGTGCTTGAGAGCTTGGGCAAAGACGCACTCACAGGCCAGCTCAAAAGTGTCTTGCGCTTGGTGGCAGGCTCGGTGCAAACCGTGGTAACCAAGCTGACCAATCCCAACGCCGACCGCATGAAAATAGTCACCAGCACCGCCACAATTGGTGTGCGCGGCACGACGTTTAGGGCTACGGTGATGCCCGATACCAGTGTCACCAGCGAGGTGCTTGAAGGCCGCGCTCAGCTAGAGGCTCAAGGCAATGCGGTGCCCTTGCCGGGCGGCTTTGGCTCGAAAGCCACCACAGGCCAACGACCCATAGATGCCGTGCCATTGCTGCCTGCATCGATAGGATTTAGTCGCTTGCCGATGCTGGAGACTCGCCCAACAACCGACACCACTTCTGCTCGCTTTGAGTGGCAGAGCGTGCCAGGTGCAGAGCGCTACGAAATCACCATGGCACGTGATGAACGATTTGAACAGTTGATCCAAAGCGCCTCCAGCGCGACGCCGATGGCTTTGTTTGAGCAAGTACCACGTGGTTATGTGTTTGTGCGAGTGCGTGCTTATGATCGCCACGGTTTAGGTGGCTACGACTTGATTCAAGCGCTACGGATGTAAGCTGCCACCCGGTTTAGCGATTCTGAGCCGAGAGTTTTGCTTTCTCCAGCGCCGCAGCCACATAGCGGCGTTTCTTCTCCAATTCGGCGCTGCTTGCAATATGGCTCACCGTTTCTGGGTGATCGATCAACGCTTGAAACTTATCTTCTAGGGTTTTTATCTGCGTTTTAGGCTTCTCGCCCGCATGGAATATGCGCCGAGCGCTCATTTTTTCATAGCGTTCTAGTGCTTGATCAGCTTGCAACTGGTTCCACGCCTGCCAGCCGGTGCGCCCCGGCGTGGTGATTTCGATCTCGATGCAGTCGACAGGGCATACCGGAATGCACAACTCGCATCCAGTGCAAGCCGATTCGATCACTGTATGCATGGTTTTAGCACTGCCTAGGATCGCATCCACCGGGCAGGCCTTGATGCACAGCGTGCAGCCGATGCACCAATCCTCATCAACGAATGCCATGGTGCGCTCCTGCGCGCGGCCGCAGCTCTCATCCAGCGGCATCTCGGCTTGCCCTGTGAGGTGTGCAAGCCGCTTCATGCCTTCCTCCCCTCCTGGCGGGCAGCGGTTAATGGCCACCCCATCAGAGGCAATCGCCTGTGCATAGGCCAAACAATCTTCATAGCCGCAGCGCGTGCATTGCGTCTGCGGCAGCAGAGCGTGAATGCTGGCAGCACTCACTAAAGAGGGTTTCGCGGGAGATTCATCAGGCTTAAAGTGAGTCATGCGTCGTTCGTGTATCCAACTTTAATAGGAGAAATATCATGCAGGATTTTAAGGGTCACCAATCACCCGGCCCATTTTTGTCATCCAAGCCACGATTAGCAGCCAAGGGCAAAAGCGCGCGCCACTTCAAGTTGCGCAGTTATTTGGCGGCATTGGCTGCCGCTGGCGCGATGAGCTTGCCAAGCGCCGCGCATGCCTGCTGCAATGATTTTTGGAGCTGCGGAGCGGCTTTCATAACGGGAGGCTTGAGTTGCGCCATCCAAGCTGCGCAAGAAGAATCGCGCCGCATTTTGGAGGCAGCGCGCAGCGCATTGAATAACTCTCGCCGCGCCTACGATGAAGCCGTCAATGGCACACAAAATAGAGTCGCCGAAACCCGCAACAAGGCGCAGCAAGACAGCCGCGATTCCATGGGCGCGATGGATACTGCCAAAAACGCAGTGCAGGCCAAGCTCAATGCGCCGCCGCGCGCGCTTCCGATAGCGCAATCGGTAGGCATGGTGGCGCCAGGCGCACGCTTGACGACGGGCACGCCGAGTCCCTCGTCGATGATGGCCACCGCACCAGCGCCCACGGCACCCGCAGCGCCAGCGATGGCCTCTTTGGCATTGCCAGCCCTACCTGCGCCACCGTCGCCAGAAGAAGTGCGGCGGGCTCTGGAAGACGCAGCTCGCGCGATTGATACCCTACGCCAGCGGGGCCGCGACCAAGATTTGCCACAGGTGTCTCAGGCCATTGCGCGCATGAACGACAGCATTGGCCGCTCTTTGGGCAATGTGCATGGCGTTGTGAGGCAGGCTGTGTTTACACCGCTGGAGGAGATTCTGCGCGTGTTGGGCTCAGCAGATCCTACTGGCCTGACCAATCTGATTGCCGCAGCCGTGACGGGCATAGATGCCGCCACCACTGCGCTAGATACAGAGGTATTTCGCGCCATGCAATCGCTTGATGATGTGATCGTGGGCGCTTTAGGAGAGGTGGAAACTCAAGTCAGCGAATTGGTGGCATCCGCAGACTTAGCACGCGGGATTGAGGCCAAGGTCAATGCTTTATCAGAGCAACCCACACAGGCCAAACTGGGCGAGCTGCGCAGTTTGCTGCCCACTGATCCCGCACGCCGCTTAACCGCGAGCAACATCCGCGCGATGAGTGGAGTCACTTTATCGCCAGCCTTGCGCACCAGCATCGCTATGCCAAAGGCTGCTCCTGCAGCCAATGCGATGAAGCTCGCGATTGGCCCTTTAAGCAATCAGCTGAAAGATCCGATGCTCAAAAGTCGCCTGCAGCCGCCCGCAGACAAACTAGCACTCAAAAGCCGGCTTGATCAATACTTGGGCAACGAATTTACTGGTTTGTCTGGCGCGGCACGCGCCGCCAAGCGCCAGCAATTGCTTGATGAATCGCGCCGCCGCTTTGCCAGCAATCCGCAGCAAGCTCAAGAGATGGAGCGACTCATCAGCAGCGCCGCAGGGCCTATGGTGATTGCACCAGCAGCCATGCAGCTTCCGGCTACTGGGCCATTGGTCATACCCCAGCGTAACCCTGCGCTGCCTCAGCCCTTGCCGCGCTGATGCAGCCCGTCGTCGCGGGTAAGCCGACCTCGAAAGCTTGATTGATTTCTTATCTCGCTACCCGCGATTTTTTAGCTGCTACTTTTTTAGTAGCACTCTGCGCAGATTTCTTGCCGGCTACAGCTGGTTTCGATGGTGATTGAGCCACTTTTTTTGATGCGGCAGCAGGCTTAGCCGTGGTTTGGGTGGCTGCCGTGTGGGCACCTAAGATGAATTCAAGCACCTGTGGGTACACCATGTCGCGCCAGCGGCGGCCGGAGAAAATACCGTAATGCCCAGCGCCTGCCACTTCGTAATGGTGCTTGGAAGCCTTGGCAATGCCACTGCATAAATCATGGGCAGCACGGGTTTGGCCGCTGCCGGAAATATCATCGAGCTCGCCTTCGACTGTCAGCAAAGCGCAGCCTGAAATGTCTTGTGGGCGCACGCGCTCAGCCTTGCCAGAGTGCGACATCACATCCCACGTGCCGTTGACCAATTTGAAATCTTGGAAAACGGTTTTGATGGTGTCTAGGTAGTACGTTGCGTCCATGTCGAGCACAGCGTTGTATTCGTTATAAAACTTACGATGCGCTTCTACGCTGCGATCATCGCCTTTGACCAAATCTTTGAAGTAATCCCAGTGGCTTTTGGCATGGTTGCTGGGGTTCATCGCTACAAAACCGGTGTGCTGCAAAAAGCCGGGATACACCTTGCGGCCTGCGCCTGCAAAATTGGAGGGCACACGGTAAATCACATTGTTTTCAAACCATTCGTAGCTGCGCTGCATGGCCAAATTGTTGACCGCTGTGGGTGATTTGCGGGCATCTATCGGGCCGCCCATCATCGTCATGGAAAGCGGTAACTGCTCGCCACGAGAGGCCATGAGCGACACAGCGGCCAACACCGGCACGGTAGGCTGACAGACGCTGACCACATGGCAATAGCCGTATTGCCTTTGCAGGTGGCGGATGAAATCCTGCACGTAGTTCACATAATCATCGAGTGAAAAATCGCCTTCTGAGAGTGGCACAGTACGCGCATTCTTCCAATCGGTGATGAAAACCTTGTGGCCTTGCAGCATGCTGCGCACGGTGTCGCGCAGCAAAGTGGAGTAATGGCCGGAGAGCGGCGCAACGATGAGCACGGGCGGCTGGCCTTTGAGGCGAGTCAGCGTGGCGGCATCATCTGTGAAGCGCTTGAAGCGGCGTAGCTCACAAAAGGGCTTGTTGATCTCTATGCGCTCATGAATGGCCACTTCGGTTGTGACGCCGTTGTGCTCAATGCCAACAGTTTTGATATCAAATTGCGGGCGCTCGTAATCTTTGCCCAAGCGGTAAAGCAAATCAAAACCTGCTGCTGTACGTTGCGCCAAAGGCATTTGACCAAAGCTATTGTTGGGGTTGCCAAAGAGTTTGGCGGTAGCCTGCGCAAATTCTGCAAAGGGCTCCATCAATGAGCGCTGGGTTTCGTAGACTTGGTAGAGCATGGTATGGGTTCTTTATTCAGCGAATTTGCTGCATTGCAGCATTTTAGGCGGGTCTGAAGAAGAATGTTGGGGCAATGCCTCCAAACTTAGACAAAAGCTCCCCCAATCGCTGTCTTGGCTATCCATTTTTGGAGATGAATTGGCCAGACTGCAAGAGGCTTACCTGCAGTCGTTAGCAATGATGTCTTGAAGGCGTTTGCTCTCCGAGGCGCGCATAGCATCGCTCATGATCTCGCGCTCGCCTTTGTCGTTGGTGGTTGAGATGCGAATGCCAGAGTCGAAGCTGACTTTTGCACGCTTGGCACGCTCGCAATTTTCCTTTTTGGCGGCTGCATTCTTTTCATCTTCTGCCTTTTTTTGTGCAGTCTCTTTCGCCTCAGCCTCTTTCTTCTTCTTCTCCAGCTCAGCATCTTTGCCGCTGATTTTGGGCGCAGTGGCCGTCGTGGAAGTTAAAGCAGATGGCGTGCTTGCTGTCACCTCGCTGGTTAGGGCAGCGACGGGTGCGCGCGCACCTGCAGGACGCTTCAAAATATCTTTGTCCGGCACGTTGGTGGGCGGAGGTTGATCGCTAAAAATTCGGCGGCCGTCTTTGTCTTTCCATGACCACTGCGCTTGCGCTAAAGGCAGCAAACATACGATCAGGGCAGCGGCGAAAAAGGCGCGAATCAGAGATGCATTTTTTTTCATAAGAGAGAGTGTAGCGACAAGGGCCAACTCCGCCAACGCGCCAGATGCCGTTTGCGCTGACAAAACCACCGTTTGGTCAGGGTTTGGTATACAGGCGCAACACGTCGCTTGCGTAAAATCTTGTTTTTGGGAAGTCTAACTATGCGCCTACTCGGCAAAGCACTCACTTTCGACGACGTTTTGCTCGTCCCCGCCTTTTCCTCCGTCTTGCCCAAAGACACGTCTCTCACAACCCGCTTTTCGCGCAATATCGAGCTGAATTTGCCCTTAGTGTCTGCGGCAATGGATACCGTGACGGAAGCGCGCCTGGCCATTGCGATGGCGCAAGAAGGCGGCATGGGCATTATTCATAAGAATCTCACCGCCAAGGAGCAGGCCGCTCAGGTTCGCAAAGTGAAAAGGCACGAGAGCGGTGTACTGCGTGATCCGGTGGTGATCCCGCCAGATTTCAAGGTGCATCAAGTCATTGAGCTGTCCGAGCAGCTGGGTGTGAGCGGTTTTCCGGTGGTCGATGGCGGCAAAGTGGTGGGCATCGTCACGGGGCGTGATTTGAGATTCGAGACGCGCATGGATCTGCCTGTGAGCGCCATCATGACGCCACGTGAGCGATTGATCACTACGCCGGTGGGCACGACTTTGAAGGATGCGAAAGCGCTTTTAAATAAACACCGCTTGGAGCGCTTGCTCATGGTCGATGATGCCTTCCAGCTCAAAGGCTTGATCACGGTGAAAGATATCACCAAGCAGACCAATTTTCCCAATGCTGCGAGAGATGAGCACGGCAAGCTGCGCGTGGGCGCAGCCGTTGGCGTAGGCGATGGCACAGAAGAGCGCGTCGCGGCTTTGGTGGAAGCCGGCGTCGATGCGATTGTGGTGGACACCGCGCATGGCCACAGCCAAGGCGTGATTGAGCGGGTGCGCTGGGTGAAGAAAAATTATCCGCAAATCGATGTGGTGGGCGGCAATATTGCCACCGGTGCTGCGGCTTTAGCTCTCGCTGAAGCGGGCGCAGATGCTGTGAAAGTAGGCATTGGCCCGGGCAGCATTTGCACCACGCGCATTGTGGCGGGCGTCGGTGTGCCGCAGATCATGGCAGTCGATGGCGTGGCTACGGCTCTACGCGGCTCGGGCATTCCGTTAATCGCTGATGGCGGCATTCGCTACAGCGGCGATATTGCAAAAGCATTAGCAGCCGGAGCCGGCAGCGTGATGATGGGCGGCATGTTTGCCGGCACCGAAGAAGCGCCGGGCGAGGTGGTGCTCTACCAAGGGCGCTCGTACAAAAGCTATCGCGGCATGGGCAGCATTGGCGCCATGCAGCAGGGCAGTGCAGATCGGTATTTCCAAGAAGCCACAACAGGTAATCCGAATGCCGACAAACTTGTGCCAGAAGGCATCGAAGGCCGCGTGCCCTACAAAGGCTCGGTGGTAGCGATCATTTTCCAGCTCGCGGGCGGCGTTCGTGCCAGCATGGGTTACTGCGGCTGCGCGACGGTAGCCGATATGCAGGAGAGAGCCGAATTCGTGGAAATCACCACGGCTGGCATCCGCGAAAGCCATGTGCATGATGTGCAAATCACGAAAGAAGCACCGAATTACAGGGCGGAGTGAAATATTCGCGGTTTGGTCATGCTTTTGATGTACAAAGAGGTTCGTGTATTTCATTCCGTCCAATCAATTAGGAGCGCATCATGGGCATCATTTCATTTTTCAAAGAAGCCGGTCAAAAACTGTTTGGCAGCAAGCCCGAAGTGGCCGCAGCTGTGGCTGAGCCGAGCAACGAAGAAAAAGCGGTTGCTGCAAGCGAAGCGGCATCTGTTGCGATCAAGGATTACATTCGCGCTAACAACCTGCCGGCAGACAACCTGAGCATTAGTTTTAGTGGGGCGGATCAAATCGTCACAGTTGCAGGGCTGGTGGCCACGCAGGAAGAGCGAGAAAAAATCATCGCCTGCTGCGGCAACGTGCATGGCGTGGCTGGCGTGGCCGATGAGATGACTTGCGACGAGCCGGAAGCCGCAGCTTGCCAATTCCATATGGTGGTCAGCGGCGACAACCTCTCCAAAATCGCCAAAGAGTATTACGGGGATGCCAACAAGTATCCTGTGATTTTCGAAGCTAATAAGCCGATGCTCAGCCACCCAGACAAGATTTATCCAGGCCAAAACTTGATCATTCCGGCGCAGGCTTGAGTGCTTTTCGTTTTCACCAAAAGCGGCTTTCGAGCCGCTTTTTTGTAGACGCTGTTAAAATAAAGGCCATATTTTTAAAAAGGCCAGAATATGCTGCAAGTTGCTGTTAACCAAGCCAAAAATCAATTATCAGCCCTGATTCATGCTGTTGAAGATGGGCAAGATGTTGTGCTGACGCGCCATGGCAAGCCTGTTGTACGCATGGTTCGCGAGACCCTCGCGCGATCCGTTGTTAGCCGTGAGCAGCAAATGCAAGAGGCCATTGAGCGGCTACAGGCTTTTCAAGCTTTGGTCAAACCTGCTAAGCCCGGCTACACCGACTGGCGTACCTTGCGCGACGAAGGCCGCGCGTGAGCAGCGCCTCTCCCGTGGTGCTGGATGCGTCAGCGTGTGCTGCTTGGGTGATGCCAGATGAAATGAATGCTTCGGCGAACCGCGTTTTTGCGCAGGCTTGCATTGATGAAGGTGTTTTCCATGCGCCACTTTTGTGGCATTGGGAGATGGGCAGTATTCTGAGCTTGGCCGAGACACGCCAGCGCATCCCCGGCGGCGCTGCGCAATTGGCATTGCAAACGCTGTATCAAACCAAAATCAAGTTTGATGCTGCGCCCAGTCTGCACCGCATGGAGCAAATCATGCGGCAAGCCAAGGCGCATGATTTGAGCTTCTACGACGCCTCCTATTTAGAGCTGGTACTCAGGCTGAATGGCCAGCTCGCCACCAAAGACAAGAAACTCATTCAAGCTGCCAAAACATGCGGCGTCGCCATTTTTGATTTTTAACTTAACGCCCCACCATGCAACACGACAAAATCCTCATTCTCGATTTCGGCTCCCAAGTCACCCAGCTGATTGCCCGCCGTGTGCGCGAAGCGCATGTGCTCTCCGAGGTGCATCCTTGCGATGTGACCAGCGAATGGCTGCGCGAGTATGCGAAGAATAATTCGCTCAAGGGCATCATCCTCTCCGGCTCGCATGCGAGTGTGTATGAGGTGGAGGATCGTGCGCCCGATGCGGCGTTTGAGCTCGGCATCCCCGTGCTCGGCATTTGCTACGGTATGCAGACGATGGCGCAGCAGCTGGGAGGCAAAGTCGAGGCCGGCAAGACGCGCGAGTTTGGTTATGCCGAAGTCAGAGCCCATGGCAATACTTCCTTGCTTAAAGATGTCGAAGATTTCGCCACGCCAGAAGGCCACGGCATGCTCAAAGTCTGGATGAGCCATGGCGACAAAGTCACCACTCTGCCCCCCGGCTTCAAGCTCATGGCGAGCACGCCAAGCTGCCCGATTGCGGGCATGGCTGATGAAGCGCGCAGATTTTACGCCGTGCAGTTTCACCCCGAAGTTACGCACACGGTGCAAGGCAAAGCCATGCTGGAGCGCTTCGTATTGCAGATTTGCGGCGCGAAGCAAGATTGGATCATGGGGGATTACATCGCAGAAGCTGTCGCAAAAATCAAAGCTCAGGTGGGCGACGAGCATGTCTTGCTGGGCTTGTCTGGCGGCGTGGATTCAAGCGTGGCCGCAGCGCTGATTCACCGCGCCATTGGCGATCAACTCACCTGCGTTTTCGTCGATCATGGCTTGCTGCGCTTGAATGAAGGCGATGCGGTGATGGCGATGTTTGAAGGTAAATTTGGGCTCAAAGTGATCCGCGCGGATGCTTCTGAGCTCTTTTCATCAAAATTAGCAGGTGTGGCCGAGCCCGAAGCCAAGCGCAAAATCATCGGTGGTTTGTTTGTTGATGTGTTCAAGGCAGAAGCCGAAAAATTGAAGCAAAAAGGGCAGTTAGCCGGCGTAAATACTGCGCAGATTGCTACTAATTTAGGAGCGTCTCCCGTAGGAGTCACGTTCCTAGCCCAAGGCACGATCTACCCTGATGTCATTGAATCCGGCGGCGCAAAGTCTAAAAAAGCCGTCACCATCAAAAGCCACCACAACGTAGGCGGCTTGCCTGCGCAGCTTGGCCTCAAACTCCTAGAGCCGCTGCGAGACTTATTCAAAGACGAAGTGCGCGAACTCGGCGTAGCGCTCGGCCTGCCACACGACATGGTCTACCGCCACCCCTTCCCAGGCCCCGGCCTCGGTGTGCGCATCTTGGGCGAAGTCAAAAAAGAATACGCTGATCTGTTGCGCAAGGCTGATGCCATCTTCATCGAAGAGCTGCGCAATTTCAAAGATGAAGCTAGCGGCAAAAACTGGTACGAACTCACATCCCAAGCCTTCACCGTATTCCTTCCTGTCAAGAGCGTCGGCGTGATGGGCGATGGCCGCACGTATGACTACGTCGTTGCCCTGCGAGCAGTTGTCACCAGCGATTTCATGACCGCAGATTGGGCCGAACTCCCGTACGCCTTGCTCAAGAAAGTCTCAGGAAGAATCATCAACGAAGTGCGGGGAATCAACCGAGTGACTTATGACGTGAGCTCCAAACCGCCTGCGACGATTGAGTGGGAATAGGAAGTGAGTTCTTTTATACTGAATTCCCGTATAATTAAATCATGCAAACAGTTGTCGAGCACCCAACGTTTACAAAACAAGCGGGCAAAATTTGGTCAGAAAGCGAGCTTCATGCTTTCATTGACTGGATTGCGGTTAACCCCTTAGCTGGAGATGTCATCCCCGGTGGGGAAGGCGCTCGCAAGGTGCGTTGGGCAACGCAGGGGCGCGGCAAAAGCGGTGGCGCTCGGGTGATCTATTTCAATTATTCCGACGAGGGTATGTTGGAGCTTTTTGCCATTTATACCAAATCGGAGCGTGACAGTATGCCGGCCACTGAGATTAACCAAAATCGGAGAATCTAATATGAAACGAAATTTTGACATCGAAGCTGTAGCCCGCGCAATCGAGGCAGATGCAGGCGAGGCACTGCCTGATATTCGCACAGCGTTGGCAGAAGTGAAGGCTGGAAATGTAGGTCGCATCACTACGCCAGAACAAATACTATTGCGTCAAGCACGCGCTAAAGCAGGTTTAACCCAACTAGAGTTTGCCAAAAGAATTGATACGCCAGCCGCAACCTTGCGTGACTGGGAGCAGGGGCGCTTTGCGCCGCCAGGAGGTGTGGTGTGTTTGCTGCGCCTGATCATCAAGCACCCTGAGCTTTCTCAAGAATTGAGCACCGCTTGAATTTGTTGAGATGGTCGGCAATCAGCTAGCGTTAGCAGACGTGATGGGCGATGGTCGCACGTATGACGACGTCGTCGCCCTGCGCGCCGTGGTCACCAGCGATTTCATGACCGCAGATTGGGCCGAACTGCCTTATACATTGCTTAAGAAAGTCTCGGGAAGAATCATCAACGAAGTGCGGGGAATCAACCGAGTGACTTATGACGTGAGCTCCAAACCGCCTGCGACGATTGAGTGGGAGTGATTTACTTCCGCGATCCCGCGCTCTGCGTTTGAATTAGCGCCTTGAGCTGACCGCGCACTTCGGCCAATTCCCGCTTCTACGTGAGCGTAATGCTGCGCATTTCGCGTTGCTGTTGGATGAGCGCAGTGACTTGGGTGCGGAGGGCGGAGATGTCGGTGAGGCGATCGATCACGTCGGCGAGCATGCTCATGCATATTCCTTGGCAGCGGCTTTTTGCAATTTGGCCATCTCGCGCATGAAGGCGTTGTCCTCATCGGTATTCGCTTTGAGATCGGTCAACATGGATTGGATATCCGTTTGAGCTTTGCGAGTGCCATGATCGAGTGTTTTGAGCTCGTCTGTGGTCACGCCTGCGATGGCGGCATCCACCGCATCACGCATGAGCTCAGAGACGGAGCGTCCCGTTTTCTTGGCTAGGCTACCAGCGCTTTTTTCTGGACGGGCTCGAGATAGCCTTGCGTTAAAACCATTGAGCTCATGGCTTGCTCCTTCAAGTGGTGATTGGATTCAATACATACTAACGAATATCACCCATCATTTGCTGTCAAACTAGTTGAATTCACTGCCAGTTTCTCTGCTTGCGATCATGGCTTTACTTTCAAGCATCGTTGACCCGCCTTCGCAGCGTCTTGGTCTGCGAGCGTTGGCTTTTTCCTTCTAACCGTCGTTGCTTTGAGCCGTAGCTTGGTTTGGTTGGGCGGCGCACACGCGGGGCGCGCGCTACGCTGTTGACGACCTCGTGCAGCCGCGCAAAGGCATCTAAGCGGTTCATCTCTTGCGTGCTGTGGCTTTGCGCTTTGATGATCAGCACACCTTCTTGGGTGATGCGGCTATCGCGCAGAGCCAGAAGGCGCTCTTTCACATCGCCTGCTAACGATGATGCAGGAATATCAAAACGCAGATGAATCGCACTCGATACCTTGTTGACGTTTTGCCCACCTGAGCCCTGCGCACGAATCGCGCTAAGCTCAACTTCGCTCTCGAGGATTGCAATCGGTTCAAGGGCGCGAGGTTCGATCATAATCAGGATTATCGGGCAGGCCTGCGCTTGCAGCTGGCTCAATGCTAGGGGCGCAGCGCTATACCAAGCGTGGCTCTGGATGTGAGCAGGTAACGGCCTGCGACGATTGAGTGAGAGTGATTTCCGCCGAGCAGATTAAGAGCGGGTTGATGCGAGGTTTGAAATGCTGGTCGCTGAGATGATAAAAATCGAGGCTAAAACACAATTTACAATCCCGTTGCTTGCAAACACACTGTTGCAATAAAGAGTGTGTTGCCCGCCGCTTATTGCCCGGCGCGGCCAAAACACCTTTGTGGCAAAGAGCAGTACACTATAGGAGTCCGCAGTTATTCGCTTACCTTTGCTGCGGTAAGGTGTGTCGGGTATTTTTTTATCGAATGCTTCACAGCTACGCCACCCTGCTAATCATGCAGGTGTTTGAGCAGTCAACCTTTTCTCCTTGGCAAGCTTGTGAACACTGGAGGCCGGATGGCCAAAGAAGATTTAATTGAGATGCAGGGCAAGGTGGACGAAATCCTGCCTGATATGCGCTACCGCGTCACCCTTGAAAACGACCATAAATTGATTGCTTACACAGGCGGTAAGATGCGCAAACACAGCATCCGCATTCTGGCGGGCGATAAAGTCACCGTTGAAATGTCCCCCTACGATCTGTCGAAAGGCCGCATCACCTTCCGTCACATCGAAAACCGTCAACCCCGCGTCGGTGGCCCAGCATTTTCTGGCCGCCGTTAAATTACCCCCAAACATCCATTACACTAGATGGTTAACCTGCATCCAGCATCCGCCGGAAGCATTCTTTGAGAAAGACTCATTATGAGCAACAAACTATACGTCGGCAATCTCGCCTACTCCGTGCGCGATGAAGACCTGCAACAGCAGTTTTCGGCTTTTGGCCAAGTGCAATCCGCAAAAGTGATGATGGAGCGCGATACCGGCCGTTCCAAAGGCTTTGGCTTCGTTGAAATGGGTAGCGCCGATGAAGCGCAAGCCGCTATTGCTGGCCTGCATGGCCAAAACGTCGGTGGCCGTGACCTGACAGTCAACGTTGCTCGCCCCATGGAAGCTCGCCCACCACGCACTGGTGGCGGTGGCTACGGTGGCGGCGGCGGTGGTTATGGTGGCGGTGGCGGCGGCGGTGATCGCGGCGGCTACGGTGGCGGTGGCGGCGGTGGCGGCGGTGGCCGTCGCTATTAATCTGCTTTCTACGCTCTGCAAAAAACCGCTTCAGTTTGAGGCGGTTTTTTTATGCCAAATCGGCGTTAAATGGGTGCTTAGCCGGCACAGAATATGCGCTGATTGCTATTGAATGCATAGCATTTAAGCAGATGCTAAAGCGTATTGCGATACCGCTCCAGCATCTGCTCCTGCGTTTCAAACACCGTGCCCGGTGCCATGCGATCTGCCGTTTGATCGCGCAGCATCTCGCCCATACTCGGCTGCTGGCTGCCGTCAATATGTAGCGCTGGATTCCACAGGTCTGAGCGCATCAGCGCCTTAGCGCAATGCAAATAGGTTGCCTGCACGCTCACACGGATCACCAGTTTTGGCACGCGCGGCTTGCCAGTTAGCATGTCAGTGCAGAGCGTGCGCAGCGCTACATCGCTATTAACTTCTGCACGCCCATTCACCCGCAGCGTCTCATCCATCCCCGGTACGAGAAACAGCAAGCCAATCTGCCCTGTCTCAATGATGTTGTGCAGCGAATCTAGGCGATTGTTGCCGGGCGAATCGGGGATCAACAACGTCGCATCATCCAGCACCTTGACGAACCCCGCCTCCCCGCCACGTGGCGAAGCATCCGCCGCGCCTGCCGCACTGTGCGTAGAAATCACCACCAGTGGCGAAAAGCCAACAAACCGCCGGGCATGGCTATCAAGCTGCGGCAGCTCCTTGAGCACAGATCGCTCGCCTACTGCTGCGTACAAACTGTGTAGGGCATTTGGATCGGTGATTATGGACATGCTGTTGTGATAGTTTTAAGAGAAAACGAAGAAAAAACTGTATATAGCCGGCATAGAATATAAAGAGTTTGCTATTTAATTGATAGTAAACTTGATGCCTATTTATGATCTATTCAATACCCCATTGCGACGCCATCCCTGCGCGGATCTGCTGCACCCATCCAGCCATCGCCCTGTCGCATCAAAAATCCTTGGCCGCTGATGAGGGGCACGATTTCTACGTTGTGACCGCGTGCAGCCAGCGTTGGGGCGAGGGCGGCGGCTGACGTGTCTTTTTCTAATTGCACTTTGCCTGTTACTGCAGTGGATAGGTTGCCGCGCGCCAAGGCTTGTGCAGGCGTGCGCTGGTTGGCCAGCATCTCGATTAAGCTGCCAGTGATGTAGTCCACGATCTGAAAGCCGCCGGCTGAGCCGCCCACTACCACTGGCTTGCCTGCAGCATCAAACACAATCACGGGCGCCATGGACGTGACGGGGCGCTTGCCTGGCTCCATTTTGTTGGGTGAGACTTGCGCTGCGCGGGGCAGGGTAGCGAAATTCGTCATCGCGTTGTTGAGTACATAACCGTCTATCAGCAGGCGTGAACCAAAATTGAGGTTGTTAGTCGTCGTCACGCTCAGGGCATTGCCTTGCCCGTCCACGATGGCGATCTGGCTGGTGGCATCCATCGTCTCGCCGCTCGGCGCGGTCTCCAGCATGGCCGCTTTGGTATCGATTGCGCCGGGGCTCACAAATGGGGCGCTTTTTGATGGATCAATCAGACGAGTGCGCTCTTTCAAATAGGGCGCGGCAACGAGAGCGGCCGAGGGCACTTTAGAAAATGCGGGATCACCGATGTAATGCAAGCGATCTGCTTGCGCGAGCCGCCCAGCTTCTGCGTAAAGATGCGCAAACGCAGGATCGGCGAAATTAAATGTCCCGGCAGGTGCCGCACTGCCGACGCGAGCCTCCAGCATCTGAAGCATTTGCAACACCACCACGCCGCCAAAAGAAGTTGGCCCCATGGCGCATACCTTGTAGGCTAAAAACGGCGCACACAGAGGCTCACGCGGCTGCGCGCGATAGGTGCGCAAATCTGCCTCGCTAACCATCGAAGCATACGCACCGCGCTGCACACCAGCCACCAAATTCGCCGCGCCACCTTGCGCCAAAAATCCTGCGGGGCCTTGCTCTGCAATGCGCTTCAATGTGTTGGCGTAAGCCAGGTTTTTAATCAAACTCCCGCTGGGCAAAATCTTTTGCGCAGCATCGAAATACAAAGGCAGCATGTCAGGATGATCCTTCGCCGCTGTTGGCGCAGAAAGAATCGTGTGCATATAGCGAGGAAATGGGAAGCCGTCTTGAGCCAATTGAATCGCTGGCTCAAACAATTTTTCCCAAGGCAGTTTGCCATGCTGCTCATGCAGCAGCTTCAACACGCTGAGCGCCCCCGGCACACCCACTGAGCGGCCGCCGCGCGCTACATCCTCGCTCCTCAAAGTCTTGCCATCAAAATCTTGGGTCAGCGCTGCCGTGACGCGGCTGGGTGCTGCAGACAAGCCATCAAAGCTGGTGAGCCTCGCGGCCTTCGCATCCCAGTGCATCGCCAGCGCCCCGCCGCCAATGCCCGAGGATTGCGGCTCCACCAAGCCGAGCACCATTTGCGCCGCTATTGCCGCATCCACTGCGCTGCCGCCACGCGCCAAGATGTTCAAAGCCGCCGTTGTGGCCAATGGATGCGCCGTCGTAACAGCACGCTTCTTCGCCATTTGAGCAATCGGCTCCAGCTTGGCAGGTGTTGAAGGCAATACAGCAGTATCTGGCCCGCGCATATTGGCGCAGCCGCCCAGCAATGCCAAAACGAGCAGCGAGGCTGCGGTGATTTTTGTTCTCATCGTGTCAGTTCTCCTCAGCGACACATCGTACACACGGCGGGCAAAGAGGCAATCAGTTGCTGCCCTGATCGTTGGGTCGCCCAATTTTTCTTGCTATTGAAAAACTAAAACCCCGAGCCCGACTGCTGCAAAAACGCAATCTCCTCAGCCGTCGATTCCCGCCCCAAAATCACATTGCGGTGCGGGTAGCGGCCAAATTGTTCGATGATGGCTTGGTGGCGTTGTTCGTAATGCAGGGCGTTGGCGTTACCTAAAGCGGTAAACAAACGCAGCGCCTCCTCATGTACCGCCAATGATTCGCTGTGCATGTAGGGCATGTAGGCAAAGTAGCGCTGCGGGGCGCTCAGCCGCGCATCATCGCCCCTTGCAATGAGCTCCTGCGCAAGCGCCAAAGCCAACGCATCTTGCGCAAAGGCGCACGGTGTGTCTCGCCACACATTGCGCGAGAACTGATCGAGCACAATAATCTCCGCCAACCGCCCCTCTGGCGAGCTTCGCCACTGCCACAACTCACTGCGCGATCCTGCCTCAAGAGTCGCACCAAAACGCTGCGCAATCAACGCATCCAACGCCGCATCTTTGGCGAAATGTTGCTTGTCGGTGAGTTCGGTGAACCAGAAGTGGAGGATGTCGGCGGCTTGCATATCCACGTAGTTTAGCGCTCGATGCGATGGGCCGCTTGCATGCCAATCAGCATGCAAACCCATATTGGGTGGGATCATACCCAATATGGGTTTTTAAGTGATTTTTAGAGCGAAATCGGCAAGTAGCCGTCAAGAATACTGCGTAGAGTGCTATTGAATTAGTAGCGGCCGAAAACGGTAAAGCGCTTCAAGCCCAAGCCGCCCGAGGCGATTGCAAAGCTTGCGCCCATTGCGTCAGATACTTCCACAGCATTTTGGGCAGCGTGTGGGTTTGCATGGTCATTTGCGAGTGGCACTGCTAACATCTCTAAGAAAATCAAGCTGCCTTCTTCAAACTCAGCTTCACCGTATAGCCGAGCTTGGCTGCCACGTTCACCAGCGCATCTAAGGTGAACTTCTCGGTACGGCCTTTCACCAAATCATTCATACGCGGCTGCGTAATGTCCGCAAGCTTGGCGGCCCCTGCTTGGGTCATGCCCAGCTTATTGATGATGCGGAGGATGTGGATCGACAGGTCAACGCGCAGCAACAGGTTTTGTGCCTCGGCTTCAGGGAAGCCGAGATCGCGAAATACGTTGTCGCTGCCAACGACGATATTGAGTTTTTCTTTCATAACCGATCCTTCTTCGTTCTCTCTGCAATCAAGCGCGCATAGCGGCTTTGAGCCAATTCAATATCTTCAGATGCAGTCTTCTGCGTTTTCTTCACAAAAGCATGAAGCACATAGACAGATTCCGAAAACTTAGCCACGTAAATCAACCGATACTGGTTGCCCTTGCGCACCCTGATTTCGTACACACCCGCACCCACGCTCGCCATCGGTTTGAAGCTACTCGGCATCTCGCCAGCCTGCACAAACCGCAACTCTCGCCCAAGCGCTGAGCGCGCATCTTCCGGAAATTCACGCACCGCGTTAAGCGATGTACCGAGCCATTGAATGCGTTTCATTTTATATCAGTTCTGATAATTCATTGAGATACTGTATTTTATAACAGTATTCAATGAAAATTAAATCGAAACTGACCTCTAGCAGTTATAGAGCCTGCGCGAGCTGCTATTGAATCGATAGTGACTCAACTCCTTAAGGGTTTGTCATTTGCAACGTTGATCGACAGCGCGGGAAATTGGTGCAGCCCCAGAATGCTGCGCCGCCCTTCGCGGGCTTGCGCTCCAGCATCTTTACGCCGCAGCTCGCACATGTAGGGCGCCAGTATTCGCCTTCGTAGGCTACATCCAAGAGCGCTTGCTGTTGCTCGGGCGTGCGCTTGGCGATCAAGGCCAGTAGGCCGCCGCCATCCAGCGCGTTGATGCCATTACCCTTTGCAAATTCCTGTGCATCGGCTGTGTAGCGAGAAGATGTGGCGTAGGTGCCGCGCTTGAGTTGATGTGAAGCCATTACGCCTAGAAACTCACGTAATTCTTTCACGCCCACTGGCTTGCTGCGCCAGTGCTTGCATTGCACTACAGCCACGGGGCCAGCTGCGCTGCGGCTATGCAGCCAGATATCCACACCGCCATCTGCGCCATGCGCCTGCGATTTCGTTTCAAAGCCCGCTTGCGCAAACAGCGCTTCGCACACGGCCTCAAAGCGCCGCCACTCAATCGCCTCAAAAACCTGAGTGCTCCAAGCGGTAGCTCGCAGATTGGGGGATGTAGCGCTCTGCGCGGCTGGGGCTGAGCGTGCATGCGCCATCACTCCCGCAGGCGAAGGTTGTAGTGGTCTAATAAAAACAGACAGCCCGATAGGTTGTTAAAACTGAAATGGCACAAACCGTGAGCAATCCGAAATCGAGAAGAGTGTTCGACACCAG
>JAYWHR010000067.1:0-91132 GCA_043777675.1 Comamonadaceae bacterium | reverse complement strand
GCTGCCGGCATCACCGGCGTGACCGCAGACAATTTGGCAGCCGTCATTGCCGGCATCACAGCCGCAGCAGACGATGGCACGGGCAGCGACAGCATTGCTGAGTTGCAAACCATTGCAACCACCGCTGCTGCCGCACAAGCAGCCGCCATCGCCCTCATTGATGCATATGCACAAGCCAATGCAGTCAGTGCACCGGCTGCGCCAACCGGCACAGCGCCCACACTAGCAAATTACACCACCGCAGGCGTCACGGGCGTCACAGCCACCAACTTAGCTGCCATCAACGACGCCCTGACCACGCCAAGCATTGATGGCGCCACCATCGTTGGCACGCCAAGCGTTCAAGCCATCGTCGATGCCTATAACAAAATCTTGGCTGAAGCCAATGGCGCTGTGGCCGATGCAACAGCAACCGATCCAACAGCTGCTGATTACACTGCCATTGGCGCAGTGGTTACGCCAACGGCGCTGACTTTAATGAATGACATCTTGGATGGTAAAAACTTATCTGATGTCGATACCGTCTCTGAGATCAACGCCTTGGCAGCGATTGCCAACAAGATCCAGCTTACAGCAGCCGGCACACCTCCAACACCCGCGTTAACGCTTGCAGATTTAGCGGCGATTGGAGTTACCGGTGTAACTCCTGACAATCTCTCTGTTGTGGTGGCTGCCATTGCAGCGGCAGCAGACGATGGCTCTGCCACAGACACCGTAGCCGAATTGCAAACCATTGCTGATACAGCCGCATTGAATGTGATCACTGCAGCAGCACAGGGCAATACCGCGACATTGACAACGCCAACGGTAGCCAATTACTTAGCTGCCGGAATCACAGGAGCAACGAGCGGAAACCTCATTTCGCTCAACAGTGCGTTGAATTCAGCCAGTGTGGATGGTGCAGCCACAGATACAGTGGGCGAAGTGCTAGCCATAGTCAATGCGTACACCGCTATTTTGGCAGCGGCCGACGGGAATGTATCTACTGATCCGCTTTCAAACAACAACAACACAAGTTTGATCACTTCAACGCAATACACGAGTGTTGGCGTTACAGGTGTTACTACCGCTGCTCAAACCAGTTTGCTCAATAGCTTTGTTGATGGAAGCTCAACCGCCAGCGTAGACACCGTGCCCGAGCTTCAAGCCTTAGCTAATGCAGTGGCTGGGGTGATGACTGGTGCAGCAGCAGGACCAGCGCCTACATTGGCTCAGCTCACTTCGCTGGGGATTACAGGAGTTACCAGTGGAAATTTGGCCGCCGTACAAGCAGCGATTGCTAACACTGCAGACGATGGCACAGGCGTGGATACCTTGGCTAAATTACAAGCCTTGGTCACCAGTTCTGATAACGTGGCTCCGATTGCCACTTTAGCCAGTGCCGCTTTGCTACCCACCACCACGCAAATTGAGCTAGAAGGAACATACGTTTTTAGTGTGGATTCTGCTCACACTATCACTGAAGTGGGTACATCGGGTGCCTATGTGGTGACATGGGAAGGCACGGATGCCGTTAATTTTGATCGCAGCATTTATGTGCAAAACTTTGATGCTTCGGGCGTTAAAGTGGGCGCTGCTATTAAGTTGGAAGCTACAGGTCAAATAGCAGGGCTAGATCAGCAGCACACCATTGCTTCGCTCGGCACATCAGGCGAATATGTCATCGCTTGGCAAGGATACGATGGCTTAGATGAGAGTATCTATGTGCAGAAATTTAGTGCAACGGGTGCAGTATCGGGGCCGGCTTTCATGCTGGACGATACGGCAGCCATCTATGGTGCAAGCTACGATGATTCGTTGCCAGTTATTACTGCAATCGGCAATACCGGAGAATTTGTAGTCACATATCGGGGAACTGATACTCCTGGTGCCGATTACAGCGTTTACGCTCAAAAGTTCAACGCTGCTGGCGCGCCAATGACATCTGCACCCGTATTGCTAGAAAGCAATGAGCGCACTGATGGCTGGGACTTCAGCCAACGAGTAACTGCTGTTGGCACTGGCGGTGCGTTTGTCGTCACATGGCAAGGCGCAGATAGTGCGGCTAACGGTGGTGACTACAGTATTTACGTACAAAATTTCAATGCAGACGGGAGCAAGAATGGCTCGCCGGCAAAGCTGGAGGGAGACTCGGCAATTCTCAATAAGGAAGACAAAGAGCCACAAATCACTGCGGTAGGCACCGCCGGTGCATATGCTGTGAGCTGGGAAGGCTATGACGGTGGTTATTACAATATTTATGTGCAGAATTTTGACGCCACTGGGGCGATGTCTGGCGGGCAAATTAAGTTGGAAGCCATCGGCAATAGCTCAAGCCTAGATTGGAAGCATCAACTCACTTCATTAGGCGACACTGCTGGTTATGTGGTCACTTGGCAAGGCGTAGATAGCGTTGCAAATGGCAGCGATCTCAGCTTGTACTCACAAAGATTTGACAGCTCAGGCGTCGCCGTTGGCCCGGTTGCATTGATTGAAGCGACTGGTGTTGACTACGGGATAGATGGCACGCAGCATGTGACTCCTATTGGTACATCAGGTGCCTATGCCATTACTTTCCAAGGCGGTGATGGGCAAGACTACAGTGTTTACGTGCAAACCTTCAATGCGTTTGGTATTGCTAATGGCGTCCCGGTGAAGCTTGAAGCAACGGGACAAAGAGTAGGCATTGATGAAAATCCACAAGTGTTAGCTGTTGGAGATTCGGGTGCATTCGTAGTGACTTGGAATGGGCAAGACAGTGATGGTGTGCTGGACTATTCAGTTTATGTGCAAAATTTCAATGCCGATGGCACGCGCAAAGGTGATGCTATCAAGTTGGAAGTAGAAACTGAAATTTCCTATGCAGACACAACACCTAAAATCACAGCATTGGGCACAGACGGGGCATTTGCCATCGCTTGGCAAGGCGACACCAGTGCAGCGAACGGCTACGCCAATATCTACGTTCAACAGTTTGATGCCAACGGTCAACCCATTGTTGCTCCTTCACCCATCACCAAACTAGAAGCAACCAACCAGCTCTTTAGCATTGATCAAGATCCCGTCAGCATCGCAGTCGGCACGTCTGGTGCACGTGTGGTGGTGTGGCAGGGTGTAGACAGCGCGCTTACCGGCGGCGATTTCAGCATTTATGTGCAAAATTTTGACACGTCAGGTTCGCCTTCGGGCGCACCTGTCAAATTGGAAGGCACCAATCAAGCCTATGGCTTAGACCAAACACCTATCGTGACCGCAGTCGGCACAGCAGGCGCTTATGTGGTGTCTTGGCAAGGTGTTGATAGCGCAGCGCAAGGAAGTGATTCCAGCATCTATGTACAAAACTTCAGCGCGGCAGGCGTGCCTGGAACTGTGCATAGATTGGAGTCAAGCTATAACTTTGGCGCCGATGGCCAGCACCAAGTAACTGCGTTGCGCAACGCCACGGGTCTCTCGGGCGAGTATGTGGTGACTTGGTATGGCGTCGACAATCCCGGCTTTGATTACAGCGTTTATGCTCAAAAGTTTGATGTTGCTGGCCTGCCTGTTGGTAGCCCTGCAGTACTCGAAGCCGCTGGTAATACGACCGGGTTTGATCAAACACCACAGGTGACAGCTGTGGGCTCTGCAGGTGAATATGTGGTCACTTGGCAAGGCGTTGATAGCGCGGGCAATGGCTTTGACTTCAGCATTTATGCTCAACGATTTGATAGCAATGGCGTAGCGACTGGCCAGCTCTACTTGCTCGAAGCTGCAAATCAAGCAGGTGGCTATGATGCTTCTCCAACTGTTACTGCCTTGGGTACAAGCGGCGCCTTTGTCGTGACTTGGCAGGGTATGGATAGCGGTGGCGTTGACGGCTTAGACTTCAGCATTTACTCTCAAACTTTTGATGCTGCAGGTATGGCCATTGGCTCGGCGCCAACCAAGCTTGAAGCCACTGGGCAAATATATGGTCTTGATCAAGGGCAAAAAGTCACAACGGTGGGCGCGCTCGGCGATTATGTGATTTCTTGGCAAGGCGTAGACGCACAGGGAGACTTCAGTATTTTTGCGCAGAAATTCAGTGCGAACGGAGCAGCACTCAGCGCAGTTGCTACATTGGAAGCAACTGGGCAGCTCTACAGCATTGATCAAAGCCAACAGGTGACGGCAGTGGGCACGACAGGCGCTTACGTGGTGACTTGGCAAGGCGTTGACAGTGGCGCCAATGGTTCAGATTTCAGTATTTATGTACAAAACTTTAATGCACTCGGCGTACCTACAACGGCGACGCCCACTAAGCTGGAGGGAACCGGTCAAATTTATGGCATTGATACAAACCATCAGGTGCTTGCTCTTAACGCTGCAGGCGAATACGTGGTGGCGTGGCAAGGGCAAGATAGTCTGAGCAGCGGGCTGGATTACAGTATTTACGTGCAAAAGTTCTCTGCGCTTGGTGTGCCCGTGGGCGACGCAATCCAGCTTGAGGCCACTGGCCAAAAATTGGGCTACGACTTGTCTCCACAACTGACTGCGGTCGGCACGACAGGTGCTTTCAGCGTCACATGGCAAGGCCAAGACAGCCTAAGCGGCGGCTTGGACTACAGTATTCATACCGTTAACTTTGACAGCACGGGGCAAATGATCAAACCGAGCGTGTATGCCCAAAGCACAGAGGCGGGCACGGCTTATTTGGTGAGCGATACGGTGAATGTGTCGAATTTGCTCAGTATTACAGGCGCCGCAGATAACTTGTTTAATGAAGTTAGCCTGCCGACTGCAAATACGCAAGTTGCGATGAGTACGGCCGGTTTAACAAGTGGCAGCTATCATCTATACACCGTGGATCTGAACGGAAATCTGTCACTTCAATCAAGTGCTCTTCACGTGATCATCTGATCGATAAAGCGCCATCAAAAAAGGGACTGGCCGCAATGGCCAGTCCCTTTTTATTTTTGGTGCCGGAGAGATGAATCGAACACCCGACCTTCTCATTACGAATGAGCTGCTCTACCGACTGAGCTACACCGGCTTAACCGTTAATTATATCTGCTGCAATCGCGTGATTTTGATGCGTTACTTCGATGATTCGTGGTGATAAGCGGTAGCGCGTTCGACCTCGTTTTTGCTGCCTAAAATCACGCTCACGCGCTCGTGCAGTTTGGTGGGCTGGATGTCCATGATGCGTTGTTTGCCGTTGGTGGCTGCGCCGCCGGCTTGCTCGACCAGCCAGCTCATGGGGTTGGCTTCGTACATCAGGCGCAGCTTGCCGGCTTTTTCGGGCTCGCGTTTGTCCCAGGGGTAGAGAAACACGCCGCCGCGCGTCAAGATGCGGTGTACATCGGCCACCATGGCGGCGATCCAGCGCATGTTGAAATCTTTGCCTCTAATGCCATCTTTGCCTTCCAAGCATTCGTTAATGTAGCGGCGCACGGGCGGTGCCCAGTGGCGCATATTGCTCATGTTGATGGCGAATTCTTGGGTGTCTTCGGGGATGCGCACATCGGCATCGGTGAGCACGAAGCTGCCTTGCTCGCGGTCGAGCGTGAACATCACCACGCCATCACCGACGGTGAGCACGAGCGTGGTTTGCGGGCCGTAGATGCAGTAGCCGGCGGCCACTTGCTTTGAGCCTGCCTGCAAAAAGTCTTGCTCTGTAACGGCCGCGCTGCCTTCTGGTTTCTTCAAAACGCTAAAAATCGTGCCGATGCTCACATTGATATCGATATTCGATGATCCATCAAGTGGGTCAAACAGCAGCAGATATTCGCCTTGCGGATAGCGATTGGGCACAACGTAGATGCTATCCATCTCCTCGCTGGCCATAGCGGCCAAGTGGCCACCCCATTCGTTGGCTTCAATCAACACTTCATTGGCAATGATGTCGAGCTTTTTCTGCATCTCGCCTTGCACGTTTTCTGTCTCAGCCGAGCCGAGCGCTTCGCCTAAAGCGCCTTTGTTGACTGCATGGCTGATGCGTTTGCAGGCGCGCGCGACGATCTCTAACAGCAGGCGCAGCTTGGGAGGAATCTGGCCTTGAGGGGCGAATTCATTTTTACTGGCGCGTTGCTTTTCTAGGAGGTAGCGGGAGAGGGAGACTGGTTTGTTAGGCATGGTGGTCAATCGAATACGAAGACAAGTACAAATTCAATGCAGGACGCAGAATACGCAAAGGTTACGCAAAAGACGCAAAAAATACCAAAACAAAGAAAAGTAGCTGGTTTTTCTTTTGGTATGTCTTCTGCGTAACCTTTGCGTCTTCTGCGTCTGGTATTTGGTTGTTTTAAAACCTTAACCTGCTAACGCCCGCGAGACAACCTCACGGACGTCGTTGCTCAAATCAGCTCTAGCAGCCACTCTTTCAATCGCATGCTTGGCTGCATCTTGATAAGGCTGCGCGAGCTTTTTCCAGCGATCCAAAGCGCGAGCCAAGCGGGCGGCTACTTGAGGGTTGATGGCGTCGAGCGCGAGCACTTGATCTGCCCAGAAAACATAGCCTGCCGCGTCGGCGCGGTGGAAGGCTGCTGGGTTAGCGCTGCAGTAGCTGAAGATCAGGCTGCGGGCACGGTTGGGGTTTTTGATATTGAAATCGAGATGCTGCATGAGGGCGCGCACTTGCGGCAAGATGTGGCCGCTGCGATCAGCGCTGCCTGCCTGCAGAGCAAACCATTTGTCGACCACCAAGGCTTCGTGTTTGAACATCGTGTGGAATTTGGCGAGAGCGGCTGGTGCATGGATACTGCCGCGGGCAACCAGTGCGCTCAAAGCGCCGAAGCGATCTGTCATGTTGCTACTGTCTTTGAAGCGTTGGTAGGCTTTGCCGTGCCAAACTTCTTTTGCTGAATCAACACTTCCCATGCAAAGCATTTGCAAAGCGAGGTTAGCCAGCGAGCGGCGGCCTGAGCTTATGGCATCGGGGGAGTAGGCGCCAGTGTCTTTGTTAGCTTCATAGGCCACAGCCCAGTCGCTGACCAAAGCGGTGGCCAGCGCTTGGCGCATGCCTTCTCTCACAGCATGAATGGCTTGAGGATCGACCACTTCAAGCTGTTCGGCGATGTAAGTCTCTGAGGGCAGCGTGAGCACGAGTTCTTTGAAAGCGGCATCCAGAGATGGATCGCGCAACACATCCCGCAGAGCGGCTACATAGCGAGTTTCTACAAAGTTTTTTGCATCAAATATGCTTTCAGCCGGCATAGAATATGCGTTAAGTGCTATGGAATTGGTAGCATTTGAATTCAACGCATAAAGCGCTGCCTGCATGGCCAGCCGCTGTGCAGCTTCCCACCGATTGAATGGATCTGAGTCATGCGCCAGCAAAGCCAGCAGCTGGTCTTCAGAAAAGTCGAAATCCAAGATCACAGGCGCAGAGAAGCCGCGCAGGAGAGATGGCACGGGCTCAGTAGGCACGCCGACAAATTGCAAGACCTCTTGCTTTTGCGTTAATACAAAAGTGCGCTGGCCAAAGGTGGGTTGTGGCTCAGAGGAGAGCTGCAAGGGCATGTCTTTCCCCGTAGCGGGGTCTAAGAGACCGAGCGCCAGTGGAATCACAAAAGGCTCTTTGTGGGCTTGCCCAGGCGTGGCGGGGCAGCTTTGTTCGAAGGTGAGTGTGTAGGTATGCTGGCTAGCGTCATAAACTCCTTTTGCCGCAATGCGAGGCGTGCCAGCTTGGGCATACCAGCGCAGGAACTGGGGAAGCAGCTTTTCAAGAGCAGAGCCTGGATTAGCAGCGGCAATCGCGTTTGCAAAGTCATCGCAAGTGACAGCTTGGCCGTCATGGCGCTTGAAATACTCTGCCATCCCGCGCGCAAAGCCTGCCCGGTTGACCAAGCTTTGCATCATCCGCACGACTTCTGCGCCTTTTTCGTAGATGGTGACGGTGTAGAAATTGTTGATTTCTTGGTATTGATCGGGGCGCACGGGATGCGCCATCGGGCCCGCATCTTCGGGGAACTGGGCTTGGCGCAGCACGCGCACATCTTCAATACGCTTGACAGCGCGGGCTGACGGTGTGGGGCAGAGGTCTTGGCTGAATTCTTGATCGCGGAAGACGGTGAGGCCTTCTTTGAGCGAGAGCTGAAACCAATCGCGACAGGTGATGCGGTTGCCCGTCCAGTTGTGGAAATACTCGTGGCCGACGACGCTCTCGATGTTGGCGTAATCCACATCGGTTGCCGTGGCTGGGTTGGCCAACACATATTTTGTGTTGAAAATATTGAGCCCTTTATTTTCCATGGCGCCCATGTTGAAATCGCTGGTGGCGACGATCATGAAGCGCTCTAGATCGAGCGGTAAATTAAAACGTGCCTCATCCCAAGCGACTGAGGCCATGAGCGAATTCATGGCGTGCTCGGTTTTGTCCAAATCGCCGGGGCGCACGAAGACTTGCAATAAATGCTCTTTGCCAGCGCGTGAGGTAATGCGCTGCTCGCGGGCGACGAGCATGCCAGCGACCAATGCGAAGAGGTAGCACGGCTTTTTATGCGGATCCATCCATTTGGCGAAATGCTTGCCATCAGCCAAATCGCCGCTTTCCATCAAATTGCCATTGGACAGCAGCACAGGGTAAAGCGCTTTATCGGCGCGCAGCATGACTGTATAGCTTGCCATCACGTCGGGTCGGTCGAGAAAATACGTGATGCGGCGAAAGCCTTCTGCTTCGCATTGTGTGAAAAAAGTTTCTTGGCTCACATAGAGGCCGGTCAGCGAAGTGTTTTTAGATGGGTTGCAGGTGGTAAAAATCTCCAAATCGCATTCGGTAGGTAGGCCATCAAGCACCAGCGTTTCGCCATCCATCTTGAAAGAGCAGCCCGCGCCGTTGACCAGCACGCGAGCCAGATTGAGCTCGACGCCTTCGAGGCGCAAAGGTGCATCTTGCGCGGCGTCTGCATTACGGCGAATGTGCATTTTATTGAGCACGCGGGTTTTCGCTGGATCAAGATCAAACGTGAGATCCACGGTGTCGATCCAGAAAGCCGGCGGCGCGTAATCTTCGCGGCGCACAAGCGGGGAGGTGGTTTGACCATCCTTGAACATATTGATCATCTCTCTAAAATTTCGCAAATACTGAATTCAAACGCAGAGCGCCAAGCTTTGTAAAAAGCCCTGCGCCATCAATTCTTCGTAATCTTTAACTGCAACGATCACATGATCGCCCGCCAACTCAGCCGCGCTATGTGTGCTGCAAATCGCCACCGCACGCATATCCGCCCGCCGCGCTGCTTCAATGCCTAAGGGCGCATCTTCAAAGACGATTGTATGGCTAGCCGGCACAGATATTGCGCGAGCTGCTTCCAAAAAGATAGCGGGCTCGGGCTTGCCGGGTAGCCCCATGTCACCGCGAATGATGGCAAGTGGTGCTTGGATCATTTTCAAATGGGTCAGGGCGAACTCCACATTATGAATATCCCCCGCTGTGCCCACCGCAATTCTCAAACCCAGCGCACGAGCTGCTTCTTCAAACGCTTTAAACCCGCGCACCTCTGCAAAAATCGGCGCAAACATATCGCGATAAATCTGCTCTTTCTCTTTCACCAAAGGCAGCGCCTGAGCCGCGCTCATGCTGCGGCCAAACAGCTCCCCCATGCATTCCGTGCCGGTGCGCCCCGTGGTGCGCCGCATCAGCTCCGCCAAATCCATCTTCACCCCATGCCGCTGGGCAAACACCTCCCAAGAGCGCGCGTGCGAAGGCATCGAATCGATCATGGTGCCATCCATGTCCAAGATGAGGGCGGAGGTGGGGGCGGAAATGAGGTGGGTAGTAACAATCACCCCCCGATTTTACGGGGGAGGGCAATCAGCCCCTGCCAAGCACCAACGGCGCTCTCAAGAAGCCACGAAACCTAGCTCTGCCGCCTCTTGTAGGTGCTTGTGTGAGCTGGTAATTTGGAAAGCGTTGCAGAAAGCGGGAAATGGCGATTCTTCCTTCTAGGCGGGCGAGCTGCAGGCCGGCGCATTGGTGGATGCCGTAGCCGAAGGCGAGGTGTTTGTTGGGGGTGCGATTCAACTGGAGTTCGCCCGGGTTGTGAAAGACGGCGCTGTCTCGGTTGGCGGCGCCGATGCATAGGGTGAGCAGGGTGCCGGCGGGGTAGCTTTGGCCACCCAGCTCGAACTCACGCAGGGCGCGGCGGTTGCTGAGTTGGTTGCTGGATTCGAAACGGAGGCATTCGTCGATGGCAGTATCCCAAGCTGCATCAAAAGCTATTTTTTGTGATGATTTTTGATCTAAATCGGCACTTAGCCGGCGTATTTGCTGCGTAGAGTGCTCATTTATTAATAGCGCATCCTTGAGGGCTTGCGGATGCTCTTGCAGGGCGATCAGGGCGTTGCCGATCAGGTTGGTGGTGGTTTCGTGGCCGGCATTGAGGATAAAGATGCAGTTTTGCAATAACTCTATTTCTGAAAGCTGAGGCTCGCTTTGAATGAGCCGGGTGAGTACATCGTGCTCTGGATCGCCGGGGCGTTTGCGGCGCTCATGCACGAGGCTTTGCAGATAGGCTTTGAATTCGCTCACGCTGGCGTTGCCCATGGCTTCTTGCGCAGGGCTGAGCTTGGGCTCCAAAGCGCCCAAAATGGCTAGGCTCCAAGCGCGCAGCGGGCCGCGATCCTCGTGCGGGATGCCGAGTAAATTGCCGATGGTCTCTACAGGAATAGCGCTGGCAAAATCTTCGATCAAATCGCCGCCGCCTTTGGTTTCAAGGCGGTCTAGCAGGCTGTTGACCAGATCAATCAAGCCAGTCTCCATTTCAGCAATAGCACGGCGCGAGAGTGCGCCCATGATGATTTTTCTCACGCGGGTGTGAAACGGCGGGTCGTTGAAGACCAGACTTGTGGTGTGGTGCTCGTGTAGTGGAGAGCCTTGGCCGTATTTCGGAGTGAACTCGGCTTGCTTGTCGGAGCTGAAAGTTTGCGCATCTTTGTAGATGCTCACCAGATCGGCATGCCGCGTGAGAAACAAGCTGCCATCACTCATGCGGCGAACGGGTTCGTGCTCGCGCAGCCAATCGTAGATGGGGTAGGGGTTGGCGTAAAACTCTTGCGGTAAATCTCGGAGATCGAAGCTTTGGGCGATTTCTGAGACGCGCTGACCAGAAAGTGCTGGAGTGAGCCGCATTTAATCGGCCTTCACCCGCCCCGATGTCATGACCGGCTTCCAACGCGCGATCTCGCTGGCAATCAGTTGGCCATAAGCCTCGGGGCTGCTCGGGGTGGCAATAGCGCCTTCGTTTTGCAAGCGGGTTTTCATGGCCTCTGAATTGAGTGATGCGTTGATTTGTGTGTTGAGCTTGAGCACGATATCTCTGGGCGTGCCGGCTGGCGCGACGACGCCATACCACTGGTCTGCTTCAAAGCCTTTGATGCCAAGCGCCTCACTCACTGTGGGCAGATCCGGCAGAGCATCCAGGCGCTTTGGCGAGGAGACGGCCAGCGCCCGCAGCGCGCCAGATTTGATGTGGCCGAGCAGGGCGGGCGCACCGGTGAACATGAATTGAGTTTGGCCGGCGAGCAGATCGTTCACAGCAGGCGCTGTGCCGCGATAGGGGATGTGGACGATGCTGGTGTTCGTTTGCAGCTTGAAGTATTCGGTAGCGAGATTGGCGGCGCTACCGTTGCCGCCCGAGCCGTAGTTCACTCTGCCGGGGTTGGCTTTCAAATACGCCACCAGTTCTTTCAAGTTCTTCACTGGCATGCTCGGATGCACAACGAGCACATTGGGCACACGAGCGATCCAAGCCACAGGTGCGAAGTCTTTAATCGGGTCGTAAGGCAGCTTCGGGTACAGCGAAGGATTCACTGCGAGCGTGCCGATGTGGCCCATCATGAGCGTGTAGCCATCCGGCGCGGCTTTAGCGGCGCGCTCAGCGCCGATGCTGCCGCCAGCACCGGCTACGTTGTCGATGACTACGCTGGTGTTCCAAGCTTTGGTGAGTTCCACACCAATGGCGCGCGCCAAAATATCTGTTGTGCCGCCCGGTGTGAAGGGCACGATCATGCGGATGGGTTTAGTCGGGTAAACCGTAGTTTGTGCAAACATTTGCGAGCAAAACAGGGCGATAGCCGGCAAACATAGTGCGTAGCGTGCTATGGAATTCATAGTCATTGGCATGACAACGTCAAAGTGGTGTCACGATCAGCGGCTCGGCCAAGGTGCCAATCAACTCAACCATCGCGCGCTGGGTGAGCGTACTCGGGCGCTGGGCGCTGGTGGCGATTGATAGGCGGGAGAGCAGGCCGTTGACCTGCGCAATATCAAAACGCTGCATGGCAGACGGGCTGCCATCAACCGACATCACAGCGCTTTGCGGAAGTACAGCACAGCCCGCGCCATCGGCCACCAGTTCTAAAATCGCAGAAACGCCATCAATCTCAAGCGCAATTTTTAAGCGCAGGCCAAGATCGCCTAGGCGAGACTCCACCAATTTGCGAATCGCATTGGGCTGCGTAGGAATCACCAGCGGCAGATCTGCAATATCGGCCAGCGCGATGCTGGTCGGTTTGGTTTTTTTCGCACTGCTCACGCTGCGCTGAGCTTTGCTTTCTGGGCTAGCAGGCTTGACCAAATACAGCGCTTCTTCCAGTAAAGGCGCAAGCTCGATGTCGGGCGCTGGCATGGCGTTATAGAGCAGGGCGATATCCAGCCTGCCGTTGACCAAAGCATCCTGCATTGCCACTGAAAGGCCTTCGCTGATTGAGATAGTGGCCTCGGGCAATTGCTTGCGAAATTCGCGCGTGAGCGGCACAGCCAATACCCGAGCCACACTGGTGGGCATACCTACAGCAACGCGGCCAGACAGGCCGCCCCTGACGCGGCCTAAATCTTCCTTGGCTCGCTCGACTTGATGCAAAATACCCCGCCCATGCTCAAGCATGAGCTTGCCCGCCTCGGTGGGCAGCGCACCACGCCCGTTGCGCGTGAGTAGGTTTTGCCGCAGCTCCACTTCGAGCAAACGCACTTGGCGCGAGAGCGCGGGCTGGGCAATGCGGAGCTGCTGGGCTGCGCGCGTGAAGCTACCCAGCTCAGCCACCCGGACGAAATATTCAAGTTGACGTAGATCCATTACTACAGAATAACTACTATACCCATTTTTGGCATAGGGGAACTACTGATATTGAGTAATTTAATAACTGCTAGCGGGCATGCCTACTTGTTATCGGAAGCAAAGCTGAAAAAATATCAGGCTCATGCCAACAATACTGCCTTTCCTTCAACCCTGTCATTTTCCCTCTTGGAGACAACCATGAATTCCAACTCTCAGATCAGCAAACGCAGCTTTCTGCAAGCCACAGCCGCAGTAGGCGCATTGGCCGCCACAGGGCAAACGCTCGCTCAGCAAGGCCCTTTGCGGTTTCATCAAATGCTGCCTGCGCAAGCCACGATTCCCTCTCGTGCGATAGCGCCGTGGATCGCCAAGGTGGAAAAAGAATCCGGTGGCCGCTTGAAGATTCAGCAGTTCAACGCGATGGCCTTGGGCGGCACGCCTACTCAGCTTTTTGACCAGGCTCGCGATGGCGTTGCTGATATCACTTGGACCGTGCTCGGCTACACCGCTGGCCGCTTTAACCGCTGCGAAGTGTTCGAGTTGCCTTTCATGACCTCTGGCGCAGAGACCAGCTCGCGCGCCTTCCAAGAGTATGTGGAAAAGAATGCGATGGAAGAATTCAAAGATGTGAAGCTTATTTGCGTGCATACCCATGGCGCTGGCCTGTTTCATACCAAAGAGCCCGTGACGAATATGGAAGACCTGCGCGGCATGAAAATTCGCGGTGGCTCGCGCGTGATCTCCAACATGCTCACAAAATTAGGCGCCACCCCCGTGGGCATGCCTGTGCCAGCCGTGACGGATGCTTTGTCTAAAGGCACGATTCAAGGCACCACAATTCCTTGGGAAGTCACGCCGGCGCTCAAAGTCACTGAGCTGGTGAAGAATCACACCACCTTTGCTGGCAAACAAGGCCTGTACACACAGACCTTCGCCGTCTCGATGAACAAAGCCGCTTACGAGAAGCTTCCTGCCGATTTGAAAAAGGTGATTGACGACAACTCAGGCATGGTGGCCGCTGCCATGTTTGGCAAAGCCATGGATGAAGGCGATGTGGTGGGCTTAGACATTGCTCGCAAAGCAGGTAACCGCATCATTGCGCTCGATATCGCCGAGACGCAGCGCTGGAAGCGCACCGCCTCTACGGTGGAAAGCGATTGGATCAAAGAGATGCAGGGCAAGGGCATTGATGGCGCGAAGTTGATTGCTGAGGCTCGCTCGCTGATTGATAAATACGCCAAGTAAATCTGCTATGGCCCTGTTATGACTCTCAAAGGCATCTCCTCCATGGCCACGCGCAGCTTGCTGCGCGAGCTATGCGATGCTTACCTCGCACTAAGCGGTGTCGAGGTTCGCATCGAATCTGTGGGCGGCGTGGATGCCGCCAAACGGGTTCAATCTGGGGAAGCCTTTGATGTGGTGATCTTGGCAAGTGACGCGATTGGTAAACTGATCACCGCAGGGCATTTGGCAGTGGGCAGCCGAGTCGATCTCGTTACCTCACCGATTTCTGTTGCTATAAAAAGCGGAGCGCCTCGCGCAATGATTACGCCGGCTAGCAGCCTAAAAGACTCATTATTGAAGGCTAAAAGCATCAGCTACTCCACCGGGCCCAGCGGAGTTTATCTAGCGCAGCTGTTTGAGAAGATGGGTATCGCGGATCAACTCAAATCCAAAACAATTGTGCCCCCGCCCGGTGTGCCCGTAGGCAGCTTAGTGGCCAAAGGGGAGGTGGAAATTGGTTTTCAGCAACGCTCAGAATTGATTAACGTGGAAGGCATTGAAGTGCTCGGCAACTTGCCTGATGAGGTGGCCTATATCACCACCTTCAGCGCAGGCATTCCGAATACCAGCAGCGCCGCGTCGCAAGAGGCCGTTGCGCGCTTTCTCTCTTTCGCCAATTCAGCGCAAACCGTTTCCCTCAAACAATCTCAAGGCATGAGGCCTATCCCCAATTAAATGGGGTCAGATACCATTTAATTTCGAATATTTGAAAACATGAGCATCATCATCGACTGCCACGGCCACTACACCACTGCCCCCAAGGCGCTGGAGACGTGGCGTAACGCGCAAATTGCCGGTATCAAAGACGAATCTGTCGTGCCCAAAGTGGCTGACCTCAAAATTTCTGATGACGAGATCAAGGAGACGATTCTTGCCAATCAACTCAAGCTCATGAAAGAGCGCGGCAACGACATGACGCTCTTCTCGCCCCGCGCGAGCTTTATGGCGCATCACATTGGTGATTTCAATGTCTCGAGCACTTGGGCGGCGATTTGCAATGAGCTGTGCTTTCGGGTAAGCGAGTTGTTTCCTGATCATTTCGTACCCGTGGCGATGCTGCCGCAATCCCCCGGTGTTGATCCACGCACTTGCATTCCCGAGTTGGAGAAATGTGTCAAAGCATACGGCGCAGTCGGCATCAACTTGAATCCTGATCCCAGCGGTGGGCACTGGACTTCTCCTCCTTTGACGGACAAGCATTGGTATCCCATTTACGAAAAAATGGTTGAATACGATCTGCCCGCGATGATTCATGTGAGCACGAGCTGCAATGCTTGTTTTCACACGACCGGCGCGCATTATTTGAATGCAGACACCACGGCTTTTATGCAGTGCCTCTCCGGCGATCTTTTCAAAGATTTTCCAACACTGAAGTTTTTAATTCCTCACGGTGGTGGCGCAGTGCCTTACCACTGGGGGCGCTTTCGCGGCCTCGCGCAAGAGATGAAAAAGCCTTTGTTGGAAGAGCATTTGCTGAACAATATTTTCTTCGACACGTGCGTGTATCACCAACCGGGTATTGATCTGCTCAACAAAGTCATTCCCGTGAAAAACGTATTGTTTGCCAGCGAGATGATCGGCGCAGTGCGCGGCATTGATCCGCAAACGGGGCACTATTACGACGACACCAAGCGATATATCGACAACTGCACGCAGCTCAGCGCTACAGACAAAGCCGCGATCTTTGAAGGCAACACGCGGCGCGTCTTTTCTCGCCTTGATACGAAATTGAAGAAGCTGGGCAAGTAAATCAGCCGTTCGCCCTGAGCCTGTCGAAGGGCTCTTTGCAAGTTATAGGATTGAAGGAAAAGAAGATGTTTGAACTCGGCGTTGTTTACCGCAACATCAACCGCGCAGATCGCGCAGCCACCGATGCACTCGCAGCATTAGGCAGCGCCACGGTGCATGAGGCCATGGGTCGCGTTGGCCTCATGAAGCCTTACATGCGCCCGATTTACACTGGCGCGCAGGTCAGCGGCACAGCCGTGACCGTGCTGCTGCATCCCGGCGACAACTGGATGATGCACGTCGTCGCAGAGCAAATTCAACACGGCGACATCGTGATTGCGGCCATCACTGCAGATTGCACCGATGGCTACTTTGGTGATTTGCTCGCCACCAGCTTCCAAGCGCGCGGTGCTCGCGGCCTGATCATTGATGCCGGTGTGCGCGATGTGAAAACACTCAAAGAGATGAACTTCCCCGTCTGGAGCAAAGCCATTTCTAGTAAAGGCACGATCAAAGCAACGATTGGATCAGTCAACATTCCCGTCGTCTGCGCTGGCATGAGCGTGCAGCCGGGTGACGCCGTAGTGGCTGATGACGACGGCATCGTCGTCGTGCCTCGCGCGATGGTGAAAAAAACCTTGGAAGCTGCGCAAGCACGTGAAGCCCTTGAGTTAGATAAGCGCAACAAACTGGCCAGTGGCGTGCTCGGCTTGGATATGTACAACATGCGGCCTGCTTTAGAAAAAGCTGGTTTGCGCTATGTGGACTAAAGCATGAGCAAAATCACAAGTGGTGACTTCACCAAAACCTCCGGCTGGCTCGATTGGTACGAAGGCCCAGCCCAACCGCGTTTTCAGTTGCCCGCTGGCGCAGTGGATGCGCATTGCCATGTGTTTGGGCCGGGAGCAGAGTTTCCCTACGCAGCCGAGCGCAAATACACGCCTTGTGATGCATCGAAGAGTCAACTTTTCGCTTTGCGCGATCATTTGGGTTTTAGCCGCAACGTGATCGTGCAGGCGACTTGCCATGGGGCTGATAACCTCGCTATGGCAGATGCTTGCCGCGCCTCAGGTGGCAAAGCACGTGGCGTGGCCACAGTTAAGCGCAGCATTTCAGATCAAGAGTTGCAAGATTTGCATACTGCTGGTGTGCGCGGTGTGCGCTTTAATTTTGTGAAGCGTTTGGTGGATTTCACACCCAAGGACGAGCTGCTGGAAATCGCCCATCGCATCAAGCCGCTGGGCTGGCATGTGGTGATTTATTTTGAAGCGGTAGATTTGCCTGAGCTGTGGGATTTCTTCACCGCACTGCCCACCACGGTGGTGGTGGATCACATGGGCCGGCCCGATGTGAGCAAGTCGATTGACGGTGCAGAATTTTCGCTCTTCATGAAATTCATGCACGAGCATGAAAATGTGTGGAGCAAAGTCAGCTGCCCCGAGCGCTTATCGATCAAAGGCCCGAAGGCGTTGAACGGCGAGCAAAACGCCTACCAAGATGTGATCCCGTTCGCCCGCCAAGTGGTTGAAACCTTCCCCAATCGTGTTCTCTGGGGCACGGATTGGCCGCACCCCAACTTAAAAGACCACATGCCTGACGATGGCCTGCTGGTTGATTTCATCCCGCATATTGCCCGCACGGCTGAGTTGCAAAAGAAATTACTGGTGAGCAACCCGATGCGTCTGTATTGGCCAGAGGAGACGCTATGACAAGCATTCTACTTTGTCATACAATGTGTGATACAAAACTCAATGCGAGTATCCCATGATTTCACTTCGACTTCCTCCAGATACAGAATCTCTCGTATCCCAGCTCGCATTGCGCGAGAGCATTTCGCGCAGCGAATGGATTCGCCGCTTGATTGATCGCCAAGTCGAGGAGCAAGCCGTGCTCGATCCGCATGCGCAATATCTCAAGCTCATGGAGCAAATGCCTGCGATAGCCAAAAGCGTGCGCTCTAGCTCTCATGCCGCTCAGCACAGCACTGTTCTGCGCGGCAACCCTCGGCTGGATCGTCGAGGCGCAAAGCAGCCATGAATTCGGTCATTGTCGATACTGGGCCATTGGTGGCTTATTTTGATCCGAGTGATGCTGACCATGCGCGCGTGCATGCTTGGTTTGCAAAGAGCAGCAAGCGATTTACTTTGCACAGCACTGAGGCCGTGCTCACTGAAGCCAGCCATCTGCTGGCCTTTGATGTGGCGCGTCAAATTGCTTGCCTTGAATGGGCCGCGCAAGTGATACAACTAACTACGTTGCCCGCGCATGAGATGACACGCATTACCGCATGGATGCGCCAGTATGCCCAAGTGCCGATGGATTTTGCAGACGCAACCGTGCTTTGGCTCCATCGCCAACTGTCCAATTCTTCCATCCTCACGCTAGATCAGCGAGGGTTTGGCGTGTTCCGCGTCATCGGCGAAGCTGCTGGCCGCAGCCGCGCCAAGTTTGCCAGCGTAATTCATCTTTGATTGTCACTATGTCACTCAACAAACCCTATCTCGATATCCCCGGCACCACGATCTTTGATGCTGATCAAGCCCGCAAGGGCTATTGGATGAATCAGTTTTGCATGTCGCTCATGAAGGCAGGCAATCGTGAGCAATTCAAAGCCGACGAGCGTGCTTACATGGATCGCTACGCCATGACGGAAGAGCAAAAGTTGGCCACGCTAGCGCGCGATTTCAACCGCATGATCGCGCTCGGCGGCAATATTTATTTCATGGCCAAACTCGGATTCACCGATGAGCGCAACTTTCAGCAAATGGCTGGCTCCATGACCGGCATGACGGAAGATGAATACAAAGCCATGATGATGGGTGGCGGCAGAAGCGCAGAGGGCAATCGCAGAATAGGCGAGGGCGGCGATGCGCAGCCTGAGCGCCAGCCGCAAGGCAGCGGCAAGGGTAATTATTGGGGGAAGATTTAATGGCAAAAATCACTGCTTCGGTTTACACCTCGCATGTGCCTGCGATTGGTGCAGCGATGGATTTGAAGAAAACGGGTGAACCCTATTGGCAACCGCTTTTCAAAGGCTACGATTTCTCCAAAGAATGGATCAAGGCTAACAAGCCCGATGTTGTGTTCTTGGTCTACAACGACCACGCTACGGCTTTCAGCCTAGAGATGATTCCTACATTTGCCATTGGCACGGGTGCACATTACCCGATTGCTGATGAAGGCTGGGGTCCGCGCCCTGTGCCATCTGTGCAGGGGCATCCCGAGCTGGCTTCACATATTGCGCATAGTGTGATTCAAGACGATTTTGATTTAACGATCGTCAATGAAATGCCGGTAGATCATGGCCTGTCTGTGCCGCTGTCTTTGATGTTTGGTGAACGCGATCCTGCCAAGCATGCATGGCCTTGCAAAGTGATCCCATTTGCGGTGAATGTGGTGCATTACCCCATTCCCTCGGGTGAGCGTTGCTTCAAAATCGGTCAAGCGATTCGAAAAGCCATTGAGAGCTTTGATGAAGACCTCAACGTACAAATTTGGGGCACAGGCGGCATGAGCCACCAACTTCAAGGCCCACGCGCCGGCTTGATTAACAAAGAATTTGACAACGCATTCTTAGATAAACTGATTGCCAACCCCGCAGAGCTGGCCAAAAAATCGCATATCGACTATGTGCGCGATGCAGGCAGCGAAGGCATCGAACTGGTGATGTGGCTCATTGCACGTGGTGCGATGAATGACGTAGCTGGGGGCAAGGCGCCCAGTGTGAAGCACCGCTTCTATCATGTGCCAGCAAGCAATACGGCAGTCGGCCACTTGATACTTGAAAACAATTAAGGAAATAACATGACGATCAACGTCGCCCTCGCCGGAGCAGGCGCATTCGGCACCAAGCATTTGGATGCTCTCAAGCTCATTGATGATGTCAAAGTCGTCTCAGTGATTGGCCGTGATATCGCTAAGACGCAAGAAGTCGCCGATAAATACGGTATCAAGCATGTGACCGATGACTTGGCTGAGACTTTGAAAATCAAAGAACTGGATGCCGTAATCCTGTGCACGCCGACGCAAATGCACGCCTCGCAAACGCTGGCCTGCCTAGCTGCGGGCAAACATGTGCAGGTGGAAATTCCGCTCTGCGATGTGTACAAAGATGGCCAAGCAGTGGTGCAAGCCGCTAAAGCATCGGGCAAAGTAGCCATGTGTGGCCACACTCGGCGCTTCAATCCTTCGCATCAATATGTGAATAGCCAAATCAAAGCAGGCGCGTTCCACATCCAGCAAATGGATGTACAAACTTACTTCTTCCGCCGCACCAACATGAATGCGCTCGGCCAAGCACGCAGTTGGACAGATCATTTACTTTGGCACCACGCGGCGCACACTGTAGATCTCTTTGCCTACCAGTGCGGCAGCCCAGTGGTGAAAGCCAATGCCATTCAAGGCCCGATCCATTCCGCACTTGGCATTGCGATGGATATGAGCATCCAGCTCCAAGCTGCCAACGGCGCGATCTGCACGCTTAGCTTGAGCTTCAACAATGATGGCCCCTTGGGCACTTTCTTCCGCTACATCGGCGACAGAGCAACTTATCTCGCCCGCTACGACGATCTTTTCAGCGGAAAAGAAGAGAAGATCGACGTGAGTAAAGTCGCAGTCAGTATGAACGGCATTGAACTACAAGACCGAGAATTTATTGCCGCCATCCGAGAAGGCCGCGAGCCCAATGGATCGGTGGCGCAGGTGTTGCCGTGCTATGAAGTGCTGCACAAGCTGGAGCAGCAGTTCATCTGATCTTTTCTCGCGAATAATTTGGTTATACTGGCGCAATCATGAGAGTTGTGTTTGACACCAACATCCTAGTAGCGGCAGCTCGCTCGAAACAAGGGGCGAGCTTTGCCTTACTGTCGATGCTGCCTACTAAGCACTTTGAACTAGCGCTTTCAGTCTCCCTTTACACAGAATGGCAAGCCGTCATGTCGCGGCCAGAGAATCTGCCTCCGGAAACGGTTGCCGAAGATGCATTGGCGTTCTTACGGTATTTGACATCGCTTGCACATTTACAAGATGTGTTTTACCTTTGGCGACCACGTCTCAAAGACTCGGATGACGATATGGTGTTGGAATGCGCTGTGGCGGCGGGCTGTAGCTATATCGTGACCCACAATGTACGTGATTTTGCGGGAATTGATTCTTTGGGTGTCGAGGCAATTCGCCCCGCAGATTTTTTAGATTTGATCAGGAGTGCATCATGACAGCTTTAACTATTCGTTTGCCCGATTCCGTACATCTCAAGATCAAGGAGTTGGCAGCAAAAGACCATATCTCGGTGAACCAATTCATCGCCAGCGCTGCGAGCGAGAAGATGGCGAGCGTGTTGACGCTCTCGCATCTGCGCGATGAGGCCAAGCGCGGAAAGCGCAAAGATTTTGAGCTCTTCCTTGGTGCAGTAGCGGATGTACCCGATAAATTTGAGCAACGAAAGTGAATTGAAGATGAAACGAAAAATCGGCATATTTCAGGTGCAACCCATTGGCTTGGGTTGCATGAATTTAGATCACGCTTACGGGCCCTCGGTATCTTCAGAGCAGGGTGAGCGTGTACTACTTGGTGCGCTCGATGCGGGTTATGATTTTTTGGATACGGCCACGCTGTATGGTGGCGGTAAAAATGAAATTCGCATTGGCGAGGTTTTAAAGAAGCATCGCAACCGCTTCACATTGGCCAGCAAAGGCGTGATGGAGATCATCCCTGTGGATGGCAAGCCCACTCGGGTGATTGATGGCCGGCCAGAGACTGTTGTGCGCCAAGTAGAGGCCAGCTTGCGTCGCCTGCAAACCGATGTGATCGATTTGTATTACCTGCACCGCTGGGATAAAAAAGTACCGATTGAAGACAGTGTGGGCGCGCTCTCCGATATGGTGCGCAAAGGGCACATTCGCGCGATTGGTCTTTCCGAGGCGGGCGCGGCCACGTTGCGCAAAGCGCATGCTGTGCACCCGATTTCGGCCATGCAAAGCGAATACAGCTTGTGGACGCGTGACCCGGAAATTGCCGTGCTGCAAGCTTGCAAAGAATTGGGCGTGGGCTTTGTGGCTTTCAGCTCAGTGGCGCGAAAATTCTTTGGCGGTTTGCAGGATGTGAACGCGCTGGATGCCAAAGACATTCGGCGCACCATGAGCCGCTTCTCGTCTGAGAATCTGCAAAAAAATCTCGCGCTACTGCCGCCGATGCAGGTCATGGCAGATGAGCTGGGCGTGACGTTAGCGCAGCTCGCACTGGCTTGGGTGCTTGCGCAAGGCGATCACATCGTCTCCATTCCCGGCACGACCAATCCGCAGCACATGCGCGATAACTTCGCATCGAAAGACATTAGCTTGAGCGCCGCGCAAATTGAGCAGCTGAACCAAATGATTAACCGCCACAACGTCGTCGGCGCTCGGTATGACGCACAATCACAATCGGAAGTGGACACGGAGTGCTATTGATTAGATAGCAATCAGCGCATATTTTATGCCGGCTAGCGGCTTGAAATGCGTTTATTTGACGAGTAAAACTGGGATGTCGCTGTGCGAGACGACGCGTTGCGCGACCGAGCCCATCAAGATTCGGCCAAGCACGCCATGCCCATGTGTGCCCATCACGATCAAATGCGCCTTATCGGCTTTTGCAGTCTGAACGATGTCGTCGGCTGGATTGCCGATGATCCAATCAGCGGTGTAATTCGTGCCGTGACGATCTAAAAATTTGCGGATAGGTTGCAAGACCTTTTCTGCCTCTGTGCTTTGATAGTTATCCACAATCTCCCTCCCCACAGCAGATCTGGCTCGGGGCGGTATCGTCATTTGTACATTCAAGACATGCAAGCGGTCTGTCTTATTTAACAGCGAGACGTGGTTGATGAGAAAAGCCAACGCTTTTTTGGTGTATTTACTGCCATCTGCTGCGAGCAAAATATTCATGGTGATTACCTCAAAACAAGAACAGGAATGTGGGAGTGGGTGAGCACAGCTTGCGTTTCACTGCCTAGCAGTAAGCGGCCAATACCATTGCGGCCATGCGAAGCCATGACGATCAAATCACAATTGTGTTTTCTAGCGGCAGAGACGATGCCTTGCGATACTGAACCCGAGTTGATACCAGACACAGCAGTTGCGCGTACGTTGTGGTTTTGGGCTTCTTCTCGCACAGCATTGACCAACGACAGCGATTTTTCATGCGTTTGTTGTTCAGTGTGACCAACATCGGCTGCAGACAAAACCTGTGCGCCTTCAAAATACATGTTTGGATAGTCGACAACACCGTTGTATGCAACGACCTCCGCGTCAAGTGCCAAGGCCAGCGCGATGCCACTCGATACGGCTTTGCCCGACAACTCGCTGCCATCGGTGGCAATCAAAATGCGTTGGTACATGCAGAACTCCTTGTTATCAGAAATGATCATGCGCTTGGTCACGTCAATAAACAAGCTTTGCTGTGTAGGAGGGCGCGCCGTCCATCGTTGTGGCCGTGTCGCACTTGCGAGCAGTTCACACGACAAGAAACGCTGCGCGCCGCGAGAATTTTCGACAAAATCATTTGATAAAAGATGCTGGATGTTTGGCACTGAGGCAGAGATATTGAACGAAGTAAGATAGGTGTTATGCAATTTGTAACTACACACGCGGGCAGCTCGCCCCTTGTGCTCGATTCGCCGCACAGCGGCACCTTCTACCCACCTGATTTCGGCTTCGCCTGCGATCTGGCGCAGCTGCGCCGTGCGGAGGACACGCATGTAGAAAAGCTCTACAGCTTCGCGGCAAGCCTAGGCTGCGCTTGGATTGAGGCGCATTTTCCGCGCAGCTATTTGGATACCAATCGCAATCTCACGGAGGTTGATCCCGATATGCTCGATGGCCCTTGGCCGCATGTTGTAGAACTCACAGACCCTTATGCGCTGTCCAAGCGCCGCTTGGGCAAAGGCTTGATTTGGCGCGCAACCGATGATGGCGAGCCTCTTTATGCAAGGTGTTTAAGCGTGCGAGAAGTTGAGAGACGCATTGATCTGTGCTGGCTGCCCTATCATGCCGCTGTTAATGCGGCCATTAAATCAGCGCACGAGCGGCATGGCTACAGCTTGCATATCAATTGCCACAGCATGCCTGAGGTAGCGGGCAGCCATGCCACGGATTTTCCGGGGGAGAAGCATTCAGATTTCGTGCTGGGCAATCGCGATCACAGCACATCGAGCGAAGCTGTATTGCTATTCATTCAAAACCATCTGGTACAAATGGGCTACAGCGTATCGCTTAATCATCCCTACAAAGGCGTGGAGCTGGTGCGCCGCTATGGCGAGCCCGCGAAGCATCGGCATAGCGTGCAAATTGAAATCAACCGCGCGCTCTACATGAATGAGAAAACGCTTGAGATCACCGAAGGCTTTGCACCTTTGCGGGAAAACTTGAAAGCTTTGGTGCTCGCGCTGCAGAGCATTGATCCTCGATAGACATGGATCAAGTCGACACTGTCGTTGTGGGGGCGGGCGTGGTGGGCTTGGCTGTGGCTCGCGCCATTGCGCTCACGGGGCGCGAAGTGATGGTGATTGAAAAGGAAAGCGCGATTGGCCAAGGGGCTAGCTCTCGCAACAGTGAGGTTGTGCATGGCGGGCTGTATTACGCAACAGGTTCTCTCAAAGCCCAGCTCTGTGTGCGCGGCAAGGAAATGCTATACGCCTATTGCACAGAGCGCGGCTTACCGATGGCTCAATGCGGCAAACTGATCGTAGCCACCGATGCTTCTCAGTTGCCAAAGCTTGCACTGATTGAGGTACAAGCCGCAGCCAATGGCGTGCCAGTTGAGCGGCTCACGCGCCAAGAGGCACGTGCTTTAGAGCCTGAGCTTGAATGCATTGCAGCGTTGCATTCGCCAACCACAGGCATCGTGAGCAGCCATGATCTGATGACATCTTTGCAAGGTGATCTGGAGAATGCCGGCGGCATGGTGGCGCTGGCAACTGCGGTTGAGAAAATACAGTTTTTTGATCAGAATTCAAGTCAAAATAGTATTCTAGCCGGCGTATTATCTGCGCGGAGTGCTATTAAAAAAGGAGTGATTGCTGAGCCAGTCGATATTGGTTTCAAGCAACTCATCAATGCTGCTGGCCTGTATGCGCCGCAGCTTGCGCAGCGTATGCAGGGCCTAGATCCCAAGCTTGTACCTCAGGCGCACTATGCGAAGGGAAATTATTATTCGCTGAGTGGCAAAGCGCCCTTCAAGCATTTGATTTATCCCATTCCCGAAGCAGCCGGCCTAGGCGTGCATCTCACGCTTGACCTCGGCGGTCAAGCCAAATTCGGCCCGGATGTGCAGTGGCTGCAAGGCATCACCGATCCCGAGAAACTAGATTACAGCGTTGATCCACACCGCGCAGATGCTTTCTATGCAGAGGTGCGCAAATACTGGCCGGGCCTCCGTGATGGGCAGCTTGCGCCGAGCTACAGCGGTGTACGCCCAAAGATCGTGGGAGAAGGGCATGCTGCGGTAGATTTTGTGATTCAAGGCGAAGCGGTACATGGCATCAAAGGCTTGCTGAATCTCTTTGGCATCGAGTCGCCGGGGCTGACGAGCTCTTTGGCTCTAGGTGATTACGTTGTTGAAATGCTATTGAATTCGTAGCGCACTGCGCATATTCTATGCCGGCCACACGTTGCTTTTGGTTTGAATATGTTCTGATTATTGAGTTTGCGCGCTAAGGCCTGTGATCGCCTCTACGTCGCCATGCCCTCATGCGCCCGAGCAGCGAGTATCGCGACACTTGTCGCGGAAGTGTTGTGCGCTGCGCGGCCAAAATCGGTCATGTCGCCTGCGGCGATCACAGGCCGTGAATAGCGAGGCAAGTTCCAATCGCGGTGAGCACAACGGCTTTGAATTAGTCATCGTTACGTTCGCCGATTTTCACGCTAACCATCAGGCCGCGAGTTTGAGGCATTCCGATTGACTGATGTCGTGTACTCACTCCTGAAGGCAATCGGAATGTCTCAAACTCGCAGCCGCCTCAGCCGAAGAAAAATCTTCAGCACACCATTACCCAAAAGCAAAGCAAGATCAAGATAGCTATAAATTAAATAGCAAACAGCGCAATGAACCTGCCGGAAAATGCCCTGAAAGCCCTAAAAAATCCCGGAAAAACTCAAGCCTCACGCCTCAACGCAGGAAAGAGGATCACATCTCGAATACTCGGGCTGTTCGTCAGCAGCATCATCAGCCGATCAATGCCGATACCGCAGCCGCCTGTAGGGGGCATGCCGTATTCAAGAGCGCGCACGAAATCGTGGTCGTAATACATGGCTTCATCGTCGCCATCCTCTTTAGCGCTGACTTGGGCTTGGAATCGCGCGGCTTGCTCTTCGGCATCATTGAGCTCTGAAAAACCATTACCGAATTCACGGCCGGTGATGTAGAGCTCAAAGCGCTCCGTGATCGTGGGGTCGGTGTCGCTGGCGCGGGCTAGTGGGGAAATCTCAGTTGGATGATTGCAGATGAAAGTTGGATCGATCAGTTTTTCTTCGACCACTTCCTCGAAATACATCACTTGCAAGCTGGCGATGCTGCGGGTGGAGAGTTTGTCAGCCTCTTCCTTTTTACCCAGCTTGCGCAGTGCGTTGGTGAGCCATTCGCGGCTGTCCACGCCGGCTTCGCCAGCTTCTGTATGCTTAACAATGGCTTCGCGGATTGACAAGCGTGCAAACGGTTTGGCTAGGTCAATGCTGTGCAGCGTTGTTCCGAGCAGATAAGGCAAAGTGGTGCCACCGCCAACTCGCGTAGCCACATCGCGAATGAGGTTTTCGGTGAAATCCATCAAATCGTGGTGATTCCAATACGCCGCATAAAACTCCATCATCGTGAATTCAGGGTTGTGGCGCACCGAAATGCCTTCGTTGCGGAAATTGCGATTGATCTCAAACACGCGCTCAAAGCCGCCTACCACCAGCCGCTTCAAATACAACTCGGGCGCGATACGCAAAAACATTTCTTGATCAAGCGCGTTGTGATGTGTGGTGAAAGGCTTGGCATTGGCACCGCCGGGAATGGGGTGCAGCATCGGTGTTTCCACCTCTAAAAAACCATGCTCAATCATGAAATGACGAATGCTGCTCACGCCTTTGCTGCGCGCCCGAAAGCGCTCGCGCGCCACTTCATCCGTAATTAAATCCACATAACGCTGGCGATACTTCACCTCTTGGTCTGCAACGCCATGGAACTTATCAGGTAAAGGGCGCAGGCTCTTAGTAAGCATCACGATTTTCGTGACCAAGACGGAGAGCTCGCCCGTTTTGGTTTTAAACAATTTGCCCTCTGCACCAATGATGTCGCCCAAATCCCAATGCTTGAAGGATTCGTAAACCGCCTCGTGCACAAAATCTTTGCTCACATAGAGCTGAATACGGCTGGGGTTATCGACTGTGATGCTCTCGCCCACCACCGAGCTGGAGCCATCTTGCAAGGTGGCAAAACTGGCTTTACCCATCACGCGCTTGAGCATCAAGCGGCCAGCGACGACAACAGGAATCGCTGCGTCAGCCATACCGGGCATCTCTTGTTTGTCGTACGTGCTGTGCAGATCAAAAGCCTTGTGCTGCGGCTTGAAATGATTTGGGAAGGCAATGCCTTGCTGCCGAATGGTGGCGAGCTTGCTGCGGCGCTCGGCGATCAACTGGTTTTCATCGAGAACTGGAGAAGCAGGGGCGGTATCGGTATTGGGCTGGACGCTCATGATGGGGCTTAAATGAGAGGCCGCTGTTGGATCAAACTTGCGGCAAAGCCTAAGATTTTAAGGCCTGCGTATGCATCATTTAAGGTTAAGGACGCTGCTCAGCCAGTTGCTTGAAAAAATGATCGGCTGTTAACTGCAAACCTTGCTGAGCTGTACAAGGCGGTTTCCAGCCCAGTGAATTAGTCGCTGGCGTGGAATCCACAGTTAAATCGCCGCACAGGCGCTGCGCCATGCCACCCTTTCCAATGGCCTTTAATCCCATCTGTAGCAAGCTTTGTGGCACGCGTATCAGCCGGGCAGGGCGGTGCAGCGCGTGCCCCAAGTACCGCAGTAGCTCCGTCGTGCTCACGTCCTGCTGGTCGCTGATCAAAAAAGTCTGATTTGCCGCCTTGGGATGCGTCAGGCATAGCGTGATGAAATCCACCAAATTTGGCAAAGCCACCAAGCTGCGTTGATTGTTGATCGCCCCGAGTGGCAACGGAATGCCGCGCTGCACAGTGCGCATCATCGTCAGAAAATTCGCTTTCACGCCCGGCCCATACACCAATGGCGGGCGAATGATCACCACTTCCATGCCCGTCTTGGCCGCGATGTCCAGCAAGCCAAGTTCAGCCTCCCATTTGCTGATGCCATACGGGTCTTGCGGCGCTGCATCTTGTGATCGAAATGCTTGCCCTGGCAGCGTGAATTCGCCGTTGACTTTGACCGAGCTGATAAACACGAAGCGACGCACGCCAGCCTCAAAGGCGGCTTGCGCCAGGCCCAAGGTTGCTTGCGTATTGATCACGCGATAGGCAGCCAATGGGTCAGCAGAGGCTTCCTGCACCTGATGCACCCGCGCTGCGCAATGAATCACAGCATCTATGCCGTCAAAACTCTTTTTTTCTTGGAAAATTTGATCTAAATCAGCAATTAGCCGGCGTATATATTGCGTAGATTGCTCACTATTTAATAGCGCTCTGTCGGTGCGCATCTGTGCAACCACATCGTGTTGCAAACCAGCCAAATGCTCGCAAATGGCTTGTCCCACAAATCCGTTCGCGCCGGTGACAAGCAGCTTCATGTCACCGTTTGCCTACAGCTTGGTTGTACACAGCCAGCGTTTTACTGCGCAGCGAATCGAGAGAAAACTCCTGCTGCGCACGCTGTAAAGCTTGCATCCCTAGGCGTTTTCGCAAATCAGAATCAACCAGCAATCGATGCAAAGCCTGCGCCAGCTCTTGCACGTTGCTTGGCGTGACGGTGAACCCCGTGATGCCGTCTTGATTTACAAAATCCACGCCATTGTTGAGCTTGGTGCTGACCACAGGCTTAGCGCATGCAAACGCTTCGACTTGCACAATACCAAAGGCCTCAGCCTGATTAACTGCCGGCAGGCAAAACACATCGCAGGCTTGAAAATACGCTGGAAGATCACTGTCAGAAATTTTGCCGACGAAATGGATGCGCGCTGCGGCGGGGCTCAGCGCTGCCAGCGCTTTCCATTCCCCGCTCAGCGGCCCTTCGCCGCCAATAATGAGTTGCGTATCCTGCGGTAAAGCAGCCATCGCCTTGATCAGCACATCAAAGCCTTTGTAATGCACATGCCTTCCAAGAGCGAAGACGATATTCCCGGGATAGCGGCGCCTCAGTTGATTGCTCAGATCATGGGGAAGAGCGTAATGCGCTAAATCAAAGCCAAAAGGCACGACATGCAGCTTGTCTTGAAGATGTGATGCTACCAATTCGCTAGAGCTTTTGATGTGCGCGGGTGTCGCGGCAATGATGCCTTTCGCATGACGTAGCGCGGCGTTTTGAAACGGGCGATAGCCTAGCAGCATCAATTTTTGGCGAATAATATCTGCATGCCAAGTGATCACGCGGGGCACATGGGCTGGAATAGCCCATGCTGCTAAATGCGACATCGGATCTGGAAAATGCAGATGCACCAAGTCAAACGGTTTTTCACGGTGCAATTGGCGAGCTTTGGCGACCAATCCGGGGGAAATAGCCAGTGAACCATCGACATTCCAACTCGGCGTTCGGATCAGTGGGAAACCATGCAGCTGACCTTCGAACCCCTGACCGTCTCTGCTCGGCACGAGGTGTACGTAGTCAACATGCCCTTTCATTGATCGAAACAAGTGATCCACATGCGTTTGCATGCCGCCAGGGATTTCGTCAAAAAAACGGCCAAAACAGAGTACGCGCAGCATAAACTTTATTTTTAAAGAAAGCTTATGGTAGCATCTGTTCAACACATGAACACGTCAGCGACAGAAACCGATTTACGCGCTTTGCAATTGCTAGCGCATCAGCCCAAGCTCAACCAGCGCGAGCTCGCTAGCGAGCTTGGCGTGAGTTTGGGCAAAGTCAATTACTGCCTGAAAATGCTGCTTGCCAAAGGTTTTTTGAAGGTTCAAAACTTTAAAAACAGCAAAAACAAGTTGGCCTACGCTTATGTGCTCACGCCAGCGGGCATCTCGGCTCGTGCAGACTTAACGGCAGAATTCTTGCAAGTCAAATTGCAGGAATACGAGACGTTAGGCGCTGAAATTGCTGCATTAAAGGCGCAGGCTGCTATCACCAGCGCTTCAGGCTTGAAGAGGGATCAGCTTTGATCAATGCCGTGCCCGTGATACTTTGCGGTGGCTCTGGCACACGCCTGTGGCCGTTGTCTCGTGCGGGTTTTCCCAAGCAATTTTTGGTGCTGTCTGGTACTCACAGTCTTTATCAACTGGCAGCGATGAGGCTGCAAGCCTTGTCTGACGATGTGATTCAAATGCAAGGCAGCTTGATCGTCACGGGTGAAGAGCATCGCTTCTTGGCATTAGAGCAGTTACGCGAGCTTCGGCTCGGCCAGGCCACTTTGATTTTGGAGCCCAGCGCTCGTAACACTGCTGCCGCTTTGACCCTAGCTGCCTTGCAAGCCGTAGAGCAGGGCGATGATCCTGTGCTTGTAGCCAGCCCAGCCGATCAGCACATTGGCGATGAAGCAGGTTATGCCCAGAGCTTACGCCGAGCTATTCATTCGGCGTCCAGCGGCGCAGTTGTGATCTTGGGCATCACACCCGATCGCGCAGAAACTGGTTATGGCTACATCCGATGGGCTGTGGCGGCTGAGCAATCCGATGTGCGCGACGTCAAGCAATTTGTAGAAAAACCCGCGCTCGAAGTAGCAAAACAATATCTCGATTCTGGTAACTACGCCTGGAACAGCGGTATGTTTGTGCTCAAAGCCAGCCTATGGCTTACGGCGTTGGCGCAATTTCGCCCAGATATCTTGCAAGCCTGCGAGAAAACTTGGGCTGGCAAGGCCGCAGATCCTCTGCACGACGGCCTACAGTTCGTACGCCCTCATTCAGCGGATTTTGCGCAAGTGCCATCAGAATCTGTGGACTACGCCGTCATGGAGAAATGTCCAGGCTCAGCTTTCCCCATCCGAATGGTCGATCTGAAAGCCAACTGGAGCGATGTAGGCGCGTGGGATGCCGTCTGGCAAGTGGGCCTTGCCGATGTGCAAGGCAATGTGACGCATGGCGACGTGTTGCTCGACAGCAGCGCCAATAACTTCATCCACGCTAGCAGCCGATTAGTCAGCGTTGTGGGCGTAAAAGACTTGGCCATCGTCGAAACAGCCGATGCTGTTTTGGTCTGCGACAAATCCAGCAGCCAGCAAGTCAAAAACATCGTCGCGCAATTGCAAAAACAATCCCGCAGCGAATCCAATCTCCACCGAAAAGTCCACCGTCCTTGGGGTTGGTACGACTGTATCGACGAGGGTGAGCGATTTAAAGTTAAACGCATCTATGTCAAGCCTGGTGCAGCACTGAGCTTACAAAAACATGCGCATCGAGCGGAGCATTGGATAGTTGTTAAAGGCCAGGCTAGGGTGACATGTGGTCAAAGCGTATTATTTTTAAGCGAAAATCAATCCACCTATATCCCACTTGGTGAGATTCATCGGCTTGAAAATGCTGGTACGGAAGATTTGGAAATCATCGAAGTGCAATCGGGTGCGTATTTGGGAGAAGACGATATCACTCGGCTGCAAGATAGTTATGGAAGAATTTCGGCATGAAAGCAGTTATTTTGGCGGGCGGCTTAGGCACACGCATATCTGAGGAAACACACCTCAAGCCTAAACCGATGATTGAGATTGGTGGAAAGCCTGTGCTTTGGCACATCATGAAAATGTACTCGCACCACGGAATTCATGATTTCATCATTTGCTGTGGCTACAAAGGCTACATCATCAAAGAATATTTTGCTAACTATTTTCTGCACATGTCAGATGTGACGTTCGATATGTCTGAAAATAAAATGGAAGTGCATCAAAGACATGCAGAGCCATGGCGCGTCACTCTGGTAGACACCGGTGAAAACACGATGACTGGCGGGCGCTTGAAAAAAGTGAAATCATATTTGAGTGATTCTGAAGACTTTTGCTTTACCTATGGTGATGGCGTCTCCAGTGTTGATATCACTGCATTGCTGGCGTTTCATGCGAAGCATGGTAAACAAGCGACTCTCACTGCTGTTTACCCACCCGGTCGGTTTGGTGCTTTGGATATTGATGAAACAGCAAGAGTTAAGTCTTTTGAAGAAAAACCAAAGGGCGATGGGGCCATGATCAACGGCGGTTTTTTTGTTTTGTCGCCCAAAGTGCTAGATTTAATTGATGACGATAAAACCATATGGGAGCGGCATCCACTAGAGCAGCTAGCGCACAGGGGCGAGCTGATGGCTTACCAACACGCGGGTTTTTGGCAGCCGATGGACACATTGCGCGACAAGACCTTGCTTGAAGAGCTGTGGTCTAGCGATCAAGCCCCGTGGAAGGCTTGGTCATGAAGCTCGAATTTTGGCGAGGCAAGCGCGTCTTTATAACGGGGCATACAGGTTTTAAAGGAAGCTGGTTGAGCTTATGGCTTCAACAGCTTGGGGCGCAAGTTACTGGGTATGCTTTAAGTCCGCCAACGACATCCACGAATCTATTCGAGCGAGCCGATGTGAGCCGCGATATGGCATCGGTTATTGGGGACGTACGCGATGCCGCTTCGCTTAGGCGGGCTCTAGAGCAGAGCCAGGCAGAGATCGTTTTTCATTTAGCGGCTCAGCCCTTGGTGCGAGACTCTTATGCAGATCCAGTGCATACGTACAGCACAAATGTGATGGGCACAGTGAACTTGCTAGAGGCTATCCGCTGCTCGCAAAGTGTGATGTCAGTAGTCAACGTGACCACTGACAAATGTTATGAAAACAAGGAATGGGTTTGGGGATATCGCGAAGATGAACCCTTAGGTGGCCATGATCCCTACAGCAGCAGCAAAGCTTGCTCTGAGATCGTGACTTCGAGCTATAGAAGCTCATTTTTTGCTGATCGCGCACGTCAGGGTCGCGCTATTAATGTCGGATCAGCAAGAGCTGGCAATGTCATTGGCGGGGGTGATTGGTCTAAAGATCGTTTAATCCCCGATGCGTTGGCAGCGTTCGCAGCCAATAAACCCGTGGAAATTCGTTTTCCCCATGCCATTCGGCCTTGGCAACATGTTCTTGAGCCACTATCGGGCTATTTGATGTTGGCGCAGGCTTTGTACTCCGACAGCGGCGATCAGTTTGCTCAGGCTTGGAATTTCGGCCCGCGTGATGATGACGCTCAAAGCGTGCAATGGATCGTAGAGAACATGGCCAAGATGTGGTCCGCGCAAGCAAGTTGGGTAAAAAACAATGCACCGCAACCTCACGAAGCCAATTACCTCAAACTAGATATTTCGAAGGCTACACAATATCTGAAGTGGAAGCCTCGCATGCATCTCTTGCAAGCGCTAGAGATGACCATTTCATGGAGTCAAGCTTGCAACCAAGGCGAAGACGCCAAAACGTTGTGCATTTCGCAAATCCAACAGTTCAATGATTTAATTTAACACCCTATGGAAACAACAAAATCAGCGCAGCTGCGCCAACAAATTTCGGCTTTGGTGCGTGAGTTTGCCAGCGAGACGCTACGCAAACCGGTCTTCATGCCGGGTATGAGCGTCATACCACCCTCTGGAAAAGTCATCGGCGCCAAAGAACTGGAGTTGATGGTTGAAGCGTCTCTGGACGGTTGGTTGACGACAGGGCGATTCAATGATGATTTCGAAAAACGCTTGGCGGATTTTTTAGGTGTAAAGCATCTGATTACTGTTAACTCGGGCTCGTCGGCCAACCTTGTGGCGTTTTCGACGCTAACCTCGGATAAATTGGGTGACCGAGCCATCAAACCTGGCGACGAGGTCATCGGCGTTGCAGCAGGCTTCCCAACAACGGTCAATCCCATCATTCAATTTGGCGCTGTTCCCGTATTTGTTGACGTTGAGTTAGCGACATACAACATTGACGCTACCAAGATTGAAGCAGCCATCACACCAAAAACAAAAGCAATCATGCTGGCGCATACGCTTGGCAATCCGTTTAATCTTGAAGTGATCAGTGCGCTGTGCAAAAAGTATGGTCTTTGGCTTATTGAGGATTGCTGCGATGCGCTTGGCGCAACATACGCTGGTCAAAAGGTCGGCACATTCGGAGATATCGGTACTTTGAGTTTTTACCCAGCACACCATATTACGATGGGCGAGGGTGGTGCAGTGTTCACGAATCAATCCGAGTTAAAGGCTATTGCCGAGAGCTTTAGGGACTGGGGGCGCGATTGCTATTGCCCGCCCGGTAAAGACAACACTTGCGGCAAGCGTTTTTGCTGGCAGTTAGGCACATTGCCGGAAGGCTATGACCACAAATACACTTATAGCCATCTAGGATACAACCTAAAAATCACGGATATGCAAGCAGCGTGCGGGTTGGCACAGCTGGATCGTTTGCCTGAATTCATCGCTTCGCGTCGTAACAATTTCAATTGGCTGCGGGAGCGTTTAAGCGCCTGCGAAGAGTTTTTAATCTTACCCGAAGCAACGCCTAATAGCGATCCGTCTTGGTTTGGCTTTCCGTTAACCTTGCGCGCTAACTCGCCAGTCAGTCGCGTCGATCTGTTGACCTATTTGGATCAACAAAAAATTGGAACTCGGTTGCTCTTTGCTGGTAATCTAACGCGTCAGCCTTACATGCTCGGGCGCAACTACCGCGTTAGCGGTGATCTGACCAACACCGACATTGTGATGAATAATACGTTTTGGATTGGTGTGTATCCCGGCCTATCGCAAGAAATGCTTGAGTATGCGGCGCGGCACATTGAGTCTTACTTAGGCGTCAGTTTCTGAGTGCCCCCCATGTTTGATTTTGACGGCAATCGGTTGCGCAAGACGGTGCTTGAGATGGCGTATGCAGGATCGACCGTGCATATAGCGTGTGCGTTCTCTATCATTGAAGTGCTTGCTGTGTTGCATCAACACTTTTTACGCTATCCGGAGAATATGCCCCAGCACCCGATGCGTGACTATCTGGTGCTCAGCAAAGGGCATGGCGTGATGGCTCAGTATGCGTGTATGCGCGAGCGCGGTTGGCTGACCGATCAAGATATTACAGGTTACTTTTCTGACGGTAGTCACCTCAAAGGTTTATCAGATTCGCGTATCCCAGGGCTCGAAGTAACGTCAGGATCTCTGGGGCATGGATTCTCTGTCGGGCTGGGCATGGCTCTTGGTGTCCATCGGCAAAATACGGATCAAAAAACCTTTGTGATTGTTGGCGACGGTGAAATCAACGAAGGCCCTATTTGGGAGGGTGCCTTGTTTGCTAGTCATCATGCACTTCGAAATTTTGTTGTGATCGTGGATGAAAATGGATTTCAAGCCATGGGAAAAACCTCAGAAGTTCTTAGGCTTGGCAGCATTGCAGACAAGTTTCGAGCTTTTGGTTTCGAGGCGGTTGAGGTTGACGGACATTCCATGACTGATTTGAATAGTTCGCTGACCGCCTTGTTATCCAGCGATGATAGCCGCCCCAAAGCGTTGATTGCACGTACCGTCAAAGGCAAGGGTGTTTCGTTTATGGAGAACGATAATCGCTGGCATTATTCAAGGCTTGATGCTGCCACCTACCAAAAAGCCATGCAAGAAATAGCTAGGAGCCCTGCATGAGGCAAGCATTCTCCGATACCTTGATTAAATTGGCGTCAGAAGACGACAGGATCGTTCTGCTGACAGGAGATCATGGCTATGCGCTGTTCGATGAGTTCCGCCAGCGCTTACCCAACCAGTACATCAATGCAGGAATCGCAGAGCAAAACATGGTGGGCATGGCCGCTGGATTAGCAAAAGTAGGCATGCGGCCCATTGTTTATGGCCTCAGCGCCTTTATTCCGGTTCGTGTCGTTGAGCAAATCAAAATCGACATAGCGCATGACAGTTTGCCTGTTATCTTGATCGGAGATGGCGCCGGCTTGGTTTATAGCCATTTGGGTACCAGCCATCAATCGCTGGAGGATATTGCTGTTTTAAGGTCTGTGCCTAACATACAAATCTATTCCCCAGCAGATCGCTTTGAAATGCGAGCTTCGATGGAGAAAAGCATTCATTCGTTACAGCCGACATACATACGTATGGGTAAATCAGATCTGGGCGACATTCACTGCGTAATGTGCGATGTCACATTGCCGATATTAATTGCAGGAGATTCTGCTGCATCGAAGACCATTTTTTATGCAACAGGATCCATGGTAAAAAGTGCACTTTTAGTCGCAACAGCTATCTGTCCGCAAGCGAGAGTGTATTCGGTCCCTCTCATTCATCCTATGCATAGGTCGGCCATTGTTGATCAATGTTTTGATGCTCATCATGTCGTCACCTTTGAAGAGCACAGCGTAACTGGGGGTCTGGGCTCTGCAATATGTGAAATATTGGCGGAAGATCAGCCCAAGCGGATACTCCGTATCGGCTCAGATCACATGTTTTCAAAGACTTGCGGTAGTTATAGTCACCTTCTTGCTGAACACGGCTTAGACGCACTGAGCGTCACCGAAAAAGTTAAAGTCTTTCTTGGATAAACTGACTGATTCATCATGAAAATTGCAATCTTAGGGGCAAGCGGCCATATTGCTAAGAGCATGATTGACTATCTGTGGAAGTACGATCGTAAGAGTGCTTTGGATCTGCGTCTTTTTGGACGTACGCCAGAAAATGTTAATCATTGGCTGGCTGTTCACGGAATCTTACTTCCAATCGAATGCAAGAGTTTCAGTCAATTTGAAAACGGTGTCTATGATCTAGTCATTAATATGGTCGGTACATCGAACTCGTCTGAGATAAAGCGGCTAGGTTCGAAGATATTTGACACAGCGCTTGCCTATGATGATGTCGTTCTCCGCTATTTACGGATGCATCCTACATGCCGTTATTTTTTTCTAAGTAGCGGTGCTGTCTATGGCAACGATTTTGCCCAAGCCGCCCAGGAAGCGACTATGGCGCGACATCAAATCAATAGTAGTACGAATTTTGACTGGTATGGCGTCAGCAAGTTTTGTATCGAAGCGCGGCATCGTGCATTGGTTGACTATGCGATTGTTGACATCCGGGTATTTTCATACTTCAGCGCTTGGATAGATCTTGTACAGCCCTTTCTTTTGACAGATGCAATGAGTGCTATTCAGCAAAACAGCGTTTTGCAAACTGATGATTCCGATTTTTGGCGCGATTACGTTGGCGTTGTTGATCTCGCGCAGCTTTTAAATTGCTTTATGGATTCAGCACCGTGCAATGCTTGTGTTGACTTGTACAGTAAAAATCCCATGCAAAAGAGTGAAGTTCTTGAACTTTTCAAGACAGATTTTGGCCTGAGATACACCTTAAATATTTCCGGCGCAGTCACAACTTCCTTGCGGGCCATGTACTTTTCAAGAAACCATAGTGCTGCACGATGGGGATACTCTCCTAGCCAAGATTCGCGGGAACTGGTAAGCACTGAAGCTAGAAAAATATTAGAGGCTTTTTAAATATGATCGATTGGAAGAGTCAACGCGTTCTAATGAGCGGGGCAAGTGGATTTATAGGCTCGGCGCTTTGTCAGAAATTGATGGAGCTTGGGTGCAGCGACGTTAACGGAATTTATAGAGCTAGCAATGCTAAGGTTGAGCTTAGAAAATATGGACAAAGTGTACTTTGGCATAGTTATGATGGAACCATTGATTCGGTCAAATCCATGTTCTTAAAATGCAAGCCAACGCTAGTGGTTCATTTGGCTGCCAAAACTGTCGTTCAACATAAAGCAGAAGATATCGATGATTTACTAGATGTCTCACTGAGGCTGCCTAGCTTTTTAGCAGAGTACGCCAGTGGCCTTGAAAAATGCTGCTTTATAAATACGGGAAGTTTTTGGACTCACTACTTGACGCCAGCATATCGGCCAGTGAACCTATATGCCGCGACAAAACAGGCATTTGAAGATCTGCTTGAATACTACTTAGATGCGACGTCTCTGACTGGAACAACGCTTGTGCTGCCAGATACTTACGGATTAGGTGATACGAGGACGAAGCTTATCCCTTATTTATTCAAGCAACTCCACTCAAAAGAGCAGATATTCCTTTCACCTGGACAACAAAAAATTGATCTTTTACATAAAGACGATGTTACGAGCGCTTTTATTTTAGTAGCAGAGCGACTTTTGAGAAGAGAAGCAGTAGGTCGCAAATACCGGCTAACGAGTGGCAGACTGCTTTCAATAAGAGAATTAGTGCAGGAAATAGAAGCGCTGTCAGGCAGTGTATTTAATGCCAATTGGGGTGCATCGGCATATCGAGAGCGCGAGCTCATGGAGCCGTATGGCAGTGAAGAGATACTACCTCACTGGCAAGCCAATATCAGTTTACAAGACGGAGTGAAGGCGATGTTGATGACATCCCCTAGCAACGCTTCGCCAAGCTGAACGTATGAAGCAGTTATTTCACTTGTTAGCGACTACTTTGCCGCGTCGCTGGATGTCGATCTTTCGTTATCTCACCGCGGCAACAGTTATATGTGCATTTTTGGAAGTTGTCACTTTGAGCTTAATCGTGCCGTTTGTCAATGGAATGATTAATAAAGATAGACAACTTCAAGCCGTATGGATCGAGCCGGTATTTTTGGCGCTTGGTGTGCAGCTAACTCCATTGAGCTTCGGTGCATTTATCTTAATACTTCTTTTGCTGTCTGGTGCTGCGAGACTGCTGTTGCTGTTTGCTACGACTAAATTCTGTTTTAGCGTTGGTCGTGAACTGAGCAATCACATTTATGGCAGGGTTATACGGCAGCCTTATTGGCTTCATACCAGCCGCAATAGTGCAGAGATTATTACGAATGTCAATGTACACGTTAACGAATTGATTTTCTATGGACTTATGCCGGCGATTAACCTTTTAAGCAACTCGATTTTCATAATAATTTTGTTATGCGGAGTTCTTTATTTGGTGCCTAGCATCACTTTGATGATTATTGCGATGTTCGCACTTGCATATGTTGGCTACGCTATTCAAGTTAAACAGAAAGTTAAGCAAAGAACCGAGCGCATTGCGATAGCGCAAGTGGGCTTGACTCAGCACATTCAAGAGTCTCTTCAGGGTATCAGGGAAATACTTTTGGATCAATCGCAAAGCCAAATGCAAAGCGTCTTTAACCAAAAGAACAGGCAATTGCGTAGAGATCAATCTATCGTTCAGTATTTAGCACAAAGCCCAAGATTTATAATAGAAACTTTAGGCATGCTAGTGTTGATAAGCCTTTGCATGCTGCTTTTAGGTGCTGGCCAGTCATTTAACGAACTAGCTGGTTCACTGGCTCTGTTGGCTCTGGGTCTGCAGAGAATTTTACCAAGTGCACAGCAGGCATTCCAGTCTTGGATCCTGATACAAAGTGCGCAACAAGCACTCAAAGTGTGCACCTCGTTACTGCAATGCCCTATCGAGAGCATCAGTTTTGTTCCCGCCTTAGGCTTTACTTCTTGTATTGAATTTAAGAATGTGTCTTTTCAGTACCCAAGCCGAAATGATCAGATTTTGACAAATCTATCACTCAATATTTCTAAAGGAGAGCGTATTGGCATACTGGGAAAATCGGGCCAAGGCAAGAGTACGTTCTTAGATTTACTCTTGGGACTACAGCAACCTACGAAGGGCATGATTCTTGTTGATGGAATACCAATAGTCGCAGATGCAGCACTGGGTTGGCGTCGCGCGGTTGCTCATGTTCCGCAACATTTCATGATCATAGACGGTACTCTTATGGAGAATATTGCATGGGGGATTGACCAAAATAGCATTGATCCTCTGCTGGTGGAGCATTGCGCCAAAATTGCAGGATTAGGTGAGTTCGTCAATGGTCTTCCGTTGAAATACATGAGTGCTGTAGGTGAGCGTGGCGTGTTATTGTCAGGTGGACAAAGGCAGAGGCTTGCTATCGCTCGAGCGTTCTACAAGCGATCATCATTGATAGTATTAGATGAGGCGACGAGTGCGCTTGATTCAACAACCGAGTCTGAAATTCTTGATTCGATCTTTTCTTGCAGTCGTGATTTAACAATAGTCATGGTTTCGCATCAGACAGAAGCATTGCGTCGTTGTGATCGAGTGTATGAAATGAAAGATGGCGCACTTATTTTACTGAGCCTCACCTAAAAAGTATTGAACCGATGGAATCTTTACAGCCTGTGTTGTCCATCTGCATTCCTACATTTCAGCGTGAGGAAAGCGTTTTCACTATTGTGAGCAAGTTATTGCTATGCGAGCGCAATGATTTTGAAATCGTCGTGATTGACAATCAATCAAATGACAATACACTTTCGCGTTTAAATAGCTTGACTGATTCACGCTTGCATGTTCTACAGAATGCAACCAATATTGGTGGTTGGTTGAATGTGGTGCGTTCGGTAAGCTATGGCTCAGGTCGCGTAAAAATGTTTATGACAGATAAAGATTTCTGTCACCACCAAATGCTGGGGGCATTTATCGACTTTTTGAAAGATTCTCCACAGGTAGGCTGCGGATACTGCGCGTTTTCAGATGAAGCCAAACAAGCAACTCGAATATTTGAACCAGGATTTGAATCGGTGCGCGCCGTTGGCTATTCATGGCGTCACCCAACCGGCTACTTTTTTCGCGATGAGCTTTTGAACAAGTCAAATTACTTGGAAGCATACCGCGACAGTCAATTGATCGGGCAATTTCCATTCGATCTTTTATTGGCAGAATCCGCAAACAGAGCAGGCGCTGCAATTTACAGCTGTGGGCTTTTCACGCGTGAAGATTCAGCTACTGCCGCCAAAGTTCAGTCGCATATTACCAATGGAAATTCTTCAGATGCGTTCTTTAAGCCTGAAAACAGGTTGAAAGTCGCCATGAATTTTGCTAAGCATCTTGATAGCTTGGAGTTGACGTATTGGGCTTGCCGAAGAATTGAGGCTAGTATATTTTTGCACGGGCTGACCAGTAGCACGAACGGTTTTCGCAAGCTGCTAGCTAACAAAGAACTATGCAGTCACTACAAAATAGATAGCAGATTGGTAAGTTTTAAAGAACTGCTATTGATTGCTTTTTCCTACACGAAGAATTATTCTAGGTTATGCGATTCTTCCTTTGTCTCGAGATCTACTCGTTTTGCATCTCTTGCTGTGTTCATCATTGCAGAACTAATAAAGAAAATAAGACGGAAACTTTAAAGTGCTTTTGCAAATCTCAATTCCTACTTTCAACCGCTTTGCATCTTTGCAGCCCTTATTGAATGCACTGAAAAGTCAAATATCACAGCGTTTGAGTAATTTGGACGCATGCCGTGTAGTTGTCTTCGACAATTGCTCTACTGATGTGGACTACATTAATCTTTGTGAGAACGATGTCTTCAAACTAAGTAACTTTGAATATGTCCGGCATTTAAGCGGCTTGGGTATGGAGGGCAACATACTTAGTTGTTATGAGCAAGCGCAGGCAGATTACGTTTGGATATTTGGCGATGATGACATGCCTGCTCAAGGTTTAGTAGGTGCGGTTATTGATCTGTTGAGCTCCGCGAAGCCTGACATGCTCTATTTAGATTCAAAGTGGGAAGACCAGACAAGTGTTTTAAAAGTTGCTAGCTTGCTTGCGATGCCACCACAATGGAACTGTGTAAACACGCCATTACAGCTCGCCCGCAGCGCGGGAACATCTCTCACCTTTCTCTCGAGTGTTGTGATCAGGAAAAGTGTTCTAACGCAATCGGGAGTTAGCACAAGAGCGCTTGAAGGAACACAAATGCCACAAATGGCTTGGGTACTGTCGGCCCTTAAGGAAGAGGCATATCTGATTAAATCCACAACGGCTTGCATAGTAGCAAGCCGCGGAAATTCTGGTGGATACAAGGTGCTCGATGTCTTCGCTCAGCGCTACCCTGAGGCGTTACATAAATTCGAACAACGCATGGATCTGCAAGTGGCGAAGGCTCTACGGCGTGATTTGATTCAAAACTACCTGCCAGGCTTAATTTATCAACTAAAAAATGAAAGTCTTGGTCGATTTGATTCCGCTGAAAAGATGCCTTACACAACTAGCTTAAGTAAATACTTATCCTATAAGCTGCTGAAATGGATGCATGACAGGACAAATACAAATCTATTTCGTTGGTATGCCTTTTTATCGAAAGCTGTCTATCGTTTGAGCTGTGTTGTTAGGTTGGAGTCGCTGCAGTTGAAAGCCAAGCGCTTTGCTGCACGTCGTAAATTTTGATCTGTTTTGCAGGCGCGCCTGCCACCATCGTAGAAGCTGAGACGTTGTGGGTTACGACGCTATTTGCTGCAATGATGGCGCCTGACCCTATAGTGACTGACCCGACGATCGTCACATTGTTTCCGATCCATACTTGGTCTCCAATCCTGATGCCGCCAACTTGAGAAAGCGGCCGCTGAGCAGGTGGCTGCGTTGGACCTGTTTGGTTTTTACCATGGTAATTGCCGTGGTGGTGATCTCCAACAAACACGTTGCTGCCAAATAAAACGTGATTGCCTACGTGAATGCTTGTGTTGCAGCTGATGTGTACAGCATCGCCCATACTGACGTCATCGCCGATAGTGATGGAGGGCGTGAATTTTTGATCCTTGTATTCTGGTATGGCTTCTATCCACAAATTGGAATGGGCATAAAAATTTTTTCCAATGGTCAGATGCTTCGTCCCGAGGAGTAAAAATTTTGGACCGATGTATAAACCTGGTGCATTAAGGCTCCAACGTAGAGGAATACTACGCACTAGATAAAGGCCATACCGCAAGATTTTGAGTATGGCGAAAAGTGGTTTTTCTCGCTCAAAACTGACCTTGATTTGCTGCAATAGGCGTTTCATATGAGCAGTTATCTTTGTATAGCGTAGCGTATCAATCGATACACTGATGCGCTGTATGAGCCTAAAATTGTATTCATGATATGAAGTGATTTAGGCATCCAGTGATCAAACAGGTCTAAGCGCATAAGCTCATCTTTGAGCTCTTTTTGCTCTGCTACTGATCTTCCGGCAAACATCTCAAAAAGATGAAATGACATTCTCCCTGCTAATTCGCGTCGCATCGACACAAGTAATGGCACTTGATTTTTCCTTTCGACATCACCTGCGATCTTGAGTATCGATTCCCACATTCGACCTCTTGCCCGAGCGTTGTATCTGCCAGGCGTGAAGTGGCTTTTTTCGGATTTTGCACTGCCAAAGAGTGGAGCATTGTCGGCTCGCGCTGCAACAGTAGGCGTTGCCATATAACCAATCGTACCTTGACAGTAGGCTTCTAAGAGTAGATAAATTTGATAATAAAGCGTGCCGTCGTACAGTTGGGTTGAATGCTTTAGTGCCCACTTTCGATCAAATACAAGGCCACCAAAAAATCCGCCAATCCGCATCACCATTCCCGCGGGATGCGATGATTTAACAATGGATGTATCCACGGCGATTTGTCGGGAATATCCAATAGGCTTGCGTGGATCACGATCAAAGCGCGCGAAACTTCGCGATGCAGCAAGCACTTGGTTTTTCGCTAAAAAGGTCTGGGCAATGTGTATGCCGTCTGGAAGAATGAAATCGTCGTTGCCAATAAAAAAGACATGGGTGCCAGTGGCTAATTCGATAAGACGACGCAAATTGCCGTCGTATCCCAAATTGATCGGATTTTCGACAAAACGCACTGCCAATCCGAGCGGCTGCATGCGCGAGGCAAACTGTGCCGTCATCTCTCGTAACGTATCGCGTTCGGGTGAGCCATCCTCGCAGATCAGAACTTCATGCGGATAGTGCGTCTGCTCTTCAATGCTTTCTAGCAGTAGCGCATACTCTTCAGGCCTTCCGTATGCAGGTACGCATACGCTCAGGCGAGGCGTATCCGTGTTGAGTTCAGCGCTGACCATTGTCTTGAGCTTTACGAGCGACGATCATCCAATTTTGCGTCAGCCAAGGCAAGCACTTGGATAAAACTTTATCTATTCCGTTGAATAGGCTACAGAACAAGGCGTTGTTGACGATACTCTGCGGTAAGTGGCGGAGCATATTGCGTGGAAGCAGGGCATAGCGCTGTAGCTCAGCAATGGGTAATATTCCATCAAAAATAGTGTTGATCTGAGTGCGATTGTAGGTATGTTGGTGATGATAGTGGCCTAACTTTGCCGCGAGCCATTCAATCCAACTTCCCTTACTTGGAAAATGGTAGCAAAGAAAAATGCCATTAGGTTTGAGAATGCGGCGAATTTCAGATAGAGATGCACGCTCGTCTCCACCTGTTTCACGCACATGCTCAAGCACGCCAATTGAAAAAACGGTATCAAAGTAGTTGTCTGGATAGGGTAGGCGAATTGGCTGGCTGGAGTCAGCGACAGTGCATGCGATTTGACCAGTGCTTGTTTCGGCATGTACAAACTGAGGGTCAGAAAACGAAAAAATGCTCGTTTTATAACCTGATCGATTTAGAAAAAACGAAAAATGGCCACTACCCCCACCCCAATCTAAGACATTTGCTTCGTCAGCTACCAAACGGCAGGTCGTCGTGTATGCAAGATGATATTGATGAAGGCTCGCTAGTGCGTCCAGTCCTTGACTGCCATCTTTAGCATGAATTTGTCGAGAGCGCTGCAGGACGTCGCGAGAAATTCGATCTGGAGATAAACGGTCAGTCATAGTTATCGTGTGGGTGTGTAGCCGATATTAAACTCGATAAGTTTCGCTGATATGTGCGCATTGTCTTGAGGGTTCTCGCAAAATTCGACAATACTTTTTAGTATTTTCTCTGACGAGCCATCTACATAGTCTTCAGCTGATAAAATTTGGGGGTGACGCGTCGGCTTGGCATTGCCGGAAACTAAAAGTTCTTCATAGAGCTTTTCACCAGGTCGCAACCCCGTAATCTTAATAGCAATGTCGCCGTCTGGATGTTTGCTGTCTTTGAGCCTGAGGCCGCTGAGCTGAATCATCGCGACAGCAAGATCAAAAATTCGTACGCTTTCACCCATATCGAGTAAGTAGACATGGTTGGAAAGCGCTTGCTCTGCATTCATACCAGCTGCTTGTAATACCAACTGTGCTGCCTCTGGGATGGTCATAAAGTAGCGAGTGATGTCAGGGTGGGTCAATGTAATAGGGCCCCCTTGCTTGATTTGCTGACGGAACAATGGAACCACTGAGCCTGAGGAGCCTAAGACGTTGCCGAATCGAACGATACAAAAGCGCGTTTGTTGCTTGGAGAGTGCTTGACTTTTCGTAATTGCCTGCAATGCAATTTCAGCAAGCCGTTTACTGGCTCCCATAACATTGGTTGGCCTAACGGCTTTGTCTGTACTGATGAGGACCATATCACTGACATTGGCTTGAGAGGCGGCCAGTGCAACCGTGACAGTGCCAAGCGCGTTATTTTTCAAACCAGCAGCGGGATTGGACTCAACCAAGGGGACGTGTTTGTAAGCCGCAGCATGAAAGATCGTTGCAGGTCGATATTGCTCAAAAGTCGATTTTAGAAAAGCGCCATCAAGTACGCTTCCGATCAGTGGTTTGATGGTCTGATGATCAACCGACTCTGCCTCAGAGAGTTCCTGGAAGATGTTGTACAAAGCTAACTCGCTCTGCTCAAGCAATATGAGTTGCTTTGGCGCGAGCTTGACGATTTGTCGGCAGAGTTCGCTACCGATGGAGCCACCTGCGCCAGTAACGACGACGACCTTTCCGCGAATGGTGTTCTCCATGAGATCCGCCATAGGCGCAACTGGATCACGCCCGAGAAGATCTTCGATCGCCAATTCGCGCAAATCGCTTTCTTGGATCTTGCCTTGAGCTAAGTCTGTCAAGCTGGGCAAAGTGCGCACAGCAACTCTGCTCTGCCCAAGGAGCTTAATGATCTGGTTGCGCCTACTGCGCGCTAAGCTTGGCATGGCAAGTAAGACATCTTTGATGGCGTACTTTTCGCTCAGCTTCGAAAATTCATGTGGACCGTAGACGGGAATTCCAGCGATGCGCGCTTTGTGTAAATTGACGTTGTCATCTAAAAATCCGATGACCTGCCTGTCTCCATTTGAGATAAGAGAGGTGGCTAGCTGTTGGCCGGAGTTACCAGCACCATAGATTAAAACGCTGGGTCGTTGTTCAGCGGATACTGCAGGGATGGATTGTTCACTCAAAAGTTGACTGGCCAAAATGCGAATCAGTGCAAGGCCAGTTAACAGTAGCAAAGGCTGTAAGACACCAATCGTGCGCGGAACGAGTGGAAAGCCGTAGGCTGTGAAAACAGCGCTATAGATGACGGCATAAACACCAATGGCACGTAATGCAGCAGTGATAGTTTGTCGGCCTACAAAACGGATGACAGTGTGGTAGAAGCCAAATGCGGTTAGGAGAGGTATGGCAAGAGCTATTGATAATGCGACTGCTAGCCACTGGTAGCCAGACAAAGTGACCCAAGTTTCGAAGCGAAAACAGATGGCGAGCCATACCGTGAGGACGCACAGAGAAGAGTCGGCCATGACAGCCAGAGTTTTTTTGGCGATGCGTGGCAAAGCCAGCAGGCTATTGATGCGGCGTGTCGCTGCGGGCGGCATCAGTGGGATACGCCTCTTGATTGCAGCGCTTGGGTGAAAGTACGCCAGATGATTTGAATATCTAGCGCGAGACTGCGTGTTCGCAAGTAAGCGGCATCGAAACTGACTTTATCTAGGATGGAGAGTTCGTCTCGACCATTGATTTGCGCCCAACCTGTGAGGCCTGGCACAAGGGCGTGAATGCCTTGAGCTGTGCGCAACTCAATCAAATCGTGCTGATTGAAAAGTGCAGGGCGGGGGCCGACGAAGCTCATGTCGCCACTCAGGATGCACCACAGTTGGGGGAGCTCGTCGAGGCTAGTTTTACGAATGAAGGAGCCGATGGGGGTGAGCCATGCTCTAGGGTTGCCCAGCAAATGCGTGGCGACAGCGGGGGTGTCTGTGCGCATGCTGCGGAATTTTGGCATTCTGAACAGAGAGTTGCCTTTGCCGACGCGATCAGACCAATAGAGGGCTGGGCCTTTGGAAGTGAGGCGCACGGCAATGGCCACCAGCAGCATGGGCCAGATGAGAACGCTCAAGGCGATCAGCGCTAGCAGTAGATCAAAACAACGTTTCACAGTGATTATTAAAGAAAAAATGGCATATAGCCGGCATAGAATATGCGCTGAGTGCTATAGATTTTATAGTGGTCACGAGGCGCTTGGCTCGCTCAGGCCGAGCTTGTCTAGCAGATCGCTGACCAGCTCCAAGCGGATGAGTGGGCTGTCGAGCTCTAGCAAGCGTTGCTTCATCTCAAGGGGCAGCGGCAGCAACTGACACCAGCGGTTGGCCAGCCAACTGCAATCAGACAATTGCGCAAGGCTAGCTTGCCCTGGGAACAGATCAGCTTGCGTATCCTCGGGCATGCGCGAAAGCACGCTTTCAAACAGGCTGCGGCATGAGGCCAACTCCTGCGGCACACTCACCACAGAGTCTTCCGGCAAATAAGTTACATCGGCAACCCACAGGCCATGTTTTAGGCGTTCGACGCGCGAAGTGCGAAAGCGCTGCTGGCCGAGGCAGCGGATCACACGCAGGCCAGGTTGCGGCGATTCATGCTGCGTGATTGTGGCGATAGTGCCTACTTGCGCGAAGGACTCGTGGAGCCCCGGCTTGGCCACTTCTTTGCCTTGTATGAGGCTGACGATACCGAAGGGTGCGTCATTTTCTATGCACCGGCGAATCATATCGAGATAACGCACTTCAAAAATGCGCAGCGCAAGCACGGAGCCTGGATAGAGCACCGAGCCAAGAGGAAAGAGCGGAAGATTGTTCAGAACCACAGTTACTCGTGAGATGAATTTAGGAAACAGCCTCTGCGGGCTGGCGCTGCAGCATGGCCAGCACGGAAGCAATTTTTGCGCGCAGTTCGCGGCGATCACAAATGAAATCTACAGCGCCTTTCTCGACGAGGAATTCCGCGCGCTGGAAGCCTTCAGGCAAGGTCTGGCGCACGGTGTTTTCAATCACGCGCGGGCCGGCAAAGCCAATCAGGGCTTTCGGCTCTGCAATCACCACATCACCGACGAAAGCAAAACCGGCGCTCACGCCGCCCATCGTTGGATCGGTGAGCACACTGATGTAAGGCAGACCTTTTTTGGCAAGGCGGGTAAGCGCAGCATTGGTTTTGGCCATTTGCATCAGCGATAGCAAGCCCTCTTGCATGCGCGCTCCTCCCGTAGCTGTGAAGCAGATGAAAGGTACTTTTTGCTCAACGGCGGTTTCTACACCGCGCACAAAGCGCTCGCCCACGACCGAGCCCATAGAGCCGCCCATAAAATCGAATTCAAAGCAAGCGGCAACCACCTCGAGGCTGCGAACTGCGCCACCCATCACAATCAGAGCATCTGTCTCACCGGTCTCGTTCATCGCTTGTTTCAAACGCTCTGAATATTTGCGACTGTCTTTGAACTTGAGCGCATCGACTGGGATGATTTCCTGCCCAATTTCGTAGCGACCTTCTGCATCTAAAAAAGCGCTAAGCCGTGCGCGTGCACCAATGCGGTGGTGATGACCGCACTTCGGGCATACCATTTGGCTGTGCTCCAAATCGGTCTTGAAAAGCACCGCTTCACAAGCCGGGCATTTCGTCCACAGCCCTTCAGGAATACTGCGCCGCTCTGTTGGGTCAGTTTGCTCAATTCTTGAGGGCAGGAGTTTTTCTAGCCAAGACATATCAAGTCTCCGAAAGGTGGTAGGTTGAAGTCGTGAATTTAAGTGATTGAGGCGATTAGGAGTCTATCGCAATGCGAATCTCCCGCAAAAACTGAGCCGCCGTAGAAGCGACTTTTTCATGCGGTTGATCTTCAATAAGCTGGATCAAGCGGCTGCCGATCACCACGGCATCGCTGACTGCCGCTACTGCTTTGGCCGAGGCGGCATCGCGGATGCCGAAACCCACACCAACGGGAACGTTCACGAACTGTTTGATGTGCGGCACGGCAAGTGAGACGGCTTGTGTATCCAATGCGCCAGAGCCCGTTACACCCTTGAGTGATACGTAATAGACATAGCCGCTGGCTAGGGAGCCAACCAACTTCATGCGTTTCTCGGTGGACGTTGGGGCGAGTAGGAAAATCAGATCGAGGTTGGCTGCTCTTAGTTTTGTAGCAAACTCTGCGCATTCCTCGGGCGGGTAGTCCACAATGAGCACGCCATCTACGCCTGCAGCTGCGGCATCTCGAATGAACGCATCTGCACCGTGCTTCAAGTCATAGCGTTCTACCGGGTTCGCATAGCCCATGAGCACCACAGGTGTGTTGGCATCTTTCGTGCGGAAGGTTTTGACCATATCGAGCACTTGCGTCATGCCGATGCCAAGTGCCAAGGCGCGATCCCCAGCCTTTTGGATCACGGGGCCGTCGGCTGAAGGGTCGGAAAACGGAACGCCGAGTTCAATGATGTCTGCGCCTGCGCCGACCATCGCATGCATCAAATCAGGTGTGATGTCTCGGTAAGGGAAGCCGGCGGTGACGTAGGGGATCAGGGCTTGGCGATTTTGTGCTTTCAATGCCGCCATGCAATTTTGGATACGGCTCATCGCTTGAACTCCACAACACCAGAGTTCGTTGCTCCGCCCTTGACCGATTCTCCTCGGCAAGACGGCCTGCAATAGAAATCAGCGCCCGACAGGTCAGCCACTGTACCAATATCTTTATCACCACGCCCTGAGAGATTGACCAAGATGGATTGATCTGCACGCATCGTTTTCGCCATCTTCATCGCATACGCAACAGCATGGCTTGACTCCAGTGCGGCAATGATGCCTTCAGTGCGGCACAGGTAATGGAAGGCGTCGAGTGCTTCTTTGTCCGTAATGCCGACGTATTCGGCACGTCGCGTATCCGACAACCAAGCATGCTCAGGGCCCACGCCGGGGTAATCCAAGCCGGCGCTGATGGAATGCGTTTCGATGATTTGGCCGTTATCGTCTTGCAGCACGTAGGTGCGGTTGCCGTGCAACACGCCTGGCTGGCCGCGCTGGATAGAGGCGCTGTGCTTGCCTGAATCCAAACCTTCGCCAGCGGCTTCTACGCCGATCAAGCGTGTGTTTTCAAATGGAATATACGGATGAAAAATCCCCATCGCATTGCTACCACCGCCCACGCAGGCAATCACGGCATCGGGTTGCTTGTCACCACCTAAATGCTTGGGCATCTGGTCGATGCATTCCTTGCCAATGATGCTTTGAAAATCGCGCACCATCATCGGGTAAGGATGCGGCCCGGCGACCGTACCGATGATGTAAAAAGTGTTATCCACATTCGCCACCCAATCACGCATGGCTTCGTTGAGCGCGTCTTTCAGAGTCTTGCTGCCCGATTCAACGGGGATCACAGTTGCGCCCAGCAAATTCATGCGATACACGTTGGGCGACTGGCGCTTCACATCGACGCTGCCCATGTACACCACGCATTCCAGCCCGTAGCGCGCGCAAATCGTGGCCGTGGCCACGCCATGTTGGCCCGCGCCCGTCTCGGCAATCACGCGGGGTTTACCCATACGCTTGGCGAGCAAGGCTTGCCCAATCGTATTGTTGATCTTGTGCGCGCCGGTGTGATTCAAATCTTCGCGCTTCAAATAAATCTGCGCTCCGCCCATCTCACGGCTCATCCTTGCTGCGTGATAGATCGGGGAGGGCCTGCCAACGAAATGCGCCAGTTCATAGTTGAATTCACGCATGAATTCAGGATCGTTTTGGTAATGGGCGTAGGCCTCTTTCAGCTCTTCAATCGCGTGAGAGAGAGTTTCAGACACGAAATTGCCGCCGTATTTGCCGAAATGGCCGTTTTCGTCGGGAAACTCGTAGCGTTTCGCATCAGGTAAATCGTAAGGTTTCACTTTATAGACTTTGAAATGCGTTCATCCGCTAAGCGCACTGCTGCGATGAACTGATTGATTTTTTTCGGGCATTTGAGGCCTTTGAATGTCCCACCTTGGGGATCGTCCTCCTCAACACCCGAGCTCACATCCACGGCCCAAGGCCGCACGTGACTAATTGCAGCGGCGATGTTTGCTGTTGAGAGCCCACCAGACAAAACGATCCGAGAGCTTGCGTTTATTTGTGGATGTGACCACTGAATTGCCGTCCAATCAAAAGTCTTGCCACCACCGCCATAACCTTCTATGTGCGCATCCACCAAAACAGCCTGCGCTTGGTGGTAGTGGTTGCAGAATTCTACCAAGTTGAAGCCAGCCTCGCCACCGAGCGGAATACGTGCAGCGCGCATGAAGGGCATTTGAGCCGCTGCACATTGCTCAGGGCTCTCATCACCATGAAATTGGAGCAAAAAACGAGGTGTAGCCGGCGTATTTATTGCGTGGAGTGCTATTAAATTAGGAGTATCTTCATTCACATACAAGAGCACGGGTGTGACGAATGTTGGCAGGCGGCGCGCCAGCTCACAGGCCCGCGCATAGCTCACAGCGCGTGGGCTTTTGGCATACAGCACAAAGCCAATCGCATCCGCACCGGCTTGCACGGCAGCGTCTACATCCGCCTCACGAGTCAGACCGCAAATTTTGATACGAGTGCGGTGAAAGGAATTCAAAGCGGCATCAGCCATGAGATTTTTCAAATTCCACCAGATAGTTGACCAAAGCTTGTACGCCATCAAAGGGCATCGCGTTGTAAATACTCGCCCTCAGCCCGCCCACGCTGCGATGACCTTTAAGCTGCAATAGGCCGCGCTCATCTGCGCCTTTTAAAAAAGGCGCGTAAAGCTTCTCATCTGGCAGAAAGAAAGGCACGTTCATCCGTGAACGGAAGGCTTTTTGCACCTTGGTTGTGTAAAAGCTTGACGCATCCAGCGCGTTATAGAGCAGGGCGGCTTTGGCTTCGTTATGCACTTGCATCGCTGCCAGGCCACCGCGCTTTTTCAGCCATTCAAATACCAAACCTGCAATATAAATCGAATACGTTGGCGGCGTGTTGTACATCGAATCCGCTTTGCTTTGCACCGCGTAATTGAAGACATCGGGCGTGTAGGGCAGCGCCCCACCCAGCAAATCCTCGCGCACGATCACAATCGTCAACCCCGCGGGGCCAATATTTTTTTGCGCCCCACCAAAGATCAGGCCGTATCTGGACACATCCATCGGACGCGAGAGAATCATCGAAGACACATCGCTCACCAAGATCTGATCACCGATATCAGGGGCACCTTGGAATTCCACGCCATCGATCGTCTCGTTTTGGCAAATATGCACGTAAGCCGCTTGGCTATCTAATTTCCAGCTTGTCACATCAGGAATATGCGTAAAACCGTCTGCCTTGGAAGATGCCGCAATATTCACCTTGGCAAATTTGGCCGCTTCCTGCGCCGATTTTTCGCTCCAAGTGCCCGACACCACAAAGTCAATCTCACTTTTCCCGCGCAACATGTTCATCGGCACAATCGCGTTCTCGCCCAATCCGCCGCCTTGCAGAAAGATGATTTTGTAATTCTCAGGAATGGCCAGTAAGGAACGCAAATCCGCCACCGCCCGCTCATAAATTCCAATGAATTCAGGCCCACGGTGGCTCATCTCCATGACGCTCATCCCGCTGCCCTGCCAATCGAGCATCTCCTCAGCGGCTTGCTGCAACACTTCTTGCGGCAGCATCGCCGGGCCGGCACTGAAATTATGAACACGAGGCATCAAAAAAATCCTTCTATAGATCAACAGTTTGTATTATCGCCGTGCATTACAATACAACTTGAATAATCGCACCGCTTTCAGGAGAGGTGGATGAGCGGTTTAAGTCACACGCCTGGAAAGCGTGCGAAGGGTCAAACTTTCCGCGGGTTCGAATCCCGCCCTCTCCGCCAGCAATAAAAAAGCCACCCTCGGGTGGCTTTTTTATTTGGCGCAAGCTGCAATTACTTGACTGTCATCACCCACGCGGCCAGCTTCGCAGCTTCTGCTTCGCTCACCTGAGGATTCGCTGGCATAGGCACGGGGCCCCAGTTGCCTTTGCCGGGAGTGCTACCTTTTTGGATTTTCTCTGCCAGCATCTTCACTGCATCTTTGTCTGAGGCGTATTTGGCTGCTACATCTTTGTAGCTCGGGCCCACCATTTTTTTGTCAGCTGCGTGGCAAGCCATGCAATTCTTGGAGGTGGCCAGCGCTTGGTCTGCAAAAGCAGGCACTTGCACAGATGCAAGCAATGTAGCGGCAGAAAAGAGTGTGATCAAACGGATTTTCATTGTCTTCCTTCAAAGAGCTGGGCTCGGGGTCGAGCCTTTATTGCAATACACTGCTGTTAACGTGATTTTAGGCAAAAGGGTTGACAGTCGGTTGCAGGGTGGGCTTAAACGCCAACAAACGAACTAAGACGGCGCGAATCGTGTCCCGAGTGCTTAAAATTTAGTCAATGCTGCACATATGGCAGCGCAAGGAGCAGATATGTATTTTCTTGGCGTGGGTGTTATTTTGTTGTTGCTTAAGCACTTAGAGGTTGGCCCGGTGGGTCGGTGGCAATGGAGTGAAGATTGGATGTGGTTTGCCGCACCTTTCGTTTTGGCGGTGGTCTGGTGGGCTTGGGCCGATGCTTCGGGATACACCAAGAAGAGGGCAATGGACAAAATGGACAAGCGTAAAGCTGATCGTCTGGCGAAAAATCGCGAGGCTCTTGGCCTCGGTACGAAGCGCAAGTAGTATGCAAATTCAGGAAAAACCCGCCTTTGCAACGCCTTTTGAATGGATTGGCGGCGAAGATCGCGTGAAGGCTCTGGTGGAGCGCTTTTACGATTTGATGGATCTGCAGCCCGAGTTTGCCCGGCTGCGCCAAGTGCATGGGCCATCTTTGGAGAATGCCCGCGAGCGTACTTTTTGGTTTCTCTGCGGCTGGCTGGGCGGGCCGCAGTATTACACAGAAAAATTTGGGCATCCGCGCCTGCGTGCTCGGCATATGCATGTGCCCATCGGTATTCAAGAACGCGATGAATGGCTCGCTTGCATGGATAGAGCCATGGGCGAGATGGCCGTGCCTGAGGACTTGCGTGCTCGCCTGCGCGAGAGCTTTTTCCAAACGGCTGATTGGATGCGCAATCAAGGCGTTGCTCAGTAATTCCTTATGGCAATCCGCGAAATTCTCAAAATGGGTGACCCTCGCTTGCTGCGTATTGCGCAGCCTGTGAGACAGTTCAACACACCGCAGTTGCATGCGCTGCTGCTAGATATGCAAGAAACGATGGCTGCTGCCAATGGCGCGGGCTTAGCAGCTCCGCAAATCGGCGTAGATTTGCAACTTGTCATTTTTGGCAGCGGCCAGATTAACCCGCGCTACCCCGATGCGCCGCCCGTGCCGCGCACGGTGCTGATTAACCCAGTTATTACTCCAATATTAGGTGTAAAGCAGCAGGTAGCCGGCTTAGAATATGCGCTAGGTGCTACAAATTCAATAGCATTTGATTTGAACTACCAAGCCAATGCAGAGGACATGGAAGACGGCTGGGAGGGCTGCCTCAGTGTGCCTGGCCTGCGCGGAGCCGTGCAGCGATTCGCCAAAATTCGCTATCAAGGCTTTGATGAACTCGGCGCAGCGATAGATCGCACGGTAGATGGCTTTCATGCGCGGGTTGTGCAGCATGAGTGTGATCATTTGCACGGGATTCTTTACCCGATGCGGATCAAAGATTTCTCCCGCTTTGGGTTCACAGAGGTGATCTTTCCTGAGCTTGACGCAGCGCAAGACGATTAAGCCATCGTGCAAACCACCGGCGTATGATCCGACGGCCGTTCATTCTTGCGGGGCGCTTTATCAATGATGCAGCTCTGCACTTTGGGTTTTAGCGCATCGCTGACCAGTGTGTAATCGATCCGCAAGCCCTTGTTGCGGCGGAAAGCTAGATCGCGGTAATCCCACCAACTGTAGATCTTTGGGGCTTGCTCAAACATACGGAAGCCGTCCGTCAAACCCAGCGCAAGGATGTGTTTGAGCTGATCTCGTTCAGCTTCGGTGTGGTGAATCGCTTCCTTCAAGCCAACGGGATCGTGTGTGTCCCGGTCGTCAAGCGTGATGTTGAAATCGCCTACGAGTACCAGCTGAGGATGAACGGCCAGCTCGCTTGTTAGCCATTCGCGCAAAGCTTTGAGCCAGCGCATTTTGTACTTGAATTTATCGCTGCTCGGCGCTTCGCCATTGACAAAATAGCCGTTAATCACGCGCACGCTGCCCAGCTTCGTTTGGAGCGTGGCTGCAATGATCCTGCTTTGCTCGTCATCGAAACCGGGAATGTTTTTTTGTACATCGCTCACCGAGCTCACAGCGTCATTTCGCGTGAGCCAAGCCACGCCGTTGTAGGTTTTCTGGCCGAAAGCTTGTGAGCTGTAGCCTGCCGCTTCAAAATCTGCGTGCGGAAACTTCTCATCCGTCATCTTCAGCTCTTGCAAACCCAGCGCATCGATCTTCTCGCCTTCGGGTTGCGCGGCGAGCCAATCGAGCACTTGGTTAGCGCGGATGTTGAGGGAGTTGACGTTCCAAGTAGCGATTTTCAGAGTCATTTGAGCATGTTTTCAGTGTGTAGCCGGCATAGAATATGCGCAAGCTGCTATTGTATTGATAGTGAATGATGATGATATTAAGTGCGCAGATAGGTCACAAAATCCAGCTTCAAGCCACTGGCAGCAGTCATCTGTTCGCGGCCAGCTTCGCGCCACCGCGTATCTATTGGCGGCGCAAACGCATCGCCTTCAAACACGCCATCAATCTCCGTGACGACCAGTTTGTGAGCCAGCGGCAGCGCCTGCGCATAGATCTGCGCACCGCCGATCACCCACACCTCGTTGCTGCCCATTTGCTCACAAATCAATAGCGCCTCGCGCAGGTTCTGTGCCGGCGAAGTGCCGATTTTGCTTAAATTTTCACGGGTTGGAGCGTCTGAAGAGATCACCACATTCATCCGCCCCGGCAGCGGCCTGAATCTCAAAGGCAGGCTGTCCCAAGTCTTGCGCCCCATGATCACCGGATGCCCCAGCGTCGTGCGCTTGAAATGCGCAAGATCTTCCGGCAAATGCCAAGGCATCTTGCCGTTTTTGCCAATCACGCGATCCTTGGCTTGCGCCCAGATGAGGTTGATTTTCATGCAGCGTTACACCGCAACCGGCGCTTTGATCGCCGCATGGTGCTGGTAATTCACCACTTCAAAATCTTCGTACTCGTAGTCAAAGATCGAGGCAGGTTTGCGTTTGATCATGAGTTGTGGGTAAGCAAAAGGCTCTCGACCGAGTTGCGTTTGGACTTGCTCATGGTGATTACTGTAAATATGGCAATCACCGCCCGTCCACACAAAATCGCCGACTTCCAGATTGCATTGCTGCGCTAGCATGTGGGTGAGCAGGGCGTAGCTGGCGATGTTGAAGGGGACGCCGAGGAAGATGTCGGCGCTGCGTTGGTAGAGTTGGCAGGAGAGCCGGCCTTCGGCCACGTAAAACTGAAAGAAAGCATGGCAGGGCATGAGCGCCATCTTAGGCAAATCGGCCACATTCCAGGCGCTCACAATGATGCGGCGCGAATCTGGATTGGTCTGGAGCTGATCGACCACCTGCGCAATCTGATCAATATGCCCGCCATCAGGCGTGGGCCATGATCGCCACTGCACACCGTACACTGGGCCCAAATCGCCCGTTTCTTTATCTGCCCATTCATTCCAAATCGTCACCCCGCGCTCTTTAAGCCAGTTCGCATTGGCATCGCCCCGGAGGAACCAAAGCAGCTCCAAGATGATGGATTTGAGATGCACTTTTTTTGTCGTGACTAACGGAAAGCCCTCGGCAAGATTGAAGCGCATCTGATGGCCGAAGACCGAGCGCGTGCCGGTGCCGGTGCGATCTGTTTTTGCCACGCCATGCTCAAACACATGGCGCATGAATGTTTCGTATTGGTTGCTTGGCATAGAAGGACATTTTTTATATATCGAAGAGTGTAGCCTCTGCCGCTAAGTGTTGGTGCTTCCGAAGTTTTGTCATCGCGCAGCTGAGTATCGCGTTAGAGAAATTTACATTTGAGTTTATCGACTCTGGTGAAATGTGTTTGAATACTTAAAGGAGGGTCACTTCATGTTCAAATGGGGCTTGTTAGTTAGCAAATTCCGCAGAGAGCTCATACTGATGTGGCATCTGTTGCGTGATGCACGTACACCAGTAAGTGCCAAATTCGTGGCACTTGCCGCTGCGCTTTACATCATCAGTCCGATCGATCTCGTCAGCGATTTTTTGCCTGTGCTCGGCTGGATTGACGATGGAATAGTGGCACTGATTCTGATGAAGGTTGCTCAACGCTTGCTGCCGCCAGACCTACTAGCGTCGCTGAAAGCTAAGATGGATACGCGTCAAACGAATCAAAAAGGCGCTTAATTTGCAACTTATTGAGTGGCTGTCTTGACGATGCCCTGAGTACTTGGCGTAGCGCTAGAAACTATGGCAGGCAATGCCGGTTGTGATGGCGCCGAGAGTTGCACAGGCGTTAAATTGATAGGTTTGCTCTGTAAAGCTGCCAAGAACTGCGCTTGATTTAAATGCTGGTAGAGAGGGCGAAACGCCAGCTCAAACTCTAGTTGACCGCTGGGCAAAATCTTAGGTGATGCCATTTTTTCGGGCTTACATTGCTTGCCACAGGCAATGGTGAGATCCCGCTGTACTAAACGCGCTGCATCGATCGCGCTGCCTTGTGTAGCTTGTGAGCTAAAGACGCTTTTGGTAGTGATCACTAGGCGACCTAAGCCGTTGAGCGCGCTATGCTGCAAGCTCATCTCGCCCGCTAATGCATCTCGATTAGGAGATGAATCAATGGGTTTGGTGGGCTTTGATGCACTTCCAGGGGCAGCGACTGCGGCACCGGGCTTGGCTTGCGGTATGGCTGGCAAACCAAGAACATTGGCTTCTTGCGCGTATGCATTAAATATGAAACAGGTCGAAATCATTGCCAAGGCGTTGATCTGAGAGGAAAAAGATGTAATGCTCAACATGATTCAATTTTCTCACTGTTTGGAGGCTGCTTTGCGAGCTGGTGTCGCATTCAAGGATTCAGTGCAAATGCCGAGGTTTGCGTCCGCCACCGCCATGCCCGCCTAAACCTCCCGCAGCGCCGGGCCCACCTCGCAGACTGCGAGGAATCGTCAGTGAGTTGACCATCGCATCAAAGCGCTTGCTAAACATTTTGTCAATTTCAGCCACCACGTCGCCCATTTCGGTTTTCTCAAAATGGCGCTCCATCACAGCCGTCACATCCTCAATAAGAATATCGCGCTGGACTTGCATGATGTCGCCGGGCGTAGGGCCCACGAAAAGCATCAAAAAATCGTCGCGCGATTCTTGTGTCTCGTTTTCTTCATCTTCATCGTCGAATTCTGTGTCATAAATACTGATTTCAATGGCCGCGCCTGCGCTAGATAACTCGTTGAGATTCATGCACATTTCTTCCAAACTGCTGCGAAAGGCCTCATCGGCTGCCACCGTCCAGCAGATGCTAAGCACATGTTCTTTATCATCCACCCGAATACCGGGCTCTTCTTCATAAGAGCTGACTGCGCCCTTAGCCAAAGAGGATGCACCTGCGTAAGACCAAAGCGGCTTTAGCGCATCTTGCAATTGACCATACGATACATCCGGGCGCAGAGGCACTTCGCCATGCACATGGATTTCAAAGGGGGGAGCGTAGGAGGATGCCATGAGGACAGTTTATAACTTTGGTGGTACGCCGTGTTTATTTTTTGTTAAGTCTAAACAGTAGCTGTGATGACAATCGAACCAAGTGCGCTTGCGCGCTTCGTCAACACCGCCCTTCGGTGAACCGGTTCGAGAGCGCTAAGGTTTTAATAAAAAGATAAAGAATGGTGCCTCGAACCGGAATCGAACCGGTACGCCCGCTATGAACGAAGCGGCGGATTTTAAGTCCGCTGTGTCTACCTATTTCACCATCGAGGCTGGAAACTTCAATATATAGATTGTCAAACAAAAACGCCTCGAACATATGCCGAGGCGCTTTGATTTCCAAAAGAACAACAGCATTCATGCTGTTTCCAAATCTGGAGGCGCGACCCAGAGTCGAACTGGGCTGACCGGATTTGCAATCCGGGGCATAACCGCTTTGCTATCGCGCCACTGTACCTACAAACTAGTCTACAAACCAAAAAGGGAAGCAATTGCTTCCCTTTTTAGAAATTTGGAGCGGGAAAAGAGTCTCGAACTCTCGACCTCAACCTTGGCAAGGTTGCGCTCTACCAACTGAGCTATTCCCGCGAGAGAGCCAAATTATAGCAGTAAAAATCTTAGTGTTTAACGACCTTGGTTTTTTCTGCTGCTTTTTTTGTCGTGCTGGCCGCAGCCACCACATCCATCGAAGCGATTTCTTCATCGGTTAAAGGCACAGGCATACGCTCCAGAGCCGCTTGCAGCACTTGATCAATCCATTTTACGGGAATGATTTCCATACCGTTTTTCACGTTCTCTGGAATGTCGGCCAAATCTTTCACGTTTTCTTCGGGGATGAGTACGGTTTTAATATCCCCGCGCAGTGCAGCGAGCAACTTTTCTTTTAAACCGCCAATGCCTGTGACTTCACCGCGCAAGGTGATCTCGCCGGTCATAGCCACCGAGGCTTTTACGGGGATACCGGTAAGCGCAGAGACGAGGGCGGTTGTCATGGCAATGCCAGCGCTTGGGCCGTCTTTGGGGGTTGCACCGTCAGGCACATGGATATGAACATCTTTTTTCTCAAACATCTCATCTTTGATGCCTAAGCGGCGCGAGCGCGAACGCACCACCGTGCGCGCAGCTTCCACCGATTCTTTCATCACATCGCCCAGCGAACCAGTGCGTGTAATCGCACCTTTGCCGGGCATGATGGCCGCCTCAATGGTCAGCAAATCGCCGCCTACTTCTGTCCATGCCAAGCCTACCACTTGCCCCACTTGGCTGCTCTGCTCAGCGCGGCCATAGTTGAATTTACGAACGCCCACAAAATCATTGAGATTTTCAGACGTGACCTTCACTTGCTCTGTGTATTTTTTCAGCAAGATGCCTTTGACAACCTTTCGGCAAATCTTAGACAGTTCGCGCTCCAGAGAGCGCACGCCCGCTTCACGCGTGTAGTAGCGCACGATATCGCGCACGGCATCTTCTTGCACATCAAGCTCAGCCGCTTTCACACCATTGTTTTCTAATTGCTTGGGTAGGAGATAGCGCAGCGCAATGGCGGTTTTCTCATCTTCGGTATAACCCGAGAGGCGGATGACTTCCATGCGATCAAGAAGAGCAGGGGGAATGTTCATCGAATTGGATGTGGCCACAAACATCACATCGCTCAAATCGAAATCGACATCAACATAATGATCGCTGAACGTGTGATTTTGCTCAGGATCAAGCACCTCAAGCAAGGCGCTCGAAGGATCGCCGCGCATATCGTGCCCCATTTTGTCGATCTCATCGAGCAAGAAGAGCGGATTGCGCGCGCCTATTTTGGTGAGGCTTTGCAAGATCTTGCCAGGCAGCGCGCCGATGTACGTGCGGCGATGACCGCGAATCTCAGCTTCATCACGCATGCCGCCCAAGGCCATGCGCACATATTTGCGGCCTGTGGCTTTGGCAATCGATTGGCCGAGAGACGTCTTGCCTACGCCAGGAGGGCCTACCAAGCAGAGAATAGGCGCTTTGACTTTATCGACACGCTGCTGCACTGCGAGATATTCCAGAATGCGATCTTTGACTTTGTCCAAACCAAAGTGATCCGAGTTCAGCACGGTTTCTGCATTGCCTAAATCATGCTTGATTTTGGTTTTTTTGCTCCATGGCAGACCGATCAACACATCAATGTAGTTGCGTACCACGGTGGCTTCGGCTGACATAGGCGACATGAGCTTGAGCTTTTTAAGCTCCGAGTCTGCTTTCTTACGCGCCTCTGGAGGCATTTTGGAGGCCTTGATTTTCTTCTCAATCTCTTCGATGTCTGCGCCATCTTCGCCGTCGCCCAATTCTTTTTGAATCGCCTTGACTTGCTCATTCAGATAAAAATCGCGCTGATTTTTCTCCATCTGGCGCTTCACGCGGCTGCGGATTTTTTTATCCACATTGAGGATTTCAAGCTCACGATCTAATTGCTCAAATACATTCTCTAATCTCGCCTTGACATCCATCAGCTCCAGAACAGTTTGCTTGTTTTCAAGCTTGAGCGGCGTATGCGCAGCAATGGTATCGGCCAAGCGGCCTGCATCATCGATGCTGGAAATTGAGGTGAGAATCTCCGGTGGGATTTTTTTATTGAGCTTGACGTATTGATCGAACTGACTAACCACCGCTCGGCGCACGGCCTCTATCGCTGTCAGGCTATCTGGCGTGGGCGCTGCGCCGTTGTGCGGCGTCACGTTGGCATGAAAATGCGCCTCGCCTTCAATGATTTGATTAACTGTTGCGCGCTGCTGGCCTTCTACCAATACTTTCACCGTGCCGTCGGGCAACTTGAGCATCTGCAAAATTGTGGAGACGCAGCCGACGCCAAACATGTCTTCAACAACTGGCTCGTCTTTCGCGGCAGCTTTTTGCGCCACAAGCATGATGCGGCGATCCGTTTCCATGGCGGTCTCTAGCGCTTTGATGCTCTTAAGCCGGCCCACAAAAAGTGGAATCACCATATGAGGAAACACGACCACGTCGCGCAAAGGCAGTAGCGGCAGATCCATTGGATCAGAGGGTAGGGTTGTGGCACCAGACATGGCTTTTCACTCTCAAAAAATCAGATCACTAGCCGCGCATCACCACTGTAGGCGGTGCATCAGGCTTTCTTAGCTTCGTCCCTGTAAACGAGCAAAGGTGGTTTGCCCTCATCAATGGTGGATTCATCCACCACGACTTTGGCCACATTACTCGTATCGGGCAATTCAAACATGGTGTCGATCAGCGCAGCTTCAAGGATGGAGCGCAGGCCGCGTGCGCCCGTTTTACGCACTTGGGCTTTACGCGCAATCGCGCGCAAAGCATTCGGGCGCACTTCTAACTCCGCTCCTTCCATGGCAAGTAGCTTGGCGTATTGCTTGATGACCGCATTTTTCGGTTCCGTCAAAATTTGCATGAGTGCATCTTCGCTCAACTCATCCAGCGTAGCAATCACGGGCAAGCGCCCAATCAGCTCCGGGATCAGGCCAAACTTGATCAGATCTTCGGGTTCAATCTCTTTGAAGGTGTCGCTGAGGCTACGTTGCTTTTTGCTTTTGACTGAAGCGCCAAAGCCAATACCGCCGGCTTCTTGCCGCGCTTCCACCAATTTTTCCAAGCCTTGGAAGGCACCGCCGCAGATGAATAAGATGTTCGTCGTATCAACCTGCAAGAAATCTTGGTTCGGATGCTTGCGACCGCCTTGCGGAGGTACGCCAGCCATCGTGCCTTCCACGAGCTTGAGCAAGGCCTGCTGCACGCCTTCTCCGCTCACATCACGGGTGATAGATGGGTTGTCAGATTTGCGGGAGATTTTGTCGATCTCGTCGATATACACAATGCCACGCTGCGCTTTTTCCACATCGTAATTGCAGGCTTGAAGCAATTTGGAGATGATGTTTTCAACGTCTTCGCCGACATATCCAGCTTCTGTCAGTGTGGTGGCATCGGCCATCACAAAGGGCACATCCAGCATGCGAGCTAGAGTTTGCGCGAGATAGGTTTTGCCAGAGCCTGTCGGGCCAATCAGCAAGATATTTGTCTTGGTGAGTTCAACATCGTCTTTCTTGGCTTTTTCTTTGTGGCGCAAGCGTTTGTAGTGGTTATATACGGCAACAGCCATCGCGCGCTTGGCCGTCGTTTGGCCAATCACATAAGTATCTAGGTGTTGCTTGATCTCAAGCGGAGTGGGCAAATCATTCTTTGCTGCTTTTTCGAGTTCAGGCAAGACTTCATCGCGGATGATGTCGTTGCACAAATCAATGCACTCATCGCAGATAAAGACCGAAGGGCCTGCGATGAGTTTTTTCACTTCGTGCTGGCTTTTGCCGCAGAAGGAGCAGTACAGCGTTTTTTCGCTGGAGGAAGTGCCTTTACGGTCTGCCATGGGTTTATTCCAAAAATGGGTGTAACCCAATGATACCGCTTGCTATAGCCGTTTCGAGCACTGTTACCTTGACTGGATTAGGTCGGGCGCTTGGCGATCACTTGATCGACTAAACCATAATCCTTCGCTTCTTGAGCAGAAAGCCAGTAATCGCGCTCGACATCACGGGCGATTTTTTCGACGGGTTGACCGGTTTGGTCGGCGTAAATCTTATTGAGTTGTTCGCGTGTTTTCAAAATTTCGCGGGCAGATATTTCAATATCGCTGGCCATGCCGCGCGCACCGCCGGAGGGCTGGTGCATCATGATGCTGGAGTTGGGCAGGGCAATGCGCTTGCCTTTGGTGCCGGCCATTAAGAGAAAAGAGCCCATACTGGCGGCCATGCCTGTGCACAGCGTCGAGATATCGGGTTTGATGAAATTCATCGTGTCGTAAATCGCCAAGCCAGCGCTGACTGAACCGCCCGGGGAATTAATATAGATAAACACATCTTTGTCTGGATTTTCGCTCTCTAAAAAAAGCATCTGTGCCACCACGAGATTGGCCATGTAATCCTCTACCGGGCCGACCAAAAAAATGATGCGCTCTTTGAGCAGCCGGGAATAAATATCGTAGGCTCGCTCGCCACGGCCAGATTGCTCGATCACCATGGGCACCATGCCGAGAGCTTGCGCTGGTTCGAAGGTGGTTTCTGCGAAGCGATCAAGGCGACGTTGAGCGCTGCTGCTAATTGGATCTTGAGCGGACAGAGGATTGAAATATTGATTCATGACAGGAGCTCCTTGCTATGCTTACTGTAGCGCAAAATTGCGGTAAAAATAAAAATGGGGCTCACATCGCTGGATGCAAGCCCCAAACAATAGGTTTTTAGCAGGGTTACTGCTGACCCATCAGCTCATCAAACTCAACAGCCTTCGCTGTGACCTTGGCTTTGGATAGCACGAAATCCGTCACGTTGTTCTCAATGATCACGGCTTCCACTTCAGCCAAGCGCTGACGATCGCTCTGATACCAGCGGATCACGTCTGCAGGCTTCTCATACGACGCAGCCATTTCCTCGATGTGGGCTTTGATCTGCTCGGGCTTGGCACCCAGGTCATTGGTTTTCACCAACTCAGCAACAACGAGACCCAAGCGCACACGGCGTTCTGCCTGCGGGCGGAAGATGTCGTCGGGGATCGGGGCTTTGTCAGCATCTTTGATACCGCGAGATTTCAGATCAGCACGGGCTGCCTCTGCCAAGCGATCGAGTTCAGATTGCACAATGCTCTGCGGCAGATCGAGCTCAGCCTTGCCGATGAGCGCATCCATCACAGCGCCTTTGTTCTTGGCGATCAAACGGAATTTCACTTCGCGCTCGAGATTCTTCTTGATATCTGCGCGCAAGCCTTCAATTGAGCTGTCTGCAATGCCCAGCGACTTGGCAAAAGCTTCGTTCACATCAGGCAAATGCTGAGCTTCAAGCTTTTTCACGGTGACAAGGAAGTCAGCCGTTTTGCCGGCCACATCTGCACCGTGGTAATCGGCAGGGAAAGCTAAGGGGAAAGTTTTGCTCTCGCCAAGCTTCATGCCGCGTACAGCAGAGTCAAATTCTTTGAGCATTTGGCCTTCGCCAACCAAGAATGCGAAATCATCGGCTTTACCGCCTACAAAAGCTTCGCCATCAATCTTGCCTACGAAATCAACAGTCACGCGATCGCCTTCGGCTGTGATGTCTGTCGCTGAGCGTTGGGCAAAGGTGCGGCGCTGCTTGCGCAAAATTTCTACGGTGCGGTCGATTGCTGCATCAGATACGTCAGCAGTGATTTTTTCAACTTCCGCAGTAGAAAGATCGCCGATTTTGACATCTGGGTAAACCTCAAACACCGCATCAAAAGTCATCTGGCCATCATCGGCTTTGGCTTCTGATTCAGAGATTTTTGGCATGCCTGCCACGCGAAGTTGAGCCTCATTAGCCGCTGTGGAAAAAGCCTCGCCTACTTTATCGTTAATCACTTCGTAATGCACGCTGTAGCCGTAGCGCTGCGTCACGATGCTCATAGGCACTTTGCCAGGGCGAAAGCCGTCAATTTTGACTTGACGCGAGAGCTTGCGCAAACGGGTCTCGACTTCGGTTTGAATGGTGGCCACAGGCAGCGACAAGGTGATCTTGCGCTCTAATTTTTCTAAGGTTTCAACGGCGACGGCCATGATCAATCTCTTCTAAAAAAACAAAAAAAACTCTGGTGCGCGGGGGGGGACTCGAACCCCCACAGTGTTGCCACCGTCAGGACCTAAACCTGGTGCGTCTACCAATTTCGCCACCCGCGCGGTTTAAATTTCACTTCGCGCGTCTGGTTAGAGCCGCGCAATTAATTGGTAACTCGTCATTTTAACCTGCCTTCAACGCGATTCAGACCCGAGCGCGCGCCAGTCTTCGCGTTTATCCGCTGACCTGCGTTTACATATTGCTTCACAATGACAGTCTATGCATCTCAAACCACTCACTGCGTTCATGTATGCCACAGATCGTCTGCGAAACGCTCTCTTTTTTATAGCACTCCTCGCAGTATTCATGCCGGCTATCTCGCAAAATGCGTCGCAAAAAGTGGCTTTATCTGGGGTCATGGGCAGCAAGGGCCTGCTCGTGATCGACGGCGCTGCACCGAAGCTTCTCGAAGCAGGGCAGACGCATGCCGGCGTGAAGTTGATCAGCGCATCAGGTGATCAGGCGGTGCTGGAGATTGCTGGCAAACGCGCGAATCTGCGTGTGGGTGATGCGCCGGTGAGCTTAGGAGGCGCAAGCGCGGGCGGCGCGAATGAAAGCAGAAGAATCACGCTACCCATGGGCTCGGGCGGGCATTTCATGGCCAATGGCACGATCAACGGCCGCGCGATTCAGTTCATGGTGGATACGGGTGCGACTGCTGTGGCGATTGGCGTCAGCGACGCGCAGCGCATGGGCATTGATTATCAAAAAGGCCAGCCTGTCAGAATGAGCACAGCCAACGGCGTGGCGCAAGGCTGGCGCGTGGTGCTCAATTCTGTGCGAGTGGGCGAGGTGGAACTATACGATGTAGAGGCGGTGGTCGGCCCCAACATGCCCTTTGCATTACTGGGCAACTCATTTCTTAGCCGCTTCTCGATGAATCGCACGAGCGATGTGATGGTGCTGGAGCGGCGCTTTTAACAGCTATTTGTTGAGTAGCGCCCCGCGCTTATTCCGTAAAGGCTATTCGCTGATTTCTCTATTTTTTCTCACCCAGTTTTGGTTCTTTGCCGACTAACAGGCGATTGATATTTTCTTTATGGCGAAACGCGAGAATGAGCGCCATGATAAAGATGGAAAACAGCACGGCTTTGGAGGTGTACCACGGGCCGCGATCTCCTAGTAGATAGAAAAATGGTGCAAATGCTGCTGCAACGATCGATGCAAATGAGACCCACCGGAAGAAAAATAAGACAATAGCGAAGCTGGCGAATACGCCCAAGCCTAGAAGCCAATTGATCCCGAAAATCACGCCCGCAGCCGTAGCGACGCCTTTGCCGCCTTTGAATTTGAAGAAGATTGGCCAGACATGCCCGAGAAAGGCTGCGAGCGCTACGAGAGCCAGCGTGCCGTCGCCCAAGCCGAATTCCTTGCCGTAGATTTGCACCAAGATCACAGGCACATAGCCTTTGAGCGCGTCAAGAATGAGTGTGAGGATGGCTGCAGGTTTGGAGCCCGAGCGCAGCACATTGGTCGCGCCGGGGTTTTTGCTCCCGTAGCTGCGCGGATCAGCCAAACCAAAGAGTTTGCTCACGATGACGGCGAAGCTCAGCGAGCCAATGAGGTAAGCAATTGCGGTTGCGAGGGTGGGGTAGAGCAAATCCACGGGTGTCTCCAGAAATCTAAGGTTTTGAGCTATTTTTAAGGTGTTTTGAGCAGATAGCCGGCGCATTTATTGCGCGGGCTGCTCACTTTTTGATAGTGTTTCAGTTAATGCAGGCATGGGCACAAGAGCAGCGCCAGTTGAAGAGGCGAGCGCCGCTGCGGGCAAAGACGCAGGCGCCGCTGCGGGCGCAGAGCCCGGCGAAGGGCGAGGAGGCTTGGGACGCGGCGCTTTCGCGGTGTGCACGATTTGCGTGGCTTTCTCCATATCACCGCAGAGCATATACGGCACAGCTTTCAAGCCGCGAGCAATCGTCTCATCGATCAGTAAGCGTTGTTCTAAAACTGGCCTCTTCAGTACCCAAGACAACACCTCAGATTTCACGCCTGGATGCCCAATGCCAATGCGCAGCCGCCAATAATCCGCGCCCATTTGCGCCGTGATATCGCGCAGGCCATTGTGCGTCGAGCTGCCGCCCAGCTTGATCTTGGCTTCGCCGGGCACGATATCAAGCTCGTCATATGCCACGAGAATTTCTTCTGGCTTGATCTTGTAAAACCGCGCAAGAGCCGCCACGGATTTACCCGAGAGATTCATAAATGTTTGCGGCTGAAGCAGCCATACGTTGTTGCCGCCTTGCGAAGTACGCGCCATCAACCCGTGATAAGCCTTCTCCATCGTGAGGCAAGCCTTCCACTGCTGCGAGAGTTCATCCACGAACCAAAATCCCGCGTTGTGCCGCGTGGCTTCATATTCTGCCCCTGGGTTGCCGAGCCCTACAAATAATTTAATCATCTTGGTGTCTTATTTGGTACCACCAACAGGAATCGAACCTGTATCTAGCGCTTAGGAGGCACTCGTTCTATCCATTGAACTATGGCGGCTTAGCGTTGAATCGACGCTGTGTATCTCGCGATTGTAGGCGCTGCCGCTACTTGGTTAGCAGCCGCATTGCGCCTTCCAGCCCCTGCAACGTGAGCGGAAACATGCGGTCGTTCATCATCTGGCGGATGATGCCGATGCTTTGGCGATACTCCCACACGCCTTGAGGCTCGGGGTTGATCCAGGCGAATTTGGGAAAAGCTTCCGTCAAGCGCTGGAGCCACAAGCTGCCGGCCTCTTCGTTGTTGTATTCCACGCTACCGCCAGGCTGCAAAATCTCATACGGGCTCATCGTGGCATCGCCCACAAAGATGAGTTTGTAATCCTTGTTGTATTTGCGCAAGATGTCCATCGTGGGGAATTTTTCTGCGAAACGGCGGCGGTTGTTCCTCCACATGAAGTCATAGACGCAATTGTGGAAATAGTAAAACTCTAAATGCTTGAACTCTTGCTTGGTGGCTGAGAACAATTCTTCGACGCGCTTGATGTGATCATCCATCGTGCCGCCCACATCCATGAGCAGCAGCACCTTGACGTTGTTGTGCCGTTCGGGGCGCATTTTGATGTCTAGGTAGCCGGCATTCGCTGCGGTCTTGCGGATGGTGTCGTCTAGATCGAGTTCGTCTTCTGCGCCGAGGCGCGCGAATTTTCTCAAGCGGCGCAACGCAATTTTGATGTTGCGTGTACCGAGCTCTTGCGAATCATCGTAATCTTTATACGCACGTTGATCCCACACTTTGACAGCTGATTTGTTGCGGCTTCCCGCTTGCCCAATGCGAATGCCTTGTGGGTTGTAGCCGTTTGCGCCGAAGGGCGATTTGCCGCCCGTGCCGATCCATTTGTTGCCGCCTTCGTGGCGTTCTTTTTGCTCTTCGAAGCGCTTTTTCAGCGTCTCCATCAGCTCATCCCAGCCCATCGCCTCAATCTTGGCTTTATCTTCTGCGGAAAGCTCCAGCTCAAGATTCTTGCGCAGCCACTCCAGCGGAATCTCTTGCGTAAAATCCGCCACCATCTCCACGCCTTTGAAGTAAGCCGCAAACGCGCGGTCAAACTTATCAAAATGCTTTTCATCCTTCACCAAAGCCATACGGCTCAAATAATAGAAATCATCAATCTTGTAGCCATCAACGCTGGTCGGCCCGACCACGCCTTCTTTGATGGCTTCAAGCAGGGTGAGGTATTCCTTGACGGAGACGGGCAGCTTGGCGCTGCGGAGGGTGTAGAAGAAGTCTATGAGCATAATTTGGACTCGAAATTTAGGTCGCACACCATACTGTTTTCAAGCATCGTGAGCAGACTGCTGAGAGCGAATAGTCGAGCTGTTACATCTCGGTCAACACTGTCATTGCAGCCATAGCAAGGCGTTCTTGGATCGGCATCACGAAGATATTGCTCTGTGATTTCTGAACTCAGTAGGCGAATGGTGTTCGTTTGTAAATTGTCATTCAGCGTTGCACCGATTGCACGGGAAATTAAAACTGTTCGGTCGCTGCCATGAAGTTTTGCTGGAGCAATTGCTGATACTAATTTTTCTATGGCTTCCTTGCCTTCAGAGGAGCTTATAAATTCGTTCCAATCAGTGTCGATTGACCAGGCATCACCGTCGCTGCTGACACGTTTAGTCGCAGCAATCAAATCGCGCATACTTCTGAGTGATTTGATCTGCTCATCGTTGATGCTAGAAATGACTTTGCTGTATGCATTAACGCGGCTGTCATAGATTTTTTGCTTGGAACCGCTTGTTGATTGCCAATATGCTCCGCCAAAAGCACCAATCAAGCCGCAAATTCCTGCAATTAAAGCCGGATAAAAGGCACTTGAGTTGGGTGTCGATTTCTGAGTATTTCCCACGACATTCTGAAGTACTCGTTTTCTCATACTCAATTCTCCACCTTCAAGCCCTTGACCCGCTTGAATTCACGTACGTTGTTTGTCACCAAGGTTGCACTAAGGCTTACGGCGTTGGCAGCGATTTTGGAATGGTAAAAGTTGATGCACATCATGTGCTGACCTAGTAGCTTGGCGCAGGCCAAATTTTTGGATCGCGCTTGTGATGCAAGCAGCCGTAAACGTGGACGATTTCACCTTCAATGCGGAAATGCAGCGAGTAAGGAAATTTCAGAGTGAAGGCTCTACGGATTTCGCCATACTCAATCGCGTTGATTTCTGGGTAACGTTCTAGCTTGGCTTCTAGAATTTTGAGCTGTCGCAAAAACTCTGTGCCCAAGCCGCCAGACTGCGTTTCATACCAAGCAAATATTTCTGCAATATCTTGCTCAGCAGCATCCGAATAGCGAATGCCAAATTTCACAAGCGTACGCCCAGCCGAGCTGCAATTTCTTCCAAGCTGCTTCCATGCCCTGGATTGGCTTCACTCCATGCGACTCGCCGCATGATTTCTGCTTGAGCAGCTTCGCTCGTGGTGCGCGCTGTGGCTGCCTCATGCGCGATGTTGTCCCAGATGTCTTCTACAAGCTGGATTTTTTCATGCAGGGTGTATTGGGCGATGGCTTGGGGCAGGGCGCTCATGATGGGATTCCTCGTCAAGTCAAAAAATTACCATGAAAGATCAAAGTGTCCAATTCTCCACCTTCAAGCCCTTGATGCGCTTAAGTTCGCGCACATTGTTTGTCACCAAGGTTGCACCGAGGCTTAGGGCGTGGGCGGCGATCCACGTGTCGTTGGGGCCAATGGGTTGGCCTGCGAGTTCTAGCTCTGCACGAATTTTGGCGTAATGTGAGGCGACTGAATCGCTCATTAAGACGATGGGGATTTGCTGCAGGAGGTAATTGATGCGTTGGAGTTTGATGGCGCTGGGTGTTTGTTTTTGGATGCCAAAAAGAATTTCCCCGTGGCTGATGATGGAAAGAGTGATGTCGTCCGGATCTGCTTTGGCGAAACGTTTCAAAACCTCGGCATTGTTGTTGACCATGTGCGAAAAAACATTGGTGTCAAGCAAGTATTTCATGGAGCGGCTTTGAGCTTGCGTTTGACGGTTTTCTTGGTATTTACTGCCTGGGTATCGGCAAAAAGATGAGAGAAATCGCGATTCGGTGGAAGTTTGGCATTGCTTTCCCGCACAATGGCGGCCAAATCAAAACCATCGTTTTCTTCTTCTGGTGAGAGCGGTGGCAAGTTGGCCAGGATTTCCGCCCATGTTTTGTATTTTGGCTTGATAACCAATTGATTACCTTGCTTGATGATCGTGACTTGCTTGGTATCGAATTGAAATTCTTTCGGAATGCGCACGGCTTGGCTGTTGCCGCTGGTGAAAACGGTGGAGTCTTTTTGGCTCATGCGTTGATTCGTGGGCTGTGTGATGGAGGTGTATAGGCGAGCGTTCATGGTGGGCTCTTTGGAATGTATATCTTCATTGTATATCTTTTGGTCGCTCCACTGCAAGCGCCTTTATCGCAAGGTCGGTAAGGTTTTGGTGCTCGGTGCGACAATGTCTTATGAACACAACTACCTCATCTTCTTCCCAAACCATCACCCTCGGCGGGGGCTGCTTTTGGTGTACTGAATCGGTTTACAAAGAGGTCAAGGGGATCCTAGATGTTGAATCTGGCTATTGCAATGGCCACGTGAAAAACCCGAGCTACGAGGATGTGTGTACCGGACAGACGGGGCATAACGAGGTGGTGAAGCTCGTGTATGACCCTTCGGTGATCTCCACGCGAGAGATTTTGGAGATCTTTTTTGTGGTGCACGATTGCACGCAGCTCAACCGGCAGGGCAACGATACGGGTACGCAGTATCGCAGCGGGATTTATTATTCCGCGCCCGAGCAGCAGGATGCGGCAAACGACATCATTCGCGAGATGAGCCAAGATAAAGTGTTCGGCAGCCCAATCGTCACCGAGGTGCTCCCGCTGCAAAACTACAGCGCTGCTGAGGAATACCACCAAGACTTTTTTGAGCGTAATCCTTATCAAGGCTACTGCATGGCTGTGGCTGCGCCGAAGGTGGCGAAGTTTCGCAAGACCTTTGCGCGGCTGGCAAAATAGTTTTTCTGGCCTTTGCGCGGTGCAAAGGCTGCGTATCATTGCGGCATGTTGGCCTCTAAAGATTTGAGTTTTTCCTACCCCGGTGGCGCTGAGATGCGCTTTCCGGATTTGGCGCTGCCGCAAGGCGGTGTGCTGCTGTTGCAAGGCGCTTCGGGTTCGGGGAAATCGACTTTGCTTGCGCTGTGTTGTGCCCTGCTTGGCAGCGCGATTGGCACTTTGGAAGTGGCTGGGCAAGAGATGGCGGCTTTGCGAGGGGCGCAGCGCGATACTTGGCGCGGGCGGACGGTAGGGTTTTTGCCGCAGCGTTTGCATTTGAGCGAATCGGTTTCTGTGCGGGGCAATTTGGCACTGGTGTTTTTTGCGGCGGGTTTGCCGGAGGATGACTTGAAGATTGATGCGGCCTTGCAGGCGCTAGGCGTTTCGCAATTGGCTCAGCGCCGCCCGAGTGAGCTTTCTGGTGGGCAGGCGCAGCGGGTCGCGCTGGCTCGCGCTACGTTGCTCTCGCCCAAAATTATTCTTGCCGATGAGCCGACAGCGAGCTTGGATGATGAGGCGGCAAGTCAAGCGATGGCGCTCTTGCTCACAGCGGCGCAGCGCTGCGGTGCAAGTTTGGTGGTGGCTACGCACGATGGACGCGTGAGACAAGCATTGGTCGGTTCAGAACAGGTTGGGCAGCATATTTTTCTTGAAAATTCAAGTAAAAGTGGCATATCGCCGGCACAGAATATGCGCGGAGTGCTATGAAAAACATAGTCATCACATTCCTTTATGCGCTGCGCATGCTGCTCGCTCGGCCTGGCGCTGCGCTGCTCAATGCGCTGTTGATTGCGCTCGGCGTCGCCACGATGACGGTGTTGCTGCTTGTCTCGACGCAGATGGAGCGCAGCATGCAAAGGGATTTGGCAGGCGTGGATGTGGTGGTGGGCGCGAAAGGCTCGCCGCTGCAAATGATTTTGGCGGGCGTGCTGCATGTGGATGTGCCAGCTGGGAATATTCCTCTGCAAGCCGCTCAGGAGCTTGCGAGAGATCCGCGCGTGAAGCGGCTGATACCCTTGAGCTTGGGCGACAGCTACCAAGGCGCTCGCATTGTGGGTACCACGCTTGACTATCTCTCGCTGTATCAAGCCAAGATGGATGCGGGGCAGCTCTGGATGCAGCCAATGCAAGCCGTGGTCGGGGCGGATATAGCGAATAAGCTGCCAATGAACGCTCAGTTTGCGGGCTCGCATGGTTTAGGTGGCGGCGGTGAGCTGCACGAAAAATCAAGATATACCGTCGTGGGGCAACTCGCGCGGTGCGGCTGCGTGCTGGATCGTTTGATTCTTACGAGCACGGAGAGCGTGTGGCAGGTGCATGAAAAAGAAATCGCGCTGGATGAGGCAGACAAAAAAGCACTGCAAGAGGAGCGAGAGATCACTTTCGCCTTGGTTCAATATGCTTCGCCGCTAGCAGCAGTCAGCTTTCCGCGGTTTGTGAACAGCACCACAGATTTGCAAGCCGCCGTGCCAGCGCTGGAGATCACGCGTTTGTTTCGCATGATTGGCGTGGGCACGCAGGTGCTACAAGCTTTTGCTGTAGTCCTCCTAGCGGTGGCGGCGATCAGCCTTTGGATGTCGTTCACCGCTGCCCTGCGAGAGCGACGCGGCGATTTGGCGATGCTGCGCATGCTCGGCGCTTCGAAGGGCAAAGTAGCGACTTTGTTGCTAATAGAGACGCTTTTATTGGCCTTGGCAGGCTGGACGATAGGCGTATTGCTTGGCCATGTCTTGACAAGTCTGGTAGGCTACTTATTAGCGCTTGAGCGTTCGCTGATGGTTAGCGGGGCGATTTGGCTGCCACAAGAGTTGCTGCTGCTTGGCGGTGTCTTGTGCTTAGCGGTGTTGGCAGTGGCTTTGCCCTTGCAGCAGGTTTATATTCAAGATGTGTTGAAACAATTGCAAGAGAGGTGATTTGATGACTGGTTTTAAGCATATGCGGCAGATAGCCGGCGTGTTATGTGCGCTGATCGCTACTGTTTTTATAGCATCTGCTGCTTTTGCTCAGGCACACTCAGCTGATGATACGAAGAAGGATATTCAGCGCCACAAAGCCATGGCCGCTGCGCATGAAGGCGCGGCCAAGTGCCTAGAGTCTGGCAAAAAACATGAGGTTTGCGAGAAGGAATTGCAAACCGCCTGCAAAGGCTTAGGTATTGGTAAACACTGCGGAATGCGTCATGAGCATTAAATCTGTTGTCTTGGCTTATCTGACAACAAACATGTTACTGGCGTCGGCAGTGGTATGGGCTCAGCAGCCTGCGCCGGCACTGTCTGCGCCGATTGCAGGCGGTGCAAAACCGCCTGCTACCAGCAGCCCCATTGGTGTACCGCAAGGCCAAGGCGCGGGCGTGCATAGCCCGAATTCCCCGTTTGCGCCGCTGCCTCAGCGCACTGATGTGCTGGCTTGGAGCATGCTCACGGCTATTACTACCAAGAATGAGAAAAACAAAATTTTGCCTGTATTTGGCCAACCGCAGCTCGCGCTGCACCAGAAAACGCAAAAACTCCAAGGCTTCATGATGCCACTGGAGCCGGGCCCCAATCAGCGCCATTTTCTGCTCACTAGTGTGCCGCTGAGCTGCAGCTTTTGCCTTCCCGGTGGCCCCGAGAGCATGGTGGAAGTACGCACGAAAACGCCGGTGAAATACTCGATGGAGCCGGTTGTGGTGGAAGGGAAATTTTTGGTGCTCAATGACGATCCCTATGGCCTGTATTACCGCATCACGGATGCTGTGGCCGTGAAGTAAGCATGACCCCTCAGAGCCGTTTACACATGGGTCTTGCTCAGCGCATCGTGCTGACGGGACTGCTGCTGTGTATGGCTTTAGCGCAAATTTTGGCGCTTGCACACCGCACGCTGCATCAAGATGTGCGCAGCGTGGCGCATGTGCATGCGAATCAGCCAGCAGCGCAGCATGAAGCAGTTCACAACCACGATCATGGCGATAGCGATGGTGCTTTCAATCATTTGTTTGCCAGCCACGAAGCAGGTGATGAAACTTGCCGCGTGATCGATGGCAGCACCGCATTTTTAAAAGCTTTTAGCCCTCTAGCCGGCATATTGCCTGCGCTCTATGCTCCTGTTTTAGTAGCATCTATCGCGCATGCCCTCGCCGCTTGGCAAGCCCCGCTGTTTGAAGCGCGCGGCCCGCCTGTGTATTCTCTGTAGTTTTTAAAGCCCCTTTTTTGAGCTGCAGCTGCGCATTTTGCGCGGTCAGCTCTATTTGCTTTTTTTAAAGAGAATGCTATGTCTATCACTTTTCCCCGCAGCACACTGGCTGTTGCTTGCGCAGCGCTTTGCGCCGCAGCTACCGCGCAGACCACTCTCGCCACCCATTCGTCGTCCGAGCCCATCCTTGCACCCATCACTGTAACAGCTAATCCTCTTGGCGGCAGCGACGTGATCGCGCCCGCGCAAGCCGTCTCTGGCTCGGGCTTGCTCCTTCGCCAACAATCCACCCTCGGTGAAGCTTTGAATGGCCTGCCGGGCGTGAGCAGTAGCTACTTTGGGCCAAATGCCAGCCGCCCGATCATTCGCGGGTTGGATGGCGATCGCATCCGCATCCTCAGCAACTCTGGTGCAACGATGGATGCCTCGGCCTTAAGCTACGACCATGCCGTGGCGCTTGATCCGATTGCTGTAGAGCGCATTGAAGTGTTGCGCGGCCCCGGCGCTTTGCTCTACGGCGGCTCAGCAGTGGGCGGCGTGGTCAATGTGATAGACAACCGGATTCCGAAAGAGCGCATGCAAGGCATGTTAGGCAAGGTGGATTTTGGATTGTCTAGCGGCAACAGCGGTAAGAATGGCGCATTCATGATCGAGACGGGCAATGATCGCTTTGCATTGCATACCGATGTGTCTGCACGCAGCAGCGGCGATGTGAGCGTGCCACTGAGCCTAGCCTGCACGAATCCAGCTTCGCCCGCAACGCAGAAGAAAATCTGCAATTCTCCAGCGGATGCCAAGGGCGGTGCAATCGGCGGCAGCTTGTTTTTTGGGCAAAGCCGCATCGGCTTATCAGTGAGTAGTTTTAATACGCAATACGGCACAGTGGCGGAAGACGAAGTGACGATTGATATGAATTCGCTACGCACTGCGCTCGATGCAGATTTCAAAATGGGAGGCTTCGTTGACAGCGTGCAAGTGCAGGCAAGCAATACGCGCTACAAACATACAGAGTTTGAAGGCGCTTCTGCGGGCACCGTTTTTAACAACAAAGGCAACGATGTTCGCCTACAAGCAAAGCACGCTAAGCTGGGCAATTTAAGCGGTGTGATTGGTTTGCAATTGGACAATAATCGCTTCTCAGCTGATGGCGCGGAAGCTTTTGCGCCATACAGCAAAACCTCGCAGCAGGCTCTTTTTGTCTATGAAGAAGCCGCTTTTAACTGGGGCAAGCTCAGTTTTGGCGGGCGCATGGAAGATGTGAAAGTGCAATCCTTTGGCAACCCCATCGTGGCACGCTTCGCACCTGCACAACGCAAGTTTACGCCCTCAAGTTACGCAACGGGTGCATTGTTTAATCTGTCACCCGCTTGGCAGCTCACAGGAAATTTCGCTGCCACGGAGCGCGCTCCGAAAGATTACGAGTTGTTTGCCGATGGCCCGCACATCGCTACCGCTGCATACGAAGTGGGCGATGCGAATCTACGCAAAGAAAAATCCACCAGCTTTGATGTGGGCGCGCGCTGGAAGAGTGGGGCGCATCTTGCGCAGATCAATATTTTCAGCAGCCGCTTTAAAAACTACACACTCCTCGGCAATACGGGCAACACGCGCGGCGCGGATGCCGAGCTCAATCCAGTCGATGCAGATGCAGACGGCGTAGCCGATGGCAGCGGGGAAGGCATCTTTCCCGAATACGCTTATAGCCAAGTGCCAGCCCGCTTCACCGGCTTTGAACTCTCTGGCAGCTGGCGCTTGTTGGATGCTGCGCACAAGCTGGATCTGCAATGGCGCATGGACAGCACCCGCGCCAGCAACACCGCCACTGGCCAAGCCCTGCCGCGCATCAGCCCCCTGCGTGTAGGCGCAACGCTAGCGTGGACGCAAGGTGCATGGGCTGCGAAGCTGGGCTTTGATCGCAACGCACAGGCTCGGGATGGTACTGCTGCGGGCTACACCATGATCAACGCCGCGCTCACCTACAAGATAAAAGCTAAAGATGGGGATCTGCTTTGGTTTGCAAGACTAGACAACGCCAGCGACAAACTCGCCTATAGCGCCACATCCATCTTGACGACCAGCGCGGCTGGCAAAGCACCACTACCGGGGCGCAGCTTGAAAGTAGGTTTGCAAGCGAATTTTTAGCATCTGAGGTGCGAGCCCTGCCATCGCCAGCGGTGATGGCAGCGCTACAAGCGCATCCAATCAGGCGCACTACACTAGCCGCATGTCTCACCCCGTGCTCGTGGCGCTGTTGCCAGTCGTTCTGCTGATTGCTATTGGATTCATAGCAGGCCGCGCAGGTTTTATGCCGGCTACATCAGTAAAAGACCTTTCAAATCTGGTTTTTACGATTTTTTTGCCGCCGATGCTGTTTCGCACGATGGTGAATGTGCATCCGGAGAATTTGCAGGGCAGGCCGCTCTTGGCATATTTGATTGGCATGGCGTTGATGTATGCCGTGATGTTTTTTGCGGCTGGGCGCAATCGGCGCGCAGCTGTGCTGGCCTTAGCCGCTAGTTATAGCAACACGGTCATGATCGGCATTGCGCTGATTCAGTTTGCGTATGGCGATCAGGGCGTGGCGGTACTGCTGGCACTAATCGCCGTGCATTCGCTGATCATGCTCTCGCTGGCGACGGTGGTGCTCGAGCTGGTGACTTTGAAGCAAGGAGGCGGCCAGCAAGGTCATCCTATGCAAATATTGGCCAAATCCATTTGGAACACCTTTAAGCAACCGATGATTTTCCCCATTCTCGCGGGGCTGATTTACGCGCAAACCGGCTGGGGCATTCCCGCCTTGATCGACAAACCTTCGCAATTGCTCGGCAATGCTTTCAGCCCTTTGGCTGTCATTTTGGTCGGCATCATGCTCGCTAGCACGCGGGTGGGGGAGCATCTGCGCATGGCGCTCGCTCTGTCAATGCTGAAGAATGTGGCGCATCCGCTCGTGGTGGCTTTTATCGGCTTAGCTCTTGGCTTATCTGGTCTGCCATTGGCTGTGATGATCGTCACCGCGGCTTTGCCGATTGGCGCTAATGTGTTTTTATTTGCGCAGCGCTACGAGACGGCTTTGCCGGAAGTCACAGCGGCTGTGGCAGTCTCGAGCGCGGTGGCGTTGGTTTCGGTCGCTCTGGCGCTGAGCCTCGTTGCTTTCGTTTAGCTGTTATAACTAAATAGTCATAAACCATACTGATTTGATGGGAAATCAGGCTGATGGGTTCGTTTGTTGTAGCTTTAAGGCAAGATGAGATTTCATATGTGGGTAAGCGCAGCGCTAAGCGCACATATTTCGATCACTTTAGGAGAATACCCATGATCAATCGTAGAGACATCTTCGTAGGCGGCGGCGCAGCAGCATTGGCTTATGTGGCCGGCTCATTCGCCCCACTGATTGCGCAAAATGCACCGAATTTTGGTGCGCCTTCCGTGGTGCAAGTGGGCTTTCGCAAGCAAAAGCTCGGCGATATGGAAATTATTGCTTTGAACGATGGTGTGGCACGCCGCCCGCTGGCCGCTGAATTCGTGCGCAATGCACCGATGGCTGAAGTGCAAGCCCTCCTGCAGTCGCAAGGCTTGCCCACCGAATATATCGACATCCCGTTCACAGCATTCATGATCGTTGCTGGCAATCGCCGCATTTTGATGGATACTGGCTTCGCCGACAACGGCGGCCCCACTACCGGCCGATTGCTGGCCAATTTGAACGCCGCTGGTTTCAAGGCTGAAGACATCGACACTGTTATCCTCACGCATTACCATGGCGATCACATCAATGGCGTACGTAATAAAGCTGGCCAGCTGGTCTTCCCCAACGCCAAAATCATGGTGCCTACTGTAGAGCATGCCTTTTGGATGGACGATGCCCGCATGGCCGCTGCGCCAGAGGGCATGAAAGGCGCTTTCCAAGCGGTGCGTCGCGTACTCAGCGGTTTGAGCGCTGAGCAATTGATCCAGTTTGAGCCAGGCAAAGAAATCATGCCTGGCATCAGCAGTGTTGCCGCTTTTGGTCACACGCCAGGCCACAGCTTAATCACTGCGCAAAGCAAAGGCGAAAAGTTTGCCTACCTTGCAGACCTCACCAACATTCCTCAGCTCTTTGCTCGCAATCCAGATTGGTCAGTTCAGTTTGATATGGATGCAGCAGCAGCCCGTGAGACACGCCGCAAAATGTTTGATATGGTGATTAACGAGAAAATGCTCGCTGGTGGTTTCCATTTTCCATTCCCTGCTTTTGGCCGCGTGGAAAAATTGGGCAATGGCTATGACTTCAAGCCAGTTGCGTAAAGCTCACTCACGCCTTTCTTGAAGAGTAACTTATGCCCCAGTGGTTGTGTCAACCATTGGGGCTTTTCTGTTTTCAAATGGATGGCTTCGTTTGTGCAGGCGTGATGTCAGGAGTGATTGTTGAGGCGCCGCGTTCCTGATACATTTCTCCCAATGCAAGCTGATTCGCAATTTATTGAAAACTATGTTGCTGCCGTGCAAGACGAGCAGTCTCAAGACGCGCACGACGCGTGGGTGGAGATGCGGTTGGCGCAGAATTTAATATTCAATACCGCAGTGTCTATGCGCGCGGCATGCTTTGTGATTCCGTTGACTTTGTTGCTACTCTACGGGCATGTCAACACCATGATTTTGATAGCTTGGGTCTTTGTCAGCGCAGCCATTTTGGTATTTCGACATTACACCATCAAAGCATTTGATCGCGTGCTCAATCTGGAGGTGATGACGACTCCGGTGCCTGACCTGAGTCGGTTTTTCAAACGCTATGGCTGGAGCTGGTCTGCCAGTGCTGTTTCGTTTTCATTTCCAGTGTTTCTCTACTACGAAAAAGCCCCTATTGCGATTCAGTATCTGTGCTTTCTGGTGTTGGTCAGCATAGGTGCCTTAAGTGCATCGCTGTTGGCAGCACGCATTCAATCGCAGCAACAATTCGCGCATATGTTGTGTGGCACTGTGGCATTGGCTGTCGTTGTGCATTGGGCCCTCAGCTGGCCCGCACCGCCTTCGATCACCTCTAGCATTTTTCTACTTATGGTCGCGATTTTTTGGGTGTTGTTGTTGTATTTAGGAAAGCATCTGCATGCCTTGCAGCGCAGCAGCTTCAGCGCCCAATTCGGGCATGAGCAACTGATTCGCTCGCTACGCCAGCAAACGCAAGCTGCCACTGAAGCCGTGCAGATGAAGAACAACCTTTTGGCCAGCGCCGCTCATGATCTTCGTCAACCGGTGCATGCTTTGGCTTTTTATGCAGACTGGTTGCGCAATGAGCCAAGTATGGTGGAGAGCGTTATCCCCAAAATCTTGGCCGCCACGGATTCCGTGAATACCTTGTTCAATAGTTTGTTTGATTTTGCACGCATCGAATCCGGTGCGATCAAGATCAATATTCAGGAGGTGGATATTGAAGCACTGATGGAAGAGATGAAGGTGCAGTTTGCCCCTGCTGCAGATGCAAAAGGCTTATCGCTACGCATCACGGCTGTGAAAGCCTCGGTACGCAGTGATCCTATTTTTCTGCGCCGCATTACAGCCAATTTATTGGCCAACGCCATTCGCTACACCGATCGTGGCGGCGTGATGCTTGCAGCGCAAATCGTGGGTGATCAGCTTTGGCTGGAAGTCTCTGATAGCGGCTCAGGCATCGCCCCAGAGCATTTGCCGCATGTCTTCAAAGAGTTTTATCGCGCCACTGCGCATGAAGGTACGGCGGATAGTTTTGGATTGGGTTTAGCCATTGTTAAACGCTTGTGCCGCGCCTTAGGCCACAGTGTATCTCTACGCTCTGTTGTGGGTAAAGGCACCAGTTGTCGGCTGGAGATTCAACTCAAGGGCGATGCATCGCGCGATCTGTTCGGCAAACCAGATGAATAACGAACCAAGCGGCGAGTGCAGGCTCAAATCATGCCTCGAGAGCGAGCCCAATGAACAGCTTGTGAGCGGTTCTTAACTGACAGACGGCGGAACAAGCGCCACAAGTGCACCTTCACAGTGTGCTCGCTGATTTCCATGATTTCAGCTAATTCACGGTTGCTCAAGCCGCGGTCGAGCAGCTTGAGCAGCTCTTTCTGACGACGTGAGAGTTTATCTGTGCTGGCGGCTTTGGGATCGTGGCTTTCGCTGTCTGGGCTCACCAAGGCTCGCAAAGCTTGGGTGAGATGCGTTGCACCTGAAGATTTTTCTAAATACAAATCTGCGCCTGCATCGATGCTGAGATCCTCAAAATCTGCAGACGGCGACGCCGACAGCACCACGATCGGCACATGCGGAAACAAAGCGCGCATCTCGCGCACGCCAGAGACGCCATGCGTATCAGGTAGCTTTAAATCAAGGCACAAGAAATCAGGCATTCCGAGCTCTTGAGCCTTCGCGATCACAGGGCCCAAGCGATCAAATTCCACAATTGTGGCATCAGGCGCAATACGGCGAAACAGCATAACCACGGCTTCGCGCATCAAAGGGTGATCATCAACAACAAAAATCCGCATAACTACTTTCCGCTGCCATCTAAGATTGGCATATTAACTATATTCTAATAATTTAAACCCATCGCCTTGCGCACATCAAACATCGTGTTTTGCGCCACAGCTTGTGCCTTTTTGCAGCCATTGTCCACAATCTCACGCACCCGAGCAGGATTCAAGATATAGGGCTTGGCGCGATCAAGCATGGGCTGTTGCTCAGCAAGAATCGCATCGCTGACGACTTTTTTGCATTCTATACAACCAATGCCCGCGGTTGTGCAGCCAGTCGTGACCCATTGCCGCTTTTGCTCATCTGAATAGACGAGATGGAACTGCCAAACTGGGCATTTCGCAGGATTGCCAGCATCAGAGCGCTTCACGCGAGCTGGGTCTGTGGGCATCTCTTTGATTTTCTTCTCGATGCTGGCTGCTTCTTCGCGGATACCAATCGCGTTGCCATAGCTTTTACTCATCTTGCGGCCATCTAAGCCAGGCAACTTGGAGGCATTGGTAAGCAGCACATCGGGCTCAATCAAGACCGTTTTACCCTTGCCTGACACGAGCGAGGTGAGCAACGCTTTCTCATCTGCGCTCATGCCTTCAAATTTCGCTAAGAAGCCGGGCAGCTTGGCGAGCACGGTATCGTCGCCTTGCTCGGTGCGCTTTTTGGCCATGCTTTTGATGTAGCGGGCATCGTCTTTGGGTAAAGTGTCTAACAGCGCAGCGATTTTTTCGCCATCGTTGTTACGGCGGCCATAAAGATCGTTAAAGCGCCGTGCAGCCTCGCGGGTAAGCTCTACATGGCTGGCTTGGTCTTCGCCCACAGGCACGTAATGCGCTTTGTAGATCAAGATATCTGCGGCCTGCAGTAGCGGGTAGCCCAAGAAGCCGTAGGTGGAAAGATCTTTGTCACTCAGTTGGAGCTGCTGGTCTTTATAGGTGGGCACGCGCTCAAGCCATGAAATCGGTGTGCCCATAGCGAGCAAAGTAAAGAGCTCAGCATGCTCGGGCAATCGGCTTTGCAGAAAAAGGGTGCAAAGTTCAGGATCAATCCCGGTAGCCAGCCAATCAATGACCATCTCATACACCGAGGCTTCAATCACATCGGGGTTTTCATAATGCGTGGTTAGGGCGTGCCAATCGGCCACAAAATAAAAGCACTCCATCTCACTTTGCAAGCGAATCCAGTTTTTCAGAGCACCGTGGTAGTGGCCTAGATGCAATGCGCCTGTAGGGCGCATGCCGGACAAGACACGTTTAAGTTCACGTTTTTCTTCTATCATTTTAAAATCTGCTCATTAATTTGCGAGCATGCGAATCGGTGTGAGCACGAGATCGATCAAGCCATAGGTCACGTTCATCAAAGGCCGCATCCAGATTGTGCTGGCAATGCCGCTGATGACTAAAGCCATCACAATGAAAAAGCCATAGGGCTCGATGCGCGACAGCGGTTGGGATAAACGATAGGGCAGCAGTGCCACCGCGATGCGCCCGCCATCCAGCGGCGGCACGGGAAAGAGGTTAAACACAAACATCACCACGTTCACCAACATGCCGGCTTTACACATGGCGAGGAAGAATTTTTCATCCAGACCGACGATTTGCAGTCCGTAAAACAAGATGCCCCATAGCAAAGCTTGAATCAAGTTCGAGCCGGGGCCTGCAAAAACAACCCATACTGTATCTCTGCGAGGATTGCGCAAAGCGCTGAAATGCACGGGCACAGGCTTGGCGTAGCCAAACAAGAAGCTGCCGTTAGTTGCAAAATACAGCAGCAATGGCATCGCAATCGTGCCGATCGGATCAATGTGCTTGATGGGGTTGAGCGTGACACGGCCCAGGCTGTACGCGGTTTTGTCTCCGAAGTAGAGCGCGGCATAGGCGTGCGCAGCTTCGTGAATCGTGATCGCGAAGATCACGGGCAGGGCGTAGACCAAGACGGTCTGGATGATGTTGTTAATGTCCACAGGTGATTGTCTCAGACTTATTCGCCGTCTGAACAGCTTCAGAGCCCCAATATCGATGGGTCTCCACGCCCAAGCCGCACAATCTCGTGCGAATCCCCAGTCAAATCCACCACCGTCGTGGGCTCGCTGGGGCACGCACCTGCGTCGATGACGCAGGCGATTTGTTTTTCATACAGATCTCTAATGGCCTCTGGATCGGTTAAAGGCGCAGTTTGACCGGGCGGGATCAGCGTGGTGGCTAAAAGAGGCTCGCCGTGAATCTCTAGCAGGGCTTGCAGCGCGGGATGATCGGGCACGCGTAGGCCAATCGTTAAGCGCTTGGGATGCGAGAGGCGGCGCGGCACCTCTTTGGTAGCTTCAAGGATGAAGGTGAAAGGGCCGGGCGTGCCGGCTTTGATTCGGCGAAATTGTGCATTGTCTACTCGCGCATAAATTGAAAGCTCTTTAAGATCACGGCAAAGAAGGGTGAGGTGGTGTTTATCGTCAACCCCTCGAATACGGCGAAGTGAGTCGGCGGCGGTTTTATCGTCCAAGTGGCAGACCAAGGCATAACTGGAATCCGTCGGCACAGCGGCGATGCCGCCCGCTTTCAGCAGGCTGGCCGCTTGCTTGAGCAGTCGCTCTTGCGGATTATCGGGGTGAATTTCAAAAAACTGTGCCATAGCTCATGCGTTGTGAATGCCTCGATTTTCCCGTATTAAAACCCAAGCATTGGCAATGCCGCAAGCCGCCACCAACGCCATGCCCAACCAACTCCAAGCATCAGGCGCGCGGCCAAAAATTAACCAGCCGCCCATTGCAGCAAAACCCATTTGGGCATAAAGATAAGGTGTGGCTACGGAGGCATTGACACGCTTAAGCGCCATGTTAAACAGCAAATGCCCAGTGGATGCCGCCAAGCCGACGATAACAATCAAGCTCCAAGTCTTCAAGGCAAGCGCCTGCCAGAAAAAAGGCAGAGCGCAACTCATCACGATCAGCCCCGTGATGCCGCTTGAGAGATGCGTATGACTGGCGCTTTCTGTACGCATCATATAAGCCGTGAGAATCTGAAATGCGGCGCCTAAGACCACGAGCAGCAGCACCAAGAGCACCGCAGATTCAAACGCATGGGAGAAGGGTCTGATAATGATGAGTACGCCTGCAAATCCACCGAAGGCCAGCAGCCACCGAAGAGGCGGCACATGCTCGCCGAGCAAGCGGGAAGACGCAATAGTGACGACCAAAGGTGTCAGCATCACAATGGCTGTGAAATCCGCCACGGGCACGTAGCGCAAACTTGTAAACCCCAGCCAAGTTGTGCAGAGCATCATGATTCCGCGCGTGATGTGTAGCGCTGGTTTGGTGACGCGCAGCCCTTTGAATTCTCCAGCTTGAGCGATCACCGCGGCACTGGAGAGGGTTTGAATTAAATAACGAAGCCATTGCACCATCACAATGGGCGCGGCCATACCTATGAGCTGGCTGGTGGTATCCAGTGTGGCAAAGCACAGGCTGGCTCCCATGGCGCAGGCGATGCCCCAAAAGGCTTGACGCGAGGAGGGTGCTGCTTGAGACGAACTAAAGATGGGCAAATCGTACGCTATGTTTTTAGTAGCGCTTAGCGCAGGTTTTATGCCGGCTAGGCGCTAATTTTTCTTAAAAATAAGGACAAAAAACAGTTTCAGGCCGGTTGGATACGCGCTGTGAGCAGTTCCCATACGGGCGTGAGATGTCCTGGCAAATATGGCAACTGACCTAAATCAGTGCGGCTTTCTTGGGGACAGTGGAAATCTGAGCCGCGCGACGCTGCCAGATCGAATTCTTGAGCCATGTCTGCGTATTGGCTGTATTCAGCAACAGTGTGGCTGCCCGTGACGACTTCTACCGCTTGCCCACCATGTGTCTTAAATTCCGAGAAAAGCGCGAATTCTTCATTGGCTGTGAATTTATAGCGGCCAGGGTGTGCGATCACGGCAACGCCTTTTGCGGCCGTGATCCAGCGCACCGCATCGCCCAGCGATGCCCAAAGATGAGGCACATAACCCGGCTTGCCTTCCACAAGATAGCTGCGAAACACATCATGCGTGCTGCTGCAAACGCCGCTTTCCACGAGGAAGCGAGCAAAGTGAGTGCGAGAAATCAGTTCGGGATTGCTAACGTAATGCAGCGCACCCTCATAGGCATTCTTGATGCCCACTTTAGCCAAGCCTGCGCTGATTTCCCTCGCGCGCTCGCCTCTGCCGCCACGCGTGGCGGCTAAGCCTTTGATCATCGATGGATCGTCTGCATCGAAGCCAAGGCCTACGATATGCACCGTTTCATGGGCAAACGTCACGGAAATTTCAGTGCCCGTCAGATAGGCCATGCCGTGATTGTGTGCGGCTGCTGCTGCGCGCCTTTGACCGCCAATTTCATCATGATCCGTCAGTGCCCAAAGCTCTACGCCGTTTTTGGCAGCGCGCTCAGCGAGCACCTCGGGGAGCAAAGTGCCGTCAGATACCACGCTGTGGCAGTGCAGATCGGCGTTGAGATAGGTTTTGGTGTTCACTGAGCAACAGAGTTGGGGACAGGTTTTAAAGCCTTGCCAGAGCCTTGGTGATCCAAAGCTGCCTTGATGTAAGCGTTAAACAGCGGATGTCCATCCCAAGGCGTGGATTTGAATTCTGGATGGAATTGCACGCCGATATACCAAGGATGTACAGCGGCTGGCAGCTCCACAATTTCGGTGAGCTGCTCGCGCTGCGTCAGTGCAGAAATGATCAGACCCGCTTTGCGCAAAGTGTCGAGATAATTTACATTGGCCTCATACCGATGGCGATGGCGCTCTGTAACCACGTCGCCATAAATGCTGTGCGCCAATGTGCCCTTAGATACATCAGAGCTTTGCGCGCCCAAGCGCATCGTGCCGCCGAGATCGGATTTTTCGGTGCGCTTTTGGATGCTGCCGTCTTTGTCTTTCCACTCGGTGATGAGTGCGATCACAGGGTGGGGTGTATCTGCCACAAACTCAGTGCTGTTGGCATCCTTCAGGCCAGCCATATTGCGGGCGTATTCGATGGTGGCTACTTGCATGCCGAGGCAAATGCCGAGGTACGGAATCTTGTTTTCTCGTGCAAATTTTGCAGCTTGGATTTTGCCTTCCACTCCGCGCGCACCAAAGCCACCGGGCACGAGCACCGCATCGAATTTGGCCAGCTGCGTCACATTCTCGGGTGTGATCGTCTCTGAATCGATGTATTCAATATTCACGCGGGCAGAATTTTTCAAGCCAGCGTGTTTCAGGGCTTCGTTGAGTGATTTGTAGCTGTCGCTCAAATCCACATATTTGCCCACCATCGCAATGCTCACGTCAGAGGCTGGATGCTCGACGGCATGCACGAGTGCATCCCAGCGGGCGAGCTTTGCGGGCGGTGTGTTCAGGCGCAGCTTGTCGCAGATCAGGCCATCAAGGCCTTGCTCATGCAGCATGCGCGGGACTTTGTAGATCGTGTCTACATCCCACATGCTGATCACGCCCCACGGCTGCACGTTGGTAAACAGCGAGATTTTCTCCATCTCGTCTTCTGGAATTTTGCGGTCTGCGCGGCAGAGCAGGGCATCGGGTTGAATACCGATTTCGCGCAGCTTTTGCACGGTGTGCTGCGTTGGCTTGGTCTTGAGCTCGCCTGCGGCTTTGATGAAAGGCACGTAGGTCAAATGTACAAAAGCTGTGTTGCCGACGCCTGCGCGAAGGCTGAGTTGACGCACGGCTTCTAAAAATGGCAGCGATTCAATATCGCCGACTGTGCCGCCGATCTCCACGATGGCCACATCCACCGCCTCCGCTGTGCCAAAACCAGCACCACGTTTGATGAACTCTTGAATTTCGTTGGTCACATGCGGAATGACCTGCACCGTCTTGCCCAAATAATCGCCGCGCCGCTCTTTTTCCAGAACAGATTGATAAATCTTGCCGGTGGTGAAGTTGTTGGTTTTCTTCATCCGCGTGTCGATGAAGCGTTCGTAGTGGCCCAGATCCAGATCGGTCTCGGCGCCATCTTCTGTGACGTACACCTCGCCATGTTGGAAAGGGCTCATCGTGCCGGGATCGACGTTGATATACGGATCGAGTTTGATGAGGGTGACACGCAAGCCGCGCGATTCGAGAATAGCGGCCAGTGATGCGGAAGCGATGCCTTTGCCTAGGGAAGACACCACACCGCCGGTGACGAAGACGAATTTGGTCATGAGTCGCTCGGTGGAAATTCCAATTTTACCTGAGCCTATTTGTCTCGTAGCGTTCGGCTTAAAAAAATCACAGGCAATAAACCCACCAGCACCAGCGCCAGCGATGGCAATGCCGCTTCAGCCAAGCGCTCGTCTTTTGCCAGCTGATAGGCCATCACGGCCAATGTATCGTGGTTAAACGGGCGCAACACCAGCGTGGCGGGCAGCTCTTTCATCACGTCAACAAACACCAAGAGCGCTGCCACTGCCGCGCTGCGCGTGAGCAGGGGCGCATGCACGCGCGTGAGCAGATGCAAGCTGGAGCTGCCGAGCATGCGGGCGCTATCGTCAAGGCTGAGCGGAATGCGCGTGTAGCCACTTTGGATACTTTGCAGCGCCACTGCGGTGAAGCGCACGAGATACGCCCAGATCACGCCGAGGACAGTGGTGGTGACCAAAGCGCCGATGCTCCAATCGGGCTTCCAACTTTGTAGCAGGCTCACCGGGATCAACACGCCGACGACGATCACCGCGCCAGGCACGGCATAGCCCATCGCAGTAGTCTGTGTGATGGCTTGCATGAAACGGCTGGGCTTGCGGCGCAGCATGAAAGCCAAGAGCAAAGCGAGCGACGTGGCCAGCGCAGCAGCGATTGCTGCGAGCTTGAAGCTGTTAAACGCCCAGCCGCCGAATGCTGCCCAGCGAATCGGCTCATCGCTGCCCGAGCCAAGCAGCAAAGGCCGCAGCATCATGAGCACGGGTAGCGCAAAGCCCAAGAGAATGGGCAAGGCGCAGAGCAGTTGTGCCTTCCATTGCCTGCTGCCCACCAGTTGCACAGGCTTGGCCTCGGTGCTGCCTGCCCGCGCGCCTTTGCCTGCCGCGAAGCGCATCTTCTTTTGCGCATGTCGCTCGATTTTAAGCAACACGGCCACCACAATCAGCAGCATCACGGCAAGCTGCGCGGCGGCTATTCGGTCATCCATCGCGAGCCATGCTTTGTAGATTCCAGCGGTAAACGTCTGGATGCCGAAATAGCTCGATACGCCGTAATCGGCCAGCGTTTCCATCAGTGCGAGCGCCACGCCTGCGGCCACAGCCGGGCGAGCTAGTGGCAGGGCGATGCGTTGGATGCGCGTTTTAAGTGGCGCGCCGAGCATTCGAGCAGCTTCCATCAAATGGGCGGCGCGCTCAGTCAAGGCGGCGCGAGCGAGTAAATACACATACGGATAAAGCGTAAAAATGAAGAGCAGCGCCGCGCCCCAAGTGCTGCGGATTTCAGGGAGCACGCGGCCGGTGAGCCCAAACGTGTGTCGAAGCCAAGTTTGTGCAGGCCCGGCAAACTGCAAAAAATCTGTGTAAGCGTAGGCCGGCACATAAGCCGGCATGGCCAGCGGCAACAGCAGAGCCCATTCAAAAAATCGACGGCCTTTGAAATCAAACAACGTAACAGCGCAAGCTGTTGCAGTGCCAATCAATGTCACACCCGCAGCCACTGCTGCGCAGAGCGCTATAGAAGTTATAGCGTATTGTGGCAGCACTGTGCTGGCCATCTGCGCCAAGATATCGCTGCTGGCAGCATTCCATTGCAAGAGCGATGTGATCACAGCCAGCACCGGCAGGGCGACGATGAGGGCGATCAATGCGAGGGGGAGTTGAAGGAGGCGCGACACGAAAAACTTTGAACAACAAACTTTAAAACTAAATGAGAATTGTACGCATTTAGAATACGACGTATGTATTTGCAACTCCACCAGCTCAGCGTTCGATACCCCGGCTTGGCTCATAGCGCTGTGAGCGATGTAAGCTTTAGCCTGCAAGCGGGAGAAATCGGCGTGTTGATCGGGCCTTCTGGTTGCGGTAAAACGACGCTGCTTCGCGCAGTCGCAGGCTTGGAGTCTGTGAGCAGCGGCTCTGTGCAATTGGCCGGCGTTGAAGTCAGCCGCGCAGGTTATAGCAAAGCGCCCGAGCAGCGGCGCATTGGCATGGTGTTTCAAGACTACGCCTTGTTCCCGCATATGGATATTGGCCGCAATGTGGCGTTTGGCATCATGCATTTGAAGGATGCTGAGCGTCGCGAGCGCGTGCGCGAAGTGCTCGCGCTTGTGGGCTTGGAAGGCGAGCGCAGGCGCATGCCGCATGAGCTCTCCGGCGGGCAGCAGCAGAGGGTGGCGCTGGCTCGTGCACTTGCGCCCAAGCCGCAGCTTTTGCTGCTGGATGAGCCGTTTTCAAATTTAGATGTGGATCTGCGCGAGCGCTTAGCTATGGAGGTGCGCGGAATTTTGAAGGCTGCCGGCGCCACGGCGCTGATGGTGACGCATGATCAACTGGAAGCCTTTGCCACAGGCGATGTGATCGGCGTGATGCATGAAGGCAAGCTGCACCAGTGGGCCGATGCCTACACGCTCTATCACCGCCCCGCCACGCGCTTTGTAGCCGATTTCATTGGCCACGGCGTGTTTGCCAAAGCCCGCGTCGAGTTGCATGACGAAGGCGGCGCACTACACAAACACGTCGTAACGCCCCTTGGCGAGCTGCATGATATTTTGCCTTCGGAGCTGGAAGGCTTAGCCGTTGGCGAAGTCGATGTGCTGCTCCGCGCAGACGACATCATCCACGACGACGCCTCGCCCGTGCAAGCCAAAATCATCCGCAAAGCATTTCGCGGTAATGAGTTTCTCTACACGCTAGAGCTAAAAACCGGCGAACAAGTCATGGCGCACGTGCCGAGTCACCATGATCACAAGATTGGCGAGTGGATAGGCATCCGTGCAGAGGTGGATCATGTGGTGACTTTTTAACGTCTTTTTATGACGTTTTAGGCTGTTAGCCGGCGTGTTTATTGCGCAGGGTGCTATTGAATTTGTAGTATCAATGCGCCGCAAGAAAAACGGGGTCGGATCACAATTCAGGAAGGTAGCCTTACCGGCGCGTGTTCTGCCCATACGAAATTGTGCTCTGACCCCGCTTTTCTCCTTCCCGGAGCGCGATTCGCTTTGAACGAACACCTGAGCGAGCAAACCCTTTCATGCCACCTCATGTACCTGCGGCCTACCGTCGGGCAGTTACCCTGTAAATTTTTTGAAAACACACGCGATAGCGGCTGCGGTGATCTAAAGATGGTCTCCACGCGCCTTCCAAAAAATTTCCAGCGCAACCACCCAACGCTCTCCGCTTCAAAGTTGATCAGCGTGATGGAAAACAACTTCCTCCTGTTTGAAAACTGCGGTGTAAATCAGCTTACGCACTGCGGTGTCTGTTGTTTAATTTACGCCAGTGTTCGAAACTGTGTAGTGGTCTAATAAAAACAGACAGCCCGATAGGTTGTTAAAACTGAAATGGCACAAACCGTGAGCAATCCGAAATCGAGAAGAGTGTTCGACACCA
>JAYWHR010000066.1:0-28486 GCA_043777675.1 Comamonadaceae bacterium | reverse complement strand
TGAATAACAAACCGGGGGCAACGGGTTCGATTGGATTTGGAGAAGTGGCAAGAGCCGCGCCTGATGGTTACAAAATAGGCGTGCTCACTGCAGAAATCTTGATCATTCCGCATATGGGTATCGGCAAAGTGAGCCAAGATGATTTCATACCGATTGCTCGCTTCAATGCATTGCCTTCAGCGATCACGGTACGCGCAGAATCGCCATGGCGAACACTGGAAGAATTCATTGACCACGCTAAACGCAATCCTGGCGCGGTCAAGAATGGGAATTCGGGCATGGGCTCCATCTGGCATTTGGCAGCCGCTGCTGTGGGCGAGAAAGCCGGTATTCAGTTCAACCATATTCCATTTCAGGGCGGTAACCCCGCCGTGTTAGCTTTGCTAGGAGGGCATGTGGATGCAGTGACTGTGAGTACCTCCGAGGTGTTTGCGCATGTGAACTCGGGCAAGTTGAGAATCTTGGGCGTGATGGCGGATCGCCGTGTGAAGGGCTTTGAAACTGTGCCAACTTTGCGTGAGCGGGGCATTGATGTGTCGCTCGGCTCTTGGGTGGGCTTGGGTGTACCCAAAGGAACGCCTGCGAGGATTGTGGAGACGCTCAAAACAGTAGCAGCTAAATCCATGCAAGAGCCCGGCCTGCTAGAGACGATCGACAAAATGAATCTCAATGCTGCTTTTGCAGATGACGCTGCCTTTAAAACGCAAATGGCGCGGGACAATGAAACCTTCCGCGTTTTGGTGGACAAATTACAGTTAAAAACCAACTGAGGCAAGCATGCAGCGAGATCGATTTGGTTTGCCTCTATCTACTTCGTCTGAGCCTGCAGCGCAGGCCTATAACGCTGGTGTAGACAATCTGTTGTGTGCAGGTGCGCAACTGACGGTTGGTTTCGAGGAGGCCATTGCATCTGATCCTGACTTTGCATTGGCTCATATAGCGCTCAGCCGATGTCATGCCATGTATGGAAATGGTCAAAAAGCCAAGGATTTTGCTCAGCGTGCCACAGAATTATCAGAGCGAGCGACAACGCGTGAACAGCAGCATGTGGCTGCGCTTGCTTTGTTGGCTCAGGGCAAAGGCGCTGTGGCATTCACGGCTATTGAAGAGCATTTGAAACATTGGCCCTCAGATACCCTGGTGCTGCAGCCATGTTTGGGGGCTTTTGGCTTAATCGGATTTTCAGGCTATGCAGACCGAGATACACGTTTGCTGGACTTCATGGCACAAGTTGCTCCAAGCTACGGCGATGATTGGTGGTTTAACGCGGCCTTTGCTTATGCTGAAGTGGAAGCAGGAAAGGTGGATTCGGCAGAGTGGCGCGTCACGCAATCACTGCAACGACAACCGGGCAATGCGAATGGGGCGCATATATACACGCATGTGTTTTATGAGCGAGCTGAGATCACGGCAGGCGCAGAGTTTCTGAGAACTTGGCTACAAGATCACGCGAAACCCATGCTCTTGCGTGGCCATCTGGCTTGGCATCTAGCGCTGTATGAGCTTGCCTTAGGCAACTCGGCCAGTGCATGGGACTGGTACGACAAAGAGCTATCTGGGCCGGTACATGGGCGAGGCGCGCCCGTGCCGCCATTGAATGTACTCACAGATGCCGCATCATTTTTGTGGGTCGCGGATTTGGCTGGACAATCGCAACGAGACAGTGACTGGACGGCCTTGGCAGATTTTGCGCAGAAACGGTTTGCACATGCAGGCTTGCCTTACGCTGATTTTCATTCGGCGATTGTTTATGCCAAAGCCGGACGCTTGCAAGAGCTCAAAAATCTTCAGACTGAAATGGCTGATTTGGTGCAAACAGCGAAAGTGCATGCTGTCAACGCGGATGTCGTGGCAGGCTTGGTTGCATACTCAAAAAAGCGATGGAAAGATGCCGTGCAAAGCTTGAGTGCTGAAATGAATGAGCAAGTGCGCTTGGGCGGCAGCTCCGCCCAAAGAGACCTTATCAACCGAACTCTTATAGAGGCGCATTTGGCGCTTGATGAGCACGCGAAGGCTCGGGCTGTGGCGAGCGCCCGCCCCTTACTCAACCAACTGCAAACCGCCTAAACTCTATTTATCTAACTCAGCATCAAATTTATCATGTCTCAATTCGACTGCACCGAGCTTTTTACCGACACCGATGGCGTTGCAAGATTTCGCATCATCCCTGAGCGCTTAGATGCTGCCAATCCGCAGGTGTTGCTCAGTAGGATATTGCCAGCCACCGGGCTGCAATTTCGCCACAGTCCTGTAGGTTTTCGCTCACAGTTTCATTGTTCACCCAAGCCGCAGTGGGTATTTATCTTATCGGGTGTGATGGAAATTGGCTTGCAAGATGGCAGCAGCAAAATTTTCAAGGCAGGCGAACATTTTTTATCGAGCGATACGCTGCCAGATGGTGCAACTTTTGATCCTAAGCTGCACGGGCATTGGAGCGCTCAAGTGGGCGACCAGCCGCTGCAGACATTGTTCATCAAGCAATAACCGACTAACGCTGGCGTTTTAGCCATCCTAAGCCGCTTGATGTTCCGCCGGGTTGGCCGCCTTTTATTGGACGGTATTCGCAGCCGATCCAGCCTTGCCAGTTGCATTGCTGGCTCACTTCGTCGATCACTTTGAAAAGATAGTCGTTGTTTAATTCGCCAATATCGGGCTCATGCCGCTCGGGCACGCCGGCGATTTGGAAATGGCCGACGTTGCCTGTGGGCAGGTATTTGCGGATTTTCATGGCGACATCGCCTTCAACGATTTGGCAGTGGTAAAGATCCATTTGCACTTTAAGATTCGGTGCACCGACGAGGCCAATGATTTCGTGCGCGTGATCTTGGCGGTTGAGGAAGAAGCGCGGGATGTCTCGCGTGTTGATGGGCTCAATCAGTGCGTCTAGGCCAGCTGCAGCTATTTGCTTGGCTGCCCAGCGCAGATTGCTCACGTAGGTTTCTTGCACGTCTTCGCGCGTCAGGTTTTCTGGAATGAGGCCAGCCATCAGGTGAATGCGCGGCGATTTTAAGATGTCTGCATAGCGCAAAGCCAATTCAACCCCTGCTTTGAATTCTGCCTCACGCCCCGCAATACATGCCGTGCCTCGGCTGCCATCGACATCCCAAGCTTTTGCGATGCTGTCGCGATCTGTACCGCCCGGAGGTGCGTTGAAGAGCACTTGTTGCAAGCCGTTGGCTGAGAGCAGTGCCACAAGCTCCTTGGCTTCATAAGCGTAGGGAAACAAATACTCCACAGCTTTAAAACCATCTTTGGCTGCAGCTTCAAAGCGATCTAAGAAGGGTAGCTCGGTGTACATCATGGAAAGGTTGGCGGCGAATTGAGGCATGATTTCCTACGTGTGAATTACCAGATGGCGTTGAAGGTCTGGCGAAGTTCTTCAATTTGGGCGTCGCTCATGGACGCTGTGTTCGGCTGTAAACAAGCAAGCTTGGCAGTTTCTTCTAGCTCCTCGAGCACGGCCATTGCAGATGCCGGGCTGCTGGACCACACATTGGGCCCAAGACGTGGCAGCATGATGGCGCGAATCGGTAGGCCTCGCAGGCCATACTCAGTAATACGCTGCGCGACTTGTATCACTGCCTCGGATGCACCGGGGCGATGGTATTGGATCACGGGCACACGGCCAACCTTCATCACGAAATAGGGCGTGAGCGCGGGCAGCAATTCAGCGCCGGGTGATTGAAGCGTTAAAGCGACGCAATGTGTGCTGTGGGTGTGGATGATGCACGAAGCTTTGGTATCGAATGGGCTGCTGGCCGAGTAAATACCTGCGTGAAGCGCTATGGTTTTGCTAGCACGGTCGCCGCTGGTTTGTTGTAGGTTTGTGTCTAGCTTGGCAAGCTTTGCGGGATCTAAAAATCCAAGGCATGCATCGGTGGGCGTGATGAGGAAACCATCCTTGAGCCGCACGCTGATGTTGCCTGCCGTGGCATGCACGTAGCCGCGATCAAATAGGCTTTTGCCGACTCTGCAAATTTCTTCGCGGGCTTGGGATTCTTCTTTTGTCATCATGCGAGCAGATTAAAGGATGCCGAGAAGAAATCGGCCGCGCCAAAGTTGCCTGATTTAAGCGTGATGTGAATGGGTGCCGAGGTATTGTCGAACTGAGCCTGCGCATAGCACCAAGGCACGCCCGGCGCGATTTGCTTGCCGATTTGCATTTGCGTGATGCCCAGCGCCTGCACGCATGCGCCAGAGGTTTCACCACCGGCGACCACCAGCTGCCGCACGCCAAGCGCCACCAAGCCTTTTGCGACTCCAGCCAAAGTGCGCTCCACCAACGCGCCTGCGGCTTCTACACCGAGCTTGGCTTGCACTGCTTTGAGGGCAACAGGGTCAGCGGTCGAGTAGATGAGTACGGGCGAAGATTCAATCAACGGTTTCGCCCAAACGAGTGCTTTGGCAACGACGTCTGCGCCACTGCTGGCCTCCATGGGGTCAATGGCCAAAGCAGGCAAGCCCGCCGAAATGAAGGCTTGCACCTGCGCGTTCGTCGCCACTGAGCAACTGCCAGAGATCACAGCCTGCATGCCAACAGCTGGCGGTAGGCTGCTCGATTGCTCGGATGGCTTTATGCCAAAATTTTGCGGCAGGCCGATCGCTACGCCGGAGCCGGCAGTGATCAAAGGCATGCCTTGAAGAGCGCCACCCAGCCGCATCAAATCTTCATTGCTGATCGCATCGACGATAGCCACGCCTACACCCTCTGCTTTGAGCTGAGCAATACGCTCCTCAATAGCCGCAGCGCCACGCGCCACCACGCTGTAGTCGATCAAGCCCACCTTGCGTTTGGTTTGCGACTGCATCACGCGCACGAGATTGGCATCCTGCATCGGCGTGAGCGGATGGTCTTGCATGCCGCTTTCGTTCAGCAGCCCGTCGCCTACAAACAAATAGCCTTTGAACACCGTGCGCTTGTTGTCTGGAAAAGCAGGCGTAGCAATCGTGAAATCTGTGCCAAGTGCGTCCATCAAGGCTTCAGTCACGGGGCCGATGTTGCCTTGCGGTGTACTATCAAAAGTAGAGCAAACTTTGAAGTAAATCTGCCGGCTACCATGGCTTTTGAGCCAAGAAAGCGCGGCTAAAGACTGCTTAGTAGCATCTTGCGGCGCAATCGTGCGCGATTTAAGCGCGATGACCACGGCATCGACCTCTGCATCGAGCGCAGATGAGGGCACGCCAATCGTTTGCACCACCCGCATGCCTGCGCGCACAAGGTTGTTGGCCAGATCAGTCGCACCGGTGAAATCATCAGCGATGCAGCCGAGCAAAATCTTTTTCATGCTTTTTTAGGGAGTTCAATACCGGGGAAAATCTTGATCACAGCGCTGTCATCTTCTTTTGCAAAGCCTGCGGTTGAAGCTTGCATGAACATTTGATGCGCTGTGGAAGACAGCGGCAGCGGGAACTTGCTGGCGCGTGCCATATCGAGCACCAGCCCGAGATCTTTCACGAAAATATCCACGGCGGAGAGCGGTGTGTAATCCGCCGCGAGCACATGCGCCATACGATTTTCAAACATCCAGCTGTTGCCCGCGCTGTGCGTAATCACCTCATAGAGCGCAGCAGGGTCAACGCCTTCGCGAAGCCCCAGCGCCATGGCTTCTGCGGCTGCCGCGATGTGGACGCCAGCGAGCAATTGGTTGATCACTTTGACTTTGCTGCCAGCGCCGGCTTTGTCGCCTAGCTTGTAGAGCGTGCCGGCCATGGCGCGTAAAAACGGCTCAGCAATTGCATAAGCCTCGGGCTTGCCCGCGCTCATCATCGTCATCTCGCCATTTGCTGCGCGCGATGCACCGCCGGAAATTGGTGCGTCAATGTACAAAATGCCGAGTTTTTCTAGGCGTGCTTCTATGGTAATCGACCAATTGGGATCGACGGTAGAGCACATGACAAACACGCTGCCCTTGGCCATGCTACTCGCGCAACCGTTATCGCCGAACAGCACAGACTCGGTTTGCGCTGCATTCACGACAACAGAGATAACAACGTGGCAGTTTTTTGCCAACTCTGAGGGCGAAGCGCAAGCTGTGCCGCCATCTTTGGCAAAGGCGTCAGAAACTTCTGCCCGCACATCAAAGACGCAAGGCGCAAACCCTGCGCGACGAAGCGATGCCGCCATGCCGCTGCCCATGGCACCAAGGCCGATCAATCCAACTTTTGTATTCATCCCCTGATCGTAGCGCAAGAGGCGTGGATCAAAGGTCGTTGACAGCGCGTCCGTCAAGCCACCAGCATGATCGGCTCTAATTCATCGCCCTGCGGCAAAATTCGGCCAATTTTGCAGGTGCTCGGATAGCCCGCAGCCTGCAACGCGGCAATGCAAGCGTCCACGCGATCAGCCGGCACGCTGGCCAGTAAGCCACCCGCCGTTTGCGGATCAAAAACCAGTGGATAACGTGGATGGTTCACGAATTGCTCCTGATTTCGTAGCGCCCGGCGCAGGCGCACATTGGCGCTTTGCAAAGAGCTTGTGATTCCTGCTTCGATGCATTCTTGTGCGCCATCTAGCAAGGGCAGGGCGGCCATGTGAATTTCTGCATCCACTTCGGAGGGCCTTGTCATCTCCACAAGGTGACCCAAAAGGCCGAAGCCCGTTAAATCTGTGCAGGCCGTTGCGCCATACTCGCGCAGCACTTTCGCACCCGTGCGATTGCTGATCACCATGCTGGTCAGCGCTGCATCAATCCAGCGGCCTTTGGCAAACAAGCGATCTTTCGCGGCAAACAATGTGCCTGTGCCAATCGGTTTGGTGAGGATGAGCACATCGCCTGCCTTCATGCCACCTTTGCGCATGATCACATCGGGCTTGTCTTCAATGAGTCCATTGATCGCAAAGCCAAGCGCGAGTTCTTTGCCTTCACCCGTGTGCCCGCCCACTAACGAGCAATCGGCTTCGTTGAGCACTTCCAATGCGCCCGTCATCATTTGAAACAGCACATCTTCTACCTTCGCATCCATGCCTGGTGGTACGGTGCAAATAGCAGTAGCTGTTTGCGCTTGGCCGCCCATGGCCCAAATGTCGCCGAGCGAATGATTGGCCGCCACTTTGCCGAAAATGTAGGGATCATCAACAAACGCGCGGAAGAAATCCACCGAGTGCACCATCGCCATGCCCGGCGGCACGCGAACCACGGCGGCATCATCAGGATCTTTGAGACCAATCAACACATCATCGCGCTGCAGTGGATGCAGATTGCCCAAAGCGCGCTGCAAAATCGTCGCGCCCACTTTCGCGCCGCAGCCGCCACAGCGCATGGCAATCGCTGAGATGGCTTGCAGGGATTCTTCGGAGCTGAGCTTAACGTTGGCCAATGGATTATTTGCCGGCGCAGCAGCGTTGACGTCCATCTCTGGAAATTCGCTGAATTTGCGCATGAAGCGTTGATCAATCCAGTCTTTCCACTGCCAGACCCAGCTGCCCGCAAAGCCCAGCCAGCCGCGCGAGGCCACGGCGTATTTGTCGCCTGTAGAGATCAGGGCGAGCCAGCTCGTTTGCGGGGAATAGGCTCGCAAATCCGTGCCGCCCACTGCGCGGCGCAAATTTTCAGTCAGCGGCTTGGCCATGCGCACGGCGAATACGCCAGCTTTCTCTAGCTTGTAGTTGATCATGCTCGCGATATCGCCAGCCGCGTAAATCAGCGGATCAGTCACGGTTTGTAGCGTGTCTTTAACTTCGATGAAGCCTTCTTTGTCAAGCTGCAAGCCGGTTTGCTTCAGCCAAGCCGCGCCGCCTGCACGCGTGACCCAAATGATTTCATCCGCATCAAGTTGCAAGCCAGATGCCGTGTGCAGCTTGCCAGCCTGAACCTGATTGACCTCAGCATTCACATGCACTTTCACGCCACGCGCCGCGAGCACGGCTTCAAAGCGGCTACGTACGCCAGCATTGTGTGTCGGCAAAATCGTAGCCGTGCTGGTGAGCAAATTGAAGTGCAGCTCATCTGGGTTGCGGTTCAGTTGAACAAGCTCATTGCGCAGCCGATGCTGCATCGCCAGCAGCAGCTCCACGCCGCCCGCGCCCGCGCCGACCACGGCAATCGTAGTTTTGCCCGGATGATTTTTCACCCGATCAAGCAAAGCCAGCCAACGGTCGTTGAAATTGCGAATCGGCTTGACTGCAACAGCGAACTGGGCAGCGCCTGGCACACCGCCCAGCTGCGGCGTGGAGCCGATGTTGATCGAGAGCTGGTCATACGGCACAGGAGGGCGGCCTTTGCACAGCACTTTTTGATTTGCCCTATCAATCCCAATCACCTCATCGCGATATACCCTTGCGCCTGCGAATTGTGCTAAGCGCAGCAGATCAATATGCACTTCATCAAATTCATAATGCCCCGCCACATAGCCGGGCAGCATGCCGGAGTAGGGTGTATGCAGATCAGTGCAAATCAGCGTAAGCCTTACACCGGGAATCGGCTTCATCCCAAAGCTTTTGAGCACACCCACATGGCTGTGGCCGCCGCCGATTAAAACAATATCGCGTAAGACGGGTTGATCTGATGTTTGCATAAATTTATAGTCAAGCTGATGCCACGAGGCTCAGCAATGCAGCCTGTTCGGCTGCCGGAGAAAAAAGCGGTGCGCGAAGCGCGCATTGTGATGATAGATGGTCTAAAAAGGCCTTGTCGTTCTTACAGCGATGAAGCATGGCAGCCAGCGCAGGCGCGTCGCCCACCGGAAAGTAGCCGTCATACCTAGCGCCCAGCATACCCACATTGCCATCCATGCGAGAGCCAATGACCGGCGTGCCGCTGCACACAGCTTCCATGATCACATGCGCGCCACCTTCCATTTTGCTGGTGTGCACAAGCACATGCGCGCGCTGAATACGCTGCCGCGTTTGAGCATGTTTGAGGCCTCTAGCCCATGTATAAGCTGCGCAGGTTGCTTCGGTATTGATAGCGTCTTGCGCAAGATTTTCATCCAAGCCGGCACCGATGTGTGTGATCCGGATATTCTTTTCATCTTTTAACAGCCTAGCCGCTGCAAACAAAGTCTGCGGCATTTTCTCGTCGCGCAGATGCCCAATCATCACGGCGTTCAAGTGTCGTGAAGTCTTCGCCAAAGGTTTTCGTGGTGTGGTGGATTGGAACACGACGCTGGTTTTCGCATGATGCTGCGCTGGCAAGCTGTTGATCCCCAGCTCTTGCAACACGATCAATTGGCCGGCTGCATCCAAAGAGGCTTGTGCCTGCGTATCAGTGTGTATATCGCGGTAGAGATCGGTGCCTGTCAGTGCCACAATCAAGCCAGAAGAGCCGCGCTGGGCATGCCAAGCGACAATTGAATCAGCACTTCGGCGGGCATGTAAGGCAATCATGATCTCATCCGACGCACCTGAATCCGGCAGCCATTGCTTGGCGATCCGGGTACGATGTTGGGAGCTCAGCATTTGCGCCCAGCGCTTAGCGGTTTGCCAGTTGCCATTGTTGGCATCTGACAATGCAGGGCTAACTATCACGATAGAAGACATTTGTAGAAAGATTTTTTTAGATCATGAATGCGCGTATTGGCAATATTGCCACGCAGACTAGTGGTGTGATGATACGCACATCTGACGCTGCCACTCTTGGAGCGGAGTTGATGCGTGTGCGCGGCATCACGCTGGCTCTTTTTGACGCATACGAAGCGGCTCAGGCTTTAAATGTGCCGCGCGGCGATGAATTTAACCCGCCGCTATGGGAGCTGGGGCATATTGGGTGGTTTCAGCAATGGTGGGTGAGCCGAAATCAGCAGCGCCATTTGGGTTCAGCCTGCGATCCCGACCATCCTCGCTTGCCTTGCACGCATATGCTCGGCGGCAGTCATGGGGATGATTTGTACAACAGCTCAACAGTGACTCACCAGAGCCGGTGGGCGCTGCCAGTACTACCTTCACAAGCTGCCAAGGCGTATTTGCAGGCCACGCTCGAGCAGACGCTGCAATGTTTAGCTCAAGCGGGCCGCAGCGATGATGATTTATATTTCTACCGCCTCGTGCTCCTGCATGAAGCCATGCATATTGAGGCTGCGGTGTACATGGCGCAGGCATTGCAAGTCAAGATGGACCTGCCTGCAGGCTTGATCAATACTATCAATTTAATAGCGATCCAAGCAGCTTCTATGCCGGCTAGGAATCATTTTCCCTTTAAAAAAACGACTTGGCAACTTGGCGTGTTCGATACAGGCTTTGCCTTTGACAATGAACGCGTTGGACGTTCCGTGAGCTTGGAAGCTTTCAACATTGATGCGCAGCCAGTGAGTTGGGCGCAGTATCTTCAATTCTTAGAAGCCACCGGCTATCGGCTACCGCGCTATCTGCGCAAAGCCTCGCAAGGCTATGAAAGCCTTCACTTGGGGCAATGGCAAACCTTGGATTTGCTCAAAAGTGCTGTGCATCTGAGTTGGCACGATGCGCAGGCTTATTGCCAATGGGCAGGCCGCAGGCTGCCTACCGAGGCCGAATGGGAATGTGCAGCGATGAGCGAAGAGGGCTTTGAGTGGGGGCAAGTGTGGGAGTGGACATCGACTGATTTTCAGCCCTACGAAGGCTTTCAAGCGCACCCTTATCGCGATTATTCCAAGCCATGGTTTGGCAGCCGAAAAGTATTGCGCGGCTCATGCGCTGCCACGCTGCCGATCATGGTGAATCCTAAATATCGCAATTTCTTTACGCCAGATCGCACGGATATATACGCCGGTTTTCGCACTTGTGAAAAGCTCTGAAAGCAGTTTGTAACAACGCTGTGATCGGTGAAAGCGACCCTATCGTGACAGTGGACAACACCATTACAAGGATTTTGCCAAGCGAAGCCCCGTGAATTGCCAACGCGCTTCCGTCGGAAAAAAATTTCGATAACTCGCGCGTATGTGGCTGCGCGGTGTGGCGCACGAGCCACCGCGAAGCACGTATTGATTTACCATGAATTTGCCGTTGTATTCTCCTACTGCTCCCTCCCAAGGGCGGTAGCCGGGGTAGGCGCTGTAACTTGATGATGTCCATTGCCATACGTCGCCCATCATCTGCATCAAACCATCGCGCAGCGTAGCCACAGGCATGGGATGCAAGGCGAAGCTATTTGCAAAATTACCTTGCGCAAGGTGTTCATTTTCTTGTATCTTTGCTGCGGCCTCCCATTCCCCCTCAGTTGGCAATCGCGCGCCTCGCCAAGCAATATTGCTCGCTGATTTCCAACGTGCAAATGCATCAGCTTCAAAATAGCTGATGTGCACAATGGGTGTGTGCGGATCAATACGAACACGGCCATGTAGAGTGAAGCTCGTCCAATTGCCATTCGCATCTTGCTGCCAATACAGCGGTGCTCGCATGCCCTGTGCGCAGACCCAATCCCAACCAGCAGATAGCCACCACTGAGGATCATGATAAGCGCCAGCATTGACAAACTCAAGCCATTCACCATGCGTGATCAAGCGATTGTCCAGCGCATAAGGCTCAAGGTATAGCTGATGGCACGGTGATTCATTGTCAAAAGAAAAATATTCGCCTTGATACCCGATGCTTGTCAAACCACCACTTTGAGCAATCCATTTCGCAGGCGCGGCCGTCACGCTCGCCAGCGGCCAAGCTTTGGCATATACCGGTTGCAAAGGCGAGCAGAAAAGCAAATGCTTCACATCGGTGAGCAAGAGCTCTTGATGCTGCTGCTCATGCTGAATGCCAAGCTCAACCAATTCGTCAATCTTTGCATCATGCGCAGCGGCAAGCAGATTGCAAATTCGCGCGTCCACATTCGCTCTCCAACGCTTAATCTCTTCAAGCGTGGGACGCGTGAGCATGCCCCTCTGAGCACGAGGGTGTTTATCTCCAATAGAGTTGTAGTAGCTGTTAAAAAGCACGCGATAGGCTGCGTTGAAAGGCACAAAGCCAAACTCAAAGGGCTCCAAAATGAAGGTTTCAAAGAACCACGTCAGGTGCGCTAAATGCCATTTCACAGGCGAGGCATCCGGCATGGATTGCACTTGGCAATCTTCTGCGCTAAGCGGCGCGGCCAGTGCTAAGCTCTGGGCACGCACTTGGCTAAAGCGCTGAGATAAATGATGATGCGGCTGTAAACTTGCAGCGGGTATAAGAGACTGTTGTGTCATGCTGAGTGATCTGAGTTGTCGTTATGATCCACGCAGTCGCTTGCCATTGCAAGCTACGAATTGAAAGAAGTCGCTGCTATGCTCAAAATCTTACAGGCCTTCACGCCAACTATCCTACAAGCTTGGATGTTGCTGTCGGTGGCCATTGCTCTTGAAGTAGCGGGCACCACCTGCATGAAGCTTTCTCACGGGTTCACACAGTTCGCACCCTCTATAGCGATGTTTGCTTTCTATGGCTTGGCTTTTGCGTGTAATACATTCGTCACCAAGACATTAGATTTAAGTATCACCTACGCTGTGTGGAGCGGCGTGGGGACAATCGCAACTGCCTGCATCGGTATCTTTTACTTTAAAGAAGCCGCCACAGCGCTCAAGCTGGTAAGTATTTCTTTTATCGTGATCGGCGTATTTGGCTTGCATGCGGCTTCGCGCCAGCAACAAGCTAACCATCAAACCGTTACATCAGAACAGCTTTGATACGAGCGGCTTGCGCCAAGGTCTGCGTGTAGCCCTGCGTGATCGTGCGCTCACGGAATTCACGGCTCGCGCTGACCCAATAGCTCATCTCGGGATGCAATGTGAGATCAGCATACATGTTGTCTGCTTGTGTGAGAGCGCGTTTGCGGTAGTCGCTTTCTCTGTAGCGCTCAGCGCCGGGCGGTGCATTCAATTCTCGCGCTGAAGCGTCGATCGCGAGCACGAGGGGTTTGCTCAGTGTCTTGCTCGTACCTTGCGCCAATTGCAAGGCCAGTCGCACTGGCAACGGTGTGACCAAATCCGCATCCACATATTGCATGCCGCGTATCCGCACGGGGGTAAATATGCCCTCAATGGCGCAACTCGCCTGCACGGCTACGCCAGCATCGCCATGGTTAAGCAATTTGGCTTGGCGCGATTGGCGCTCAATCACAGCTGCTGCAAATGCAGTGGGGAGCTTTTGCATTTCGCATGTACCGCAGCGCTGCGTGAGCTCCGTGTTGACGAAAGTGGCTAACGGTGTGCCGACGAATTTGCCATCGCCCTTGAGCGCAAGGCGACCCATGTCTGAGATGCCCAGGTTAAGCGCCATCTCTTCTAACTCTTTCGCTTTTACGCCTCCAGCATACAAAGCGCCAATCAATGCGCCCACCGAGCCACCGACAATTAAATCTGCTTTGTGCCCCAATTCTTCAAGGGCTTTGATCACGCCCACATGCACGAAGCCGCGCGGGCCACCCGAGCTGAGTACCCAAATGTTGCGAATGGCGTGCTTGCCAACATTCAATGCGAAGCGCGGTGCGTTATCTCCAGTGTGATCGACATCAGGGTTGATGGAGCAGCCAGCGAGCGCAAAGCCGCTGCTTAATAGGGCTGTACGGCGCGTGAGGGTGGTGGTCGGCAAAAATCTCATCACGCTATCACATCAATTGATAGGGGTCTGTGCCCAATGCACCGAGAACCACTGCTTACTATCCATCCAGCTGGTGGGCTTTGCGAAGCTTGCTGATTGCAATAAATCGGTGAAGCCGGATACTGTCCATTTATATGAATTTTCTGTGTGGATATCTGTGCCGCGTTTGAAAGCGCGAGAATGCCCCGGCCACTGCACCAACACATCGCGCCTAGCTTGCAAATGCATCTCTATACGTGAGAGCTGCGGATCGAAATAGGCGATGTGCTGCCAGTCTTTCGGCTCAAAATGACTGCCTAGCAGATGATTAATATTGAGCAGCATATTCAAATTGAAAGCAGCCGTTACGCCTAATGCATCATCGTATGCTGGCTCTAGAATTTCGGACGACTTGACCAAATCCACACCGATCAGTAGCCCACCTCCAGCGCCTCCTGTTGCGCATAGCGCGTGTGCTCGTGATAGCAGGGCGCGAGCCTGAGCAGGCGCAAAATTGCCGATGCTCGAGCCCGGGTAAAACACCACGATGGGCAAACCATTGATTTGCGCCATCAATTCGGGTGGCAACAGCAAGTCTGTTGAGAAATCTTGGCCTACACCGCTCATACGGATTTGTGGATACCGCTGTTGGAGACTTGACACAGTGAGTCGCAGGTATTCAACCGAAATGTCTATGGGTATGTAATGGGCGGGCTGCAGTGCTTCAAATAGCTTCTCCGCCTTTTCGCAGCTGCCTGCACCTAAATCCACCAGCACTGCGCCTTTGGGAATCTGCTGCGCGATTTGCGGCATATGCTGCGTCATGATGGTGCGCTCGGTGCGCGTGGGGTAATACTCAGGCAGCTCGGTGATGGCGTCGAAGAGGCGCGAACCAAGCGTGTCGTACAAATATTTTGGAGCAACATGGGCTTGCTCGGCCAGCAGCCCGGCGGTTAACTCAGTACGAATCGCGGCTTGGATTTCAGGGCTATTTGGATCGTGTAGCTGATAAAACTGAGGTTTGGTCATGAAAATAGGTCGTAATGGTATGTGTGCATCTTACGCAAGACATGGCAGTTTGGATGCCATCGTATGCCCCGTCAGCAAAAAACGCTGTTTCGCGGTGTAATAACGCTCTGGCTTTATCCGACAGCTGATTCTGTCCTCATTCTCAGGAGTTTTTCCATGATTCAATTGCCCTCATCCCGCATTTTTAAGTGCTTGATGACCTGTGCCATCGTTACTTTTGGCGCCATCAGTCATGCCCAGCAGGTTTTCCGCGTCACCACCATTCCCGAAGAAGCGGCCACCGAGCAGGTGCGTAAGTTCACGCCGATTGCGAATTATCTAGAGAAGAAGCTGGGCATGAAGGTGGAATTTACGCCTGTGACCGATTATCCAGCCGCTGTGGAAGCGCTGGTGAACAAACGGGTGGATTTAGTGTGGTTTGGCGGCTTCACGCATGTGCAGGCCAATTTGCGCTCAGGTGGCAAAATCATTCCTATCGCACAGCGTGAGGAAGATACACGCTTCCAATCGGTATTTATCGCTAAGACGGATTCGGGCATCAAGACTTTGGCCGATATGAAAGGCAAAGAAATTTCTTTTGGCTCCCAAAGCTCTACCAGTGGCCATTTGATGCCGCGCAATTTCTTGCTAGAAGCTAAGATCGATCCCGATAAAGATTTCAAGCGCGTGGCTTACTCGGGCGCACACGATGCCACCATTGCCTCCGTGGTCAGCGGCCGTGTGGCTGCTGCCGCCCTAGATATCACGGTGTGGAAAAAATTCGTAGCTGAAAACAAAGTAGATACCAAAGCCGTAGATGTTTTCTACACCACACCACCGTATTTCAACTACAACTGGAGCGTGCATGCCGATATGCCCGCTGCCATGCGCGAGCGCGTGATGAAGGCTTTGCTGGATCTTGATCCTGCAACGGCAGAAGGCAAAGAAATTTTGACGATCAATCGCGCCACGCGCTATGTGCCGACCAAGCCGGAAAATTACAAAGGCTTGGAGGCTGCGGCTAAGAGTGCTGGCCTGCTCTAAACTGTGATTGTCCACAACGCGGCCAATGATGGCCGCGTTTTAGTTTTTTCTCCAAGGCTCACGCTTTGCAAATACGAATTCATAACTTAAGCGCCCGCCACCCTGCAGCCAAGAGCGATTCCGTGCCTGCCTTGCGCGGCGCAAATCTCACTTTGCAATCAGGCGAGCAAATCGCAGTGATTGGGCCATCTGGCGCTGGCAAGACAACGCTCTTGCATGCTGTAGCCTGTGCATTAAAGCCTACCAATGGCGGTGTGCTGTTGGATGCGAAAAATCCTTGGAGCTTGCCTAGCTCTGCGTTGCAAAAGTTGCGAGGTCAACTTTTTCTTGCGCCTCAAGTGCCGCCGCTGCCTCCGCGCCAAAGAGTGGTCACCGCCGTACTCGCAGGGCTTTTGCCGCAGATGAGTTTGTGGGGCAGCATGCGCTCTTTGTTTTATCCAAGCGATATTCCCTCTGCACATGACGCTTTAAAAGCCTTCGATCTGGACGAAAAGATCTTTGAGCGAGTCGATCGTCTATCGGGTGGCGAGCGCCAGCGGGTCGGCCTAGCGCGGTTGCTGGCATCTGATGCCACGCTGTGGTTGATTGATGAGCCTTTGTCTGCGCTTGATCCCACCCGAGCTACGCAGGCGCTCGAAGTGCTCACCCGCGACGCCAAGACGCGAGGGGCGACGCTTGTTTGTACATTGCATCAAGTCGAGCGCGCCCTTGAAGCGTTTCCGCGGATTTTGGGCTTAAGAGAGGGTGAGGTGGCCTTTGATTTGCCTAGCGCCGAGGTTACGCCAGAGAAATTGAAGGCACTCTACGCGCAGCATGAAGATGAACTGTTCGGCGCTGCGTCTGGCAATGAATTTCCTGAGCAAAATGCGCGGCCCGGCCAACCTGCTGTGATGCATTGCCGCTGATGAATGTTGCTTTGACCTCTCTAGGCCGGCCCGCTTATGCTCGGAGAGATCCGGCTTGGCAAGGCCGCGTGTTTTGGAGCTTGGCTGCTTTGCTGCTGCTCTGGCCGCTGCTCGTCACCACCGAATTCAAGCCATGGCTGCTCTGGCATGCGGAGAGCCGCAAGGTGATGGGGAATTTTCTTGGAGATTTCTTCCCGCCTGCGCACGATAAAGAATTTTTAACGCTCGTCGCGAAAGAAACTTGGCGCACCATTGCCATGGCTACTGCCGGCATTGCGCTGGCATTGCTTTTGGCTATTCCGCTCACGCTTTTGGGTACATCAGCTTTGTCGGTGTCTGCGCTTTCAGGAAAAATGGCCTTTTTACCAAGCATCCTACGCCAAGCTATTCGCTGGTTGTTGATCGTGCTGCGCAGCGTGCCCGAGCTCGTTTGGGCACTGGTGTTTGTTCGCGTGGTGGGCTTGGGGCCGACAGCGGGCGTGCTGGCGATTGCGCTCACCTATGCTGGCATGCTGGGCAAGGTCTATACCGAGATTTTAGAAAGCGGTGAAGCGCATGCCACGCAATCGCTGATGCGCAATGGAGGAGGGCGCTTGCAATCTTTCTTCTACGGCTTACTCCCACAAAACGCCGCAGAGCTCACGAGTTACACGGTCTATCGCTGGGAATGCGCTATCAGGTCGAGCGCCGTGCTCGGTTTTGTGGGCGCGGGAGGCCTAGGGCAGCAGTTGGACAACTCGATGAAGATGTTTAAAGGCAGTGAAGTGGCAACGCTGCTCATCGTATTTATGCTGCTTGTGTGGTTGGCGGATAAAGCGAGTGCTTGGCTGCGCAAGGAGCTCGGATGAACTCTTATTCCAAAGATGCGGCCAATGAGGTTTATAAATTGCCGCCCAAGCTGTTCGATGCGCGCTGTAAAGCCTGTTGGTTTGTCTTCGGCTTGATCTGTTTAACAGTTGCAAGCTTCTGGACATTGAACTTGCAATGGGCAGAGCTCTTCAGTTTTGAATCGGCCAGACTCATGGGTAAGTTCATTGGTGAGCTGCTGACGCCAGATTTCACTGCTCGCTTCATAGAAAAGCTATGGACAGCATCGCTTGAAACGCTGGCCATGTCGCTCCTAGGCACGATCATCGCCGCCATTCTCGGCCTCATGCTCGCTTTGCCCGCGAGCAAAACGCATCAAGGCGATAAAGCCTATTTCAAAGGTGTATCCCGCTTGTTGCTCAATGCCCTGCGTAGCATCCCCGAGCTGGTATGGGCAGCGCTCTTGCTCATCGCTGCAGGCTTAGGGCCCTTCGCTGGCACGTTAGCACTCGGCTTACACACCGCGGGCGTGCTAGGCCGTCTGTTTGCCGAAAGCATAGAAAATGCGCCTCCCGGCGCGGCCTTCGCGCTGCGTACACGCGGCGTGAGTGAAGCCCGCATCTTCTGGTATGCCACGCTTCCCCAAATCATTCCCCAGCTTATGAGCTACACCCTTTACCGGTGGGAAAATAATATTCGCGCAGCCGCGGTGCTTGGCGTCGTCGGAGGCGGCGGCTTAGGTCAAATGCTCGCCTTCCACATGGGCTTGTTTCAGATGAGCAAGACATCCACGATCCTGATTGCGATGCTCGCTCTGGTGGCGTTGGTCGATGCGCTCAGCTATCTTTCTCGGCGATGGATGCAGCGATAGATTTTGATAATAATCGGCATATAGCCGGCATAGATATTGCGCAGAGTGCTATTTAATTCATAGCGTCACGTAGACTGACTAATCCGATGCCCGCTGCATCGAAGCCACCATCTACCGCTAGGCATTGCCCATTCACATACGAGGCTTGCGAGCTACACAGCCAAAGCACAGCTCTTGCGATTTCAAGCTCTGAGCCGTAGCGCGCAAGAGGAATCGTGTCGTGATAATCGCGGCGGATCTCTGGGCTGTGGACGGCTTTGGCCATCGCTGTTTCTACCGGGCCAGGGGCAACGGCGTTGCAGCGGATACCTTGATTGCCAAGTTCAACGGCCTGTTGTTTAGTGAGGTGGATGAGGGCGGCTTTGCTGGTGCCGTAGGCCACGCGCAGGCTGCTGGCGCGTAGGCCGGAGATGGATGCGATGTTGACAATGCTTGCTTTTTCTTGGCCTCGGCTATTGCCCGTTTCGCTCTGATTGCCAGCGTTTTTTAGCATATGTGGTGCGCAGGCTTGTGTACAGAGGAAGGGGCCAGTGAGGTTGACATCAATGACGCGTTGCCACTCTTGCGCAGTGTGCTCCAGCAGAGGCTTAAAGACGGCGATGCCAGCGTTATTGACCAAATGATCGATGCGGCAAAAGGCTTGGACGACTGCTGCTACTGCAGCCTGAACGTCGGCTTCGGAGGCCACATCGCAGGGCAGAGCGATCGCTTGGCTCTCGCTCCAGCCTTCTGCCTGCACGACTTCATGCAGCAGCTTGGATTCAACGTCAAGCAGCGCCACGCGTGTGCCCTGCGCGACGAATTGGCGAGCGATCTCTAGGCCGATGCCGCGCGCTGCGCCGGTAATCACAGCGACTGGAGCGATGTTGTGTGAGGTGGTCATGATGATTTAAGCGTTGGGCTGAATGTGAAGCGTGGGGCGATGTGGGCGCAGTAATTCACGCAGCGCGGTGGACAGGGGTGGCATCTCGAGTGCAAGATTCAAGGATGCAGCAGACGAGGGCAGGGGGCAAGGCATCATCTCATGCGCCAAGATATCTGCGCACAGCGCCGCAAAGCTCAGGCCGCGCGAGCCCATCGCAGTGCATACATACAAGCCTTCTTGCAGTTTGCCGACAACCGGCAGGCGATCTGATGTGGTGCAGCGGCTGCCTTGCCAGCTTTGCACTTTGCCGCTGGCAAATTGCGCTTGTATGGCAGGAAGTAACGCTGGCGGCAGGAGATTTGAGAGGCGAGCTAAGTTCGCTTGTAGGCTGGCCTGAGCTTGCAATAGGGTTGTTTCATGCGCCTCGCGCTCGTAGGTGGATCCGCTCAGCCAGAGGGCACTTCCAGATTCTGAGCGCACACCGCCAATAAAATGACCATGGCCGTTGACCACGGGCTCTGGCTCGTTTGGTGTAGCCGTTGAAGACCATGCGCCCAGCGCCACGGAGCCTGGCACCATATCCATCAGCATGGCATGTCCACACTGAGCTAACAATTGCGCTACCTGAGAGCCGCCTGCAAGCACGATAGATGGCGCTTGTGCGATCAGAGCGCCTTGCGCATTGAGGGCTTGCCATTCATGGTTATCGCAGTTTAGAGCGGCCACAGTAGCGGTTTGCACAGTGATGGAGGGCTGTGCCAGCCAAGCATTCGCCAAAGCTTTCGGCTTGAGCCACGCGGCTTGTTTGTGCAATACCTGCGCTTCACGAGACGCATACCAATTGGGCAGCAGGCAAGCACCTTGACTGAGACGCGCATTTTTTTCAGGATGAAACAGCAGCCTCTGCTCCAAGATGCAAGGCTGCCAATCAATGCCTTCTCGCAAGAGCGCGCGAGCATGCGAGAGTGTTGTTGATACGCCGATACGCGAAAGCTGTGAAAGCTCGATATCGTGCGAAGAAAGATGCGCAGCCAGCAAGCCGACTGGAAGCTCAGATGCACCGCCGCCTTGGCTCAAGACTGTGACTGCTGAGCCTCGCGCCGCAAGCGCATAGGCGCAAGCAGCGCCCGCCAATCCCGCGCCGATGACTATAAAATTCATAGCACTTCGCGCAGTGTGGATGCCGGCTAAGTGCTTAAAACGCTTTAAAAATCAGATCAAACTGCTTTTAAGGCGTAGGCGGCACATAGCCGGCCGCCGCATCCGCGCCGCCACCAAAAAAGTGATTTTCCATCTGCCGCGCCAGATATTGCCGCGCACGCGCATCCGCCAAGTTCAAGCGGTTTTCATTCACGAGCATGGTTTGGTGTTTGAGCCAATCAGCCCAAGCCTGCTTGCTCACTTGCTCATAAATGCGCTTGCCCAGCTCGCCGGGATAGGTGGGCAGTGCCAAGCCTTCAGATTCGATACCCAGTTTGATGCAATTAACCATGCGTGTCATAAAAACGATCTTTCAAAATATTCATTGACTATAAATCAATCGCACTAGGCCAACAAAAAATCAACCAACACCCGCACACGAGCAGACAACAAGCGGTTTTGTGGATACAAAATGAAAAATGGTCGAGTGCGTCCGTTGAAATTCTCCAAAACCTCGACCAACTCCTTGTCGTGCGCTCGCGCAATCCAGTCGAAGCTTTGCACCAGCCCCATGCCGTTTCGTGCCAAGCTGATGGCGCCCAACGGGTCTTCGCTCAAGCGCACTGAGCTTTTTACGCTGATTTCCATCGGCTCGCCTTCGGCCATGAATAGCCAGGGCAGCGTGCGCCCGGTGCTGGGTAACAAGAAAGGCAGACTGGTGTGTGCCGCCCCTTTCAATTCAAGCAAATCAGCTGGCCTGCCGCAGCGCTGAATGTATGACGGGCTGGCGTACACGCCCACGCGTGCATCTTCGAGCTTGCGTGCCACAAGGCGAGAATCTGGCGGTTCGCCCAAGCGAATGGCGATGTCGTAGCCTTCTTCCACAAAATCAATGTTGCGGTTGGAAATATTGATCTCTAGCTCGATGTGCGGATACTGCTCACGAAAAGCTGGCAGGCGTGGCAGCAGCCGGTAATGCGCATAGGTGCTCGGCACGCTGATGCGAAGCAGGCCGCGTGGCTCTCGCTGTTGACCAGTAATCGCAAGCTCTGCATCATCAATTTGCGCCAAAGCCGCGCGGCATTGCTCAAAATACAGGCGGCCATCGTCGGTGAGTTGCATGCTGCGCGTGGTGCGGCGAAAAAGTTTGCTGCCCAATCGCTCTTCTAGCCGCCCCACGCCTCGGCTGACAGCGGCTGGCGTGACGCCAAGAGCGCTTGCCGCTTGAGTGAAGCTGCCAAGTTCGGCGGCTTTGCAAAACAGCGCGATGGTGCTCAGTTGCGTGGCTTGGATGTCCATTGTTTATTGAACCTGTTTTGATACTCGAATACTCATTGCTATTGATTACATCACGTAATTACAAATTCAAGATAATTCATATTTATCTTTTATTTGTGCATCAATAAACTAAAGCCTTCATTCACCGCTTTATCGAAAGGAAGCACCATGAAACCGATCCTTATGATCCTGACCTCCCACGCCCAGTTGGGCAACTCTGGCAAGCCCACCGGCATTTGGGCCGAAGAGCTGACCACCCCTTACTACGCGCTGATCGATGCGGGCATGCAAGTGACGCTGGCCTCGCCGCTGGGCGGCCTGCCGCCATTTGCGCAAGGCTCTGTGAAGGAGCCTGTGGAAGCCAACGAGGGCTCCGTGAAGCGCTTTTTGCAAGATGCGAATGCCATGGAGAAATTCAAAGCCACACACACCACAGCTTCTATGAAAGCAGAAGACTTCAGTGCCGTTTTCCTGCCCGGCGGTCACGGCACGATGTGGGATACCGCCACTGACCTGCACACCGCACGCCTCGTCTCTGACACATTCAATGCAGGCAAGCCAACAGCCTCGGTCTGCCACGGCCCTGCCGGGTTGGTGCAAGCCATGCGCCCAGATGGCAAAAGCATCGTCTTTGGTAAAAAGCTCAACGCCTTCACGAACGAAGAGGAAACCGCCGCTGGCCTGATGGATGTCGTGCCCTTTCATCTGGAGAGCAAGCTGCGTGAGCTCGGCGGCATCTTTGAGCATGGCCCGATGTGGGGCGCATATGCTGTGCGCGATGGCCATTTGATCACCGGGCAAAACCCAGCATCGAGCGCACTTGTCGCTCAGCATGTGGTGGCGGCATTGCAGGGCAAATAATCTGCTATCTATTTAATAGCTAGTCGCGCAGTATTGATGCCGGCTAGCGCCTCTTTTTATCTGTAGAAAAGGCTCTATGGTCTATGAGCTTCGAACCTATGACGTGAAACCCGAGCATCTCGCAGCGTATCTTCGGCTCGATTGCGCACTGCGCTGATGAAAGACACACGCTGCTCAAAACGCTAAAAAATCAGCTCAATTTCTTAAACAGCACTTGGCTTTTGCGATCCCAGTTGTATTTGCGTTTGCGCGCTTCGGGCAGTTGCTCGGGTTCGACCTGCACAAAGCCGCGTTTGATGAACCAATGCATGGTGCGCGTGGTGAGCACGAAAATGCTCTCCAAGCCTTGCGCCTTGGCACGTTGCTCGACACGTTTGAGTAACTTATCGCCATCGCCCTGGCCTTGCACCTGCGGGCTCACAGTGAGAGCAGCCATCTCTGCTGTTTTCGCCTCGGGGTAGGCATACAGCGCAGCGCAGCCGAAGATCACGCCATCGTGCTCGATGATGCTGTAGTTGCCTACATCGCGCTCAATCTCGGTGCGATCACGTTTCACGAGCGTGCCGTCTTTTTCAAACGGCTCGATCAGCTGCAAAATACCGCCTACATCATCGCTGGTGGCTTCACGCAGGCTCTCAAGTTTTTCGTCAATCACCATCGTGCCTACGCCGTCGTGAACATAAATCTCCAGCAACAGCGAGCCGTCCATCGCAAAAGGCAAGATATGGCTGCGCTCAACGCCGGCCTTGCAGGCGCGCACGCAATGCTGCAAATAAAACGCTGTATCAGTGGGCTGCAGAGCATTGGGCAAAGCCGCCAACACCTTCTCAGCAGCCGCCAGAGGCAGCTCAGTGTCAATGGGGTTTTCTTCGCTCACAGGCAGAGCAGGGTCTGTAGCAATGCCAGGAATTTCTGTCAAGAAAATCAGCTTATCGGCTTGCAAAGCCGTTGCGACTGACGTGGCCACTTCTTCCATCGTGAGATTAAAAGCTTCTCCCGTTGGCGAGTAGCCAAAAGGAGAAAGCAACACCAACGCATCCATCTGCAGGGCTTTTTGGATGCCTAGCGTATCTACTTTGCGCACCAAGCCGCTGTGCATAAAGTCCACGCCATCGATGATGCCCACAGGCCGCGCCGTAATAAAGTTGCCCGAGATCACCCGCACCGTTGAGCCCGCCATCGGCGTGTTCGGCAGGCCTTGGCTGAATGCCGCCTCAATCTCAAAACGCAATTGCCCAGCGGCTTCTTGCGCGCAATCCAGCGCAATGCCATCGGTAATCCGCATACCGTGAGAATATTGCGGCGCATGCCCTTTCGCTGCGAGCTGCTCGTTGACCTGCGGGCGAAAGCCATGCACGAGCACGATCTTCACGCCCATGCTCTGAATCAGCGCCAAATCTTGCGCAATGAGGCTCAATTTGCCCGCCGCAATAGCCTCCCCACACACCGCCACCACAAAGGTTTTGCCCCGATGCAGATGGATATAGGGAGCCACAGAGCGAAACCAAGGCACGAAAGTGAAATTAAAGACGGTGGACATAGCAACAGTTTAGCGGGGAAGTTTTTTCACTGATCAGCTGGCGTTTTGGTGGTTTTGAGCAAATCCATCTTCTCAGCCCGCCGCAGCGCGCCTTTGGATTTCTCATGCTTTGCTGTGCCCATTTTGACTTGGCCAAGTGCAGCCGCTTGCAATACAGCATTCCGCGGCTTGGGCACGGCCACTGCCACGCTCAGCGTCTTGCTCTTCGGCTTTGGCAGGGCAGTGGAGCGGGTGGCGCGTTTGCGTTGGGCCATGTTAGTAAAGAGAAGGTCAAGTAGACGTCAGTAGCAATTTGTTCTGCGATTTTAATGACAATATAGGGCGTTCGCCGGCATAGTTACTGCGTGAGCAGCTATTATATTCATAGCATATGATGATTGATCACCCAGCGACTGGCCAAACGCATCGTACAAGACAACAATTTGCCAACTCATGCCACTGGCCAGTTCCCAATTTGCCAGAGCGCAAAAGCGTTTGAATATGACCGCAACCCCAACAGGATTCAAGAGCAAACCATCCTGCTGCGCTTGCCAGCTGAGCCCGCCGTCCCAGCTGGGCCAAGCTGGGTGCCGATGGGAATGATCGGCTTTGCGCTTTCAGGCGTGGCCATCTTCAACGCCGATCTCGACGAATGCCACGGCACAGTTGTCAATGTGCGGGCTCACCGACAAGTCAAGCAGATGTACCACTACCGTTTCACGCGCTGAATCAGCGCCGCGCCCGCTTCGCACCTTTCTTGGCCGCCTTCTTCACCGCAGCCTTCAGCGATGCAATCGGCGATAAATTGCGCTGGGTGCGCTCCGCTGCTGAGCGTTTGCTGGTCTTTGCGGTTGCTTTGCTCCCCTTTTTGGCAGGCCGGCCTGTGGCTCGGTCGTCTGCATCTATGCGCACATAGGCACCGGGGATCGCAGGCTGGCCGCCTTGCGCTGGGCTGCCGCCAACCCGCACGACTTCGCCTTCGCGAACTAAGCGGAAATCGATTTTTCGGCCATCGAGATCAACGCGGCCGACCTGCACGCGGACTCTTGAGCCCAGCGCATAGCGGATGCCCGTGCGCTCGCCCCTGAGCTCTTGGCGCACCTCGTCGAAGCGGAAATATTCGCCGCCCAACTCGGTGATGTGTACCAAGCCTTCAACGTACATCGCATCCAGCGTCACGAACAATCCGAAGCTCGTGGCGGCAGTCACTGTTCCTGCGTATTCCTCGCCCAAATGCTCCTTCATGTATTTGCATTTGAGCCAAGCTTCGACGTCTTTGCTGGCTTCATCTGCGCGGCGCTCGTTGGCGCTGCAATGCAGGCCAGCAGCTTCCCATGCGGTTTGCTCCGCGCTGGTTTTTTTGTTGGTTGGCTCTTTGGCTTCCTTGCCGCTGCGCTTTTCAAAATCAGTGGTTTTCTTTTTGCGAGACGCTAACCGCTTTTTAAATTGCTCCACGGCTTCGCCGGGTGGGGGTAGGGCGGGCAACTTGTAAGTCGTTTTCGCCAAAATGGATTTGATCACGCGATGCACGAGCAGATCAGGGTAGCGGCGAATTGGCGAGGTGAAATGCGTGTAGGCCTCGTAAGCCAAACCGAAGTGGCCGCTGTTGAATGGCGTGTAGATGGCTTGGCTCATAGAGCGCAGCAGCATGGTGTGAATTTGCGTCGCTTCTGGGCGATCTTTGGTGGCCACAGATATAGCCTGAAACTCAGCCGGCGTGGGATCGTCGCTCAAGCTTGCATTGATGCCCATACCGCGCAGGTATTGCCGCAGCACTTCTTTTTTCTCGGCTGTCGGGCCCTCGTGAACGCGAAAGAGGCCCGCCTTCTTTGCGCCCAAGATAAAGTCTGCCGAGCAGCCGTTGGCAGCCAGCATGGCTTCTTCAATCAGCTTATGAGCTTCATTGCGCGTACGCGGCACGATTTTCTCGATGCGGCCCGATTCATCACAGACGATTTGTGTCTCCACGGTCTCTAAATCAATCGCGCCGCGTTTGCCTCGCGAGCCTAGCAAAGCACGATACACGTCTGATAAATTCATCAAATGCGGCACGCTATCGAAGCCGCTTTGCTTTCGCTTCTTTGCTTCTGTGCCATTGGTGTTGGCCAAAATCGCAGCCACTTCGGTATACGTAAACCGTGCGTGGCTGAACATCACCGCCGGATAAAACTGATACGCGTGTACATCGCCCTGGGCTGTGACCAGCATGTCGCAAACCATGCACAGGCGCTCTACGCTCGGATTGAGGGAGCACAGCCCATTGGACAATTTCTCAGGCAACATTGGAATCACGCGGCGCGGGAAATACACGCTGGTGGCTCGCTCATAGGCATCGATGTCAATCGGCGAGCCGGTTTGCACATAGTTGGATACATCAGCAATCGCAACCAAAAGCCGCCATCCTTTGCCGCGCCCCACCTTAGCCGGCTCGCAAAACACGGCATCATCAAAATCCCGCGCATCTTCGCCATCAATGGTTACCAGCGGCACATCAGTGAGATCAACACGCCCTTTTTTGTCTGCGGCGCGAACCTTGTCAGGCAGCTTGCGTGCCTCATCGAGCGTGGCATCCGAGAAGATATGCGGCACGCTGTATTTGCGCACGGCAATCTCAATTTCCATCCCTGGATCATCCATCTCGCCCAATACTTCTGTAACGCGGCCTACCGGCTGGCCATGCAGAGAAGGCAGCTCAGTGAGTTGCACCACCACCACTTGCCCCGTTTTTGCATTGCCGGTGCCGCTCTTGGGAATGAGCACATCTTGCCCGTAGCGTTTATCTTCTGGCGCTACGAGCCACACACCGCCTTCCTGTAGCAAGCGACCAATGATGGGACCTTTTGGACGATCAAGAATCTCTGTAACGCGGCCTTCAGGCCGGCCACGACGATCTTGCCGCACCACGCGCACCTTGACATGATCTTTGTGAAGCACGGCTCGCATTTCTGCGGGAGAAATATAAATATCTCCTTCGCCGTCATCGCGTTGCACAAATCCGTGGCCATCGCGGTGGCCCTGCACAGTGCCTTCAATTTCTTCTGAGACGGATGCTGAGCCGCTGGTGCTCGCCGTCATGTGCGGGTTTGCTTTGATATACAATCCTTAGTTGTTGAAATTAGCCCAGATGGCGGAATTGGTAGACGCACTAGTTTCAGGTACTAGCGAGTAACATCGTGGAGGTTCGAGTCCTCTTCTGGGCACCAAATTGAATCAATCATAGCCAGCTTTGCTGGCTTTTTTGTTGCATTTTTATTTTGAAGCTCTTTTTAAGAGCCATCGGTTTTGTAGATGCAATCTTTTTTGCAACTTATTGCTCATAGCCTAGAGCCATACAGAGTGCTTGTGCGATTGAAAAATTTCACTTGCTGGCTCTGTTGAGTCAGCGTAGAGTTGAAAGTGTCAGATTTGTTCTGACACCTCCCTGCTAGCAATTCCTTGCTAGCACGCTGACCAGACATCAAGCTCTGCGCTCAGCATCTCAAGGGTGGCATGCAGCTTTGCTGAGCCATCGGGCCCGGTAGGAATCAATGGTTTCAGACCTGATTCCTCCGGGCTTTCTCGTTTCTACCGTTTTAAAAGTGCTTGCTCTGCCGCCACAATGCAAGCATGGACACGCCTATAACAACATCCCGTTCATCGCGTCGCTGGCCGCGCTTGCTTATCTATGCGCTCGGCGGCTTGGACTTGCCCCGTTTCCACGGACAGTTTGAGCTTCTTCATTGAAGCTGTTGAATTATCTGAGTTTCTGTGCTGATTATTTTTTCTTGATGTTTCCTTTCAAAGTTATTTGGCGACTGGTAATTCAATCCTGAATGGCGTCTTCGCGGGTTGTACCAACTCTCAATCCAGGTAAAGACCGCAAGACGTGCCTCAGTCTTTGTCTTCCAACTGCGCCTGGCAATCAGCTCGCACTCCAGGCTTGCAAAGAAACTCTCGGCCATGGCGTTGTCATAAGCATCGCCCACCGACCCCATCGAAGGCTGTACACCCATTTCTTCGCACCGATTGCCAAAGGCAATGCTGGTGTATTGACTACCTTGATCAGAGTGGTGAATCACCGACTTAGGCCTTCGGGTCATCAGCGCCATGTTCAGCGCCAGAATCACTAGATCCGACGTCATGCGCTCACCAAATGCCCAGCCCACCACCTTGCGGCTGTACACATCGATGACCATGGACAAGTACAAGAACCCTGTCCAGGTCGGGATATAGGTCATATCAGCCACCCACAACTGATTGATATCCGTCGCTACAAACTCCCGATTCACCAAGTCTGGGGCTGCACGATGGCGTACATCGCGTTCGGTTGTGACGCAGTAGCTGCGGCGCCTGCTAACGCCGCGTATCTGTGCCTGACGCATCAGGCGGGCAATGCGTTTGCGGCTGGCCATAACGCCCACGTCCTGTAGCTCAGCGCGGATGCGCGGCATGCCGTAAGTCTCGTCACTGGCAACAAACGCTTGACGAATCTGTGCCGTCAGCGCGATATTGGCCTGTTGACGTTGACACATCGGGCGCTCTAGCCAGTCATAAAAACCGCTGGCCGATACCTTAAGGGTCTTGCACATCGTACGCACGGGTAGTTCGGCCTGGTTTGCGGCAATCAGCGCGTAGACGGGGTAAACGTCTTGTCGCCGTTGTTGGCAAACCAGGCCGTAGCCTTTGCCAATATGTCGCGCTCCATCTGAACCTGGCGCAGTTTGCGGCGTAGTTCAATCAACTCCTGGCG